>CAZQDZ010000038.1:0-39068 GCA_964591455.1 uncultured Saprospiraceae bacterium
TTGGATCGAATGTACACCAATCTATTATTGTCCAATTATATAGTATCGTAGAGCATGCGTTATCTTCTATTGCAACCTCTACTCTATCTACATCTACTCCTACTAGGTTACATTGTGGCTCTAAGAATGTCGGCTTGCCTGTATCTGCGAATTCACACACTACTGTCACATCTGGTGGCCATACTATTGAAGCGAAGGCAAATGTATCTACTGGTGTCAGTACAAACCACTGCTCGCATTCGCCAGCTGTACCAAACTCTATAATTCTTCTTATCGCACCAAATCCACAACTTGGATCATATGCTGGAACCTCTAAGCCCGTAAATTGTCCAATTGGGTTACCATCTTGTGTTCTCTTTCTTCTTGGCTGTGTATCTTCAAATATCTGCATTGTGTCTAACAATACATCGTTCTGCATACAGGTTCCAAATGACGTAGGTACACCTGTCAAGTCTAAATCCCATATGTCAAATGTACATGGCACCACAAGGTTCACAGGACATGTTCCTAAGCCAGCTTGCTTGTCTTCCACTAATACTATCGACCATAAGAAATTACAGTTATCATTCTTATCACATACTCTTATCTGTACATCTATTTCTCTATCTATATCATCGCAGCAGAAAGTCACTGATTCACCCCACAGTGTATCTGCAGGTGTACAGAAATCATCTACTCTTCTTCTGATATCTACTACTACTTCTGTACAGTTATCAAAACTTCCTTGATCTATCGCATCTACAAATATCTTGCCTGTGCCTTGCTCAGGGTCTAATGGATTTGTTGATCCAAAATCACCTAGTTCTACTACTAAATTCTGTACCGTCACTGGCGTCGGAGCTGTTCTATCTTCTACTGTTATTGTAGCTAATACTTCTGCTCTATTACCACAGCAATCTTCTGCTACATACTGTACAGTCGTCATTCCTTCTGGAACGCCTAATACAGTGAAGCCATCTTCTGCATTACCGATTACTTCTAAGCCGCCTGCTACAAATCCTATGTAATAGGTCAAATCTGCATCACATACATCTACTAATGACTTTGGTGCCGGAATTGATACATCCGCTGCACACTGCCATGGGTCAGTACTTGCAAATATCTGATCACTCTCTAATAATAAACTTGGCTCTAAGTCATCTACTACACTTATCAATTGTGTGTACTCCGCTGCAAAACTGCCACACCAATCTATTATAGTCCACGTTCTTTGTATCTTAGAATTCCCTGAACATCCTGGTGCACATGCATCCAAGTCTGCATCGTGGAAATCTACTATTACATTACATACACCATCCGTTATTGGCTGCGCATGAAGACCTCTGACGCCATTGATGTAATAGTGTGGGTATGCATACCATATCCCTTCATTATTCTCTATGACGCAGTCTATATCAAACTCATCTGGATCGATGCCATCGTTATCTGTATCATCATCTTCTGTTAAAGGATTATCAAAGAATGCAGCTATCTCTGCTGGACTCGTACCCAAATCACATGAAGGCAATTCTACGATTTGCTTTGGTAGCAAAACCATATCTTCTATTGTCTCATCTACTACTGGCTCGAATATATCTGGATTTAGTTGTATCGTATCGAATGGTGCTTCCATTGCTAGAAGGTTACCCATATCATCAAATATTTCGAATGGATCAAATCTGAAGTATTGCGTACAATTTAATGTTCTGTTTCCTCCTCCTACACTAGGGAAAGTCACTGACCATAGTCTTGTCATCAATACACCTTCTGTACAGTCTCCTATAGTAGAAAATGAATCACTATAGTCTGCGAAGATTGGAATGTTAGAACAGTTCTCTGTCACGAACTCATCAATGAATCCACCTCTATCTCCTGAGAACTCTATTATATCATCTAATACATCTTCATCTACACCTACTCTCCCTGTTTGGTTATCTACAAAATCAGAGAATAATTTTTCTTCTGTACAGTTGAACACACAACTAGGGTCTGATACTGTAGGGTCTGTACATATATCACATACTAATTCAGGATCATTTTTATCTTCTACATTGACTCTTGTCCAGCAGCTATTTCCAGATACTGGATCTGTCACTGACACATCAAATACATTGCCATCCACTCCAGTCATGAATATCTCAGCAGGCGTAATTATAAAGCAGTCTAGACATCCAAAATTTCCTCCCTCCAGTAACATATCTGCTGTGAATTCTATTTCACATAAGTTATTGACTGATACATTAACTTCATCATTACAGCTAAGACGATCATTGGTCGCTGATGGACTTTCTATAAATGTTAACTCATATGAACATGATGTTACGTTTCCTGACCCATCCTCTATTAAATATGAATAAAGTATAGGATCTGATTCTCTTGTATCACAATTAATAGATAAGAAATCATCATTTGTAGGTGCTGACACTGTTGTTATTGTTGCGCCACAATTATCTGTAAACGATGGTAAATCTTCTGTACTGAATTGTCCACATTGTCCTAGCTCTAATGATAAGGTTCTACTTGATGGACATGCTACAATCGGAGCTAAATTATCTTCTACTGTAACTGATGCAGAACAAGTGCTTACGTTCCCACTTCCATCCGTTACCGTTAAAATGACTGTATTTGTCCCGACATCCATGCAACCAAACGTTGTCGGCATTGCACTTAGCGTAATGTTACCACAGGCATCGGAAGAACCGCCATCTATATCTGAAGTCGTAAGTCCTCCAGCTCCTATTCCATTAAGTTGTAAAGTATGTGCCTGACATACCGCCATCGGTGCAACATTGTCTAGTATTGTCACTGTCGCAGAGCAGGTACTGACATTGCCACTTCCATCTGTTACCGTTAATATGACGGTATTATCCCCAATATCCATGCAACCAAAGGTAGTCGGCGCAGCACTTAGTGTAACGCCACAGGCATCGGATGAACCACCATCTATATCTGAAGCCATTATACTACCGGCTCCATTTGCATCTAACATGATAGTTTGTGATTGACATACAGCCATCGGTGCGATGTTGTCTTCTACTGTCACTGTCGCAGCGCAGGTACTTATATTACCACTTCCATCTGTTACCGTTAAGATGACTGTGTTGGTTCCTACATCCATACAACCAAAAGTTGTCGGCGCAGCACTTAGCGTAACGCCACATACATCGGAAGAACCACCATCTACATCTGAAGCCATTATACTGCCAGCTCCACTTGCATCTAACATAACAGTCACTGATTGACATACCGCAATCGGTGCTATGTTATCTACCACTGTCACTGTAGCAGCGCAGGTACTGACATTACCACCTCCATCTGTTACTGTTAATATGACGGTATTGATCCCTAAATCCATACAACCAAAAGTTGTCGGCGCAGCACTTAGTGTAACGCCACAGGCATCGGATGAACCACCATCTATATCTGAAGCCATTATACTACCAGATCCACTAGCATCTAACATGATAGTTTGTGATTGACATACCGCCATCGGTGCTACGTTATCTACTACAGTAACTGTTGCAGAGCAGGTACTTACATTGCCACTTCCATCTGTTACTGTTAATATGACTGTGTTGGTTCCTACATCCATACAACCAAAAGTTATCGGCGCAGCACTTAGTGTAACGCCACAAGCATCGGAAGAACCGCCATCTACATCTGAAGCCATTATACTACCAGCTCCACTTGCATCTAACATTATAGTTTGTGGTTGACATACTGCCACTGGAGGTATGTTGTCTACTACTGTCACTGTCGCAGCGCAGGTACTTACATTGCCACCTCCATCTGTTACCGTTAAGATGACTGTATTGTTGCCTACATCCATACAACCAAAAGTTGTCGGTGTAGCACTTAGCGTAACGCCACATACATCGGAAGAACCACCATCTACATCTGAAGCCATTATACTGCCAGCTCCACTTGCATCTAACATAACAGTCACTGATTGACATACCGCAATCGGTGCTATGTTATCTACCACTGTCACTGTAGCAGCGCAGGTACTGACATTACCACCTCCATCTGTTACTGTTAATATGACGGTATTGATCCCTAAATCCATACAACCAAAAGTTGTCGGCGCAGCACTTAGTGTAACGCCACAGGCATCAGAAGAACCGCCATCTATATCGGAAGCCATTATACTTCCAGCTCCACTTGCATCTAACATGACAGTCTGTGATTGACATACCGCCATCGGAGCTGTATTGTCTACTACTGTCACTGTCGCAGAGCAGGTACTCACATTGCTACTTCCATCTGTTACCGTTAAGATGACTGTGTTTGTCCCAATATCCATACAACCAAAAGTTGTTGGCATTGCACTTAGCGTAACATTACCACAGACATCAGAAGAACCACCATCTATATCGGAAGCCATTATACTACTTACCCCACTCGCATCTAACATGACAGTCAGTGTCTGACATACCGCCATCGGAGCTGTATTGTCTAATATGTTTACTTGTGTGGTGCATGTAGCAGTACTACCATCTATACTAGTTACCGTGAGGGTTACTATTCCTGGCAAATTATCAGTACAACATAACTCTGCAATATCTACTGACAATCCGAATGCACTACAGCCAGCAGTAGAATCATTACTTCCTGCATCTATATCTGCTGGAGTAATTGCTGCACAGCCTGTAATCGCATCTGCCGTAAGAGTTATAGAAGGATTACATACTGCGGATGGCATACAAGTACAAATCTGTGGGTTCGTCATTACAGAAGTTACCGGACTTGCAATAGAAGAATCACAATCACAAGAACATCTTGTATATACAGTACTTGGTCCCATTGTATTATATGGAGGCAATGTAGTGCCAAAGGTTATATTGTCTGTAGAATACTCTAAAGTAGACCCTACAGGACAGCCAGTAGTGGCAGGAGCTGAAACAGTTCCTCCTAAAGGAATACTTCCCATACATGTTTGTTCTACTATTATAGGTGCGGCTGCAGTTACACCACTAAGATCACAAGAAGAACATACACTAATCATCACATTGTCAACAGCAAAATCTTCATTCCTATTATCTATAGTTCCTATAAATCGAACATCTATTGTCTGGCCCACATAGGCAGCTAAGCTGATAAGCTCTGTTACAAATGGATCCGCTTGATCTGCAGTTTCACCCGATAAATGTGTTCTTACCGTTACCCAAGTAGCGCCACCATCATTAGATATTTGTGTTTCTACAGCTACTGTACCTAAAATAGGGAAATCACCAGCTGCAAAATGCCATTGGTATGACAATTGTGCTTCATCTATACAACCTGCTAAATCAACACTAGCCGCAACAACAATCGCTACTCCCGTTGTATTTGCACCAGACCCTTCAAGAAATAAGTAGTTTGGTAGGGATGGCGCAGAGTTTGACAAAGGTCCTGTACCACCACTTTGTGTCCCATTACTATCTATATTCCATTGTCCATTAGCACCATTAAACATCGGACCACCAGCATCGAAATTCTCTAAAAATAATACAGAAGTCATACTGCCATCATTACACATTAATGGTAGACTAGGAAGTGTTAGTGGGCAAACTGGACCAGTACCTCCTATATCGGTAACTGAAATCTCTATATCTGCTGGACCAGTATCAGAAGCAAAGCCTAATGCGCATAGATCAATCACTAAAGGACTAAGTGCTGCATTAATGGTAACACAACCCACACCTCCAGACGCCACGCCTGCTGGACATATCTCTACATCACCAGTTGGCAGAGTACCACTACAAGTGTTCCACTCTATTGTGGCTGTACATCCATCTGCTCCTAAAGAACAAGTAGGTGTTGGTCCTGTCGTTGGACCACTTGCAGCTTCACAACCACTAATCACAATATCATCAAAAGCAATATCACCTCTTAAGCTGGTATGAACAGTTGTTATTAATCTAATACTTACTGTCCCTCCTAAAAAGGCCGCAAGTGATACAGCATTTGGCGTAAAAGGGTCAGCTTGGTTAGGTGTATCACCTGCATTATGAGTTCCCATTGTTATCCAAGTTACATTATCACTAGATGCCTGCACCTCCGCAATCGCATCACCAGGATCACCAGCCGCATGCCAATGGTAAGAAAGTAATGCATCGTCAAAACACCTCAGTTCAATATCTGTAAATACATCAAAAGTAGCTCCGGGAGCAGCTGTGCCTGAAGATTCATAATATATATAATTAGGTAATGAAGGCGCTGAATTTGCAAGAGGCCCTGTACCACTACTTCCTGTTCCATTGCTGTCTATATTCCATTGTGCAAAAGTGTTGTTAAACATCGCACCACCCGCATCAAAATTCTCAGTTGCAACTACCACTGGCATACCTGCAGTACAGGACAGACTTTGTGCCGCTGAATCAGTAGAAAACAGCACGAATATCATGCAGGTTCCAACTAAAATTCTATTAATTTTCTTCATAATAAGATTGAGTTATTACTTGTCTGAGCAAGTACTTGAGATTGAGTTTATTTCGTTTGTTCGTCTATAAATTGAGTAATACTTACCCACTTGAATCTTACTTATCATCACATTCCAATCTAATTTTCCAGCAGATGCCTTCTTTATTGATAGGCACAATATGAGTACAGCTACACAAGTTGTAACTGGCATATAATACATACATAAAGAGATGCTTAGAAAAGATATCACCAGAATAGGCAATATGAGATTAGTCAGATTCATTAGGTCGAGTTGGCTTTAAAACAATCAGATTTCGTCTTCTGTATTGTTAAAATACATATATAAAACTCTAACATACATTATTCTTTCTTTCGTAGAGCAATAATGTTGTGAACGGCGGGAACCATGTTGTGAACGGACTCAAAAGCCTTGAAACAGCCGTAATTACTAGCTTTTGTTGACCGAAAAGCAATGAGAGATGGGCATAACTTAGAAGAAAAAAACATGACAAGAATGCGAGTGAACTACTCAATAAAATACCGTAGAATTCCAATGGATTAAACCACTTTAGTAGAGTCATTTACGTAAGAATCTGGCTATGATATCATTCTTACCAATAGAAGCCAAGAGAGATTTCCACGTACTTTTGATTAGCATTGAAATCCAAGGGCACTCCATCAAACCTAAACTCATCAGCAGCATCTTGGAAGATATATGTATGTCTTAAGTCTAGGTGTATATGCTTACCGAATACATAGCCCACTAGAAAATTAAAGCCGCTCTGGAAATTAGAACCACTGTTGCTTACACCTTCTAATTCACTTAGCTCTTCTACACTTGTAATGATTCTAGAAAATTCTGGCCCTACCCCTAGCTTTAGATTCTTATACCTTAAGCCACTCATAACAACCAGTCTAAGATTTGTCTCAGAGGTATTGTATAGGATGGCAGGATCCAATGGTGTTCTTTGAAAATTAGTGGACTCAAGTGTAAAGGTTCTTCCACTCTTGGTGTAAAGTCCATCCGCCATAAAAAACAACTTTTGGTTTGCTTTGTATACGGACATTCCGACGCCTTTTCTAGATTGAGTGCCTTGATAGGCAATCTGAGATAATTTGACAGGAGAAACAGAAGTAAATTCTTTAGCAACTGATTCAGTGTAACTAACACCATAGGATGTCTTTACACCTAAGTGAAGCTGGCCATTAACAGCTACTGTCATACATAGGCCAACAATTATTGAGATTAAAAATTTAATAGTCATTATAGGTATCTTTTAATTTAAATAAAATTCGGGTTCGTGATCTTGTAACTAATGCTTTTCTAGGTGCATGTGCATCTATCTCCTAGTGAAGGTTTTATGCAGTATTCTCCCTTTGTCATCTTTTATCATGAGAACATAGTTACCTTTCTCTAGTGTGGAAATATCAATGGCGTCAATATTAGACTCAGTAGATATTCTGCTTATCACTTTACCTTTGGGATGGTAGAGAATCCAATGTAGTGATTGTGGATGCCCAGATAATTGGATTTGTAGAAATTCCCTTTGCACTTCTATTTCTAGCGTTCTGTCAGGAATCGTCTCTAGGATTTCCAAATTTTCTGGATTAGAGACTTGTGTTTTTTCTGGCTCCCTCTCATTGAAAGCAGATAGATTTAGAGAGAAAATAAAAAGGCAAGCCCATATGGAAAATGAATTTCTCATGATAGATAATTTTAAAAAAAAAGTGATAAGAAGGAACTAGATAGTCCTTGTAAGGTGATTAGTCATTTGTGTATTACATTCCAAAATTACATTACGTCATGGCCTCTTGTGGAAACAATGTTGTGAACGGCTGTGAACTATGTTGTGAAGGTATTCGTGAGTTCCTAATCTTCAATGTACTTTTTCTTAATACTATGTTTACACGTTCAAATAAGTACTACCAGATGTATAATAATCAGGTCAACAATTGATAACTACTCAGTAAGCCCTAGCTTATTACTTTTTGACGCCAGTACTTATTTATTTCTATAAGCTTATTCTAAATAAAAAAATTAAGCGTCTAAGTTACAGAACCTAAAATAGTGTTGACACCATGATTCTAAAGCACAATGACTATATGTTAAAGTCCGAGTTTCCTGATAACTTTTGTTAAATTTAGAGAGATATTTTTCCTCTGCAGAAACATCCTTTACATTTCTTCTAAGGAAAATCATAACTAAAACCACTTGTCCCCTTTAATCTTTTGCAACTTCATTTGGCTAGTAGAGCTTAATTGACAATTGCTATAGCACGAGTGCAGATTGCTCGCACTTTACTAAATATATGTAATGAAAACAATCTTAAAGTCGTGGATAAGTTTTTTTCCAATCTCATCTATTTTTTGCCTTAGCTTACTCCTTCTGACTATTCCTGCTAGATCACAATCAATAGAATATGAGGAAAAATTAGATAGCTTATCAGCTCAGCTCGATCTAACAGAAGACCTAGATTCTCGCCTCGTTCTTATGGATTCAATCCGGAGATTAGATGGATTGCAGGAAGAGATTGCCATTCAGTATTGGCGCAAGATTATATCAGAGGGCTCTTCTGATCCACTTAATGATATTGTAGTCAATGGTTATATTTCAATGGGAGAACATCATTACTACGGAGGCACGCTAGACAGTGCCTTACATTATGCTAACGAAGGGCATAAGCGTTCAGCAAAAATTAAGAACATCACATTGCTGTCTGGCAGTCTTTCGCTAATCGGTGGCATCTACGATCTAAAAGGTGACTCTGATTCTACCTTGCATTATTTTACCTCAGGCTACAATCTTAATACAGTCACGTCAATACAAGAAGAGAAATATGATATTATACAAACCTTTGGCAATAATCTAGGTTCGTATTTTCTGAACAGAGGAGATACTAGAAAAGCAATAGGATATTATCAAGAAGCCGTCGAAGCTGCAAATAGACTTGGAAATCTCTATGCAAAAGGTGTTATCCTCAACAACATCGGAATGATTTATGGAGAAAGTGGCGATTACGAGAAAAATATTGAATATGCAAAAGAATCTCTAAAAGCAAAAAGTCAGATAAAACAAAAGTCTAGTCTTTTCTATACTTACGCCAATCTCTTTGATACATATCTTGATATTAAATCTTACGACTCCTTATTGGTCTACGGAAATAAGGCAATCAAGCTCACTGAGGAGATTGGTGTAGATGATTACAAATATTGGATGAGTTCTTACGTTGCAGCAGCAGAATTAAGAGTTGGAAATGAAGAGAAAGCATATGAATTACTAAAACCTTACCTGTATGTAATCGATGATACAGAAAGCTTTGATCATATTAAGTCTAAATACTGTGAAAGTCTAATAGAAGTAAGAATAGTGCAAGGAGAATATGAAAAGGCTGAAGAAGCTCTGAGGATTTTAGAAAAATGGGCATATAATTCTGATAGAGATTTGTACGATGGAATATATCCTTACAAAATCCAGATATACAATGCACTTGGCAAAAAGGATTCTGTTTCAGATGCCATATTAGAATACCATGCGTACAATGCAGAAAAAGCAAAAGAGAAATTAGATAAGCTAGGTGAGATAGAAGCAGAATACACCAATTATGAAAATGTCCAGAAAGTGGAATCATTAGAACAAGAAAAAGCTCTAATTACAGCCGTTTCACTTCGCAACAAAATCGCTGCACTCAGTGGCTTAACTATTGCCCTACTGACTCTATTCTTCCTGTACAGAAACAAGCAAAAAAATAGAATCATAACTGATCAGAATCAACAGTTAGTCTCCCTCAATCAATCTAAAGACCAAATCTTCTCTATTATAGGGCACGACCTTAGAAAACCAGCCGTGGCCTTCAGCAATATCTCAGGATCTATAAACTATCTGATACAGAAAGAAGACTACGATACCCTGAATAAGATGGGCGCGGAGATAGAAAGAGAAGGTTTTGCCCTGCAGAAGCTGACTGACAACCTGCTCGACTGGGCCCTCAGTCAAAGAGATATTTTTCCTTACAAACCAAGCCATTTCGGTCTCAGGGAAAAAACTGAAGAGGTGCTTTCTAGTTTCCACAATATCGCCGATCAGAAAGGCCTCACCCTTGTCAATGATGTGCTAGAGCAGACTGTCGTCTATGCAGACCCTAATGCAACTTTCACAATACTTATGAATCTACTGGACAATGCTATAAAATTCACGCCTAGAGGTGGACAGGTCAAAGTCGGATCCACGGAGCAAGACGGGAAAGTGCAACTAGTTATTACTGATACAGGTGTGGGGATGACTACAGAGCAGCTTAGCGATCTTTTCTCCCTTGCTAAAGGAAAGAGTCATAAAGGTACTGCGGGTGAAAGTGGCACAGGCCTAGGTCTTCACTTGGTCAATGAGTTAGTAAAGATGAATAAAGGTGAGATTAGTGGGGAGAGTGCACTAGGAAATGGAACGACTTTCAAGGTCCAGTTACCGATGGCTGGCTAAGATCTTACTGAGAACACGAATAGGCCATTATGACAACAAATACCCTCATAACCCCTAAAAAAAGCGACCAAATAAGCTACAATTATCCGTTCACAACACGAGAGTGACCATTCACAACTCAAATCTGATGTGAATGTAAAAGCGGTACTATATTTAGCCCATGCAAATAGCACAGAATCTTATCATCATTACTAAATTAAATGGACCAGTCCACAACTAGGAATATTGAGTAACATAGATACACATAATCTCAAAATATTGATAGTTGAAGACAGCTTGACTTATGCCGTTCAGCTAGAGGCGATGGTCACTCAACTAGGTTATTTTGTTTGCGCCAGAACCGATAATTCTTCTGATGCCATGAGGCTTATAGAACAAGAGAAGCCTCATCTTATTCTGATGGACATTGACATACAGGGTGCTTTTTCTGGATTAGAGATTGGCCAGAAGATCAAGCACCTGAATATTCCCATACTCTATATATCTTCTTCTGGTGATGCCGAAAGTTATAATATAGCTCAAGAATCCAACATGATAGGCTTTCTTGTCAAACCTATAAAGGAGATATCTCTCAGGACAAGCCTAGATCTAGCCTTATCGAAAGCCCATAATATTAGTAAGGACGTACAGAAAAGAACAACAATAAAGCTTAATAAAGAAATAACCACCAGAGATGCATTCTACTTTACTAAGAATGAAACAATATACAGGGTCCTCGCCGCTGACATAGCATATATCAGGGCGGCTAACGTCTATACTGAAACAGTTACTATTAATAATGATCGATATCTCTCTAGGACAAGTCTTGCCAAAATGGAAGAAATCCTTCCAGAAACAACTTTCAAAAGAATTCACAGGAAGCACATTGTCCAAGTCAGTAAGATTTCTAAGGTAACTGCAGATTTCAAAACTGTCTTCGTGGGAGGCGAAGAATTACAGGTAAGCAAGAATAGACGGAAAGAACTGATGCAGATTATGAATGTAGTGAAGTGAAAATATATTAAAGTTCTATGTCTTTGATCGTAGCATGCTCATTGTCAACTTTTATATTCATTCACAACTCTATAAGGCCCATTCACAACATATACTAAAAATTAATTATATGTATTCTTAGCTTGTGCTAAGAGGCCTATCCCATTGACAGTATTTACTGTATTTTCTATTACCGAATTTTTTGAAAAAAGAAAAACCATTTACTCACCTAGTACAGAATGTTATTCTTCTATTCTAAGAAGAGTAAACAATTACAAAGAATCACAATTTTTAAAACAACTGAAACTTAGAATGGTCTTAGCTACCTGACTCTATCTTATTCTAGAATACTGGGTAGTTATATTCTCCAAAAAATCCAAGTACCATCAACTTTAGATGGCCACAAGAATTGATTATTTAATGTAAGGATTAACTGATTTTAATACCCTTGATGTTTTAAGAATGAGCTGCTTCGATGGAAGTGGCTCTTTCTGATAAAAGGGAGATACGTATTAGATCTAAGAAAAATACGAAGACTTCGTCCTAGAATCTTATGACCAAGATGGACTTTCTATAATACAAGAAGGCACTGTAAGTAAGAAATAAAAAATCCCACCTAGATTCATACCAGATGGGATTTTTCTCATTTAGAAAGTATTTTCTATTATTCTATGACGATAAAACGCTTACGGATACTGACACCATTGCTTTCTATAACGAAAACGTATTTTCCTGCTGTTAGGTCAGACACTTTTACAGTATTTTCTGCAGATCCTAATTTGACTGTACGAATTATGGACCCATTGGAATCATATATACTCCCTACTCCATCTATCAGATTATCAGGTAAGCTAACTGTCAGCTGCGACGTAGAACTGATCGGATTAGGATATAATTTTACCTCTGATATATTTACATCTTCTAGATTCGTCTTTTCTAAATGGCCCATATTTACTTGGTTGGCTATCTTACCTATATCCTGGAGTGCCATATCGCCAAGTATAGAGAATACTACAAATTCCGTGTCTCCTGATCCGATACCAACTACTTCTGATACGCGTCCATCATATTCCTCTATGTATAAGCAGAAGTTTCCATCCTTAGCAGTCACTCTCATCAGTTCCTCCATTTCAGAATCCAATATCTTCTGACCCTTACGGAAATGACTGGTTGCGTCTGTCATTGATTCTGAGGCTACTAACTCTATAGATTTTATGGACTTTATAAACGTTGCAACTTCTCTTATTTCTTCATCATCTCCTTCATCTATGTCCATTTTGTTTATCATCTCGAACATTTTGCCAGAGATGGTTAGATGTGTAGACTCCTTATCATCTAACAAATAATCAAAGTGCTTTTGAATTCTGTTTTGCGCTTGCAATGCAGGTTGTAGGCTTAATAATAAGATTATAGTTGTACAAAGAAATGCAGATATTTTCATGACATTTAAATTTTTGTGTTTTGTAAATAACTAATAACTGGGATACATCGATGTTACAATTACAAGACGACATTACTTTCAAAGTGTTACCAAATCCTTAATTATTCATTTGATTCATCTACAAACAGGGTGTTGTTTTCGACGAATTAGGTGTATTTCTCTTATGAATTTTGTGTAATCCATCATTAAGATTCTAAATTTATCTCCCAAGCAAGTAAAATTCTGAAAAACAAAGAAAAGGAGCATGTAATAGAATTAAGTAACATTCTTTACAAGGCTTCAAAGCATATAAGGATACTTAGAAATATCAACTGGGACAAATCAGTCAAAGAAAGGTTTTTCGAAACTAAGATGCAGGAACTTCCTAAACCTGAATATCCTGAGCTTGACATGAAGATGGCTTTAAAATTGACGAAGAAAATCAGAAAGAAAATTCCTGATGCTTCTCCATTCAAGAATTGGGCAAATGACAAAACAGATATACTAGAAAACAGTGCACTGATGCTCAGTCATCTTGGGACACCTAAATTCTATAACTACTCCAGCTTACTATATGGTTCTCCTAAGGACATGCTACCCGATGAGCAAAACACCTCATTGGATCTGGCCAGGCACTTTGAGGACATGTATCTTAATATAGATAAACTAGGATTGGAATCTCAGAGTGCTGACAATTTGGATGCAAGAGAAGTACAGCGGAGAATGATGGAAGCAGTAGAGGACATGTTTGGGGATGATGCCCCAGAAGTTATCATAGACGAAGAAGTTTCTTCCAAAGCCATTGCAGGACGGAGACGAATAAGAATCAGGGAAGATGCAATGTTCTCGGACATGGATATAGATCAGCTTATACATCACGAGGCATACATACATGTAGCAACCTCTATCAATGGATATTCTCAGACGGATCTCAAAATATTATCGGCTGCTCATCCTGGAACCACTAAAACCCAAGAAGGGCTTGCTGTTTTTGCAGAGTACATTACAGGTCACCTTGATTTAGATAGACTTAGAAGGTTATCAGATAGGATTTTAGCAATCCAAATGGCTATTGATGGCGCTGACTTTATAGAAGTATTCAGATTCTATCATGAGCATACTGGAGATCTGGATATAGCCTTCGAGAACACTAGAAGGGTCTTCAGAGGTGGCGTCATTAGTGGAGGAGCGCCATTTACTAAGGATATAGTTTATCTGGATGGCCTTATTAATGTGCACAGTTTTTTTAGAACAGTAGTCAGTGATGGCCGAGCTGAGATACTGCCGCTGTTATTTGTAGGCAAATTAGATATCACTGACATGGCAGAAATGGTCCAGTTCCAAAAGCTAGGTCTACTCCAACCCCCTAAGTATCTTCCCCCTTGGATTAAGGATATAAGATTTCTATTGACCTATCTCGCCTATTCGTCTTTTCTGAATAACATACGACTGGATACTATGAAACCCCATTACATGAGGATGATTAATGAACTATAAAATTTCATTCGTCTGTGGAATAGTGTCGCGTTATCATATCTTAGTATCATTAAAAATTAAACCTAAATTATGAAGCATACTGTCAAGGATAGATTTCTGAAGTACGTGCAGATAGACACACAAGCTGACCCCTTTTCAGACACAATTCCCAGCACTGCTAAGCAACTCAATCTCTCCAAAGAATTAAGTAAAGAATTGGATGCGATGGGTATAGATCATGAACTGAGTAAGGAAGGATATGTATATGCGACAATAGAGGGAAACACCTCTAAAGCCAATGTGCCTACTGTGTTCTTTTGTAGCCATGTAGATACAGCTCCCGACTGCAGTGGCACAGGCGTCAAACCTATCGTGCACAAAAATTACCAAGGCGGCACTATCACTCTTCCTGATGACACATCACAAGTGATTTCTGAGGAAAAATTTCCAGAGCTCAAAGAAAAAATTGGACATGATATAATTACAGCTAGTGGGACTACCTTATTGGGTGCGGATGACAAATCAGGGGTTGCAAGTATAATGGATGCTGCTTATCAATTAATCAATAATCCTGATATAAAGCATGGCAAGGTCATGTTATTCTTTACAGTAGATGAGGAAATAGGAAAAGGCGTCGCGCATATGGACATGGGTATGCTGAAAGCTGATTTTGGATATACCTTGGACAGTGGAGATATTGGAAGCTTTGAATATGAGAATTTTTCTGCAAATGGATTTCACATAGACATAATCGGTAATAGTGCTCATCCAGGATATGCCAAAGGAAAAATGGAAAATGCACTAAAGATTGCTTCTGAAATTGTGGGTCGATTGCCTTCAGACAGACTGAGTCCAGAAACCACCTCAGGGATGGAAGGATTTGTACACCCTACCAATATCAAAGGGGACTTACAGAATGCCAAAATTTCATTTATCATAAGAGACTTTATCACTGAAAATCTAGAGAAGCATGAAGCTGAAATAGAGTCCATAGCAAAAAGCGTTCTAGAACAGTACCCTAACTCCTCCTACAAAACAACTTCTAGATTGCAATATAGAAATATGAAAGATGTGGTCAAGGAACACATGCACATCGTAGATCATGCTAAAACAGCCATGAAAAATCTAGGTATTCCATACAAGTTAAGTGCTATTCGTGGGGGCACTGATGGTGCCGTGCTTTCGCATAACGGTATGCCCTGCCCTAACTTATTCTCAGGACAACATGGAATTCACTCCAAATTAGAATGGACTACTGTGCAAGAAATGGAATCTGCTGTAAAGACTGTGGTGGAGATATGCAAGCTTATAGAAGAGAAAGCATGAAGAGATTCTTTTGGATTTACCTATTGATTCTGATCAGCTGCCGATGTTCAAACAAGGATAATACTAATACCAAAGAAGTACGCCAAGACACCGCACCCACACCCTATGAAGAGGCACTCGCTGACCCTATGGTAGAATTCCGAGGAAGCACCATAGACACCAGATTTAAGTTACCTAAGGGTTATGAGAGAGGTACCGTAGGCGAAGAAACCTATGCTAATTATCTTAGAAAATTACCACTAAAGGTGCCAGGCAGCAAGGTGAAGTATCATAATGGTGAGACCAAGTCAAATCCAGTGCATGCTGCAGTTATAGATATTCCCATAGGCAACAAAGACCTCCATCAATGCGCTGACGCCATCATGAGACTAAAAGCAGAACATCTGTGGTTGCAAGGTAAATATGATGACATCCACTTCAACTTCACTAATGGTATGAGAGTGGATTACTCAAAGTGGGCTGCTGGTCAAAGAATTAAGGTCGATGGCAATAAGACCTCATGGTACGAATTTGCTTCACCGTCAAATAACTACAAAGACTTCTGGGACTATATGGAACAGATTTTTATGTATGCAGGTACCGCCTCACTGAGTAAAGAATTAACGAGGGTATCATCAGACGATATTAAGATAGGAGATGTATTTATCCAAGGTGGCCACCCTGGTCATGCGGTGATTGTTGTAGATTTGGCTGAGCATCCAAAGACAGGCAAGAAAGTAATGATAGTGGCCCAGAGTTTTATGCCGGCTCAAGAGATCCATATTCTTAAGAATAATGATGACCGCAATCTAAGTCCTTGGTACGAGGTAAATCCCAAAAGAGAATTGATACTTCCTGAGTGGTCTTTTAATTGGACGGACTTAAAAAGATTTGAGGAGTAGTTATAAGCCTCGGATAGACAACTGACATTCGCTACATGATTTACTTTTCAGTTGTTTTCTCTTGTAACTAACTCAGATGTTTTCTTATAGGCACATCTAGTCTTCAATGAAGGGATACAACCATATTGCATGTAAAAATATTATTCTTTTTCTAATCAATCTGAATAAAACGTTGTGTTGTAGTTTACTTCTGACACTATAACATAATAGCGAATGCACAATCTATCTTAGAAGCATAAAATATACTACATTACATATCGAATAAGTGCTCGAAACATAAAATCAATCAAAATGATATAAGAATACATTTTATTGGTTTTTTTTAATAGCCCATGCAACGTATTCAATCTGCATATTGTAATATAAGTTTGTAATAAATTGGAATAATAAATATATAAGACTAAAGTTATGGTTAGATTTTTATCAATAATTTGTTTCTTTCTTTATGCTAATGTCTCTTGGTCACAAGTGGTAATAAACGAATATTCAACCTCGAACTTAGATGTTATAAAAGATAGTTTTAATAAAACAGAGGATTGGATAGAGTTATTTAATACGAGTACTTTAGATGTAGACCTCAGTGGATGGTATCTTTCAGACAAAGAAAACAAACCTATGAAGTGGCAGTTTCCATCGGGAACTGTGATAAGAGCTAATGGATTCATAACTGTACTATGTTCTGGGAAGGATGGGTTATACTCAGGAGAATATCATACAAACTTTAAGTTGACCCAGACAGAAGGCAATGACATTATCATAATATCTAATGAACAAGGCATTATGATGGATATGACTAATCTTAATCTAACGCTTACAGAACATTCTAATTGCCGATCTAATGATGGTCAGGATTTGTGGATGGTTTGTACGACACCAACCTTTGGGTCTAGTAATAATGAATCTACGCAAGCCATCAGGTATACCCAAACGCCTGACATGTCTTTAGAGCCAGGATTCTATAGTGGGGAGCAAATAGTTTCTATTACTAACAATGAAGCAAATTCTGTCATGCGGTATACACTAGATGGCAGTAACCCACTTTCTGACTCGCCGATATACAGTGGTCCAATAACTATAAGTACGACAACCGTTATCAAAGCAAAAGCCTTTAGCAATAGCAATGATATACTACCTGGAAAGTTAGATTTCAGAACCTTCTTTATAGATGAGTCATTTTCATTGCCTGTCTATTCTATCGCTGCTGATAGGGTAACCAACCTTGCAAACGGTGCAGGTGTGTTATTGCCAATAGGCTCTTTAGAATATTTTAAAGATAATCGATTAGAAGCATCATCATTTGGTGAGCTTAACAGGCATGGTCAAGATTCTTGGGTCTTAGATCATAGAAGTATAGATTGGATATCTAGAGACGAAATGGGTTACTCTAAAGCTGTGAATGCACCTATCATCTCTTCATCAGATAGAGATAGTTACCAGCGATTCATGTTTAGGAATTCTGGAGACGATAATTACCCAGCAATTGATGGTTTTGATCATGAAGGTAGTACTCACTTAAGGGATGAATATGTACAGGCAATAGCCTTAGAAAACGGCATGCACTTGGATGTTAGGAAACCAGAAAGAGTAATATTATTCCTTAATGGTGAGTACTGGGGTGTTTATGGAATGCGAGAAAAAATAGTAGACCATGATTATACAGATGAGTATTATAATCAAGGGAAGGAAGATATACAATTCTTGTCCACATGGGCTACCACAGAAATAGAATATGGCGGACAGCAAGCATTAGATGACTGGATAAACCTCAGAGACTTTATCTTATCAAATGACATGTCAGATGATGGTAATTACAAGATTATAATGGATAGTATTGATTTGACTAGTCTGATTGATTACTTTACAATGAATCAGGTTACTGTCGCTGTCGATTGGCTCAATTATAATACTGGCTGGTGGCGTGGTAGAAATCCAAATGGTACACACAAGAAATGGGGTTATATACTATGGGATCTTGATGCCACTTTTGATTACTATATTAACTATACGGGTGTGCCTGATAGATCATCTGAAGCGAGCATCTGTGATATATTTGCAATCTCAGATGAAATTGATATGTTTTTTGACAATGATTTTGGAACAAATATAGGTGATGTAAGAGATTGCCCTTCTATAATTAATGGTTCTAGTCCTTATCCAGCAGATGATACCATATTTGTACAGACAGTAGCAACTGATCCGTTTTGCTGTCAAGAGTGGGACATGTTTTGTGAATTGCTATATGATGACATCAGCGATGGAGGAGTGAGTTTAGATATAAGTATGTGTCCTATCATAATAGATAGTCTAGTTCCATATGATGCTAATGATCCCATTCTGGAAATAGTAATTGATTTTAATGTTGAGTGTTGTAGTGACTGGACTCAGGACTGTCAAGATGCCTATAATTTCTTCGGGGATACCGGAACAGGTGGTGTGGATATCAGTGGTTGCACCATTTTCGCAAATGGCACAAGTCCTTATTCTTCGGATGACCCTAAAATGCCATTTGTAATAGAAATCAATCCAGACTGTTGTAATGAGTGGGGTGTATCATGTCAGAGAGATTATGAGTTACTTGGCGGAGACCAATTTAAAGAGGCTGATGATCCATTTCTATCTGGGATTACTGGGAATATTGGTAAGCATGAAAAAATATTATTAAAGTTAATTGAAGAAAGTCCGACTTTTCAACAATTATATTTTTCCAGATTTGCAGACTTGATGAATACGGCATTTTCATGTGAAAATATGAATGATTTGCTAGATAGGATGATCGCTGAGATTGAAAGCGAGATGCCTAGACAAATAGCCAGATGGGGCGGATCTATGTCAGAATGGGAATCTAACTTAGAGAGGTTGAGAAGGTTTATAGATAGACGTTGTGCATTCATAAATGATAATTCATTGGATTGTTTTAATATGACAGATGGACAATATAATGTAACACTTAGGTCTGAGCCAGAAGGGGTAGGTGAAATTAACTTTAATACCCTATTCCACCAAGACTTACCTTGGTCTGGAGATTATTTTAGTAATATGGATAATCTAGTGCAAGCTGGAGTACAAGACGCTTATAGAAGTGAGTATGAATTTAGCCACTGGGAGAGTGTAATGGGTAATAATATCAGTCCTGATGACATGAGTAGAAATATGACTTATCGTCTTTCTATGCCCGATACATTGATCGCCCATTACAAAATGATTAACAACAATGTTGTTGGTGATATAATTCTCAATGAATTTATGGCATCTAACAATAGTATAGAATCAGATCAAGATGGAGAATTTGATGATTGGATTGAACTCTATAATAGAGGTGATGAAGATGTAAATATCAGTGGATACTACCTGTCTGACAACGAAGAAAATTTGTCAAAGTATGCTATTCCAGATGGGACTACATTGGCAGCAAACGAATATTTAATTATCTGGGCTGATGAAGATGGTAGCCAAGATGGGCTACATGCCAACTTTAAGTTATCTAAATCAGGAGAAACTATCTTATTGATGGATAGAGATACTAGTATCTTAGATAGCATAGTATATAATAATCAAGATGACGATATAAGTTATGCAAGATTACCTAATGGGACAGGTTCATTTCAAAAGAGTGAGCCTACTTTCAATGCCAATAATGACTTTGCCAGTTCTATTGAAGATATAATTCCTGAAGAAAGATTGGTTATTTATCCTAATCCAACTACAGACAAGGTGTCCTTACAGTTACTCACTAATGGTCAAAAATTAAATGATATTGTTATCAGTGATATGTTAGGTAATTCTATCTATGTACAAAATAATATCAATGATTATCAGCTTACCATTGATTTAGGTCATATTCCATCAGGCATTTATTTAGTAACAGCAAATCAATTATATACTTCTAAATTGATTAAGAACTAAGCTATTTACAAATGTTTGATTTTTTAATAACGCATAATCATACTGAGAATCCTACGGCTTTAGGTATATTAATTACAGTATTATGTAGTTTTTTATTAGCATCGCTTATAGCTATGACTTACTTATGGACGACCTCTGATGTGCATAGGTCAAACAATTTGTTACAATCCATGGTGCTAGTAGCTATAGTTTCTGCTATGGTTATGCAAGCTATAGGTGATTCATTGGCAAGAGGGTTAGGCATGTTAGGAGCTCTGGCGATTATACGCTTTAGGACTAAGTTGGACAACCCACGAAATATGGCTTTCGTATTTGGTGCCTTAGCCAATGGGATAGCTTGTGGAGTATATGGATTTACTATTGCATTTATAGGTACGTTCAGTTTTTGTTTAGTTGCGATTTTACTAAAATTGTCTAGATTGGGGATTAATGAGATACAAATTGGGCAATTAGTTTACAGATCAAAAATTAATTTTTCGCACGACGAAGAAATTCATTCTTTCCTGAAAAAAAATTGTAGACATTTAAAGTTGATTTCAGAACAATATTTAAATCTAAGCAAAACCAAAACAATAAAAGGTGAATCTGCCTCTGATGTAAAGAAAGTCCGATCTGAAATATATAAGCAACGTAAATTTAAATTCTCCGTGTCGAGTGCAAATGAAGTGGAAAAAATTGCAGCTTATTTGGATAATATAGAGGGCATCAAGAATGTCTCTCTCAAATTAGGTGAACAGAATGATAAATTGTAGTGATGGTGAGACATTCGATATATATTGTTATATTAATTATTGTAGCCTTTTTATTATTTAATATCCATGAAAGACATTCTGAGAGGGTTATTTCATTTTATGGCTACGCTGATAATAAAGAGACCGAAATCAATTTTAATCACCCCATCCAAGTCAAAAAAATCTACATAAAGCCTGGTCAGATTGTATCAAAAGATGACTTGCTATTAGAGGTAGTTAGATTGGAAACTAAGAATAGAGTAGATGATGAAGGGATGAGGATAAATGTTATAAGAGCGGAGAAAAACTTGAGGACGACTAAGATTAATGGAGATATAAAATTGCTCGAAGACCAACGAGACATTGAATTAAATGCCATAAAAGCTAAGAAAGATAAAATAGTCCTGGAAAAAAATTTCTCCAAGGAACTCTATCAGGATTTAGAGTCAGTAACCCAACATCCACAGAGTCAGAATAGATCAGATCAATTAATTACAGTACTCGACCAGAAGTACACAAATGTATTGCAGTATTATGCCCAACAGATAGCTAACAAACATTCAGAACTCGCAGTAGGAAATGAATCATTCAATTCTGAAATAGATAGGCTTAATTATGAAAAGATTATAAAAGAAGAAAACCAGAAAATAGAAATTAGCCTTACTGCTCCCAAAGATGGATTAATAGGAAATGTCTACTGCGAAGAGCAAGAACACTTTAGCTCCTATAAAACAATGTTATCTCTATACGAACCTAATCCATCTATGATAAAAGGATTTATACAAGAAGACTTTATTACTCAAGTAGAATTATATGACTCCATAAGTATAAGATCATCAAAGGATGATAATATTAAATATGGAGGCAAAGTTATTGGGTTAGGGTCGCGAATCGTAGAGATACCATCTCGCTTACGTAAGAGACCTGACATCAAAACTTTTGGAAGAGAGATCATAGTCAGCATACCTAAAGAGAACGAATTCTTACAAAAAGAAAAAGCGGTATTAGAATTAACTAAGCCTACTCAAAATTCAGACAGATTCCTATTAAGTCATCTTTTTATTACTAATCAAAATTAGAGATGAGAAAGTCTCTATTTATAATCTTCATTTATTGTAGTAGTCTGTCAGCTCAATCATTTATTCAGTTCGAAGACTTTTTTTTTCAATCAGAGAAATCTGATAGCTCAACAATTCCACACGACGTGCCCTCATTCACTCCTAAGTGGATAGAAGAAGTAGAGATACGAACAGAAACCAACAGATTCGAATTAGATAGACAACGAATTAACCTAAGAATATCTCCAGCAAGTAAAAAAATAAACCAAGCATCAGTACAACTAGCAGATTCTTATACTCAGAAACTATCACTGCTAGAAAAAAACATCAATGAAAGAATACAGATTAACGAATACAAGGCAGTCCTACAGGCCGCTAAAGTAATAAGTCGTAATAGTTTAAATCAAGAACTACTTACCATCTTACGTGATCAAGATAAAGTATACCAAAAGCTCTTAGATAATAAAAGTAATTACAGTGTAAGATGGCTTGATATTAAAAGAGAGATATCAGAATTAGAAATAGATTTATATCAAGACAAAAGGACATTATCACTTCTAGTTCCTGACAATGTAGTTATAAAATGGGACAACCTCATTACTATACAAGATATTGTAAATCGAATCAAAACAGAATCTATAGATATTAATACGGAAGACGCAAATTCTGAGAGTCAATTGAATAAGAAGATACTAGGCGAAGAAATTGCCTTAAGAAAAGCCGAATCTACAGGCATATTCGATTTTCTACAAATTGAGTACAGAGGACCATCAAATAACCTCTTCGAAGAAAAATACTCGATAACGGGAGCTTTTAGGCTGCCCTTCTTAGACAGTAAATCACGACTCAAAATTACAGAGCTAGAGTTGAAAAAATTGGAATTAGAATCCGAGTTAGTAGCTAATAGAAAAAAATTAATTACTGAACTATCCGACCTCAGACAAGATATCATAGTATTGTCTGAAATATATGAACTTCAAAAAGAATCACTGACAGAAAACAAAAAGCAAACTGACATCATTTTATCAAAGTATTCTGAATTAAACTCTGACCCACTATTCATTCTTCAACATAAAGGTATGCTTCTCAGTGATCAGAAAGCTATTCATAAATCTAAATATGAAATCTTGGAGAAGTATATTGAGTATCAGTTTAGCAAAGGAGTCATCTACAATAATCCTAATCAGAACATATTGTTGCCTAATTGATAGAGACTACATTAAATTTTACAGAATAAAGCACCTATACTGTTTCTATTCATTCAAATATAGACAACCTAGTAAAGTCCTTAGCTAACGCTTCTGCCGTAGTGAAATGAATGCCGTGAATATTCAAAGCCTCAGCAGCTTGTATGTTGTCAGTGTTGTCATCAATAAAGATAGTCTCTTCAGGGACTAGATTATATCGCCTGAGAAGAATATTATAAATTTCTGGATTAGGCTTAATGCACTTCTCTTCGCCAGAAACAACAATCCCTTCGAACCAAGATAAAAATTCATAATGCTTCTGAGCTATAGGAAAGGTCTCTGCCGACCAATTGGTGAGCGCCAGCACTCTATATCGTTCATCATCCATACACTTTTTCAATATTTCTACAGTCCCACCTATTGGGCCACCTAACATCTCTTCCCACTGTCCATAATAGGCTTCTATTTCTTTCTTCCATTTTGGATGTTCTTCGATAAGAATCTGAGTAGCCTCAGACAAAGGACGTCCTGCATCTTGCTGGACATTCCATTCCATGACTGTGATATTAGTGAGGAAATGCTCTACCTCTTCCTCTGTATCAAAAATTTGTCTATAAACATACCTGGGATTCCAATCTATAAGCACCCCACCTAAATCAAAGACAATGTTTTTTATGGTCATCTAATTCTTCATAAATTTTTGCACAAAATATTCTTGATTCCTATCTAGCACCTTTACTAAGTATGTCCCAATCGGAACGTCAGCTACATTGTAAGTCACTTCTCTAGCATCCACTTTTTCTTGTAGTATAATAGTACCTGAGATATTTATAATTTCAATTGTCTTCATCCCTGATAGTAATTTTGACATATCAATTGTTAGTTCAGTAGGAACTGGATTAGGATATAAGATTATAGATAAGGTTTCCTCAAGGTCCTCAGTAGAACTAGTACACTCTTCAGCAGGAAGCACATTCAGTGTTAGGAATTCATTATAATCGCAACCATTAGCATCTACGATAACAAATGTGTAAAGGCTATCTTCTGTGAGTAGCTCACCTCTCCATACTAAGCTGTCACCCTCACATATATTCTCTTCTTCGAAACTATCAGGTTGCGCCTCGATAACTGTTTGGCAAATCAATATAGAGTCACAACCCAACGAACTTTGAATAGTAGTCTTGAAAGTTCCTGGTGGGTTATCACTATCACAAACCACCTCTTCTATGGTTATGAGTTCTATAACCGTTAGATTAAGTATACGGATAGAATCACAAAAACTCGCAGTACTTAGGGTGTCTACAAAAGTGCCGCTCTCTGAATAGCCTTCAAAAGAATCCCCGGCACAAATAGTAACATCTAAAAACGAAGTTTCATTTGAAATTACTGTAATATTTACAAATACATTACAACCATTTTCATCCTCAGTATTTGGATCAATATCAACAGGTAAATCATTCGCACAGACTAACGTGTCCAAAAATGTTACTGGAAAAAAATCTAGGATAGTGGTGACAATGGAATCACAGCCACTTATAGAAGTCAGTGTATCCACAAAGGTACCAGCTTGTCTGTATCCATTAAAAATTTCGCCTTCACAAAGAGTGGTATCTATTTCATTGGTGATAATAGAGTCAGACACTGTATATCCAAATAATAGCGAAGTGAATAGAACCGAAATAGAAGTGATAAGATATTTCATAATGATGAAGCTTGATTGATGAAAGTTGAATCGGAAATTCTCTAAGGAAGGATACTATAAAGATATGCCAATAATAAATTAGATTCAATCTGTATAAAGTGAACGGGCATCAATTTGTCACTAGAGGTTAAGAGTTAGTTAGGCTGTGTAGTTTTTGAATGCTTCTTAATTCAATTAGTCACCCCACTAGTCTTAGGATTTTGGTAGCCACATCCCTACCACCAACCACTCCACTCCATCGGCGACATATCTGGACAAGGTGTCAAAACCATATTTGGCATGTGCTTTCTGTGAACGTAGATTATCTGCGGCTATCTCTGTGGCTATGTAGTCATACTGGATAGAAAGGCGCTGACACAAATCATCATACATCTTAGCAAATAGTCCTTGACCTCGGTAACCTTTTGCTATGCACACTTGTCCCATCACAAAATAGTTTACCTCAGATAAAGGCTGACCGTTAACGATACAGGCATCAATTTGCTCAAACATGGGTATCAGAATCGGTATTGCTTTTCTGAGGCTGGTCTCCATCGTCATTGCATATCCTGCAAGGACATCTCCATCTTTAGCAATAGTATGAGGAAAAGGCTTGTTCATCGCAGATAGTACCTCATAGGTATGAGGTACGGTGATGAAGCCTTCTCTCATAGCTTCTTCATGAGAGAGGGCTTCCTTTAGATTTTGTTTTTGAAGCTCTAGTATATCGTCTAAGTCAGTATCCTTGGTGGATTGAGTTATACGTATAAGAGTAGGTGATTTTATCAAGACACAATTTCTACTGAGATGATATCATCTCCCATTCTGATATCATTGACAATGTCTTGGTCAGCATCACTATTCACTTTGCCGAAAACAGTATGTTTACCATCTAGCCACGCTGTTTCTACATGTGTAATAAAAAACTGACTACCATTCGTGCCAGGACCTGCATTGGCCATAGAGAGAATGCCTGGCGTATCGTGTCTTAATTCAGGGTGAAATTCATCTCCAAACTTGTATCCAGGACCACCTGTGCCTGTACCCATAGGACAACCTCCTTGAACCATAAAATCTGGTATGACTCTGTGAAAGGTCAGGCCATCATAATAACCTGCCTTGGCTAACTCTAAAAAATTGTAGACTGTCTTAGGTGTCTTCGTCCCAAATAGGGTTACATTAATATCCCCCTTTCGTGTATGGATTATAATACTGATATCCTTGTCAAATGAGGCATCGGCCATTCCCATATTAATGAGAGCTGGATCTATTTTGTCTAGTGCTGACATGCTAATTTTTTTATTCTTTACTTAATTACTTTATGGAAGGCAAGTTACATAACTTACTCATATCGTAGCTACCCTGCGTTTTGATAAGCCTCTTTTAACCATCCTAGCAGTTCTTTATTCACTTCTTTAGGATTAGATATCCTGACTCTGTGACTTACCATACTATTAAAACTACCAGAATTTTCTAATCTATCGGTTGCTTCTTTACCCTTGAGGTTGATACCTACATCTACTCTCGCCTTGGTGGATGGTTGTATGATAGCAAATTGCTTTTTTCGGCGCAAGGAGACGTATGCCTTTTTAGGTGCGACTTCTACATCAGTTCCAAATTTAGTTAGGGCGGCAACCAACTTGTCGTATATCGGCTTGAGGTCAGGCTTTTTTTCATATTGTGTATCAACGAGTGCATCGCTCGAAGTCTCGTCTTTATCTAAACCTGGCACTTTTCCTTCTTTGGCAGTATGAACTATAAGATTGGCATAACCATGCGTTAGTCCATGATTTTCCTTCAGATATTTTACTTTAGCCATATGCTTCTCCTCTCCACTCTTATTCACAATATCTACCCAATCTGACAGTTTCTTACCCGTCTTTTCTTCCAAGTTGCTTATCATTTTATTGACCATAGTTCATTTCCTTTTTGAGATTTCATCAGTAGCGGAAAGTTAGTAAAAAGAGGCAAACCCTGAGTAATAGACAATCATTATATAAAAGTGTGAAAATATAGAAGAAAAAAATATTCAATGTTTGAACATTAATGTTGCAACATGGTTAGTATGCGTAGGTGAAATTGGAAGAAGCCATACAGCAGAAAACCCCATTTAGATCACATAGTGAGAAAGCTATTGTTAATCTTATCTATACACAGAACTGGGTGTCAGCTAGAATGAAGGAACATTTTGCTCATTTTGGCATTACACCAAAGCAATATAACATCTTGAGGATTCTGAGTGGTGCGCAGCATCCTGTAAGCATTGCTTACATCCGGGCAAGACTACTGGATAAATTATCTGATGTATCCAGAATCATAGACAGATTACAGGGAAGAGGGTTGGTGGATAAAAAGCAATCAGAAAAGGATCGCCGGCTAATAGATGTCAAATTAAGCTGTGCAGGTGATGATCTTGTACAAAAGATAGGTAATGCTGAGAGTGGAATAAAAGAAATTATGTCAAAGTTATCTGACAAAGAAATCAATACACTCAATTCATTACTGGATAAGATTAGAAATTAAATTTATTAGACAAATAAAATAATTGTTACAGAAATGAGAAGTATAATATATACTGTCGTTGCAACCCTAATAGTATTTTCATTAAGCGCGCATAATGGACCACAACATGGTGGAGAAGTAGACTTGGCGGCAAGTACAGTAGAATGGGAAGGAAAAAAAGTAGTCGGCAAACACAATGGTACAATCGCCATCAAATCTGCTGAACTAAATTTTAAAAACCACAAATTATCAGGAGGCAAAATTGTGATAGATATGACTTCAATTACATGTTCAGATCTTCCAGAACGTCCTTCTAAGAAGCTCATCCGCCACCTAAATAGTGGAGACTTTTTCGACACTGAAGTTCATCCAACGGCAACGCTAGACATTAAGAAGGTCATGGCTGGTACAAGTAACAATTATACAATTCATGGCGATCTAACTATTAAGGGAATTACGAAATCGATTACCTTCGATGCTATTGTATCTGCAAAGAATGCAAAGGCAGAAATTATGATAGACCGTACCCTGTATGATATTAAATACAAATCAGGTTCTTTCTTCAAAGGTCTTGGAGATAAAGCGATTAATGATGAATTTAAACTGAATGTCAATATAGTAATGAAATAATTTAAAATCACTAATTAAATAATTTATAAATGAAAAATTTACTTTTAATATTCTCCTCTATCGCATTGGGTCTTTTGATTTCATGTAATAATGCACCAAAAGGAGAAAAGGCAGCGACATCAGCTGCAAAGGCAGTCCCAACAAAAGTTGCTACAAAATCATACAATGTAGTTCCTGGCAGTATGGTTAAATGGTCAGGATCTAAAATAGCTGCAACTCATACTGGCACACTTAGTGTCACTAGTGGTAATATAGATGTATCTAATGGAAAAGTTACTGGAGGCAAATTCATGATAGATATGAGTAGTCTAAGTGTTACAGATCTCGAAGCAGGAAAAGGAAAAGAGAAATTAGAAGGTCACCTTAAGTCAAAAGATTTCTTCGATGTAGGATCTAATCCAACATCTATTTTTGAAATAACGTCTATTACCGCTGGAAATGTTACTGGAAACTTGACAATGATGGGAATGACTAAATCTGTTACTTTCCCAGCTGATGTACAAGTCACTGATAATGGTGTCAGCGTAGCTACTTCAGACTTCACAATCAATAGAACAGATTGGGGACTTAAGTATGGTTCAGCATCGTTCTTTAACGACCTAAAAGACAAAGCCATCAACGATAATATAGGGCTATCAATAAGATTGAGAGCAACATAGAAATTTTAATTTAAATTCAGTTAAAAGGCTCTTTCATTAACATGGAGGAGCTTTTTTCATTTCTATTCAAACACTCCGCTTGATTCAAGATAGAAAAATGGGTTTAATGAAGACCGCTTCATTAAACCCATTCTAATCTTTTTATGTTAAGCTATATTATAACTTAGTAAATGATGATTTATATTCCATATTTACCTCATCCATAGCGCTGATTATATAGAATCCTTTCTCTAGCAAACTCACATTTAATTCTGAATCTGGATTAGGAACATCCATTATAATTCTTCCTTGGGTATCGATAACTTTTAGTTGTCTTAAATTCACCTCACTACCTATATGAATATGATCAGAAGCAGGATTAGGGTAGACAGTAAAATTGTTGATATCATTCACATCATTTGTACTAGTCACTTGAGTAAGACTAAGATTATCAAGCATGACTACATCGAAATTAAGGAATGCTGGGTCAAACTGAAATGAGCCAGATTGTGTAACAAATTTCAAATCTATAGCCCCTCTATAGTCAGCTGGTAAGCTTATTATGTGGTTTACTAATTCACCTTCGACTTGGCCTTGGATGATTTCAGAATAGATAACCTCTTCATCATCATTATTGAGTATTACCTGTGCAGCAGCTGAGGCTTCAGACCTGAAATCCGAATCATCATTCCTGAATTGTACCATATCAAAAGACAGTGCAGGTGATTCAAGACCAGTAGCATCTACACATCCTCTCATTATTGCAGTAAGAGACCCAAAAAATGAAAACTCACCTTCGAAGTTTCGTTCTGCTTCTGCGCAGAGAGGCTGATTTACCTCAGATGTAGCACCAGTAGTATAGAATACGTTATTATTTTGATAACGGGTAAGGTTATCTGAAATAGACTCTACTCTAATTCCTCTATCTATATCATTGAAATCCTGAAACTCATTGAGATAACCTAGTTCTATAGGTTCTAAGCTTTGAATCTGGTCAGAATCTGTATTGTTGTCCATATTTGGATCATCTGTATAGTCTAATGTAACTTCCACACTCATCGTTCCATCTAATTCTAAATCTAGCGTTCTGTCAAAAGTCCTACTTCCGCCGGCGTTCAGTCTGGTGTTTAATACTAATGTTTCGGTATACAATACTTCACCATCTTCATCAGTCATAATCACATCAAAAGTATTGCCTGCTTCTAGAGCGAAACAACTATTATTTCTTGCTGTAAATGTGACATCAACTCCTTCAGAAAAGCATTTAGGGGTATCTACACTGAATATGAGTTCCAAATCATCATTCTCGAATTCTCTCACTAGAAAAATGGCCAAATCTGAATCAGTCCCAGTATTATTCTGAAGGCCTTCTAGGTCAACATTTACGAATATAAAATCATCATCCAAAAAGACAACAGAATCCAAAGTCATCTGTAATGTTGTACCAGGGCTAATATCAAAATCTAGTGGAACTCTAGTTAACTCTGCTCCATCTCTTCTAACTACAATACTTCCTCCTTGATTTTCGAGATAGGGAGTATCTCCTTCATTAGTAACAGCAACATCAAGCGGCTCATAGATACCGAATCCACACGCAACCTCAAAACCACTTGTAGCGACAGACAATCTGATTTCATCACCACTGGGCGCTCCTGCAGTCGGTAATCCTACCGCAGCCCATGCTTGGTTGATATCCTCTATTATTGCTGTATTCCCATCAAAAAATTCTTCAGCAGCTTCAATAGAAACATTATAGTAATCATTATATCCTGAAGACTCGGTGAGATACATTCTATTGACATAAAAGATGAACTTGGCTGCCTCTTCTTTTCCTATACCATCCACCGAGTAAGGCACTTGATTATTTGCCAACCCTGAACCCCCATCTGATAGCAAGACGTAGAATAGATTACCTATCGCACTATTGATATGAACATTAGCCCCATCTATCCAAAAGTCGCCTCTATAGAACGCTGGATCGTCTACAGAATTGGGATCATCCATCACTCTGAATTGCGGGAGATTTTCTACTAGTTGGAAGGAATGTCCTAATTCCCATGAGAAATTATCACGATCTCCTATCCACTCCATATATTGTCCCAGAACATCCGCCATGCTTTCATTTATGGCACCAGACTCATCAGCATATATTAGCTCTGATGTAAAGTCTATAATACCGTGCATAAATTCATGAGCCAAAACTTCATGTGTGGTGAGTGGACCATGATTACAATCCCCATTACCAAAGTGTGCGAACTGACCATCCCAAAAGGCATTAATAAAATCTTCTCCATCATTAGCGTGAACGATCACATTAAATGACCTATTATTATTATCCAATCCTACCCAGTCAAACTCCTCTATCAATTCGTCATACAATTCCGCAGAAAGGTAAAGGGCATCCACAGCGACTTCATTCTGCTCCTCATTAGTTAGGTCAAAGAAATTAGAATCGCTTCTGAAATTCTCCAGAGACTCATCTGTAACATTAATCCCATTTTCTCCTCTCGTTGGATCATGTAATTCATACCTATTTGGACCGATTGAATCCACAGTTATATCCTGCACACCGTAGTACTTTGTTACGCCTCTTCCTGGCACACCATTGCTTTGATGCTTAGTGATTTTCCTAATAACTAATCCTGTATGTGCATCTATGAGATATATGTTTGCATCCATAGGTTGGATGCTATGGATTTCTATTTCGTAGGCCAACCGATATGACCCAGTAAATGACGTAACAGACTTATCTACTATAACTAATTCCGGTGTAGGTAATTGGTTCCTTGGACCTCGATTTTCCACCTGCCATGTGTAGAGATATGCATCCATATCATCCATTGCTAAGTTTAGTGCTTGGTCTGGCGATATTGTAGGCATAATATCCAAATCTATTCTAGGTAAAATCTTACCATTGGCTGAAACTACTTTACCATTCTTCTCATGAATAGTATAACTGGCGCCATAGATTTTTATGTCTTGATGATATTGCTTATACCTGTAATGTCTGTACCCATTCCTTCCTTCACTCTCTGAAGTCTTGACGAATATGTCATCATCTGTCAGACCCATCTGAACTTTGTTGTCCACAAAGAAAGTCTCTGCTGAGCCTTGATAGTTATCTTGATTAAAATGAGCAAATGTCTTACTCTGTGAATGTTTGGAAATTGTTATTTCTTGAGCAGAAATGCTGGAGCATAATAGAAGGGAAAATAGGATTGTTCTAAGCATAATTTCGTTTTATTATTGATGAATAGAATTAAATATGGTGAAAAACTTTGTCATTAACTAAATAGTTTGGGGCTTTTTATGAAAATAGTCGTTCTAATTAACAGCACCGTAACCCTAGGACTCTGCATCCTTAAGTACTGATAACTTTGGATAAGTAATAACACAGAATTTATAAAGGAAATTAGTCGTCCATTTTTACAAATACATCTCTATATTCTTGGTTCTCTTTGTCTAAAGCACTGATTATACGAAAATGAATTCATTTGAGTATAAGTTTCATTTGAGTATAAATTATGTAACTGTATTTTGAAGGCAGGACATAGTAGCGCATTTAAAAAGTTCGTTAATTACAAATACGCAAAATGTACGTTAATCAAATTAAATTTCTCGTACACTCATATAGATGTCAGTCACCTCAATCCAAGCCTAAATATCACCTTGACATAGTCAGTAGTTAAATTTATTACGCGATAAAATTTTTATAAAATCGAGATACACCTTTGCCGCTTCAATATGCAAGTTGAAGACTTTTGCGTAAAATATAATTTGACTATTCTTTAGAATATGGCATATATGTATGCCTGAATACGACAACTGCCCTATCCAATTGCTATAATCATAGGACTATGGTCTGATAAATTCTGTTCACGCCATTCGTGGATATAGTAACAATCTTTAATGACTGGGATGAGGTCTTTGGAGACGTAACTATGGTCATATCTGTACCCATTGCCCTGATGGCTATACCATGAATACTCTCTGACATCACCGTGTATATTTCTGAAGGCATCTGTGTATCCATGAGATTCTAGCGATTTCAGTTTGTCTTCATACCAAAATGAATTGCCTTTCTGATCTATACCATTCTTACCCGTATTCATGTCTCCTACCATAATGGAAGGCTGCGCTCGCTGTGCCTGCGCTATCAGGAAGTCAAAGAGTACATGCTTTTTCTTATGTGGCAGATACATCCCGTATACATCAAAAGCATCAAAGGACATCGCCAATACATTATGACCATATGTCGGGTCAGACTCTGGAAAGAGTTTGATATCCCCGGGTATGGTGGAGAAGATAGCTGCACTATTATCATCTGGCTTAGCTGCGGAGACCGCTTGGTATCGATAGCCTCCTTCCGCAAGCTTAGCTCTGATAGACAGGCCAGAATGATTATTTCTGAATTCTGACAGGACTATAATCTGTGGTTTAAGGCTGAGCAGATTAGAAGTAATCTTGACCAGCCGACTGCCACCGCCTTGTCGTATGTTCCAGGATAATACTTTTATCATAAGTAAGAGATAGAGCTTCCAAAGTATGGAATTCTTATCTCACCGTGACCATTTGATTTGGAAATGTGGTTTGGAAATATATGACTAACAGCTTTTGAGCACCTAGTTTGACCCATCCCAGCCTTTCCTTAAAAGGGATCATACAAGGGGGCAGGGATGGACTTTTATCTCAGTCTTTTGTCTATCTACTAACTCAAATTCTTGGAGTGAATCAGAATCTTGTTCATCTATAAATCCTAAAGAATTCTGTTCAAATAATATTTTTTGAGAGTGTTTTTTCCTTCCATCCTCAACTGATTCTGAGGTACTCATATTACGATTAGACATTTTTAATCAATAAAATCCAATATACAAATACACATTTTCTATGGGTAAACATGTAGATTATAAAAGTCCTTTTAATTTTTTGCAACTTCACTTACAACAACTGACAAAGGAAAATCATTTGGAACCAATCTAACAACAACTAATTCCAGACTTTCCATAGTCACACTTTAGATATAGCTATAAAGATCATGTATGATATTATCATGCACTTATAAGAGTATGTGTATATATATATGATATTATGATTGTATAAGAGTTTCAATTATTCACCAACCTAAAAACTGTAAAAATGAAATATTTACTTTTCTTAATTATTGTAGGATTTACTACAGTGGAACTTCATTCACAAGAATGTACTGTAGAGAGTCCTTCTGGCTGTGAATGGGATAGTGCGCCAAGTACCGCAGGCACCTATTTAATACGAGTACAGCCTCATGTTTTTACCTGCAACGATGATCAGACTGTAACTGAATTTGAAGTTATAGATGCCATAGAATCAGCGAATTTGGCATTTACTGCATTTGATGCTGACATAGAATTATCATGGGATTGCAAAATAAATTACATAGAAGACTGTAATAATTTTAGTGGATTTAATAGAGGGCTTCTAGGTGATTCTGATTATAATGCTGATGATCGTTTGGATATATTTTTTGTTGGAACTAATGGTGTAACAGCAGGAGAAGCTCCAGGGATCGGAGTAGGAACAAATGTTCTAATTAGCAATGAATTTATTAACACACAATCTATATTAGCTCATGAAGTAGGACATATATTGAATTTGCATCATGTTGATGTTTTCGATATCGATAACATTCTTTGTAATACAGATGATTGGCAGGATCCTAGTGCGAATGAGGGAATACAAGACTGCTGTACAGATACTGGATATACTATTGCCTTGTTAGGAGAAATAGTAGAAAATGGATCAGAATGTTCTTTAGATGTTTCTGGTGAACCACCCTTTTTAATTGGCTGCACCACATCTGATCCTGTAGACTGGGAGTTACTTATCCAAGAAGGAGTATATACACCTGCGATAGATAATATTATGCTTGGTGGGGCACTTATTCCCCCAGGATCTACTATTACATGTAGAAATGTTTTTACTCAAGAACAAGTGGACAGAATGAGAAATTATATTGAAAGAAAACAACATCTACAAGATATCTTAGTAGAGGAAGAACCTGTATGTTGTGATGATCCAAAGTTAACACGTGAATCCAACATAGATGACTTACTAGAGTTATTGGAATTAACAGATGTAAATGAGTTGGCAACAGTAGTGGCTGAAGTTGGGATAGAATGTATACTTAATGTGGACCAAGATGTTACCATCGGTGCTGATCTAAATTTCAAGCTTGCAGATGATGCTTCTATTGTTGTAAATTCAGGCTATAGAATGAATAAAATAGGAGGTTTTATTACTCCCTGTGATAAATCGATGAGAGGAATAATTGTTGAAGATGGTGGCACCTTAGATATTCAGGATGTTGAAATAGATGGAGCAGAGATAGCCATTCAGCTTCACGAAGGTTCTGTATTTATGGCTGAAGAGTGTGATATCTCAGAATCTGGGGTAGGTGTCCAAGCGGTGGGTGAAGTAGCCAATATCTTTTTTCAGGGCAATACCGTATCATCATGCGACTTTGGGATCCAAGCACTGAAGGCTGGACAATTGGATATAATAGGTGGAGAGAATTCTAGGAATATAATCAGAGATTGTCTAACAATGGGCATCCATTACTGGAAGTCCTATGGTACTATAAGGTATAATGATGTGGAGAATTGTGAATTCGGAATATTTCTACATAGATCTACCGATGAGTCACTTATAGAACTAAATAAAGTTACGGCTATAGAAACAGGAATCGCCGTTAATAGTTCTGTTTCTACCACAGTAACACTTAATGTAATAGGTAATGCCTTGCCGGTACCTCTATATGGTGTCTATACAGAGTTCAGTCAGGTATTGGTACAAAATAATTCAATTATAAAAGCTGCCTGGAGAGGTATAGCAGGATTCAGCCCAACCTCCCTAACGATAAGAGATAACCCACATATAGAGGTTAATGGAGATGATTCGGCAGGGATTTATTTGTGGAATGATGCTAATCCTCAAGTAGGAATTATTACTAATACTATAGGTAATAATAATATTCTAGGGGAGGTTAATAATGGAATCCATACCGTCGGATCATCAAACAAAAATATCTCTGCCAATTCAATATCTCAGAGTAGGAATCAAGGGATTGCCATTGAAGGAGGAGCCAATATGAGTCTGACATCAAATGACATTTTTGATTCGCCAGATAATGGTATAGGATTGTACAGTTCGAATGGAAATATATTGGCTGTTAATCAAATTAATTCTAGAAACAATGGATTATTAGTCAATCGATTGTCTGCTACACAAGCTATAGGTTGTAATTTTTTCGAAACAGGCTTGATAGATATAAGAACGAGCGCTGTGCTAAGTCCACAGTTTCATCATCAGAATTCATTTAGAGAATCGGGATCGTTTGCTATGACAGAAGGGTTGTCATTTATTGAAGTTATACGATCAAGATTTACAGAAGAACCTTGTTTTACTAACGGAAGTAATCTTCCTTTTTGTTTTCACCCAGAAGACTGGGATAGGGATGAATTATTTTTAATTCAAAATTTTGATCCAAACATCCCTACCACAACAGCACTCACAAGATGCAATACAGGACCTACTCCTGACCTTGGAGATCCTGAGTATTGGTGCTGGCTATTAGAGCATATAGCCTCAGGACAAAGTAATGACACAAATAGAGCTTGGATACAACGCTATAATGCCCTGAAAGTTAATGCACTGAATAATGGACAGTTGATTCCAGAACCTTGTATACAGTGTAATTGTATAGACTGTGGTATAGATGACCTGATAGAGATGGAAATGTCTGTACAGCAGGTTATGACCAATGCAGGCACAACATCAAGCACTTTTGAAGATATAGTAGCAGAGTTAGGTCCTATTATAACAGAACTAGAAGAAATTCCTTGTACTGTAGAGATATTTGGATTATACCGTGAGACCTATAGCTGTGTGCTAAAAGACATGATAGGACAAGATATACAGTCAGAAGAATTAGCAAGCCTCAGAATGACTGCTCATCTTTGTCCAGAGACCTACGGAGACGTTGTATATTGGGCAAGAGGGATATTGGATCATAGAGGAGAACGTCTGATTTATAATGATACTGATTGTAGTTCTGACAAAGACGGCGTGGAAGGTAGAGAAAGAAGCTTAGTGGGTTCACAGGCATTGAATGATATAATTGTCACACCTAACCCTGCACATACCTACTTTACGATAGAGAATAAGACTGAATATGAAAGTCTAGATATATATATTATGGATGTTCACGGACAATCGTATATAGTAAACGATAAGTTAACCGATAGCATAGAGATAGATTGTAGTAACTTTAGTCCAGGCCTATATCTCATACAAGTATCACATGAAAGTGGTTACAATAGTATAGAGAAAATAATAGTCCGATATTAAGGGGACAAAATATAATGGTCATCATTAGAATAAAAAAGACAAGTGCTATGAAGTTTGTATATGCATTAGTTCTGTCTACTATAGTCTTAGTCTTAGAGGCACAAGATATGAGAGATTATCAGTGGATAATGGGCACTGACCAGCAAGCAGGGCCAGAGTTCAGGTCCTATATGTTTGATTTCAATAATCGGCCGTTTGCGCCTGAGATCAGAGACAGAGGATTAAAGTTTGATCAGAATAATGTGTCTATCAGTGACAGAGACGGAAACTTGCTTTTTTATTCTAATGGTGAATTTATAGCCAATAGAGATCATGAGATTATGGAGAATGGGGAGGGCATTAACGCTGGAGAGTTTTTTGAGACAATCTGGGGAAGAGGCAAAGGCTATCCAGGATTCCAAGATATGTTGATATTAGAGGATCCAGCTAGTGAAGAGGGATATTATGTGATACATAAGAGATTTGATAGAAAAAATGAGAATAGTTTTGATATATTAAATCTGACATATAGTTATGTTGATTTATCAGTCAATAGTGGCTTAGGAGTTGTGGTAGAAAAGAATATAGATTTTCATACATTAGAAAGTTTTCTTTCATCTTATTTAACTGCGATTAATAAGCCCAATGGCGAAGACTGGTGGGTAGTAAATCCAGGCTTGGATAATAAATATTATTTTTTTTCCATTGATAATGAAGGCCTTCAATTTTCTCATACTTGTGATACTGACCATTTGTTTAATGATAGATATTCTTCTGCAGGTGGGAATGCTAAATTTTCACCAGATGGAAAGTATTATGCATATTTTTCTGAGTTTGATGGGTTATTACTGTATCAATTTGATAGAGAATTAGGTGTATTGTCAGATCTTCGTAAGTTGCCAGTTAAAGTTGATAATAATGTATCTTTTTCCACCTGCGAGTGGAGTTCAGACTCACGCTTTCTCTACTTAGCTACCAGTGATTCTTTATGGCAAGTAGAGGTGGCCTATAATAATCTGGAAGATGGAAGAGTATTTATTGCAGAACACAATGGAGTTCTAGATCCGATTTCTACCCGTTTTTTTACCAGTACCCTTGGGCCAGATTGTCGGATATATATCAGACCAGGCAGCAGCACTAATTCCTTTCATGTAATTAATCATCCTAATGAGAAAGGGGTGGCCTGTGACTTGGTGCAGCAAGGCATCAGATTGCCAGTGACTTCCGAAGTAGGTTCTTTTCCTAATTTTCCTCGCTTCCGTGTAGACGAAGAAGACAAGTGTGATCCTAGTCTAGTAAGTGCTTTTGGAGAGGTGGTATATTATAGACGTGATCTTGTTACTTATCCTAATCCTGTTAGAGATCATCTCACAATAGAGCTCCCAGAGGATGTAGGTGACGGACACATATATGTGCTAGATATGCAAGGGCATATGGTTCATTCTCA
>CAZQDZ010000039.1:0-39018 GCA_964591455.1 uncultured Saprospiraceae bacterium
GTCCAATCAACTACCGACCAATAAAAATAGTGTAATCTAAATGGTCTATTCAGAAGAATTTACTTCAGAAACTAGTGTAGCTCTTAGCGCGATGATGCTAATAATTTCTGACTAACGTCATTTATAAAGGAAATGAAAATTTGGGATAATCATCCTCCGTTTTCTCTTAGCCATTTTCTTCTTTTGTAAATAGAAATTCCATAGGCGATAATAAGGGGCCCTATCAAAATGATGGAAAGTCCTGTAAGGATTACGAGTACACCATAAGCACCATCATGTGCAGTTGGATTTCTAACACCACCCATAATATTAAATACGACTCTGTGTAGGTTCATGGCGGTCAGAGCTGAGATAATCGCACATATAGGTAATAGTGAGATGACAGTAACAACCCCCAATCCTAGTCTCGTGAAATTCCTAATAAAATATAGTAATAGGATAAGTCTCCATGCAGCTACGATAGCCAGAAACCATACATTGATCATGCTAGCTGTAGTTATGGGTACAAACTTCTCTACAGGTATGCCATAAAATATAGCAGGAAAAGAAGTCAGGCTGATAAATGTGAGTACGGTAAAGTAAGACCATCTTTCCACTTTGAATGGAAGAATGATTATCCATATCAAAGCTGCTAATACAAAAATATATATGACAGATCCCATTCCAAGATGTTGGAGCAACTTAGCACCTGGATCATCCCAATATCTACCCATACCTACAATCCATGTCCCGATTAGTCCTGCAATAAAATGGGATTTATTATACCTCAGCATTTCATCTCTGGTTGATTGAAATGAAAGTAATCGGTATATGGAAGTGAAGATGTTCATAGGTTGTTTTGGATATTTATTCTTTATAAACGTGATAAGCTGTTAGGAAATTTTCATTGATAAATATATAGATCTTTTAGTCTAAAAAATTAAACATGAATCGTGCTAAATATAATTCATGATACTTGCATTTCTGCACGTGACATTGAGTTAGTTGATTAAATAATTATCTTCGGAGTGCTTTTTAATTATTATTGGATTATTAATATAGTAAAATAATTCTCGTGGACACTACTAAAGTTATCTTCATTGTTTTGTTACTAACTTCATGTGTGACTGACGAAACTTCATTGCAGAAAGAGTATTATCAGGCAATTGAAAGTTTAACTGACCATAATAGACAAAGTGCATTAAGAATCAATAAAACACTATTTGAAGCGGAAGGAAATGGAGCTGCAATATTAGCTTTTAAAAGTATAGATACAATAGGCGAAACTGATGTTAAGAAAATCAATTTTGATTCTAGGAATCAAGAAGTTTGGATAGCTTCTTCTCAGTATGATGGTCAATTATTAAGTATTGATATAGGCCAAATATTTCATAATGAGTTTGTCAAAATACAAGTTAAGGATAGCACTATCAACTCAACATAAAGAGAATGGTATAAGACGGACAAAGTGCTTAAGCTTAATCATAACGATACTCTCACAAATGAGTTGAATCTTGGATTGGAGAGTCAAAATATTAGATTAAGTAAAATGACAAATTTTAAGTACGGTGAAGAGATTTATGGTAAAATTCAAATAACGACCGAACCATTTATTAATAAGGAGAACCATACTAGTAAGATTAGAAAACAATTTGAAATTCTATTCAAATTTAGAGTAAGAAAACCTGTTTCTGAATGGCATAATGGTATGTTTGAATAGGCATTGGTAAACTGACCTAAACAATTAAAGCTTGTGTCTTTTTGCCTACTAACTTACCTAGTAAGACAATTCCAAAGCATACTACTATGACTATGATAGCACTATCAAAACCAAACAACCATTTTTTCGGAATAAACTCATAATAGAATCCAATCAGCAGTACCTCACCTACGAGGCAGGAAAGCACTCCAAAGAATGGCGATATTCCACCTCCACGTACCGCCATGAAAGTGACAGGAAATAATACAGCTAACCCTCCAAAGGATAACCGTCCCATATCATCTATAGTATCAAAAGGTTGTGCTGCAATTAATAAGCCCACAAAGGCGAATATGACTACCCATATGCGACCCAACTTTACCTGCTGTTCTAATCCCACATCTTTTTTGAAGGGTAATATGAAATCTCTGGTAACTATCGTACTCAAGGCCAGTAACTGTGAGTCTAGGGTGGACATGAATGCCGCCAATGCACCGGTCATTACTAATCCTGCAAACCACTCTGGGCTATGCGCAGCTAACATCTTCGGTAAGATCTGGTCTGTTTCTTTTCCAACCAAATCAGGAAAACTTAAATGACCTAGCACTCCGATGATAACTGGTAGGATAGAAATAAACAAAGGAATCAATCCATATAGTAGGGCTGATTTTTTTAATGCACCTACATCCTTTGCAATGTAAAAACGCATAAAAATCTGAGGAAACATTGGGATGCAGAAAATCCAAAATATAAGTAAGCTAAACCACTTCTTAGGGGGAAAAGCATTACCCACACCTTCTCTAGAAAAGAGTTCTGGTTGTAGTGCATGGACTTTATTATTAGCCTCGGTTAATCCTCCCAGATTATTGCTGATAACGATGACAGCAAGCACCATCAGAAATATCATGAGTAGCCCTTGTTTTAGATCTGTCTTGGCCACACTTTTCATTCCACCTATCCATACATAGACTATTGTAAACAAAGTGAGCAGCGTGGCTCCCCAGATATAGGGTATTGTGCCTTGTGTTATATTTTCAAGGATATAGCCTGCACCGATAATCTGTAAAGCTAGGTATGGGAAAGTGAAGAGTAGCATAATGCCTGCAAAAATCCATCGCAATGATTTACTCCCTGTCTGATGATAGATTAATTCTGCAGGTGTAATCAGTCCATGAGTTTTGCCTATGCGCCAAATTCTTGTCCCAAGGATATAAAATGAAATACAGGCAAATCCGGTCCCCAAGGCCATTATAATAAAGTGGGCATATCCTACTCTATAGCCGGCACCTGCAAAACCTAGAAAATAGAAGGCACTAAAGTTAGTGGCCAATATGGTGAAGAACAACGCGAATGTGCCTAAGCCTCTATTAGCCAGGAAATATCCTTCAGGACTGTTAGCACTTGAGGAGGTGCCTCTGAGACTGCCTAGAAAGACAATCGCTATGTAAGCAAATAGAATGAAGTATATCATTCAGACCAGTATTTCTTTGAAAAAAAATAGAAACCAACAATAAATAATAAGTGCACAAAAGCAAACCAAACAATCCATATAGGAAATCCAAGCAAGGCAGGTTTTCCTTCCCAACTGATAAATAAGTAATCTTGAGAAAGCAAAAAGATGAGTACAAATAGACTGAGCCACAATCCCTTATTTTTTTTCATTGCCTAGTTGTTTTCGTTACTAAACTGAATACAAACATTTTTTGGCTCTGTAAAGAATCGCAAGGCTTCGAACCCACCTTCTCTGCCAACGCCTGAATGCTTTACGCCACCAAATGGTGTTCGCAAATCTCTGAGTAACCAGGTGTTAATCCAAACAATGCCAGCATGTAATTTTTTAGCGATACGATTTGCTCTGCTTATATTTTCAGTCCACACCGTACTGGCGAGACCATATTCGGTACTATTTGCATATCGTAGAACTTCAGCTTCTGATTCGAAGGGCATGATGGTGACGACGGGACCGAATATTTCTTCTTGGTTAGTGCGACAATCGAAAGGTAATCCCTCTATGATCGTGGGTGTAATGTACCATCCATTCTTATATCCTTCAGGAAATACAGCTTTACCACCTGTTAAGATTGTGCCGCCTTCTTCCTTCGCTAATTCGATATAGGACAGCACTTTCTCGTAATGGGTTTTTGAGACGATAGCGCCTAAGTTTGCAGTATCATCAGTAGGGTGTCCCACTTTTAATTTATTGGTACGATCTACGAAATCTGATTTGAATTTATTATAGATTGATTTTTCTACAAAGATTCTGGACCCACAAAGACATATCTGACCTTGATTAGCAAATGAGGAACGTACTGTGGTGGATATCATTTTTTCATAATTACAATCCGCAAAAATGATATTCGGATTCTTGCCACCCATTTCTAGAGATACTTTTTTGAAAGCGGGCGCGGCGACTTTTGCTATTTCTGCACCGACGCTTGTGCTGCCTGTAAAAGATATCGCTTTGATGTTCTTATGCTGACAGATAGGCGCACCTACTTTGATGCCATTTCCGTGAATAACATTGAACACACCTTTAGGTATACCTGCTTCTATACATAGCTTTGATAGCAGGTAAGCTGTCATGGGTGTTACTTCAGATGGTTTAGCAATGACACAGTTGCCAGCGGCTAGCGCGGGTGCCACTTTCCAGGTAAAGAGATAGAGCGGCAGGTTCCATGGAGATATCGTTCCCACAACACCTAGCGGTTGGCGTAAGGTGTAATTAATAGCATCATTCATCTCATGAGCCTGAGTGGAAAATTGTGTGATGGCTTGTGCGAAAAATCTAAAATTAGAAGATGCGCGGGGGATGTCTACCTTCTTAGCTAACCATACTGGTTTTCCATTATCAAGAGATTCTGCCTTGGCCAAGTCTACGATGTTCGCTTCTATCAAATCGGCTACTTTAGTCAATAGACGACTGCGCTCATTAATAGAAGTAGTAGACCAGGTGGTGTACGCTTGCTGAGCGGCATGAACTGCGGCATCTACATCAGTACTATCAGAATCAGCTACATGAGCATACACTTGTCCAGAAGCTGGGTCGTAAAGATCTAGATATTGTCCACTATGAGGGGCCACTAGTTCACCACCTATATAATTTTTAATCTTCTCCATTCTAATTAGAATTCATTGGCATTCATTTATTTCGACTATCGACGGATCTTGGTCTTTATTACTTCTTAGGTAGATAAGCGATGGCTTTTATTTCTATTAGTAAATTAGGGTGTGGTAATTGGTGTACAGCTACTGTTGTCCGTGTAGGGCCAGTGTCATGATTAAAGAATGTGCCGTACACTTCATTATATCCCTTAAAATCTTTCATGTCTACCAAGAAAGTGGTTAGGTCTATCACATGTGATAAATCCGCATCCAAACTATTCAGCAATTGTCCGATGTTTTGTATCACGGCCTTTGTCTGTGCTTTGATGTCCAAGAGCCATTGGCCTTGCTCATCCTGCATGGCACCTTCATGAGTATTGTCTTTGCGACGGCTACTTGTACCTGATACATATATATAATCCCCAACGCGTCTTACATGTGGGTAGTGACCCAGTGGTTGGGCTTTGTCTTTCAGTACTTTACTTTCCATTGTATAATATTAATTCTGGATTCTTCAAAGACATATTTATTGGCTTTCAATTTTTTCCAATTGATACAAAACAGGTTTGCTTGGTGTCGCATCTAATGGTAGTGAGGGGATTTGGATATTAAGGAGGTAGAGTCCATCTCTTATATGCATGGGCACATATATGAGTTCCGTTATAGTACAATCTGCTCTAGAATTATCTTTGGCTGATTTGTCTTCGATATTCCAGAATAGGTGGTGGGCCGCTAATTTTCCTTCATCCTCTTCTCTGTCTACAGATGGCAAATCTAGTAATAGATGTCTTACACCGCTCTCTACCAGAAAGACCATAGCCCCTATTTCTAAGTAAGGTGGATTCGTTCCAGAATAGTCTGCAGTTAGTTTATTTTCATCATTGGGTAGAGTTCTGATTACTATAGCTTCGGGCAATTCTGCTGGACAGGCGACTGTCAGTGCTTCTTTAGTGATGACTTTATCTCCATTACTAATTTCCGTGACAGGCACACTTACAAGTTGAGCAATGAAATGGAATTGTAATAATTTATCGCCTACATTTTCTTGTGCTGTAGTAATATGTCCTAGACATTCTGTATGCGTACCGTTACCATGAGGATTCATTTGAACATCAAAAAAATTGACAGGTGCGCCTGCTGAAACGGCCCCAACAAAATCGCCTGACTTATAAGGACTGGTTTTGAATTCAGTAGCATAGAAACATCTGACTTGGCCTACTGGAATTGATAGATCTATGGGCTTGGATAGATCACATCGAAAGTGGCTTTTATTATATGTTGTCTGAATAATCATACGGTCAGTTGGCTTAATTTTTCGTGATAAACAGATAAGGGTGTTTTGTCAAAATTGTCATCAGCGCACATCTGTAGTAGGAGTTCATCTTGTTTTCTACCTCGTTTCATGGCTTGCTCATATGACAGCCTAGGCTGAAAAGTAACCAGTGAGTATTTTGAATAATAATCAGGAAATGCTTGTTCTAACTGCATTTCTATTTGACGCTTTCTCATAAAAGCAACGTCATCTACATGATCCCTCATTTCGTAAAAATTATCAATGGCCAAATCTGCTATGGCATCTGCATTCTCTTTACGCCTATCCTGAAAAGTAGTAAAGACCTTGCCCCAATCAGCACCATAATCTTCCATTACATCGTCAAATATACGTACGTCCTCTAGAGAAGAATTCATGCCCTGTCCATAGAAAGGGACGATGGCATGTGAGGCATCACCCATGATAAGCGTCTTGCCATAGGCTTGCCAAGGGTAGCACTTGATTGTGCCGAGGGTGCCTACTGGATTCTCAAAGTATTCTTCATACAAGTGAGGGATATATGGTAATAGACTAGGGTAGTACTTCTCAAAAAAGTCTTTGAGCTTATCTTTCGTGTTCAAAGTGTTGAATCCTGCCTCACCTTCATAAGGATGAAACATGGTCAGTGTAAAGCTCCCATCCAGATTAGGTAGAGCAATTACCATAAAATTACCGTTAGGCCATATGTGTAAGGCTTCTTTTTCTATTTTCCATTGCCCACCTTGTTCTGGTAGGATAGATAACTCCTTATAGCCATGTCTCAGAAAATCTTGAGAATAATTAAAAAGAAGTTTAGTTGTTTGACCAATCATAGAACGACGTACTACCGAGCCAGCACCATCAGTCCCTATCACAATAGCGCCTTCATCTTTCTGAATCTGATCATTGGTCATGTAAGAGATACTTGCCTGCTCTAGATTGACATCTGTTACCTTACACTCAAACCGTATTTCTACATTATCATATTTGTCAGCTTCTTCTATCAGCGCTAGATTGAGTCCTGGACGAGAAACAGAATTAATATAGTCTTCAGGCCTCCCACTATAGTTACTTAGAAAGGGATTGCCTTCTAAGGGATGGATCATCCTGCCACGCATGGGTATACACTCATCTAGGATAGCCGCTTTGATACCAGCCATCTCTAGTGCTAATAACCCCCTTGCAGATAAAGCTAGATTAATGGACCTCCCCGTATCTTCTACACCGTTTCGCATATCTGGCCGCCGTTCATATACCACCACTTGGAAACCACGCTGCGCCAGTCTAATGGCAGATAAAGTGCCACAGAGGCCAGCACCTACGATTATTATTTTATTTTTTTTCATCTAGCGCCTCTTTTAGTATGTTGTAGAATTTATACACATCTTCGTAGGAGTTATACATAGGTACCGGAGCTACTCTGATCACATCCGGCTCTCTCCAATCTGCTATTACCCCAGCTTCAGTAATTTGATTAAAGAGAGATTTATCTGCATTTTTTACCTGGATAGATAATTGAGATCCTCTTTGGTTGGGCTCTGATGGCGTAATAATATTAATAACATCATCACCGAGTGATTTAATCAAGAACTCTAGGTAACCGGTGAGCTTAATCGCTTTTTTTCTGAGTTTTTCTATACCCACTTCATCAAATATTTTAAGAGATGACCATACTGCTGCCATAGCCATAATAGGTGGATTGCTCAGTTGCCAGGCTTCTGCTGTAGGGATTGGTTCGAAATTATCTCGCATTTTGAATCTGGTTTCTTTGTTGTGCCCCCACCAGCCAGTCAGACGAGGTATAAGAGTGTCATGGTGATGACGTTCATGCACAAAGGCAGCTCCCATACCACCTGGCCCTGCATTGAGATATTTGTAATTACACCATACGGCAAAATCACAGCCTGAGTCATGCAGGTTAAGGGGTATATTCCCTGCACCATGCGCACAGTCAAATCCAACATAGCATCCATATACATGCCCCCACTCGCTGATCTTTTTCATGTCAAAGTACTGCCCAGTGTAGTAATTAGTATTACCTAGCATAATCAGCGATATTTCATTCCCTTGCTTTGTGATCACCTCTCGTATGTCTTCTTCTCTCAGGCAAATTTCTCCTTCTCTGGCCTTAAGCTCTACCAAGCATTCCTTTGGATCCAATCCTCTTTGTCTGATTTGAGATTCTGTAGCATACTTGTCCGACGGAAAGGCATCTGCCTCTATGACTATTTTATTTCTTTTACCTACAGGTCTATAGAATGAAATCATCATCAAATGCAGGTTAACCGTCAAGGTATTCATGACGACGACTTCACTAGGTTTAGCCCCCACAACACTAGCCATTGCATTTGTAAGAAATTCATGGTAAGGCAACCAGGGATTTTTAGCATGAAAGTGTCCTTCTACGCCTAGATTTTGCCAGTCATGAAGTTCTTGGTGTAAATCATCCTTCGTCTGTTTTGGTTGTAAACCTAAAGAGTTTCCACACATATATACATAAGGGGTTCCTGACTTTTGTAGTGGAAGATGAAATTGTGTTCTGTACTGACGCAGTTCATCTTCTCTGTCCATCTGCTGTGCAAAATCAAGTCCTTGCTGATATCCCATTGACTTCAATTTATTGTCGAATTTTATTTTTTATTTTTCACTCTTTCTAAGAAACATTCCTGCTCTGCACCACATATCCATCGGATGACATTGTCGTGCCAAATTTCTTTATGCTGTATCTCAGAAATAACGCCTTCGTCTACCGCCAGGTCTAATAACTTTCCTGGATAAGAAGACTGACGTTCACTTTCCATCTCACCTAGTGGATATGGATCATCTAATCCAAGGATGATTTGGTCTGTGCCTTTCTGGCGGCGAATCATCAGCTCTAATGAAAAGGTATCGTGGACTAAGGTGTCAAAATATATATTAGGATGACCAATCGCTTTACGTGGACGTGTCATGCCTTCGAATAGGTCTGGACGACCATCGAATCCCTGTGTTCTCCGACCTATGTTGAGATGATTCAGTTGTCCTCCATGTGCAAAACAAACTCTAATGTCAGGATACTTTGCATACAGACCTTCTAATGTGTAAAAATGGTACGCATCTGCACACTGTGCCAACATCCATATTAAATGAAATCGCCACGCCTTATTCTCTATATGTATGAATTTTTCTCCATCATAAGGATGGATTTCTATAGCTAATTTGTACTTGTTAGCCAGTTCAAATATGGGTGCTGTCTCTTCATCAAATATGCCTCGCCAGGTTCCTATAGAGTCCATGTAGTGAGTCGGCAGGCAGAGTACCTGGAGTCCCAGCTCTTCCACGCAGCGTTCTATTTCCCAGAGTGCCCCATCTATAAAACCTGCATGTACGACAAATCCACAAGTAAATTTTTCAGGATAATCATTCTGTACACCAGCATTGAAATCATTTTGGAATCGTAGCGCATACTTCATATCCCGTATGCGAAGACCGTTACCGTAGAGTTGAGAAAGGTTAAGCACGACGGCATGGTCGATTTTGTTTCGGTCCATCCACTCTAATTTTTCATTCAAGAAAAAACTGGAATCTGTGACAGGTCGTTTCCAATTTTTTTGGAGCATGTGTTGTCTGTCTTCATCTATCCAGAAAATTTCTTTTTCTTTCAGATAAGCAGGTATTTGCTCTGGATATGGTAGTAGATGTGAGTGGCCGTTTATTCGCATATTTTATGTGGGTTAGGCAGTAATTTAAATTGGATTATTTTAGTTTGTTTATCAGGATTTTGAAGAAGCCTATCTTTTGCTGTATTTAGACAAAATAGCTAAGTTTTTCTATCCAAGTAGTTTTGGGTGATATTTTGTTGAATGAAGCGTCAGTTTAGTGGTATCGTATTCAGATTTCATACTTTTCGCTTTTCCCATACCCATAGATTGAGCTCAGCTAGTTTTTCTGAAAATTGTAGGCCGAAAGCAGTGAGGCTGTATTCTACCTTTGGAGGCACTTCTGCATATAGCTGACGCTTTACGAGGCCTGCTTCCTCTAATTTCTTAAGTGTCACTGACAGCATGCGAGAAGAGATGCCTGGGACATAGGCTTTGAGTTTATTAAAGCGGAGGACATCATTATATGCCAGATTATATAGACAGAATAAACTCCACTTATCTACTGAGGGTGCTAGGACGCCTTTAATAGGACATTCCTTAGCATGGTCACAGTCTTTGGAGAGAGTATATATTTTTTTTATTTTTTTCTTAAGCTTAAGCTGCTGATTTTCAACATTAGTTACGGACATGTTACTGAGTTATATGTGGGTAAGTCCTTGTTTAGATGAGGGTTAGAAACTAACTTTACTTACATTTGATTATCTAGTTACTAAAAGTAACTAGATTTATTTAGATATGAAGAAAGAAGCACTCATTACTTTACTAGATGAAAAATTTGATAACCTAGTTCAATGGCTGAATGATCGGCCAGCTGAAGAGTTTGCCTCACAAAAAACACCAGGTAAGTGGAGTGATGGCGAACATCTAGAACATCTAAGGAAGACCACACGTGCACTAAATAAGGGTATGAAGATTCCAAAGCTTATACTCCGATATAAATTTGGGAAGATGAACAGAGAAGAGAAAACGTATGACCAAGTGGTCGCTAAGTATCAGAAAGCACTTAGTAAAGGAAGCGTCAAAGCACCTGCCGAGTTTATTGCTGATAAGATATCTAATGAGGATAAAGACAGAATTATAAAGTGGTTCAGAGAAGAGCAAGCTACATTAAAAGATATTGTCATGAAAAATTCTGAAAAAGCGCTTACTAAATATGTCATCCCACACCCACTGACAGGCAGAATGAATTTTAGAGAGTTCATCTATTTTACGGCTTATCATACAGAACATCACTATAAGTTGATGAAGAAGTATAATGGATGATATTAGCAAAATACCAATTACTTATACTTACCAATTCACATCATTCCAGTAGATATATTTGAGTCCACTTATTAGACCGGTATTTAGACAAACACATGGATAACAGCTATAATCACACTATTTATTTCAGCAAGTAGCTGACTTTTGAGTGTATAATTCCATTTCTTCAATTCTTACATTCGAGCCGACTAATTGCTCATTTATGCTCTGGTTTTCATTTTCAGAGTACTTAATTTACTAGTAATCAATGAAATAGACATGTAGGATTATTCTTATAAGTTATAGTTAAGAATTCAGTAGTCTGAATTTGATATTCGTACTTGGCATTTGAATTGAGATATAGACTACTTTCGGGTATTAGCCTATAAATTTATTATAGAATCATTATGTGTGTTCTAAAATATTTGTTTGAATATATTAGTAATAGATGTCCTCTTTTATTGCTTTTCTCCTTGTTGCATATTATTCTCCTTACCATATCTAGTGCCTCTGCACAGATGCCAGTAATAGACAGAATTACCTTTGTACCTTCTACCTGTGATGCAAACAATGGTGAGTTAACGATTTTTGCTACAGGAACTGGAACAATTAACTATTCTATAGACAATGGTAATACATTTCAGACAGATCGAGTTTTTATTGATTTACCTAAAGGTGATTATCTCATTGTCGTCCGTGATGATGTGGGATTAAGTGCTCGCGAGACGATCCAATTGACTAATAATAATAGCCCTGATCCGCCTACAATTTCCTGTCCTGCTCCATTGACAATAGAATGCATAACATCTGAAAGTAGAGATAGTATAGATAATTGGTTGCTAGAGACTATCGCTCTGGATTCCAGATTGAAAAGTCTTAGTGTCAATACAGAGACGCCAATAGATTCTATAGACTTTAGTCAATGTGGTACCACTATAGAACTTACAATATTTGCAGAAGATGACTGTAATGTTAGTGTGTCTTGTATGGGAAGTATTGATGTAATTGACTTAGAGATGCCAGAGATAGTTTGTCCAGCCGAAATAACAATTGATATTGCTGATTCTTCCTGGTCAGTCGATGCAGAATTATGGTTAGAACAAGTCAGCGCCTTGGATAATTGCAACCCAATGCTTACTGTCGAAAATACTTTTGATATTCAGGATATACTAATGACCTGTGAAGAAGAATTTTTATATTCTGTTGACTTTGTTACCATTGATGATTGTGAGAATATTGCAAATTGTTCTTCTGCGTTATTTGTGCTTAATGAGTTAGAGCCAGAAGTTTTTTGTAATGCACCATTAGAATTTGGATGTGGTGAAGATCCTGAAGAATTGTTCGATTTACTTCTTATTAGGTTTGAAGAATTATTTGCCTTTGACGAAGATATTACTGTAGAGGATGATTTGAATTATGAGGATGTAGTAGGTTTAGTCTGTGGTGAACAAGTTACATTAACCTTCTCTGTGATAGATGGTGCCTGCGAAAGAATGACACAGTGCTCTGCTGAAGTCACCATAGTAGATAGCGTAATTCCTGAAGTTGATTTTTGTCCAGAGAATTTGACTGTGACTGATTTAGCAGATGCCAAGGATAGCATAGAGCGCTGGTTAGAGACTTTAGCAGGTAGTGATAACTGTTCTGCTATTAACTTAAGTAATGATTTGGATTCCCTAGGGGTCTTTAATAATCTATGCGGTCAGACAGCCCCTATTCCAGTTAGCTTTATAGTTTCCGATACCTGCGGGAATATTAATGACAGTTGTAATCGTATTTTGACAATAGAGTCCCAGATTACATCTATCATTTGTCCAACGGTATTAACTTTAGAATGTGGAATGGATGAGAATGTAGACCTTGTAACGACATGGTTATCTAATGCCACAGCTACTAGTAATTCTATGGATGTATCTGATATGATTACTAACGATTTTGATGCAGATGACTTCGTTGAGTCTTGCGACACAATGTTTGTATTTAACTTTGAGATTTTGGATCCATGTAGTACAACACAACAATGTACTGGTAATATATTAATAAGGGATAGTTTCAGCCCTAACATCACCTGTCCTAATGCGTTAGAAGTGACTGCTGGCAGTGAAAATAATACAGCAATTGTGGAAGAATGGTTGGATAATATATCTGTATCGGATAATTGCAGTACAGTCCAACTTGATATGCCTACAATGGATATAGACGATATAACCTGTGGAACTACGCAAACTTTTGAATTTGTAGCCACCGATGAGTGTGGTAATATATCCACTTGTAATGCTGATATTACGGTCAGTGATGTTTTCGATGTTGTATTAGTATGCCCTGACGAAATGACCTTTGTATGCAGCGGTAATATTACAAATGAAATACGAAATGAATTGAATCTCATTACTGAGCAAAATGCCAACTTGATGATTACTGATGATTTTGAGGCATTATCTATCTTATCTAGCTGCGCTGATGAGCAAGAGGTCATAGTAACGTTTGAAGCTACTGATGCATGCAATATTAGTTCTAACTGCACTACGTTGCTTACAATTCTACCTGTGCAAGAATTATACATACCTAATAGTATAAGTACACGGAGTGAAAATCCAGTGGATAGGACTTTCAATGTCTATGGTAATCAAGATTTTTTCAATGTAAGGTCGTTGTCCATTTATGACAGATGGGGCGGTATAATATGGCAAAGCTCTCAAGTTGTCATCAATGAATTTGAAACAGGCTGGGATGCAAGAAGTGTGGAAAGTGGCGTTTATGTTTATTTACTAGAGGTAGATGCGCTTAATGGTGAAACAGAAATATTTAGCGGCTCACTGACGGTATTTAAATAAATTGTATACAACTAACTATTTAAATCAATCATCTTACTTGTAATCTCCAAGATTGGCTATATCTTTTCTTATTTTTCTCTCTCCAATGAGGGGGCTTAGTCAGCCGCCTGTAGAAAAGAAGACGGTACTACAAAAAGCACACGAAAGAAAAATAGATACTTGCGATTTCTTACCCACCGATAAAGGACAGTTTCTCTCCAAAGTATTTAGTGTAGATGATACGAGGACTAATAGAACCCATCACTTGTTAAAATCCCCAATTACTAGATCTTGATGGAGAGCCAATTAACTATGCAAGAGTAGAGGTGTCAGGTTATCTAAAAAATAACCCTTCAATCAAATTCAGGTTTATGGAGCCAGTATTTAAGCTTTGCAGTGAAGGTAAATACATTGTCGGTTTTGTGAAAGTCAAACATAGTGGTGTTTGGATTTTGGATTTTGTCATTGATAACTTTGGGGAGATGGACAGTATAACTAGTGAAATTGAAATCGGAGAACTGATTATCAATTAATGCTCAAATAGTTATATCATAGAGAAGTAGCGAACAATCATTGGTTCTCACCAGTACTAGAATGGCAGATAGTGAATCCAATCACATTATCCGATTCGAAGTCTCATCTTTAAGACTTAAAAAATCCAATAAATTTATCTTTAGCGATTTTTTAATTCCAAAGCCAGCATAGGATTGGTTCATCTCTTTTATAATCCAGATATCGAACTTGGCAAGCAAGTGATAAAAGCAGTTGATGAAAGTGGTGGAAGGGTAATCGAGTTTACAAGTAGGGGAGATTTTGCTTATCAGGTCTTTGACGAACTTGTTAAATTTTGTGCCAAGGAGCTACCGGAGATGGTGCTTGGCGTCGTGTCAATTAAGGATGCCGCTACTGCCGCACACTATATGCAATTAGGGGGCTAGCTTTATTGTCACTGCTTCATTCAAAGAAAATATTGCCATTGTCTGTAATAGAAGGAAGGTTCCTTATATGCCAGGATGTGGGACACTGACAGAGATAGGTACTGCTGAGCAGTGGGGCTGTGATATCGTCAAGCTGTTTTCGGGTAGTGTATAGGGTCCTGGTTTTGTCAAGGCTGTCAAGGCACCTCAGCCATGGACAGACATCATGCCGACGGGTGGGGTAGTGCCTTCAGAAGAAAATCTCAAAGGATGGTTCGATACTTGAGTGACTTGTGTCGCAATGGGTTCTAAACTCATAGGAAAGGATGTTGTGGACAGAGATTTCAAGGGGCTTACTAAGAAAACAAAAGATACGCTAGCACTGATTCGGACATTGAGAAAGTAGGTGGCATACATTTAATTGTGCCATGTTCCTTTTCGAGGGTTTTCATAAATCGACAACTAATTAGTCGCTTATCCGCACAACTAGATTAATCTCAAGATATTTATATTCTTAGTTAATTTTTATAATCCTATCGAAGTATATGTTATTACCATTTTTCAAATAAATAACATAGATTCCTGTTTCGAGTTTTGAAATATCAATTGTCGTTTGATTTTGTAGTATTTGATGTTTTGCAATTAACTTATTATTAAAAGTGTAGATAAAAAGTTCCGAAGGCAATCTAGAGGATTTTGAAACATGGATTGTAATTTCATTACTTGCAGGATTAGGATAGGATATAAGGAATTGTGAGTCAGAAAAAGATTTAGCTTCTTCATCATATTTTAGAGCGCAGATGGGATCATCTCTATCAATTTCTAAAATTTCAACATGGTGAATAGAATCACAACCATTAAGTGAAGTAAGCATAAAATCATAGATTCCTGAATCTGTAAGTCCATTATGTTTTTCTGCAGGACATAAATATACTTCTTCCCAAGACTCTAAAGGTGGGGTTACTTCTAGGTGAAGAGTTCTTGTTGAGTCTAATCCGTTTGCAGATGCAAAGACATCTATATATGTGCCAGTTGAGCTATATCCTTCAAGAGTGTCTCCTGTACAAATTGTTTTTACTATAACAGAATTGGGTTTTTCAAATATTGGATGAGAAGCCCTGTAAATGTTATCTGTTGTCTCATAATAAATCTTGTCTGCAGCGACATGAAGCTGACCTTGCTCTAAATTTATTGGACTTACATTTAGTTTGAAATAATCTCCATATCTGTCTTGTCGATAGTATAACTGCACTGTGTCATTTCTTGTATTTATGACATAACTGGCATCTGAACTTGGAACTAAATGTAGCTCTCCAGCAGGAGACATTGTCAATTGCTCATCATCTATATATGAATAATCATTCACAAGTAGAGGATGTTGATGCAGTTCACCATTTTCATTCACGCGAAAAGAACCATTTGTTTCACCTAGAATATAATTTTCAAGTTGTACTGAACTTACCAAATCAAAGTTCTTTTTGGGGTCATAAATATTCCATGTAGGTCTTATGGTTACTCCTGGAGGATCAACAATAATATAAGTTACAGGAAATTCAGGCATAGATTGTACAGGGGAATAAATATGTAATAGTCCGTCAACAGTTATCATTTTTGTATTTGGCTCTCCTACAAAATTTCGTGCATAGGCCCAATTATTCCCTTTATCCGTCGTGTAATAAAATTGATTACCTACGAAGGAGTTTGTTACTTCGTCATATGGACTTTGAGGCTTAGATATAGCAGGATCACAAGATTTCATTACCCTTACACAGGCAGTAGTATCACCATTAATCTGGATCAAGCTTCCGATTGGATATGATTCAAGATCTAAATCAACTTCGTATTCGTCTAAATATCTATCCTCAACTTGTATCCATGTATCACCTTGGTCATAAGACTGGAAGCCTCCTCTTATTAATCTTGAAGTCACATAAAGATGAAGTTGTCCATCGGGGCCAATTAGGAAATTATTATGTTGATGAAAAGGGTCCAGATTTGGTAAAATGTAATTAATCTGATTGTTCTGGTCTAAAACCAATATTCTTCCCAATTGAGTTATGCAAACTAAGTTTTGTCCATCCTTAATGTAAGGTGTATCAAAGTGTAAATTTACATCAGCAATATGTATTGGATCTTCATTTGGGACTTCATCTAAATTTAGAAAATTGAGTCCTTGGCTATTATAATAATAAAGTAGTCTTCCTCTTTTCTCTACATTCATCTCCAAAAAATCAGATTGATATCCTTGGTTAATGTTCATTTTATTGGAAGACACAAACGTTTTTGTGGGTAGGTCAAAAATCAAGAGTTCTCTAAAACTGACTGCAATTAACTCATCTTCATTTTCACTCCACATTTTGAATCTGTATGGAATACTACTTGAATCCTTGATGTATATACTATCAAGCAATATTAAATCCGTATCAAATGTGTAAAGATATATTTCCTTTCTTGAACTGTTTATCTTCTGCTTTTGAACAATATTGTATACAAAATCATGATTAGCATATATACTAAGGTTTTCTACCACGAGACTATCATACATGTAGCCTTGAGTAAAAGTTTCACCTTTATCATTTGATACTAATAGAGTATTGTTTTCGCTTTCATATCTGAACATTTTGTTTTGATATACTGCATTATATCTATTCTCCAAGAATAGTGATTTTGATTCCCATATGCCATTTTTTAGTACATAGCTATCTTGGCCAGTGCGACCATATAGAACCAGCTCATCAAAATGTAACATAAGTTTGTAAGAGCCATCTAAGTGTGGAATTTCAATTTCTTGCTTATGGGATGAAATAGTCTCTGATTTGAACAACTTGTATCCTGGTACACCAAAAGCAGAACCGAAGAAATAAAATTCATTATCAGGACCCTTTAGAAAATCCCCAATCCTAATGTCATCAACTGTTATATCTTTGGCTGAATGTATAACTTCAAAATCAATAACTTGTGAAAAGGCTCCTGCAATGATAGTCTGGATAAATATCAAAACTAGGGTTGTGGATTTAATCATTACTTGATACTTGGTTAACGTTTATTTATGTTTAATGTGCTTTCACCAGAATAGGTTACTAGAATTTAGTGACTATTTTCCTTAGCTTATTAGATTTACTGAATAGACCATTTAGGCTACACTATTTTTATTGACGGGTAAGTTGATTTGACGGCCTTTAGCCATTTTAGCTAAGGAGGTTTTAAATGGCGTTAAAAACAATGGCCGTATTGTAATTTATTTTTATCCCAAGGTTTGGATTGAGATGTTGACCTAGGTCTGTTCACTATTTTGAGCTTAATGGAACAAAGAGTTATACCTTGTGTATATATTATGCTACTTTATTCTGTTTTTATAAGCTTGATAGATTGATTATCAATATTTAAAATATATATGCTCTGCGGTATCTGGGATAAATCAATTGTGTTGACATTAGAAGTCAGTTTTCCGCTTATCATCAGTTCTCCATTAGTAGAGTAAATTCTAAATTCTTTATCCTCTACAATATCCATTTCCACTGTTAGAATTGAATTTATTGGATTGGGATAGATGCTGTAGTTTTCTTGCTTACTATTGGAATCATTTGTCGAAGTTGTGGCACATCCTACCAAGCCATTGATGTCATATCTTGACACAAATTGCCAGATTTCATCATTCGCATTTATTGTCCTATCTCCGAATACGCCAGGCCAGTCATGTCCTCCTCCTATCACTTTTAGGCCTTCTATGTAGGCACAGCCTGAGGCAGTGGACCAGGTCTTTCTCTCTACGCTAGGACTTACCATATTTATGGCTGGACTGGTATCGCAATTGTTATGGGTCACCCAGTAATCATGCGTTTCTGCAGCAGAAATGTAAAATTCTGTACCGGCATATATCAGCCCATCGTATGGCGAAATAGGATCATCGGTACCAAGTATTGTAAGCACACCGGTGAGATGAACTGGCGTGCAGTAACTGTTAGGGTCCGCTTGCATTGTTCTGGCCACAGCGCCTATTGCGGCTATTCTACTATTAAGCTTACAGGCAAGCTCATAGGAGAATTCACCACCTAATGAATAACCGCAAGCATATATTCTTTCTTGATTTATTAGAAAATCTCTGGCTATGGTATCTATCAGTGCATTAATAAATAGCACATCATCAAAGGTGTCTGCCGTCTTCGGGAGCCAGTTCAGTGAATTGCCGTCACTGGGATCAGGACGTGCTTGTGGGTAAGCAAGAATGAAGTTGGCCGTGTCTGCCAATGGGCTCATATCGGATATGCTCTGCCAACTAGCAATAACATCGTTGCCGCCATGAAAATTAAATAGTAATGGGAAACTACTGGTTCCGTCATAACTGGCAGGCACATAGATGCTGTATTCTCTTATTAAGCCATCATGTTGGATGGTTTCAGTAACATATTCTTGAGCATGGCCTATGCTAAGAAAAGCAGTGAAAATTAAGAGTGAAAGAAATCTTATTGCTGTCATAATTTGCCTTTTTGTGTATGATGACTTACCTATGGTATAGCCACCTTTTTAATGTCAAGTAATTGGCCTGTATTGAATCGTTCTGCATTCAGATTATCATTATCATTCAAACTTCCTGTTTGTTTTTATACAAACCAAAAAAGACTTGCCATAGTCATATTTGTATGTTTAACAATCCACTGATTTACATCATTAAGATTTACCTTCTTTCTGCCGTGATAAAATTCATCAATAATATCTGGATCAATATGTCTTTGTTTCTTTTTCATTCATCAGCTGGCTTTTATTTTGAGTAATCAACTTTATACTTCATCTAGTCACTGATATTGTCAATCTGACTAACCATCGCACTTAATACTTCGTTAATTCTGTTTTCCATATTTGTTTGATGATAACAGGAGTAGCAACTAAATTATCTAATTTTTGTTATTCGTCGGCTCCGATTCAGAAACTATAAAAGGTATTTCTTGCTTAATTTGTTTTTGTTCCTTTTTGTTCAATGAGTTGTAAGGCTTATTAAATAGGGATAGAGATTTTTCCATCCGAAGTTCGGCATTTGCTTCCTTTATTTGGTTATATACATCAAGGTACATTTTATAAGAGGTATTCTTATTGTTAGAAATGGCAATTATTACTTTTTGAGGGTCTTCTGGAAAATCAGAATTATTCTCTTTATTTAGAATCATTTCTTTAATTGTAGCTTTTACTTTTTCTAAGGGCATGATGTTTCCTTCCACAGAAATCACATTATCTCCATTTACGGATACCTCAATTATGTTTCGCTTTTTTGATCCATCTGTCGTTACGCTTTGTGAATTGAAAGATCTCAATTTCGAATTTGCTTGATCTAATCTATACCAAGATTCATCAGGAATTCTTCGATATAATTCTTGAAGAATAATTAGATCCTTGATTCGATTGTCACCACTATTTTCCTTAACTGTCTTTATTATGGAGCTAGCCATGCTTTTATTGTACAATTTTATATTGCCATCTTTTTGAAGTAATGCTTTATGATAATTGTGAGTTTTAACAAGTTTTATACTCCAATGTCTCCCGTCACAATTATTGTGAAAAAGCGCACGCCTTAGACAGTAATGTATTGTTTCTTCTCCAAAGGTTAGAAGTCTTTCTGAGAATTGGTGTTTATAAAAATCGACATATTCAATTTCTCCCAGTCTATCAAGTAGATCAATTTTTGATTCTATATCTTTTGAGATTTTATTTCTTTCAATCATCTCTTGTTCGAAAGATTCTATTTCATCAAAGTAATTCCAAGATTGATAATTGTAATTTGTTTCTATGCAATCACAGACGGCGCTTTCCCATGATTGACTTTTAGTGCAACTGTAGAGCGATGATATAAATATTATTAGTATAAATTTCTTCATATTTTATGTATCATATTTACTGTTAGCTAATGGTTTTCATTTTAAATATTTCGGAAGATAACTCCCAAATTATTATACTCTAGAGCACAATGATGAACATATTTTTTCCTAGATTATCTGGTAGTCTTTTCTTCCAGCTCAAGAGCAATCATCCAATTCAAAATTGCTTTAGGTAATATTTTGATCAGCCATCTTAATCTTCTGTGCTTAGCGCCAGAAAGCATGACCGATTTATTTTTTTTAATTGCTGTCCAAACGTCCTTGGCCACATCTCTCTTAGTTGTGGTAATCAGTCCCTCAAACGTTTTCACTTTTTCCATGTCTGAAGCAATTTTGAATTTTGTATCCTTAATTGCGGCAGGGTAGACCGTCAGTATTTTGATTTTAGATTTTTGATGCTTTAATTCTTCTGCCAGAGCAAGACTGTAGGATGACAAGAAAGATTTTGAGGCGGCGTAGGCTGCCATTTTGGGTACGGGTTGGAAAGCTGTATTGGAGCAGATGTTTATGATGTGGCCATGACCTTGGGCGGTCATGAGACTCAGGAACAGTTTGGTTAATTTAAATGAGTTGATGACATTAAGCTGCAGCATTTTGATTTCTTTTTCCATGGAGGTTTCTGAGGAAAATCCGTAGACGCCAAATCCTGCATTATTGATTAATATATCCAAAGGCATATCATAGCCACGATACCAATCGACAACTTTCTCTTGCGCATCCAGATTGGATAAGTCTATGGTGAGATAATTGACCTCTCCGTTTGGAAATTGTTTTAAAAGCGCATTCTTAGCTGCAGCCAATTCTGTTTCATCTATAGAAACCCAAAATAAGCGATAGCCTGCTTCTACGAACTTAATGGAAAGTTCGTATCCTATTCCACTAGAGCCTCCAGTTATGAGTACCGTTTTCATAAGTTATCGCTTAAGCAAAATATCTTGTGATCAACTTGGAGAGTTTGGACTTTTTAGTCGTGTAAGGCGGATAGACAAGACTAAGTATATCAAGCCTCCTAGACCAATGTCTCTGAACCCCTTTGGCATTGGAGAAAGCTTTGAATCCATAGAAGCCATTGGCCTCACCTATCCCACTATTATTCACACCACCAAAAGGCAAGTGTGGATTGGTGTAGTGGGTGGCAGAATAATTTACGACTACTGCTCCTGAGCTTGTCTCCTTGATGATCTGATCTATGTTATTATTCTTCTTGCTGTAGATATACAAAGCGAGAGGTTTCTCTTCCTTATTGATATGCGAGATGACTTCTGATAGATTGTTATAAGTACGCAATGGCAAGATGGGGCCAAATACTTCTTCTTGCCATAATAAAGAATCATCAGAAAGCCCAGTCACAATAGTGGGTGCGATGTAATTATCTTCTATATCATGAATGCCACCTAAAAGAATTTTTCCGCCTCGGTCTTTTGCATCATCGAGATAGGAGATCAATCTTCTGAAATGTTTTTGGTTGACTATTCTACCATAAGAATCTGATTTTTGTCGGTCTTCGCCGTAGGCTTTGCTCACATACTTTTTGTATTTCTCTATGAAAGCTTCTTTCTGGGATTGGTGTATCAGTATATAATCTGGAGCTATGCAGACCTGCCCATTGTTGAGGTTCTTGGCCCAGGCTATTCTCCTTGCGGCGAGATCCAGATCTGCACTCTCATCTATGATGGTGGGACTTTTTCCACCCAGCTCCAGACTTATGCTCGCTAGATGCTCCGAGGCTGCCCTCATTACTATTTTTCCCACGGCAGGCGCACCTGTAAAGAAGATATGGTTAAATGGTTTTTTGAGTAAATACGTAGATTCATCTATACCTCCTTCTAATACGGTGATCTCTTCTTCGGCAAACAGATCGCTTAACATTTCTTTTAATAATCTTGACGTAGCTGGTGTATGCTCAGAGGGTTTTAGGATGATGCAGTTGCCAGAAGCAATAGCAGATACGACAGGCATCAAACTTAAATTAACAGGAAAATTCCAAGGAGCTATGATGAGTACGACACCTTTGGGTTCGTAAACTAGCTTGTGACTGAATCCAAATAGATTGAGGGGTGCTGGGACTGGCTTATCTCTCATCCAAGATCTAATGCGCTTCACCGCAAAATTTATAGCGCCCACCACAGGTAGTACCTCGTTAAGCTCCACCTCTACCTCATGCTTTCTGAGGTCTGAATAAACTGCCTCCTTGATCCTCTCATTATAAGTGTCCAGTAGCGCAGTTTTTAACTTTTTGAGTTTGGCTATTCTCTCCTTGGCCGTGGTCTTTGCAATTTTGTATTTGTTACTTTGCTGAAGTGAGAATACCCTATCGCATTCCGAATAGAAGGCATCGTATAGTTTTTTATCTGTTGTAAGCGTATTCATCATTGTAAATTTAATTAGTTAGTCCACACAATTTTGTCATCGGCATTATGCCAGCTAAGATACATATCCTTATAGGCTTTGTTGATCTCGTTTCGTTTCACCTTTAAGGTAGGAGTAAGGAAGTTATTCTCTAATGTCCAAGTCTTATCGTCCACTATTATAGTCGATACATGCTCATACTTTGCTGCACCTTCATTAAGTTCACTCAAAGAGTCTTCTAAGGATGTGATGAGTTCTGACTTACTGCATTTGCTCCCAATCTCAGATATATTTACCAGAGCTATAGGTTGTGGGATGGCTAGGCCGACGATACATACTTGCTCGATGTGATCATTCTGAATCAACTTTTCTTCCATGGGATTAGGGATCACATATTTTCCCTTTGAGGTTTTAAAAGCATCCTTGACACGACCTACCACCTTCAGATAGCCTTGCTCATCTATCGTCCCACGATCACCACTCGCCAGCCAACCATCTTTGAGTACTGCATTTGTCGTATCAGAATCATTGTAGTATCCCGTCATCATATATGGAGATTTGAGTAACAGTTCTCCTGTCTGATCATCAATTATAATTTCAGCTCCAGGGACGACACGACCGACAGAATCCAAAGGTGTATCAAGGTCTACCCCATTGGTAAATGATCCGCAGACTTCTGTCATTCCATAGGCCTCGATCAGATGTATTCCTAAGTCCTTGTACCACTTCTTAAGGAATGCAGGCGTGATGGCTGCACCTGTGGCTGCTACTTTCACCTTACTCATTCCCAAGGATCTCAATATTTTATTCTTGACAAGAGTTCCTAGTCCAGGAATTCTCAATAAGGCTGAAAGCAAACGTGGGGATAATTTGGCTGAAACTCCAAGGTAAAACTTCATCCAAATGCGGGGAACCGAAAAAAACAAATCAGGTTGTACATCCTGCAAGTTCTGCACAAAAGTGTCAAGACTCTCCCCAAAGGACATGGTACCTCCCATCCAGATGGCTGTCAGCTCTAGGCCTATGCGCTCGCCCACATGATTTAGTGGGAGATATGAGAAGGTGTTGAAATGGCCGAGCTCACCAACCCCTATCCAGTTCTTCTCGATTTCATCTGCCATTATCTTCGCAGGAGAGCGATGTACATGCATGACCCCCTTAGGCGTACCTGTTGTCCCTGAAGTGAACAATATAGTCCACAGCTCATCCAGCGCAGGGTGATGATTGTCCATCACGGGCTCGTGCTGTGAAGTGAGTGTATCCCAATCATAGCCGAGAGTCACTTCAGCATTGCCTTTATAATGAGGAAATTTTATGGGAATCACTTCTGCAGGAATTGCTTCAGCTTTATCTCCCCAGAGTTCTAATTTTCCAAAGAAAATCGCTTTTAAATCACTCAAAGAAATCACCTCAGACAACTGGGCCTTAGGAAGGCTAGCATATAAAGGAACGGAAACGAACCCTCCAATCATGATGGCAAGGTCTGCAAGAATCCAATGGTAACAGTTTTTGGAATATATACCAATATGATCACCTTTATTGAGGCCCATTGCATTCAGGGCGCTGACCATGCGCCTAGCTTCTTGTCCAGCTTCAGCATAAGTTAATTCATGCCATTCAGAACCTCTTGGTTGTCTAAGGAAGACATTGTCAGGTGTCTGAGATTCCCATTGATAAAACTTGTCTATCAGGGTTGGTATGGATTGGAGAGAGCTCATGGCTATAAGAAAAAATCAGGTATAAGTGTTTGGCCTTGTTCAAATTGGTATTTAGAAAAATCCTCAACTCTTGCATCTCTCAAGACATCCTCGTCTACAAGAAAATTTCCCGTAAACTCAGAGGAAGGTTTACTGAGAATTTCAAAAGCAGCATCCGCGACTATCTGAGGATGGCGACTTTGCCTTTGCATCTGTTCGCCTCCAGGAAAATTTCTTATTGCAGCTGTGCCAATTATGGTTTTAGGCCATAAAGCATTAACAGCAATATTATGCGATTTCAATTCATCTGCAAGCCCCATTACCTGCAAGCTCATGCAGTACTTACTCATAGTGTAAGCCAGATGCTTTCCTACCCAATTAGGGTCTAGATTAATCGGCGGTGAGAGATACATTATATGTGGGTTGTCGGATTTCTTCAGGTGTGGGATACTGTACTTAGCAGCCATGAAAGATCCTCTGACATTGATATCCTGTAGCAGGTCGTACCTGGACATGGGTATGTTACTTGTGTCAGAGAGGTTGATGGCACTCGCATTATTTATCAATCCATCCAAGCCACCAAATTCAGCCACAGCCATGTCAATGACGTGTTTCATATTGTCTTCATCACGGACGTCCAGTTTCAGCGCTAAAACTTTTGCGCCGTGTGCTTCCATCTCTTTGGCAGCTGTATAGATTGTACCTGAAAGTTTTGGGTGAGGCTCAGTGGTCTTGGCAGCAATCACAATATTAGCACCTGCCTGAGCCAACCTCAATCCAATATACTTTCCTATCCCTCTACTGGCACCTGAAATTAAAAAAGTCTTGTTCTCCATAGCAGACTTCTTTAATTGAATAGACTCTGTAATTTCATGGCGACTGACATATCTCCTTTGATTTTTACCTTCCCGGTCATGACAGCACTCATTGGATTAAGTTCGCCTTTGGTCATCGCTATAAAATCTTCAAAACTGGTATTGACAAGGCAGGCTGCTTCATCATTCTTTGTAGACACCTCGTTCTGTTCTCCACTACCATCGATGTATAGTTGTTCATCTCCAAAATCAAACTTTAGCGTATTTCCTAGAGGTCCTGCTGCTTGAGCTTTTTGACTGATTTGTTCCAAAATCGCATCTAATTTCATATCTGTATTATTTTTAGGTATTGAATTTTTATCACTTTTATTTTCTGCTTCGGTAGCTGACTGATAGGAAACCTCATCCATAACCATCTTAGCAATGATTTCTCTCATTATCTCCGACGACCCGCCGCCTATAGTGCCCACTCTGCTGTCTCTGAACATTCTAGCTATTTTATACTCTTCCATATAGCCGTACCCGCCAAACATCTGAAGACACTGGGTCATTACCTTGTCAGATAATTCTGTTGCGAGTAACTTTGCCATGGAACATTCCTTGACCGCATATTTTTCATCATTATTCAATCTGCAGCAGTACAATACAAATTGTTTGCATGATTCCACTTCTGCTGCCATCTGCGCTATTCTATGTCGCAGCACTTGAAATTTTTTCAATGGACGATTAAAGGCATGTCGTTCAGACATGTACTGCATCGTATAAGCCATCGCAGATTCGCAAGCGGCGTACCCCATGACGGCCCCTACCAGTCTCTCTGTCTGTAGACCACCCATGAGATAATAGAAGCCTTTACCCGCCTCACCAATCAGATTCTCTTTAGGTACTCTCACATTATCGAAAGCCAGTTCAGCAGTATCAGATCCGTGCCAGCCCAATTTTTTCAACTTGGTCGCTGTGACACCTTCTGCATCTCGATCTATGACGACAAGACTGACTCCTGCTGGTCCTGCCTCTGGATCTGTCTTGACCACTGCGACAATGAAGTCTCCATAGACAGCATTGGTTATAAAGGTCTTTGATCCATTGATGACGTAATGGTCACCTTCTAGTACTGCCGTGGTTTTAATATTCATGACATCAGAACCTGCGCTTGGCTCAGTTATGGCAATGCTTGATATCAAGTCCCCAGAGATGATGCCAGGTAAGTATTTTTTCTTTAAGGTATCACTACCATGTTTTGCAATATAGGTTGAGGACATGTACTGTACGACCGCCTGTGTGATTGAGAATCCTCCTGAGTAGACTTTTGAAGTTTCTTCGCAAAAGATAACATCAAAGAAAAAATCCAAATTGCTCCCACCGTAGGCTTCTGGATATCCTAACCCCAAAAATCCTTGCTCTCCCATTTTTTTCCATATCGATCTTGGAATCCTTCTTTCTTCTTCCCATTGGTCTATATAAGGGACAACTTCTTTTTGGAGAAAGGCCCTGAGACTGTCTCTGAATATGTTATGCTCTTCTGAAAAATAGTAGTCAGACATATGCTACAGTTTATACTTATTCTGGTTGATGAAGTGGTCGGCAATTTTATTTCTATTTGCAATGAGATCTATTTCTTGCATTTCTATTATCCGAAGGATGGCCGTTAGATCCTGTTTTACCTTAGTCGATTCTACACAGTGAGATACGACTTCTCTTATGGACTGCTGGATGAGCGGCAACTTCTCAGCGATATACATTCTGCTCAAGTCAAGTTGTAATGTCGATCCTTGTTTAAAACTTCTCAAGACTGCAGATTCCATGAAGTAGACATAAGAGATCATATCTGAAATTCTGGACATCAACTGCTGTTTTTCCTTTATCTCCGCTTGATATTTTTGTGACGCCATTCCCATGCATAAGAGGACAGCTTTCTTGACATTGCTTATGTAGGCCATAACTGTCTCCAGGTCATCCAGTGGCTTATCTATGGATGTAATCTCTCCTGACTTCAATGCTGAAAAAGCACCCATGACTTTCCCCATGAGCGCCAATTCACCTTTGAATGCTTTCTTTAACAAGGTCCCCGTGATGACCAGTCTATTGATTTCATTTGTTCCTTCATAGATTCTATTGCCCCTTATGTTCCTGTAGTGAACGGATATTTCTGACTCACCTGAAAATCCCATTCCACCATGCATTTGCAATGCTTCATCCACAACGTACTGCTCGGTTTCTGAGCCAAGGACTTTTATAATGGCGCATTCTACAGCAAATTCTGCTGCCACTTTTTGCTTTGCTTGGAGCGGGTCAGCCCCAGACTCTATTTCCTGTTGGAATACCTGATCCATGTTTCCTCCAAGTCTGTGCCATGCGGATTCCAAGGCAAAAATATCTGCCGCCGATTTGGCAATTTTTTCTTTTATCGCTCCAAATGAGGAAATGGGTTTTCCAAATTGTATCCGTTCATTGGCATAGCTTACACCTATACCGAATGCTCTTTTAGAGATCGCAGACCCCGCAATGCCAATCATGAGTCTACCCATATTCAAGGCATTCATCGCAATCTTGAAACCTTTATTTCTTTCTCCCAATAAATTTTCGACCGGGACTTTGACATTTTCAAAAAACACTTGACGTGTGGATGAGCCATGGATGCCCAACTTCTTTTCTTCTTCGCCCAAGGCTACTCCCCATTCTTTTTCCACAAGAAGGCAGGACAGATTGGGATCATCTTCGATTTTACAAAAAACAGAAAACAGGTCAGCAAAGCCTGCATTGGTAATCCACATCTTTTGTCCATTCAGGATAAAGTGCTTACCATCTTCTGAGTAAGTGGCTTTGGTTTTTCCAGAGTTAGCATCAGAACCTGATTGTGGTTCGGTAAGACAATAAGAGCATTTTATCTTACCATCTATGATACCTCTAAGATATTTTTCCTGTTGCGCTTCGTTGCCATAGAATAAGATGGTATTAATACCTAGACCTCTTTGTATGCCAAGACTTTGAGAAAAAGAAAAACTGTCTGACATGACTTCAGAAGCTGCGAGGTCAGACTTGATGTCACAACCAAATCCTCCATAAGACTCTGGAACCGACAAACCTAAAAATCCAAGAGCACCTAATTTTTCAAGTTTGGAAGGCGCCAGTTTTGTTCCTTCAGTAGTATCAAAGATTTCTCTATTGGGTTCTATTTCCTGATTCAAAAAATCTCTGACAGAAGATCGTAACATCTTTTGCTCTTCTGTATAGTCTTCAGGTGTAAAAATCTCTTGCCCTTCTGACGAGGCTAGAAGAAATCCTCCACCCAATATCTTGTTAGCTACTTCCATTACATAAAAGATTTTAGAACATTAACTAAGCCCATGTTGTCATAATTGAGATGCTGTGCACCATCTACATAAGTGGTTGTTCCAGTTATGTATTCTGACATTGGACTCGCGAGAAAGCAAACGGCATTGGACACATCTTCCACCTTTCCAAAGCGACCAAGTGGAATAGCTTTCTTTGCTTCTTCAAACATGTCTTGAACTTGCTGAGGATATTGATTAAGGCCAGAACTCTCTATTATTCCCGGTGCGATACAGTTTATTCTGATATTATGATGAGACCATTCTTGAGCTAAAGTCTTGGACAGATTTTCAACTCCAGCTCTTGCCGCACCTGTATGTGCCATGCCTGGAAAACCCCTGTACAGTCCTACGATGATATTAACAATGACACCTGCTTTCTGAGGGATGAAAAATGTTTGTGCCATTTTCTGAGTCATATAGAAGGTGCCGTTCAGATTATTATTGATTACGGCATCCCATCCCTTTTTGGAAATGAATTCTGCCATACTCGGAAACTGACCGCCTGCATTATTGACCAAAATATCCAAACGTCCATGCTTTATATTAATCGACGCTGCTAACTGCGAAAGATCTTCTTCTTTTCTGATGTCACATTTCATGGCTTCGACAGTCCCAAATGCGCTAAGGGATTTCTGAGCTTCCATCAAAAGCTCCTCCTTTCTAGAACAAATCCAAACGGTAGCTCCCAGCTGCAATAAATCTTTAGCAATCTGAAAGCCTATGCCTGACCTGCCCCCAGTGACAAGTATTATCTTATTCTTGAATGTTCCTTCTCTTAGCATAATTATAGTTGGCTGATTCTTGGAATGTTAAGGCTTGCTCTAGTCTCTTCTATCGTCGCTGGTTCTCTACCCATCATTCTAGCAAGGTTTACCGCTTCGCTCACGAGTTCTCCATTGGATTTGGCCATTTCTCCTTTGGGCAAGTAAAAATTATCCTCTAGACCCACGCGGATATTGCCACCCATCATTGCAGCTAAGGCAGTAAGTTGCCACTGCTTGCGGCTGATGACAATGGATTGCCAGAAGGCATCTTCAGGCACTTGCTTAATCTGGTGCAGAAGATTTTCTGGTGTTGCTGGGATGCCTCCGAGTACTCCCATCACTAGACTGTAACATGCATTGTCGGGGATGAGCCCCATGGCTCTGAGGGGTTCTACATTTCTGATATGTCCTGTGTCAAAGCATTCCATCTCTGGAGTGATGCCATTGGTGTTCATTATCTTGACAACTTCCTGCATAGTATCAAAAGAATTTTCAAATACACCATTCCAGATAAATTGCTTTGTACGTTTTGAGAAGATGGCATAATTCATACTGCCCATATTGAATGCTGCCATTTCTGGCTTGGTCGCAGGCAGGTGTTTGATTCTTTCTTCTACGGAAAGCCCTATCGCTCCTGTGGAGTAATTGATAATAACCTCAGGGCATTTACTTCGCACTGCTTTAGAAATGTTCTCAAAGACCTCTGTCCGCCAACTCGGCATTCCATTCTCTTCACGGGCATGGATGTGCACGATGCTGGCACCTGCATCCACCGCTCGCTTGGCTTCGTCTGCTATCTCAGTAGGTGTATATGGGATGTGTGGGCAGTGAGAGCGATTGGTCGCTGCACCTGTCAATGCGGCAGAAATAATTATCTTATCTCGACTCATAATTTTATCATTCTCCAGTCCAGACTGGATTTCTTTTTTCTCTAAATGCTTTCAAGCCCTCTTGGGCATCTTTACTATTCATAGTCTGCATTAGCATATCCATTAGGTACTTATGATTGGCATCCACACTTCTGATATGCTCCAATGCCTTAAGTCCATTCTTGATGGCTGTCGGACTATTTTGTTTGAGTTCCTCGATGATTTCATTTGTGTGACTATCTATTTTTTCGGCAGAGCATATTTCTGTTACCAGACCATATTCTAAAGCGGCGGTGACTGGAAGGTTATAACCTCTGATGCACCAGTCGATCACTTTTCTGACAGGCATAACCGTGAGCAGACTCTCCATGACTTGAAAAGGATATAAGCCTCTCTTTACTTCAGGGAGACCCAATTTTATGTTTTCCTTAGCGATGACTATATGTGCACCTGCAAGAAAAAAGAATCCTCCCGCATATACATCTCCGTTTACTTTGGTGATAATAGGCACGGCTGTACTATTGAAGAGTGCACCCATTAGAATTTGCTCTTTAGGTTGCGGAATCGTGGAATCGTTTTCCCCCATCATACCCATGAAAGCTTTGAGATCGGCTCCAGCACAAAAGACTGAGCCTTCTGCTTCTATGAGAATAGCCCACACATCTTTGTATGCATCCGCATACTCCATTGCGTAGGCTATCTCATTGACCATTTGGGGATGCAGGGCATTCTTCTTCTCTGCTCTTGCAAGACAAATGGATAACACCTTATCTTTTTCCTCGACTTTTATGAAGGCAAATTTTTGTTGCCGAAAAGAAGATGTGGATATGTCGCCATAGAATTTCAATTTTGCTCTTCTATTTTTAGTAATACTTGATTGGCATCGATGTTCTGATTTTCTTGCACATAGATGTCTGTTACAGTTCCAGCCGCGGTGGCCTGGATGATGTTTTCCATTTTCATGGAGGACAAGACTATAAGTGCTTCTCCCTCTTTTATTTCTTTACCTACTTCGACAAGTACCTCTATCACTTGAGATGGCATAGGTGCTACATAGGCGTCTTCGAGATTCTGATTTGATTTCTTTGGAAATTTTTCTTTCAATGAAAGCTGAGTCGCACCTGAGATGCTGTTCTGAAGGAATATATCCTGACCACGCTGTATCAGTGCATAGGCTGTCCGAACACCATCTATTTCTACGTGGATTTCATTAGCAGACACCTTGATTATAGTGGAAGAATATTTTTGGTCATCTATATTAATGGTGAATCGGCCAGATGCATATCTGTAGGATAGTAACTGTTCTTCATTTCCATGTACATATATGTCTTGAATCGATTGGTAAAAGTTATTTCTCCAGCCAGGAGGAATACCTGATAATATACTTCTGTTGTCTGCTCTCTTTTGCCATCTTGATAAAGTGGATGCGATCATGGCATGGTGGAGCTGCACGACGTTCTGATTGCCTTCTGTAAGGTGGTTTATATTTTCATCTATGTAATTCGTGTCATACTCACCATTGATAAAATTCTGATCGACAAGAATTTTGCAAAGTAGCGCCTGATTAGTCTGCAGTCCGAGACACGAGAGATTCTCCAGTGTATATCTAAGTTTTCTTATGGCTCCAGTTCTTTCTTTGTCCCATACGATGAGTTTGGCTATCATGGGGTCGTAGTAGATTGAAATCTCTGCACCAGTCCTGACTGCTGTTTCCATTCGCAATCCATCCACCTCAGGTACATCCCATAACTCCACAGTCCCTGACCCGGGCATGAAATCATTATTGGGATCTTCTGCATACAGCCTTGCCTCGATGGCATAACCTTGAGACTGGATGTCGGCTTGTGACATCGGTAAGGGCTGTCCCATTGCAGAAATCAGTTGCAACTCCACCAAGTCTAAGCCTGTGATCATCTCAGTGACAGGATGCTCTACTTGTAGTCTAGTATTGACCTCCAGGAAATAATAGTTTTGAGTAGCATCATCATAGATGAATTCCACGGTACCTGCGTTGTCATAGTTCAGCGCTTTAGCAGCGGCAACGGCTGACTGACCCATCTCGTCACGCAGATTTTTCGTCATGATGGGTGAAGGACTTTCCTCTATGATCTTTTGATATCGTCGCTGGATAGAACATTCTCTTTCCAAAATGTGAATGACATTACCATGCTTGTCTCCAAATATTTGGAACTCAATATGACGACCTGCTGAAATATACTTTTCTATGATGAGTTCGTCATCACCGAAGGCATTAAGCGCTTCTCTCTTAGCTCCATTGAAGGCTGCCTGTAAGCTGTCCGCAGTCTCCACTATACGCATACCTTTCCCACCGCCACCTGCGACTGCTTTGAGCAAGACGGGAAAACCTATCTTGACGGCCTCTTTAGAAATTCTCTCATAGGATTGGTCTGCGCCTTGATAACCAGGAATGACAGGAATCCCATGCTCCTTCATCAGTGCTTTGGCGGCAGACTTAGAGCCCATGCTCCTTATAGTCTCACTATTTGGTCCGATGAAAGTGATGTTTTCTCGCTTACAGTATTCAGCGAAATCTGCATTTTCTGACAAGAAACCATAACCTGGATGGATGGCATCTGCATTGTGATTCTTAGCTGTCTCTATGATTTTGCTTTGGTGCAGATAGGAACTCGCAGGCTCTGGCGATCCAATGTGTATCGCTTTGTCCGCCTCTTCCACATAAAGTGCATTCTTATCTGCCTCCGAAAAAACAGCAATGGTTTGCACACCTAGCTTCTTGCACGTACGTATGATACGTGAAGCAATCTCGCCACGGTTTGCGATGAGTATGGTATTGATGTTTTTATTCAATGTCTCCATACACCGTACGATTCGGTTCCTTTTATCGTTTGGTTATGCACCACTGTAAGCACAAAGCCTAAATAGTTTCTTGTTTCTCTTGGATCAATTACACCGTCATCCCATAATTCAGAAGTGGAATGCCAGGCGGAGGATTTCTTTTCGGCTTCCATCATGAGCATCTGCTTCACCATATTGCCTTGCTCTTCGTCATACTCTCTCCCAGCTTTTGTTGCTGCATTTCTTTGGATGATCTCCATGACGCCAGCTAGTTGTTCAGAACCCATGACACCTATTTTGGCATTAGGATAAGTGAATAAAAATCGTGGTCCATAAGAACGACCACACATTCCATAATTTCCAGCGCCATAGGAATTGCCTATCATTAGTGTGAGGTGGGGCACTCCACTATTGGACACGGCATTGATCAGTTTAGCACCATTCTTAATGATGCCACCTTCCTCATAACTCTTGCCGACCATATAGCCAGTTGTGTTTTGGATAAAGAGGATGGGAATGTCATTTTTATTGCAGAGCTGGATGAACTGTGCACCTTTATTGGCTGACTCAGAAAATATGACGCCATTATTACCGATGATCCCTATCGGATAGCCGTGCAGGTGCGCCCAACCCGTCACCAAGGTGGCGCCATAATCTTTCTTAAATTCTGAAAAATCAGACCCATCGATAATGCGCATGATCACCTCTCTGACATCAATTGGTTGTTTGAGATTATGAGGCACAACAGAAAGCAATTCTTCTGCGTCGTATTTGGGTTCTTCGAATTCCTTTGGTATGAAAGTCCTATTAGCTGCTTTGACAAACGTCATGATCTCACGGGCTTGTCTTATTGCGTCTATTTCATTCTCTGCCAGGTAATCACTGACACCAGATATTCTAGAATGCATTTCTGCTCCTCCAAGTTCTTCATCCGTTGACACTTCATTGGTCGCCATTTTTACTAGTGGCGGGCCGGCAAGAAATACTTTGGCAGATTTTTTTTGGAAGATGGAAAAATCTGACATGCCAGGCACATAGGCACCGCCTGCTGTTGCATTGCCAAACACAACGGAAATCGTAGTCAATCCCAGTTTGGATCTATTGGTGATGTCCTTGAAAGAACGACCACCATGGTTGAAGATTTTATCCTGGTCAGTGAGGTTGGCACCACCACTTTCCACTAGATTGATGCAGGGAAGTCTGTTCTCAAGTGTAATATCATTTGCTCGCAAAGATTTATTCAGGGTCACTGCGTCTATAGACCCTCCTTTTCTAGTACCTACATTAGAATTAATCATGCAGAGTTGTCCTTGTACGATACCTATACCTGAGACACTGGTGCCTCCTGGCCCAAAGCCTGTCTTATTAAGTAGTCCTGCAAGTGGAAACAATTCTAAGAATGGACTGTCCTGGTCGAGCAGTAATTCTATTCTTTCTCTCGCCAGCAATTTGTCTTTAGCACGTGCCTTGGCAATGTGTTTTTCCTTTCCTTGAAAACGACCTTTCTCAAGGTTTTCCTCTAGCTCAGCTATCAGAGCCAACATCTGTTCTCTGTTCTGCTTTACAGCTCCATCATTCAGATTGATATTGGATTTCAGTATTGCCATGTCAGAAAGTCACGTAGTTTTCTATTCTGGAATCGAAAGATTCTCCAAGACTTTCCAAGAAATCAGAACCAAAGAAGGAGACAAAAGACTGGATTCCTTTTTCTGTGAAATGAGGGACAAGCAGGCTCCAGATTATTTTCTCGACCTCTCCTTTTACAGAATTTGTTTTTCTGACGGAATACTGTGCATACCAAAAAAAGGCAATCATCCATGTACTCAGTGCAAGATTCTTATAGATGCCAGGAAAGGGCTCTGGGTTCATATTCCCCTTTTCTATGGCGAAGGCAATAGCGGCTTCATTATCCTTGATGGTCTGATCGACCATTTTTTTAAATCGTTTTGCCAGAAGGGGGTGGCTGCTCACTAACCTATCTAGAAATATGAAGGCATACTCTTTTTGAAATACCTCATATAGCCTTACTTCATTATGTAAATTCTCAAATGAGGGCAGCAATCTGGACTTTTTTCTTTCAGCTTCCAGCTTTTCCCACATTTGTTCTGAGATGGCCTGCAGTAAGGCATCCTTGTCCTTAAAGTGGTATACGAGATTGCCTCGAGATATCCCTACTTCTCCTGAAATCTCCAAGAGATTCACGGCATTGTAGCCTTCTTTATTAAATAGTCTTGTGGCCTTTTCAATTATTATCTGTCTTGTCTGATTTGCCATATAGACACAAAAGTAAACATAATTAGACAATTGTGTCTAATATATTTGGCAAAGATGACGACGACCTTCTGGTTGGTGTATTTTGCATCCGCCTGTCCATCCAGTATCCACTTAATTCTACATCGTCTTTAGTTTTTACAGCTAGCGGCTTGCTTTTTAGACCGAGTTCTTTAGGCGTAGTAGATGCACTTATTCTTGGAGGTTGAGTAATAGCATAATTGGTTGGGCTTTTTTATTTAAAGTGCATTTTCATTCCTTCATGCGTAGCATTAAACTTTAGATCTTTATAGAATTTTAATGCCTTCAGTCTTTTTTTATCAGTGGTCAATTGAAGTAAATGGGCATTGCGTTCCTTAGCTCTGTTTATCGCCCATTCGAACATGACTTTACCGATGCCAGTTCCTCTTTTATCTTTTCTAATTCTTACAGCTTCTATCTGTGCTCGTATTCCTCCTCTATAAGTCAAGTACTGAATAAAAGATAATTGTAGCGTTCCTATTATTTCAAGATTTTCGTTTTCTAGAACTATCAGTTCTTGATTTGGGTCATCATCTATATTGTCATAAGCTCTATAATATTCTGATGGTAAAGGTGTTTGGTAATTTTCTCTTGTTTTTCCTAGTTCGTCATCAGCTATCATCTCTACAATCTGTGGAACGTCTTTTCTTTTGGCTATTCTAAATGTCATTTTATATGGTTGTTAATTAATTATTAGAAAAAATCATTATCAGGAATAAACTGATAGGGGAGAAGTAGACAATCATTCAATATGCTGACGTCAATTTCTTTTGAGTTACTTTTAAAACCATACAAACTGACAAGCAACTTTGGACAGATAAAGCAATTTAAGTAACTATTGTTTTTAATTTGACCCTGCTTTTGCATTTTACCAAAATCCTTTATTATTCTTCATATCCATATCCATATTCAGTACGTGACACCTTCAAAGAAAAATAGTCTCCTTTTTGGTATTTAATATTTTGTTTTTTTGCTTCATGTCAATTCATTCAATTCGCTTATATATTTTTTGTCAGAGGAGGCGATGTATGACTTTTTCAATGTTTCGAATTATCCAGTAATTTTATACCTATTCTTTCAAAGTAAGTTGAATAAAAATTTGCTTGGGGGGCTGGACGCTAGATGCCAACTCTTTAGCTTCTTTACTAGCCTAATCAAAAATCAGTTGCTGGGCTATCCTTTGGATTTGGGGCTACATAGGCTTCGCTTAGTTTTTATACCCAAGTTTATGATTTATTGGTTAGTTTGGTATATTTAAGTAATTAAAACAATTGAAAGATGAGCCCTAAAGTAACAACGGGAGTAAGAATTCTATTTGGAGTTTTTCTTCTAGTTTTTGGAATTAACAAATTTGTTGGTTTTCTTCCTGTACCAGAGATACCAGGAGATGGTGGTGTTTTATTTGGCATCTACGAAAGTTCTGGATTTCTCAAGATTATCGGTGTCCTTGAAATTTTAGGTGGACTTGCTTTAGTAGTTGGGAAGTTTGTACCTATGGCTCTCATATGGATGACTGCGATTATGTTTAATGCACTTCTTTTCCATTTACTCCATGATATGGCGGGGATTGGTGGAGCTGCGTTAGGTATGATTTTAAGTCTAATATTAGTCTTTAGCTATAAAAAGGACTTTAGCCAAATTTTTACTAGTTAGGCTTGGAATAATGAAAAGTTGAAAACTGGAACTTGCCAATGAGTTCCAGTTTTTTTTATTTTGGGCTTGAGTTTTGTGTTAATCGGGTAGAATGATTTTGCTTGTTATATTTTTCTCTCGGAATGGATCACAATTAGTAAGAGTAGATTGTTAAAAGCTAGCAGCTCCTTCTCTTTCTTTATTATTGGGTCTTGATTAGGTACTACTCTTTTAGAATAGTTAGGTTTTAGCGACGGTTGTGTGAGAGGTTTAGGTGAGAGTCCCCTCTACCTACTCGATTTTTATTTGTTCGGTTATTTATTTACTCATTCCTTTATTGGGCTGGCTTACAGCACTCTGCCGCCCAGGGGAACGAGGGCTGTAGATGTATAGCACTATTCTTTACATCAAAACCCCATTTTTTGCTTCTACCTTAGGTGGTAATTCCTTTTCGCCAAGCATTTCTCTTAAATCTATTTCAATTACTCGACATAATGCCATCATAGGGATATCATTTGCCATTCCTTGAAAAGGATTTTCTGAATAGTCACCTACTATTTCCATCATGACATATATCCAACCTATGAGTGCACTGATTGGGATAGAAAGCCATAAACCCCATTCTCCAAGTTCCATCAATTCTGGGATCATACTGAATGGCAGCATCATAATAAAAATAGCCACAAAGTATCTACTCATATTGGCATATTGTCTTGGCAATGGAAATTTCTTAATACGTTCATTCTTTCCTTGTAACGTATAGAACATTCGAAGGACGTCTTCCATTTGGGTATGACGAAAATCATCTATAAAATTTTGTTCTCTTAGTTTTGTTAGATCTCTTGACTGTTCATTTATGATTTGAGTTGCTGAATTGACATGGCCAACTAATCTATCATGCTCGGAATCAGGTAAGAATAATTTAAGTTCGGTTCTAGTGATTTCATCATCAAGTAAGCCAATACCAAATTTTTCTTGATACATTTTTGCAGTTTTGGCAATATGTCCTCCTTGGCTTATATGTTCCCATGGTGTTGCCACAAGTAGTTGACTTCTATGTGCATATAGCCATGCGATATGTCTATAAATGAGACGTTGTTTTATATTCTTCAATTCTGCTTGACTGGCTTCTTCATTTCTAAATTGATTGGTAATATATCCGTCCACCATCATTCCCCAGGCTCGACTGTCGTTTACTATTCCTCCCCAAATTTTACGTGCTTCCCACATTCTATCATAAGCTTGATTGTTTTTGAAGCCTACATAAAATGCCACTGCTGTACCTATTACTGATACAGGCAACCAAGGAATGGCGATTGAAATTATTTGGTAATGGTATAAAGCCACTATCGCTCCCATTAATGCTGTAAGCCATACTATATGATGCCCTGTCCATTTAATGAGCTTAGCTATGCTTATACCTTTCGTTACAATCATTGACTGTTAGTTTTTTAGTTTTTGAAAATAATCAAAAAAGCATCAGAACATGAAATGAATTCACTGTCCATTATATAGGTAGCAACAAATAGGATTATACATCCATGTGCTAGACCTTTATAATATGGATTGTTTGTATCTGATTATCGCTAATGAAGTGGCTGTAGCCAGCGTCTCTCGACAAAGGTGAGATATGTTTTCATGATCTGGTGTTAAAATCAGTTTTATTTTAAGCTAATAATAATTTCTTCATTTTGGGTAATGAGTTGATTGTAAATGACATTGGAATCCGTCTTAACAATTAGTCTTAGTTTCTCATTTTCTTTCAATATCGATATGTTATACGAATTACCAAATAAATGTAAATTGTCTAATTTCAAAAAGTCCCAATTTGCTGGAAGTGATGGTGAAATTTTAATTTTTGAAAAGCTGATTGGCTCTATTCCAAGTAATCCCTCTA
>CAZQDZ010000040.1:0-37249 GCA_964591455.1 uncultured Saprospiraceae bacterium
CTTTCTTTCAAGCAAATAACAATTTTTCAATGCAGTCTAAATGCATTATTCGGTTCGGTAATTGATTTTGATATAAATGAATCAGGACATTTATATTGCATATCAAATGATAGAATATTAAAATCTACTAATGAGGGAGAAAATTTTGGAGAACTGAATAATGAATATAGTCTAGGGTTCATTGACTTCCCAAATGAAATCATTAGTATCCAAGACTCAAGACTTATTGCAAAAGGAATCAGTCACTTTATTCGGCAAACCGAACCTCTACCTTGTATCGATTGCTATATCTCATATCCTGAATTATTCTTCATCACACCTGACGATGGTAATAACTGGACACCAGAATTCTCATTTCCTCAAGTGCCTAATACCTATGCAGACTTTCCAGACAACAGAGCAATATCATCTGATAACTTTGTAAAGACTTCATCTCATATCTACTTTGTCAGGAATGGCGATTATTCCAATTATGATTTAGAGATGGACCAATTCATTCGTAACACTCTATTTCGGGATAATGGGCAAAGCATACACTATGGCTTAGAAATCAATGGTGACCTCATACAGAATCTAAATGGTCAGGTGGGTTATTCTAGGGATGCCGGTAATTCGTACATGCCAATTTCCAACACTAACTCAGGTTTAATATATCCAGGAATAAATGACCAGTCATTGTTTGTTATTTCTGATGAGGTTAATAATTCTGGCTCCTTGACTTATCTAGCTAATTACGATTCTTCTTTTGAAAATCTGAGAGTAGAATTAAGAGTTACGGGTGAGACATTAATTGATTCTTTTGAGAGAATATATACACACCAAGACAAGTCCTTTCTATTTGTGGGAGATAAAACTTATGAAGTAGTATCTATGGTCACCTCTAATGACAACACTAACAGCATAGTGGAAAGAATGGATGTGTTTCCAAATCCATCATCCAGTACAATCAATATCGTCATAGACAATCGTTCAGATATACAAGGTAAGCTTAAGGTCTTAGATGCACAGGGCCGCGTAATAGATAATATGGATATTATAAATAGACATCTGAATTTTAATATAGAATTATATCCAAAAGGCATGTACTACTTCCAGGCACAAATAGGGAATCAATCATATGCTGGTAAATTCACTAAAATCTAATAAGTTGTTATTGATTCTCAAGCTTGGTCAAAATAAGAATCGATAATATTGAGTTATAAGACATTGGTATTAAATCCACTTTATCTCATAGGATTAATTTTACTTATCCTTAATGACGCTATACTGAAGTGGCAATACTCAAATCTGATAACAGGAAAATTATCGGATTTCGCAGGACTGTTAATCACACCAATATTGCTAGCTTACTTAATTCCTAAGTTTAAAAGACATTATACTTATATAGTTGGATTCCTATTCATCGTTTGGAAATCACCTTTGAGCACGCCACTGTTGGATACTGTAAATAGTCTCTCTGCAATAAAATTTAGCCGAGTACAAGATTACACAGATCTAATCGCTCTATCCATACTTCCCCTGAGTCATCACCTTCTAGTCTCAAGGTCAGAAAGATTCAATCCTGAATTAATCAAAAGTAGGTCTGTAATGGTCCTCAGGTAGCTAGTGATCTTAATATCAGTTTTTGCCTTAACGGCTACTTCCATGAGTCGCCATGAAATACCTAAGGGCACCATCTACATAGGCAAGTCTTTCAAAATAAAAATGTCTAAAGAAAAAGTCCTCCAAAGAATAAATCAGCTGGGTCACAATTACGAAATCATAAAAGACACATCGTCTACAGCAGCTTTCCATCATTATAGTTACTTCCAAATAAAAGAAGTTATCTTAAGAGATGAATCTATTCAGCTACTAGACACAATAAAAAATATCAATTTTACTTTACATGAATTGAAGGCTGATAAATGCAAACTAGAAATTATAAATATAGAATTGCCCAAGCCTGGGAATATCCAATACTGGAGAAATCTTAGGCAAGTCAGTAGACTTTATAAAGGTTATCTCAAAGAATCATTTGTCTCTGAAATCAAAGAATAGACTATCTACTTGATTCTCATCAATGCATTTACCAGATTTCTCAAATAAATTTTCTACCTTAATTTATTTAGAAGTTACAATGCTTATCAATGAATCGCATCTCTACCCTTACATTTCTCCTTCTTATCATACTCATCATCTACAGTTGCAAGACAGAGGCGACAAAAAATAAAAATGAAGTTTTAGTGCTAGGTGCTATACACAGTGGCCACCTCACAGACAGCATCTATAATACAGCCTACCTAGAGAAACTTATCAAAGCAATCAATCCAGATTATATCTTGTCTGAAATACCACCTGACAGAATGGAATCTGCTATGAAAGGATTTACTAGAGACGATACTATTTCAGAACCACGTGTGATGCGGTTTCCAGAATATACCGATGTGGTCTTTCCGTTATCCAAAACGATGCACTTCGAGATTATCCCCACGGCAGGATGGACCAGACCTATGGCTGATGAACGATCTGAGAAATTAAGGGCCATAAGCAAGGATTCCAGCCGCACAGGAGACTGGAATGCCTATCAAGAGGCCAATAGAAAATCTGATTCATTATACAAGGCGACTAATAAAGTCAATGATCCGTACTTCATCCATACCAATGAATATGATGATATACAAGATGTCTTTCTACAAGAGTACAATCGCCTCTTCAATGTAGAACTAGGCTTAGGCGGCTGGGAAAATATCAACATAGCCCATTACTGGAATATTGAAAAAGCCATAGAGAAGCACAGATACAAAGGCAAACGGATGCTCATCATATATGGAGCAGGTCACAAAGGATGGTTTCTCCGTGAACTGAGAAAGCGTGATGACATCGTGTTATTAGATATGAAACCCTTCTTAGATGAAATACAGTAAATACTAATAGACACTACTTAATACAAAAACGATAAATAATTTCAACAAAATCAATAACCGATGCAAGATTTACAATTTCCTCTCAACTTTAGATTTAAGATTAGCACATTGGCTAATGACTTTACAGCCACGGATGCCAATGGAAAAGTAGTTGCCTACGTCAAACAAAAAATGTTCAAACTGAAAGAAGATATAGTCATCTATTCCGATGAGAGTCAGACTAATATCAACTACAGAATAAAGGCGGACAGGTGGCTAGATTTTTCTGCCGCATATACTTTCTACGATGCTAATGAGAATACCATAGGTAAAGTAGTCAGAAAAGGATGGCGTTCTCTCTGGAATACCAAGTATGAATTAATTGACCAGTTTGAAAAAGCGCAATACAATATAAGAGAAGAGAAAGCCTGGGTGAAAGTTATGGACGGCATCTTTGGTGAGATTCCATTGGTTGGTATGTTAAGTGGCTACTTGTTCAATCCGACCTATCTACTAAAAAACAGAAAGGACGAAGTGATTGTCAAGCTTAAGAAACAGCCGTCATTCTGGGGACGAGAATTTCTTGTAGAAAAGGTGGGCACAATAGATAACGATGACGATGATAGAATCATGCTAGGTCTCATAATGATGATACTCCTAGAAAGAAGAAGAGGTTAATTAGCTTTCAAATATTATTGGCCCTCCACATATCCTTTTAAGTACTCAAAGTAAGACGTCAATTTTCCTGACCGAGCTATCGTAGCTTTATCTAATAAAGCTGATTTGTCTTTAGTCAATTCAGGCAAGACGTGTTTTATAAACATATCTCCAAAAGATTGGGAAGCATCACGTGGCAATTCATTAGGCAAGTTGTCTATAGTCATCATATCGATAACACCATTTCCGTGGGGAGCTACTTTTACTTCCCTCGCAGGATCATAACCAAATATGGGGTCAAGAATCGTGGATGCTATTAACGTGCTCGGGATAGAAGATACTGGCGCTATGTCACAAGTGACATCAGCAATCACAGAAATCCTAAAGTCCTTACTTTGCATCTGTTCCTTTGTGAAAAAAGCAGGGGCATCATTATCCCAATAGATGCCATTTATCATAATATCTGTACATGGTAAAAAATGATGAAAATCACTAACATATGCTTTGGGGTTATTGTAGAAATCCTGAATGTCATCAAACATCTTACCATCCCTGCGTCTGGCATAAAAGAAACTACTCAGCTGTGTATAGACAGGCCCATCACCTACCCCTTTAACGTAATCAAATGGAGATACTTTCTGTATACCCATATCATCCAGTACACGAGCAGCACCAGTAGAGACCCTTCCTGTCCCTGTCAGTGCGATCCTCATTGGCGGCAATGAGGTCTGCTTGTACAACGCTACAGCCTCAGCATATCCTTTTAAGTTATGTAATCTAGGCAAGCTAAATGCACCAGTACGCTGGCCATAAGTCCACACACCATTATGCGCACCAACCATACCCGCAAAGACACCAAAGGCAATCAAGCGCTGACCCTCCTCATTTGTAATCACCTCATAGTCAATCAATCTTATATTTTGCTCAAGCACCTTCTGCAGCAGCTTTCTATTGTAGACTTGTTCCTTTATAGTGTGGCTGAAAAAGAAGTAAGTTTTATCAGCCATCAGCGCATCTACGGGTACTTCTTTCACGCCGATCATAATATCACAGTCACTGACATCATCCACCACTGGCACTCCCAAGTCTGTGTATTCCGTATCCTTGAACGACCTTACGTCAGAAGACTGGACCACTATATCCAATTGCTGTTCCTTTCTTAAGGTAGCCACTTGCGTGGGTGTCAGTACAACTCTGGAATCTGATGGTATCTTCTCTTCTCGGATGACGGCGATTTTCATTGGTGATTATTTTCTTATAAAATGAGTCGCAAAAGTAAGTTGGATACAATTAAAGAACGAATGTATTTTCATAAGAAGATGTACGATATAATTGGTAACACTTACCCAATACTTTATATTTACTTTAATCTGAATAAATGGGTCTACGAAAAATTAAAACAAGATACAGTCTTATCGAATTCCATAATGACTGGAAAGGCGTGGAAACAGTATTTGCCAACAAGCAAGTAGTCGCTAAAAAATTTGTTTTCAAAGGGGCGGACCACGCATTTAAAATATATGAACAAGGCATTGCACAGAATTATATATTGACTTCTAAGATTGGAGTGTTTGGACAAAAGGTAATAGACCTAAGGCGGAATGGAATGCTACTCAAGAATAACTTATGGGTTATCTTCGGCACTAAAAAAATAGAGCCCAACAAATTCAAAATCGATGGCCTAAAAGAGCTTAAAGAATATGATACCATAGAGGCACTTGAGTTACTTACAAAAGGAATAGCCTTCGACAGAAGTGACCCTGAAATTTATTTCCATATGGCCTGCTGTCATTCTATCAATGAAAATCTCTCAGAAGGATTCGAATGTCTCAGATTAGCTGTAGCTCACAAATACAATAATCACGACGCGATATTGGAACATGATATGTTGTCTTTTATTAGAACGCATAATGGCTTTGAGGATTTTAAAAAATCAAAGTTCACTAAGTATGATAAATCACTTTTTACCTCATAAATATTCTACTCTCTATTAATGGTTCTACTTAATAACATCATGATTCGTTTTCTCATAATACTGGGCAGCCTTTTTATACCTACAGCATGTGATTAAAAACCCTCTAGCACAATAGATGTAGAGGAGATTGTCCCCTGGTGTATCATTGGCTTTGATACAGATAAAGGACGCCTTCAGAGAGAATTGAAATATTGCAAAGTCTTGGAATCAATATATATGGATACAATAGAGGCAAGGCAGACTTCATCAAAACGGAAGATGTTGAAGTCGTCCTAAAAAGAAATCTAGCAGAGAAACTAAATTGTGAATTAATCTGGATAATCGCAGTTACGCTACATCTAAAGCCACGACAGATCTACTGCAATAAAAAAACAGGTCCATGAAAATGAACCTGTTTTAAAAGTCTACATTGTTACGAATACCGTCTATGATTACAATGCCTGAGCCACTGGAAAATCTACAGGTACTTCAGTCGTTCTATGCAGATAATTTGTAATTGTGATCTCACCTACTTGATTGATTGTATCTATCAAGTTTTCATTCGTCCACCCTGCTGCGAAGAAAGCCTCTAGCACAGCTTGATTTGTAGCCCCTCTGTTCTCTACAATATTTCTTGACAGTTTTGCTAACGCATCGAGCTTCGCATCAAATGGTGCCTCACCTGCTCTCATCTGATTAATTTGGTTCGCATCGAATCCGTTCATTCCTGCTATCGCTGTATGAGCAGATAGGCAATACTGACACTGATTAAATTCACTCACTGCTAGATTGATAGCTTCCTGCTCTTTTGTTTGTAGAGACGACTTACCGTTAGAGAACTCTAGATAGTTCTTAAGTGCATTCTCGCTGGTTGCCATCGTAGCATATATGTTAGGTACAAAACCTACTGCATTTTTCAAATTGTCAAATATCCCTTGATTTGTAGCGCTGACTTCTTCTCTTGTTGGAACTTTAAAATTTTTCATTATTGTGTTTTCTAATATAATCTGGGAAAATTCCCCTAATTGACACTGCAAAGATGCATCAGAAGCAGAGGTGTATATAGGTCAAATCTTCCTTTAGTCATGTACAAACTTCCCGTATATGAGCAAATATGAGGTGTAAGGCAGAAGTGCAGTGGCTTTTAAGGGCCATTAGCAATAGAATTTTAATCCGCATTACTGAATAGACCATTTAGGCTACACGATTTTTAAGATGGGTAGTTTGATTATAAGACGGCCTTTAGCCATTTTAGCTAAGGAGTGCCGCCCTGCTTATCCTGTCCGAGTTAACTTTTCCTTTCTAAAAGCAGTAGGACTCTTGCCAGTATGTTTCTTGAAAAACTTAGAAAAATGACTGGAATCATTATAGCCCAGCTCTGCAGCAATCTCTATGGTCGACCGATTGGTATAGACAAGTAATCGCTTTGCTTCGAGGATAATGCGATTATTAATAACCATCAACGGCGACTGATCACTATACTTTGGAAAAAGATTGGATAAGGTCTTAGGTGACTTGAATAAAAGCTTGGCATAGTCCTTAACATGATGAAACTCGCGAAAGTGCTGCTCTACAAGCAGATTATACTCTCTGACCGTATCTAATTGGGGGTTTGTAATACTGGGCTCAGGCAAACCTTGTCTGGCTATTCTGGTAGATTTAATGAGTAACCGCTTAAGCAAAGAACGTAACATCTCACCTTGTAAATAATCTTGTGTTAGTAGATCCTCTTTAAACATCTCCAACATTGTTTCAAATCGACCTAACTCTTCATTTTCTAATACAATCGATTGGGGACGAGCAGAGCCATAGAATAAAAATCCATTACAGGAGACTTGGTCATCATGCGTTTGAATGCAAAAAAATTCTTTATTAAAGACAAAGGAAATCAATCCATCTACTTCCTGAGGCAACTCTAATACATTCAATGGCGTCAAGAATATCACTTCATTCTCATCAATTGCTACAGGATAGCCATCTATCATAATCATTTGACTAGGTTCTTTATACCATACAATCTTATACAAATCCTTACTGCTTAATAAGCCTAAGGATTTAGCGCAAGAAAAATCAGTTACAATAAATCTGTCATCATCCTTTAAGCTGGAATACTCTAACTTCATGAAATACGATTAATAATCTAAGAACAATCTTATTTAGTCTATTACAAGAATCAAATTAGATAGGAGATGCAATCTACATAACAAACTTAGTATTCTGAATGAACTCTGAACAACTTACTGAAAGGTAATTATGGTAATTGTAGTTAAACATTCATTAGAGTGAAAAATAAGCCCTTCGTAGCAGGTTATTCTTTGTACATCTATGAAATTAATCTATCAATTTCTTGCTTAACGTCTTTTGGCGTTTTATATTTGCTTTAGACGTTACACTTTATTTATGGATAAACTAACCAAGGCAGAAGAACAAATCATGCATCTCATCTGGCAACATGGGGCTTCCACAGTATCTCAGCTTATAGATAAGATGCCGCCCCCAAGACCACCCCACTCCACGATTTCAAGTCTCTTCAGAAAGCTAGAGAAGAAAGCCTATCTGAGTTATAAAACCTATGGCAGGACTTATGAATATTATCCTATCATTACTAAAAAAGAGTATAGCAGATTTTCACTATCAGGTCTTATCAAAAACTACTTCAGTGGATCCATAAACGAAATGGTCTCTTTTCTAGTAGAAGATAATGACCTCAGTCTGGAAGACCTCGCAGAAATAGTCAAAGAAGTAGAAAAAAAGAACAATGATAATTAGCTATCTACTCAGCGTAACACTCCTGTGGAGTCTAAGCTTACTTGCTTACCATATTTGGTTTAGAAATAATGCTTGGCATTCTCATAATAGAGTATTTCTTATAGCCAACTTCTGTGCGGGGTGCCTACTACCTATGACAAAAGAATTTAATTTAATTACACTGGACAAATTCTCTTCTGTAGGCAATGTGGTGGGGACTATCCAAGAAAATTCAGAACAGCTATTATTTCACACAAGTAATACGCGTACAGCTATACCTATTAGAACCGATAACAGCACTACTGCACCTGAACTAATTCAATCAACAACCAGTCTAGAAAAAATTGGTTCTATACTCTTAGTCATTTACTTTTTTGGAGTTTTTATATCTCTACTCAAATATATAATCGGCTTGTACATGATATATAAAATACACAAGTCTGGTAAGAAAATAAAAATAGATGAATGCCATATAATCGTTCACGAAAGAGACATACTTCCATTCTCCTTCTTTAATCATATTTATCTCCACAATCGTGTTCTTAAATCGCCAGGTCTACAATCATTTATGCTACACGAACAGGCACACATAAACGGGCGGCATAGTGTAGATAGAATGTTGATGGGTATAATGAAGATTGTTTTCTGGTTTCATCCACAAGTATACCGTTATACCTCACTGCTCAAAGAAACGCATGAATTCACCGCTGACAACCATGCATCGAATAATACACAGAAGTATGACAAGGCGCTTGTAGACGTTATGCAATACAACTCCCTATTACTCGTCAATAATTTTCACGGATCCAATTTCAAAAGAAGAATAAATATGCTTAACAGAACAACTAATAAAAGTATACGTCCTTATCTCCTATTCATCCCTGTCTTCATCTGTCTTGTCATCGTCACTTCTTGTAATACCACGTCAAACGAGACGATATCTGATTATACGTTGGGGGCAAAACTAGAGAATATCATATTAGACAATTTCTTTGACTCAGATAGGATTACAGAAGCCTACAATCAATTGAAAGAAACCCATCCTGACCATATAGATTATATGCAAAATAGAATCCAACAACACTTTAAGGAGTTTGGTGGTGAAATATTATTTGATGAAGATGAAATTAGAGACCATATAAGCAAGAGTGCATTCTCCGATAGATTTCCAAAAGGGGATGCAACAATTCAATATATTGTTACCTCCCCTTTATCCACAAAAAACAATCTACCTACCCTACGTCCTATCAGATCATCCGACCTTAAAGATGAGGTCAACCCAGGACCTAGAATGCACCCAATCAAAAAAATTAAAGTGCAGCATAGAGGCATCGATTATGTGGCCAATCTCGGAAGCGATGTCGTGGCCGCAGGAGATGGCATAATCACGTCCACACGAAATTTTAAATCAGGATATGGTCATTGCATCAGAGTCAATCATAATCACGGCATGGAATCATTTTATGCACATCTCTCCGAGATACTTGTAAAAGAAGGACAATACATCAAGAAAGGAGACATAATCGGGAAGGTCGGTAACTCAGGATTAGCTACTGCACCTCACTTACATTTCGAACTGACCAGAGACGGTGAGCAATGGGATTATAATGTCATTAGCCATTCCATTAATTAAGGAGCAGACTCAGAAATATAGAATGAGTTACACTATCAATGATTAGTCGTAGATAATAAATCTGAGTCTGCTGAATAATGTTATCTTGTATTATTATCTTAATGATAAGGTATGATGATAACTGCAAAAAAACCACTTCCATATATTATACTCATATCGCTGTGCATCCTATTCAGTTCTGACTTATACAGTCAAGAAATATTCGATAGCTCCTATGTGAAGTCGCAGGAGGTGATCTACTTTGATTCTGGAGAACATATACTGGTAGATTCGCACTTTACCATTCTAGATACTTTTATAAACAAATTCAATAAATCAAAAGACTATTCCTTATATATAGATGCGCATACAGATGATGTAGGCACTTCTGCATCCAATCTCAAACTGTCTAATAATCGCAAGCAATCTGTATTCGATTATCTTATAAAACAAGGCATTAATGATTCACTGATCATATCCAGATTCCATGGAGAAAGCCAATTACTCTCCACAAAAAAAGACGCCAATAGTAGACAGACAAATCGAAGAGCCGTAATTAAGGTGATCGCCAAAGAACCATTTATAATTCTGAAAGGCCAGCTATTAGACAAAGCAACTAACGAGGGCATATCTGGTCTAGTAGAATTAACCACCACAGATTATAATACCAAAGTCAATACGAATCTAGATGGTAGTTATAGTATAACGGCGCCGCTAGACCAAATAGCCACTATAGATTTTTATGCCAAAAATTACTTTTTCAATACACGTACAATTAGGATATCAGACAAAATTAAAAGCCTATCTCCTACACCACTTCAGCAAGTAAGCGCTGGCGAAAAATTTAGACTAAAGGATATAAATTTCGTACCCAACACAAATATAATAGTCCCCCATTCGAGACCGAATCTGGACAAACTGAAACAGTTCATGACTACCAATGACAGCATCTGCATAGAACTGGCAGGACATATTAATTCCACTAAACACAGCCTGAGTAGTCGGGGACATCTTAGTGCTGCACGATCACTAATCATCTACGAAAGATTAAAAGAGTTTGGCATCCATGAGGAAAAGATGATAGCCAAAGGATATAATGATCAGTTCAAAATATTTCCTGACCCACATACATTCGAACAAATGAGAGCTAATATGCGGGTAGAAGTTTACGTTAGACCCTGCGACAGCATTAAGCACTTAGCTAACGACATACCCTCACAACCTCAGCATTACAGCAACATTGTTATTAACAGAAATTTTAATCAAAAGACCTTTCAAGAAGAGCTCAAATTCTTTCACTCTAAGCATCAAATAGAAATTATGATGCAGGTTAGAAAACTCAAAGACAACGGAGAAGATGCTACAACCTTTACGTATGGAGAACTGAGGGAAGCAGGAAAATTATTAAAATACAAAGACAATGAAATAGCAATCCAACTGCACAACGCATACAACTCAGACCAAGCGCTGAGACAACAAGCTAAAGACATAGAAAACAAGTATGGAAAAAATTCAGAAGAACTATCTACCCACTGGCATAAAATAAATAAAAAAGATGCCAAGAATCTAAAGGTCGTAAAAGACATCTTGGATGAGCACGGATGGTTAAGTGCTCATCAAGTAGGTGAAAATGGCAATGCAGCATTATTCCTCATATTACAACATGCCAACTTACAAACTCAAATAGATTATCTGCCCATATTACGCGACGCTGTAAAAAGCAAAAAAGCAAACCCACAGGACTTAGCGCTGATGGAAGATAGAGTCGCCGTTAGACAAGGAAAGAAACAAATATATGGCAGCCAGATTCATACCAATCCAGAAACTGGAGACTATTTCGTAGCGCCCCTGCTCAATCCTAACAAGGTCAACGAAAGAAGAAAAACAATAGGGCTGGCGCCGATAGAGCATTATGTGATGATATGGGACATCAATTGGATAAAGGAACTTAAGAGACTCACAGCAGAAAATTAATCTTTACTTGGGTTTGTTACGGTTACATAGAATTGCAAACCCTTTACTGGCAGTTGGATTCACTCAGAATTCCTTACTTTAGATTTGTGTCATGTCTATACCACTATGTCAGAAGAAGTCTTAAGTAAGTTAATCCCCACAGTCGCCCTGCTAGTACTCGGCATAATAGAAGCCATGGGTGGGCTTTACTTTGAAGACAAAAGAACCAAAAACGATTATTCTATAGAGCTAATCAGTTTGGTGACACTACCCGTATTAGTGCAACCAGGAATTTTCCTGCTCACCTTCTGGCTAGGCAGCACCTTCTTTGGTCATTACGACAATAGCCTTGCTGGCTACTCTCTATGGCTGCACTTTGGCGCCTTCCTTATATTGGATGATATGATGCAATACTGGTGGCACAGATTTTCACATAGTAATCGAATGATGTGGAAATTACATAGACCACATCATGTAGTAGAAGAAATGGGAGTGCTCGTCACCTACAGGAATGCAGTTATGTACTATGCCCTTATGCCTGGCATCTGGTTCTCGGGAATACTTGTATTCTTAGGAATGGGATATGCTTATCTGATATATCTTCCCATAAAGTTGGTCGTCATTCTCCTTGCCCACAGCGAAACAAGATGGGATAGATTTCTGTACCGCTATAAATTCCTTAATCCCTTGGCTTGGATTGTGGAGCGATTGATATCTACCCCTAGTACACATTTTGCCCATCATGGACTGACAGCAGAGGATGGTGTCTCACACCCCAACGGGAATTATGGCAATCTGCTATTCATTTGGGATATAATTTTTGGCACTGCAAAAATCACTAGACAATATCCTACTATGTTTGGCGCCTGGAATCGCATCAACGAGCCCTGGTATGTGCAGCTATTCTTTCCTCTTATAAAGTCTAAGGACAAACGGAGCGAATTGCATTCGCTGATCAGTGATGATGATTATGATCCCTCTATAGACTTTAAAGAGTATAGTCGGTAAATACAATCTACAATAAAAGCACTCCCTACTATGAATTCTGCTCAACATTCAGCACATTATATTCTGAAAAATTCCTTAGGAACTATTATGAATAATAATTCTGTTATACTTAATAAGCAAATGATTTAGATACAACTAAGATTGGTCTAAAGTAATTAACCACTTAAAATAGTTAATTATAAAGTCAATTAAAACATACAAGAGTTATGCATTCAATCCATTTACACTCTGGAAAATAATTTTTATCTTTTGTTTCACTCCCTCTCTATTTTTCTATATCACACTTTCCCCGGTCTATACTTATGCAATCGCTTTTTTCATCACAACAGTGATAGGAGTAACATATATTGTTGCTTCCTACTCAGTTATAACTTTCGACGGAAAAAATATGATAGCAACGAATCATAGTAATCATCTCGAGCTACATAATATAGAGACTCTAACGACCTGGTGGTCATATGGTTTTGGAATGTCTACAATCGAATATGCTGGCCATGGAACTGAAGGCAAATCAAGAGCTCATATCAATAAGATTTACATTTATGCAAAATTCGAATCAGGTCAAGACTATTTGATTCTAAAAGAGGAAATACACTTAGGAGATAAGTTTCCTAATAATCATCACTATATTAATCATGTTGATATAGATAGATCAAAGGTGATTAACGTTTGGGATGTAGATAAATACATTAGTAAGATTAATTTTCCAATTACTTCCCGAGAAAATATTTCCTAAGCCTAAATTAAATCACACAAAAAAAAAGCTGCCCATTTTCATGAACAGCCTTTCAATTAATTCTTAAGTTAGATAACGATTAGTCATCTAAATGGTATGTCGCTTTGAATGTCAATGCTGCTAAAGCACCACCTGCAAGACAAGCTACTGCAAATACCCATATGTTAGACCAAGAAGTCATCTCAGCCACGGATACGCCTAAACCTACAGCAGGATTAAATGCACCACCAGAGATACCGCCCAGACCATATGCCATAGCCGTTACCGTAAATCCAATCGCTAATCCATAGAATGAATTTCCTTCATTAGATTTGGTAGTTGCTGTATTAAGGACAACCCATACAAGAGCAAATGTTCCTAAAATCTCAGCTACAAATGCAGCCGCTACTCCAGGTCCTCCCGCAGCGCCAAAGGCAGCAGCAGTATTCGCACTGTGATCTATTCCCAAAACAGTAGTTGCAACCAATGCAGCTAATGCCCCACCAGCACACTGAGCGATTACGTACGGTACAAAGTCTGCAGCAGACATCGCACCTCTTATCAATGCTCCTAAAGAAACAGCCGGATTGAAATGTCCACCTGAAATATGACCACCAGCATAAACCATGACCATAAGAGATGCACCAATGGCAACTGGTGCCATATCTCCTCCCTTAGCGACAGCTACAACGACTGTAAGCACCAAGAAAAAAGTACCAATTAGTTCAACAATATATTTTCCCATAATATAGTAAGTTAGTTTAAAAAATCTCTTAAATATAAAATTATTATCTATACGTGCTTAGAATAGCCAATAATTAAATTGTTAATATTGAAATTTTCAACATATATAATCAACGCTTATATGAGGTTAAAACATTACTATAATCTTCATTTTGCACATTAAAGGCATTAATTTATACATAACTTGACTTTTACAAGAGAATAGGATATCTGGTCTTAGTCTCACAAATTAGCAATCAAGAATATGACTTATGAATAAAATTAGCTTCCTATTTATACTCCTATGCAGCGCAACAGTGTTGCATTCGCAATCATGTAAAAAGAAATACAAACAACAATTAGAGGCGGATTCTAAGCTCCTCGATTGCGGCTGGAATTATACTGTAGAAAAACTAAAGAATGGATCTTGCATTCTGAAAATGTACTACCCTGACACCAAAGCAATAATAGAAATAACCACTTTCAAAAACGAAGACCTCGAAGAAAAACATGGCATAGCTAAAGAATTCTGGGATGACGGTACACTTATAAGTCAAGGTAACTATAAAAACAACCAGAAGGTAGGCAACTGGATATCAAACACAAATGAAACCGGTCTTTATAAAAATGACGTAAAACATGGCATATGGAAAAAAATCACCTCGGATTCTATTCTCCTAATTCAGGAATTCTATATTTACGGCCGATTACATGGACCACAAATGGTTCACGACACTTCAAAAAATATTTCATTCGAATATATATATCATCACGGAGAATTAATGTCTACTACACTAGATTCTACTATTCACTTACATGATGAAAAGCCAAGATTTCTAGGATGCGAAGACCAAAATCTACCTATCAAGGAAAAGGAAGAATGTGCTAGAGAAAAGATGTTACGATTTGTATACACCAACCTTAAGTATCCGAGGAAAGCGAGAAAACAGAATATACAAGGAACCGCAATTGTAAGATTTACCGTTTCCGAGAATGGAGAGATAAAAGATATCAAAGCCCTTCGAGGAATCAGTGACGTTATCAAGAAAGAAATATTTAGAGTCATAAATTCGATGCCTAGGTGGCGACCAGGCATGCAAGATGGTAAGCCTGTTGATACAGTATATACCTTTCCTATTTATTTCAATCTAATATAGATATAGAAGAAAAGTACTTATGAAAAAAGTCTGTGTCATAGGCGCTGGACCTTCTGGAATTACAGCCATAAAAAATTGTCTAGACCAAGAATTAGAAGTGCAGGCCTATGACTACAATTCAGATGTCGGTGGCAATTGGATATTTTCGGAGGATGAAAGTCACTCCAGTGTCTTTGAAACCACGCATATCATTAGTTCCAAGACGCTATCACAATATGAAGATTTTACTTTCGATGATTTTGATGTGACAATACCTGATTATCCTTCTCATGACCAACTGAGAAGATACTTTCAAGCTTACGCCAAAAGATTCGACTTGTATCCACATATTTCATTTAATACACTGGTCAAATCCTGTGTACTTACTAAGGATAAGCAATGGCAGATAACCACTGTAAAAGAGGGTGCAGAGAAAACAGAAATTTTCTCACATCTGATTGTGTGCAATGGTCATCACTGGAATCCAAGATATCCAGAATATCCAGGTACATTTACAGGTGAGCTTATCCACTCGCATCAGTACAAAAAAGCAGCGCCGTATAGCGGTAAGAAAATCCTGGTGATAGGTGGTGGCAACTCCGCTTGTGATGTGGCAGTAGAAACCAGTCGCGTTAGTGAGAAAACAGGTATCAGTTGGAGACGAGGATATCGCATTATCCCTAAGTTTTTATTTGGTGTACCTACAGATGTCTTTGCGACACGTACATCTTTTCTGCCAGCAAAGCTCAGGTACTTTTTCTCTGGGCGACTCATAAAGACAATAACTGGTCATAATAAACTGTATGGTTTACAGGAACCAACAGAACCCGTTGGCGCCACGCATCCTCTGATCAATGACGAATTGCTATACAAGTTACGTCATGGCAAAGTGCATCCTAAAGTAGATATCAGTCGCTTCGATGGGCAGACTGTGCACTTCAAGGATGGCTCTTCAGAAAGTTATGATGTTGTCATTGCTTGCACTGGATTTAAATTGTCCCATCCATTTTTTGATTCTGACTTTATAGACTATAGCCAAGGTGACGTACCCCTCTATCTGAAGATGATACATGAAGCCTATGACAATCTTTTCTTTGTAGGCATGTTCCAACCTTTAGGCTGTGTATGGCCAGGTTCAGAACTCCAAAGCAAAATTGCAGCACGTGCGATTAAAGGCCTATGGAAAAGACCAGCCAACATCAAAGCACTCTGTGATAAGGAAGTATCACATCCCCATATCCACCAAATCAAAACACCACGCCACACCATCACAGTAGACTACCACAGGTTCGTCAAAGAACTCAAAAAACATTTGCCAAAAGACTACGTGAGCAAAATACCCAAAGCACCTGTCCAGACTGCCTAGCATGACAGCTAACAAGGGAACCATACTATTTGTACATGGCATGTGTCACGGGGCTTGGTGCTGGGCGCCCTACTTCCTACCCTACTTCGAGCAGTTCGGATATTACTGTAGCGCTATAAATCTAAGGGGTCACGAGCAGCCTGGCAGCACCGTTTCTATAAATCATATTGGCATAGAAGATTATGTTGCGGACTTACAGAAAGCCGTTAACTTACTGCGTGAGCCACCTATCATTATAGGTCATTCTATGGGAGGCCGCGTCGTGCAAGAATACTTGAAGGTTGGCGCATGCAAAAAGGTCATTTTGCTGGCTTCCGTTCCGCCACAGGGTGTACTGAGAACAAGTATTAGAATTATATGTAAAAATATAGGTATCATCAGATTTCTACTCAGCCGAGATTTATTAAGTGCATTCAAATATTATGACCAGTTAATGTTCGGCAGTAACCTAAGCTCCGAAGATGTGGCCCATTACAAATCTAAAATGTGTTCAGAATCTTTTCGTGTTTATCTCCAATTACTCAAACCTATTTCTAGCAAGCCGAGGGATAGAAAAATACCTATGCTCGTCGTTGGAGGTGAAAAAGATAAGATTTTCACGGTTAAGGACATTCAAAAAACAGCCAGTTTCTATGACGCCGATTCTGTACTCATAGAAGGCGCAGGCCATGAACTTATGCTAGAACCAGAATATGAGAAGACAGCAACTATAATCTCAGAGTGGATTGGTGAGTGAGGGTGGGAGATTATTTATTATTTATATTGTTCTCTGCTATTCATAGATATCTTAGTCTAATTGTGTCACAGAGCTTATCTTCACTTAGTCACAACTCATACATGTATCAACTTTAAAAATGAATTTAGTTAAGTCTTTATTATTATTTCTAATTGCAATAGGCAATATTGCTTGTAACAGGCAGAATCTTCCACACGATAATGACCATAATTTAGTGCTTGAGGTTAGAGCTAATTATGACTATGTAGCACAAGGCCAAGTTCCAAAATTTGTAATGCATATTTCGAATCACTTTGCCAAAGTTTCTACTAAAGGAGATATGTGGAAGCAAATATTTCTAACAGAAACCTTACATGGAGGGAATGGGAAACATTAAGCAATTGTAATCAATTTTAACGCTAAGGAATTTGCCTCGTACAAAGTAAATTATTCTTTCAATAATAGGAAAGTCATAATTGACAATTTAATAGAGTTAGGATTCAACAAAAGTCAAATTTCAAAGATAAAGGAAATCTATATATCAATGAGCCAAGAAGGACCTTGGAATCTATATGTAGATTGCTTTTCGCCCACGATTGAACAAAGAATTATATTCTACATAAAGGAAAGTGATCACATCACATATTATTGTGAATTAAAGAACTTAGACTTTGCATTAAATCAAGTATTAAGAATGGATAAGGATTTACTAGAGTTAGTAAGACTAATAGAAAGTGCAAAGTATATCTTGAAGAACTAAGACTCAAATTCGATAAATTTAATATTGAAGAAATAGTAGATGTTAAAAAATAAATACATGTGAAAATATTCGATAGCACGAGATATGATTGCATATCTACTCGTTCTTGTAAAGACGTTCACATATCATCATAAAACACAAAATGATAAAGAAAACATTAAAACGTATAGGTATTGCCATACTTGTATATGTTTTTCTTTGCTTAATAACGCCATTCAATAAAATCCTACGAAACAGATCCATAAAAAATCAAATCAACTACTTGTCAAACATTCTCGACAGAGGATACGATGACGAAATGCAAAGAAGAATTCCAGAAGGGAAATTATTCAGCAATGCATTACTTGCCTTATCGACTATTGAATACTGCGAAAGGAATGGTAAAGCTCACGAAAAGCATGCAAAAGTTGTGGACAACTGCATCATAAGAATTCAAACTAAAAGAGCCTTGGGAATATTCAATCCCAATATTGAACCCAAATACGGCATGTTCTACAATGGCTGGTCAAACTACGTCTACTCATCTTACATCAAAAGCTCACTATTTAACTATTCTCGGATTAAAGACAATGTGACTGAACAAAAGAGAATTATTGAATCAAGATTAAAATCTACTCAGAATGACAGTTTAAGAATTCTAGATACATATAGAGAAGCAAATTGGCCAGCAGATAATCTAATTGGCATCACATCACTCAGTGACAGCACTTTAAAAAAGGAATGGATAAAAACAATCTTTGAGTCCGCCAAACATCCATCTGGTTTGATACATCACTCAGGAGCATACGACTCAATTATTAGAGGCTCTTCCAGTGCAATGATTACATTTTGTTTGAATAAATCAGGATACGATTACATCAATAATTACAATAAAGAATTCAAGAATAAATTTATTGATGAGTATTTAGGCATACAATTAGTTCAAGAACATGAAGACGGATCTAATAGCATGGATGCTGATTCAGGGCCTGTGATTTTTGGCTATGGGGCATCTGCAACTATAATGAATATTAAAACTCAAGCAAGTCTAAAAGAAACAAAGTCAAAAATTACTTGGGCAGCAATGAATACAATTGCATTACCAATTAATATTTTTAAAAAGAAATATTACATACTGAAACAAGAGCCAATGTTAGATTTATTTATGTTATGGGGTTCTACGGAACTCTGAAATACAACTAACTCTCTTTAACCTTCTGAACGACATGACTGCATGCCTCTTACAAATTACCTAACAAATAATCCAATACTAAATCTTTACCTGCCTCGCTAACTGCAAGAGTGTTGGTTACAGAAATATCTGGATGTACCCCTGGCTCTATGCTCTTATAGTTGCTATCCACATAATCACTGACAGAGACAGCTACAGTCCATCCGTTTGTCAACTCTCTACCCATATTTCCTCCGGCACCGCCGCCTGTTTCTTGGCCGATAAGGGTAATCGAATCCAGTTCTTTGCACATGGATGCCATATAAGAACTGGCACTATAAGAGGCTCTGTCAATAAGCAAATAGGATTCGAATGCATGTGTGTGATTGCTTGGTGTGGAAGCGATACTCAGAAAATCTGATTTGTCATTGTGCCCAGGTCCTGCTTTCTCCACATAATAACCTAGTGTCTGATCTTCAGTTACAAAATCATTCAGCAAAGCAGGAACATGATTACTGTTACCACCTCCGTTGTGTCTAATATCCAATACTAAAGCCTTTGTATTCTCATCTGTAATTTCTCTAATCAGCGTACGTAATCTAGGGATGTTTGACATCTTTTCTATATAGATATAAGACACCCCTTCTGAAATAAGTCCATGGTAAAATCCATCAATTTCTACTAAGTTATCTTTTATATAATTAGAGCGAATCACTTCTAGGTCAAACGCTAAGTCGTAACCTTCTTTAAAGTTATACACAGCGGATTCGCCTAAAGGCGTCCACAGAACATTATGCCCATCTTTTAGCAATTTTAAACTATTCTCTAGAATATCTTTGAGCTCTACATTAGTTTTGGTTCTAGCCAATTTGATTTGGTCTTCTATGTAGACAGAGTCCCAGTCCACGTTCTTTTGTTCGAAGAAGATATAATGCTCATCTACATAAGTCCAAAACTCCTCATATATTTCATATTTGTCAGTGCTTATAGAATCATATATTTCTTTAGTACAAGAGCAAAAAAATAGGATGATTAATGTGAAGTATATATATCTCATGATATTGTTTTTTTAGTGTGATGAATTGTGAGAATATTGTTATTTAGTTAGATGCTTTGTAAGCGTATTGAATGCCTAGTAATATAATCTGGCTGATCTGACGCAAGCTTTGTTCATGATTGATTCTCATGTAACCCAGATTGTAATTCAAGGAGAAGGCCAATCTTTCAGAACATTGGTAGACTAATCCCAACTTGATTCTAATACTTTGAAAACCCTTAGGTGTTTTCCATTTTCCGCTTCTTGCAATTGTTCTACCCATTCCGGCTCGAGTCGGATGAAAAGTACCATCCTCCAAGAAGCCTTCTGGATAAGGATGTCCGAATGCTGGTCTAATGACATAACTCACAAGACTGCTCTCTATTCCTGTATCGAAAGAAAGCTTAGCATCATCTGATGTCCATTGTCTGTTAACTGCTATACCCAGTCCGTTAGAAATGGTATAGGAGATGGGACTATTAGAAAAGCCTTTGCCCTTTGGTGAGAGTAAGAGTGTACTAGATTCGAATGTAGGCCCTATCCAAAATCCACTATTATACCATTGTAGGCGTGAGAATACTTCTGGCTGTATTTGTCTGACACCCATACTTCGGCTAGTTGTAGAAGTGTTGTCATATTGAAAAGATAGGACCGTATCATATCGTCTTGTGGCGGTTCTATTGCCAAACGATAATTGATATACGGGATTGCTAAAGTGCTTATATTGATTAGACAATCTCTTGTCCTGTGTTTGTGATAGTGCCCAACCTACATTGACGCCTATGTAAGCAGACTTACTTGGCATGTCCGTCTGAGCATGTAACCCTGCATGTAAAGTAAGTAGTACAATTGTGATATAAGTGATTCGAGTCATAACTAATATTGTTTTTTATAACTCAAATATGAATCTCTAAAACAAAGGATTCAACTTACTGTGACAAGTGGGTTTAATTAGTGGTGAATAGCAAATTGTTACTCACCAATAGACCTTGCACTTGACCACAAATACACTGATAATCAGCTACTTACAATAATTACCCTACAAGAGAGATTTTACCTGATCGTAGTGAGATCTGGAGACTGGAATGGGAATCGAGATGTCTTTAAGCGAGAGAGATGCCTTGGCTTTGTTACCATTTATCTGGACTAAAGCGTTCTTATTGACGACATAGGAGCGATGGACTTGTATGAATGCTTCAGGGCTCAACTGCTGGTGAATATCTTTAAGGGTGCTTCGTATAATATGTCGCACTTGTTTGCCCTGATCTAGAAGATACAGCATCACATAGTTGTCATGTGATTTTATCACTCTTAAATCATCAGGCACTAGCTCTAATCTATCCTTTTTGTTCTGGCCTTGCAGTATGATCTGACTATTAATAGCGCCTTGATCTACATCTATATGAGATCGGACAGCATCCTTCCATTTAAAGTAAAGGACGACCAGATAAAAGAGTACAGGGATAATAGCGATACTAGCAGCCATCCCAAAAAATGTAATAAACCTCAAAAAAGAAAACTTCCAGCCAAATAAAATGAGTGCATAGATATAACAGGAAGAAATAGAAATACACACACCGATAAATAATTCGACAACCTCATGGACAATAGACCATTGGTCTTGTTTTCTGGAGGTGTATAGTATCCAACTTATTATATAGTAAATGACAAGTACAACAAAAACCACAATACCGTATCCAAGTAAGATAAGGTTTTTATGTCCATGTATAAAATTAGAAGTATTGAATGGCTGAAAGATAATCAGAAATAATCCTATCACTATTCCAACAACGGCAGAGATAGTGATATATATGCTCAACTTGTGTCTCAAAAAAGGAACACTAAGTATGTTTTTCATTTCTCTAATATAGCTGAAATAATAATCTGGGACAGCTAGTCTCCATTTAAGAACATTACAACAAAAGATATCCTATTTGCACGTTTGATGAAGTGGCGTATACTTACACGTATTAATTAAATCACAATAGGAAGTGTAAATGATAACTAAACTTACATTAACCATAGAAAAATCTGTAATTGAAAAGGCTAAAAAATATGCTAAAGAAAAAGAGCGAAGCTTATCAGATATAATTGGGGATTATCTAAAAGCGTTAACAGAAAACCAGAAGGATGAAGACATTAAAATCACACCTTTAGTAAAGTCTTTAAAGGGTTCATTCAAAGCTCCAAAAGATTTTGAATATAAAAGAGAACTAACAAAATCTCTAGAAGCAAAATATCTCAAGAAATGAAAAATGTATTGTTAGATTCAGATATAATAATGGATTTCTTTCTAGACAGAGAACCACATTCAAAATACACTTCCTACATTCTTTCACAAATTGAATTGAAGAAATTAAATGGTTTTATGACCGCTGTCATAATTAGTAATGTTTATTATTTATTACAAAGAGTTTCAACTCATGAACGCGTAATTAAAAAACTAAATCAACTTATGACTTTAGCAGATCTTCTGACAATTGATAAAAAGATAGCTTTAAAAGCAATGAACTCAAAATTTAAGGATTTTGAAGATGCTTTACAGAATTATGCTTGTGAATCAAATGGTAAAATTGATTTGATTCTGACACGAAATACTAAAGATTATAAGAAAAGCGAAATAAGTGTTATGACTCCTGAACAATACTATAAAATGAAAACTAGAAGCTAGTATAGACACCCACCTCCCCTCCCCCATTCCCCTAAAGCTCGTAACTTAAGCCCCAAATATTCACACAAGCCACCTATGACTAAATCAAATATCGTATCCGTTAGCATAGACATCAATGCCCTCCCTTCTAGAGTCTGGCACATAATCACCGATAAGGCCTACGCCAAAGAACTAGGTGCTATGTTCGATAAGAACGCCTTTGTGGAATCTGAATGGACACTAGGCTCGGATGTTCATTTTAAGTATGAGCCTAACAGAATAGCGAGTACGGGTAAGGTCGGAAAATTAATTGTGCATGAACTCATACAGGTGGACTATGATTTTCCAGGGATGGATTATGTAGAGCGATATTCCATTGCAGAGGAAGGAGATGGTTGTCAGCTCTCTATCTACGCAGGAGAATACGGAGAAGACTATGAAGCGCAGAAAATCGTCTGGTCTAATTGGTTGGCCAAGGTTAAGGAGATAAGTGAGAGGTAAATGAAACTGTATTATAATTCTAATTGAAAAAAGCCATTTTAATCTACATTCCTTTTCAACTTAATCGTAGCGACAGCGGAGCAGAGAGTTCTCCGTTCTCGTAAAGGATTACACTGAAAAGAAAAAAGAAATTCACGCTTACACACCTATACCAGCACAGAGAAATCCCCTCAAGGTCAATTAAAAAAACACACTAACTACCCATCCCTACCTTAAAGTGTAGAGCATTCGTCCATTGCCTACCGAGATTGTCCCTGTCTATAGCATATACATTAAGTTGCCAGCCCACGGCTAGGTGGAGTTTGGAAGAAGTAGGTATCTGATATTCTATACCGCCCGCTATGATGGGAATATTAAAATTGCTCAAACCAAAGTCATCACTCTCTCTGATCAGTCCATGGATATATGAGAGCCTTAGTCTCAGTGCTCGACTCCGCGGCAGTGGCGAATAGGTCACCCCAAATGCCGACTGCAAAAAACCAAACTCTAATGCCTCACTCGGTGGGGTGAATTCATCTTGGAAGCCCACATGAACTAACGAATAATATATACCTGTCGACAACCCAAATCGACTGTTGGCTAATTGGTGATCTAGTACCAAGCCCCAGTCTCCTCCTATCGACTGACTGGAAAGTAAAGGACTAGAGGTAACATTAATCCCATAAGCCAGCGATAAGCTGGTGCTTGCTGCTGTCTCTTCCTGTGCAGTCAGTGACAGCGCACCAAGGCCAATGCATAAAACAAAAATTATTCTCATGCCGAGATAAGCCCCTACTCTACAATCACCTTTCGGGTATGTACACCATTTATAGATAACAGATAGATTCCTCTTTCCACCTTAGATACATCCATATATAATCTGCCTCCAGATACTGATCGCTCAGAATAGACTGTCTGGCCTAATAGTGTCGTCAGCGATATATCTGTAGTCACCAATCCATCATACTCTACCACCAGCATATCTGATACCGGGTTAGGATATATGGAGAATGCAGCGTCATCGAACAGGTCTTCTGTAGGTAATAAGAAATCACAAAATTCTTCATTGGGCTCCAATTCTATCCAACCCATAGGCTCTAGTGTCCTTCCTTCGAAAGCAGGAAAATCCATAGGAAATCTATTAAATCTAAATGTGAGATTATCATTGATATTCAATTCCTGACCTTGGGTAGCCGGACCAGTTCTAAGCCTTGGGGTTACATATTCCCACACGATATCATTATCTGGCGTCATCTCAAAAGTATAACCAAATCTTCCTGACAATATCATTGTGTTGCCATTAGGTAAAAACTGCACACCAGACAATCTAGATGAAAAGAGATTAGTTTCTCCTTCAGGATGCGATAGATTAAAATCATAAGTCCGAGGCAGAAAAACATTATTTGACAAGGTGTAGGCCCAGTCATACATTACCCATGGTGGCGTAATCACACTAACCACAGAAAAATCATCAGCAAACTCATTATTGAATACACCAATCTTACCGAACTGAGGATGGGAAGGTGTCAGATGATCATCTATCCACTGCGCATCGTGTTGGAAAAAAAACTGCTTATCATCTTCTGTGCCTTGTCCATAGGTCATCGGGTTACCCCAACGATACATCAGGTCACCTCCCCTGTTACTGAAGCCCCCAAAGTTAGTCGCAGCTTCTTCAGTGGTTGTGGTATGGTCTATTATCCATATCTCATCGAAGTGAGGGACACCTAATAGTATCTGATCCAACTCGGCATTATAATCTATAGAATTAAAATGTAACCAGTCAGCATCTCCATCCTGCATATCATAATTGACATCTATAAGCTCAGGGTGCTCGGAGACAACACCATAATTATTTGCTGTAGAATCAAAGTCTTGTATCAGATGATCCCAAGCATGCCATTCCCAGATGATGCTGTCAGTTTCAGGATCTAGCTCGAACACTGCCTCAGGCCACAGGACACCATCCCTAAGTGTGGTCGTATCTCTTCCTGCTGCAGCACATTCTTCTGCGGTCTTAAGCTCCCAGGCAATCACAAATACTGTTCCCTCAGGTGTGACCGCTATGTCATGATGTAATCTAAATTTATCATCATTCAGTGTAAAATCCCATAGTAGATTATTATCCCAGTCCCGCACTTCTACGGTTTCGCCAGCGCCCCCTCTGAAAATAACATCTCCTGCAACATTGATATCTCTCTTTGTCTTATATAGCAAGCCTTCTTCTGTGAGATAAGCTGTATTGCCTGGTCTAAAATTGTCCTCATCCTCCCATACATGTACAATCTCTCCACAACTATTCAGCAAATACACATTAGGCTGATTATGAGGATAAAGAAGGTTATAGCCTTCATAGGACTGACTTGGATTAAAGGACAATAGCCCTACCGTATTCTGACTCTGCACTAATTGACTCATGCAAAATATCCCTATAAACGTAATGTAAAGTTTCATGCTATCTATTTTAAAAAGGAATAATATGATTTTTGAAATTAATATATAAAAATTTTCTGAGTGGCTGTCTCTCCATTCTCTAAAATCAGTGTCACTACATAAGTACCCATAAGAAATCTGTCTCTCAGTAAGATGTCAGACTGATCATAGTTATGCAATTCTAATAGCGCACCTTGCATATCACCCAATACTACTTGCTGAATGCCTGTAAGTGATGTCTCTAGTTGTATACTATTGGATAATGGAAGGTAACTAAGGGTAATATCTTCTTCTAGCAGATCTCCCGTACTTGTTGTCATCAAGCTGCATTCAATTGGATTTAATTCCAGCGGCTCACCTGGTGTCACATCCACACCATCAAAACCAGCAAAATCTAACGGATACTTGTAAGCTCTGAATGTAGAATTATTTCTTGGTTGGGTTCCCTGTGCTATAGGCGTATCACGATTGACAGGAATTTCATATTCCCATACCACTTCTCTGTCTGGTGTAATCTCGAATATTCTTCCAGGTGATCCAGAATTAATTAAGGTATTGCCATTAGGCAATCTGAAAGCATTTGACAAAAATGCACTGTAGAAAGTCTCCCCCAGTGCATCCCCATAGATTGTATTGGCTGCATCAGGACCATAAGGTGTCATATCATCTCTAGTGTAGAACCCAGGTGCACTCTGAGGTGGTGTGAGGACTTCTATCTGGGTACAATCAGCACCAGGCTTGCCATTGCCATTATTAAATATCAAAATGCTGCCTTCATCATCCAACCCCTCTTGTATCCAATTAACACCATGCTGACCGAAGAGCATCTGGTCAGATATTGGGGCCGCCTTATAGGACGATGGATTACCCCAGCGATAAAGGAGATCCCCACCTCTGCCATAGATGCCGCCTGTATGTCCTGCTGCCTCTTCTGTCGTGGTACTATGATCTATAATCCATACCTCGTCAGAATTCCTGATGGAGATAAGAATCTGATCTAGCGAAGGATTATAATCGATGGCATTGAAATGAAACCAATCACGTGTCTCGTTAGAATTGCCACTAGTTAGGCTCGGATGATTGAGGTCATAGAGTTCTGGATGATCAGACACCACACCAAAGTTGAGCTTGGTGCTGTCAAAGTCCTGAATGAAATGATCATTGATATGCCATTCCCAGACGATATTGGCACTATCCTGGCCTACTGGCTCCAGCTCCAGTATCTTCTCAGACCACATGAAATTTTGAGGCGCGATCTCGTTCGGATCTCTACCCATCTCTTCTAACTCATCTCTGAAAGTCAGCTCCCACATCAGCGTGAGTATATTCCCATTAGGCATCATCACCGCATCATGATGAGATAGTTGGGTGTCATTATTTATAATAAACTGCCATACCAGATTGTTATCCCAGTCCACCAATTCTAGACCTCCTGCATTACTGGCAGAGGTATAGGGTCCTACAGGATCCACCTTGAATGTCCTGAACATCAGACCATTATCCAGAAAGTAGGCTGACAAGCCAGGAAACGTTCCTCTGTCCCATTCATTGACCAGATTGCCACAGTTATCCACCATATAGGCCCTTGTACTGGAAAATGGAGAGAAAAAAGTTAATCCTTCTAGGGTCTCATCTGTCATCGTCAGCACCCCTACCGTGGGTTGCTGCTGAGCTTGTAGACTCAGGGTCAATGCACAAAGAAATGTCAGTGTAAATAGTCTAATCATATGATCTATAGGTTGTAATGACAGCACAATATACAATGGTCTCAAGTGAATCTTTGTCGTAGTAGGTCCTCTAAGAAATATCTAGAATATTTTTAACTGTAAATACAGTTGCATAACCTCATGTATTCTTATTTTGGTTAAATTATTATTCTTTACAATCATTCAAAATCAGAACAAGATTATTATGAAACAACTCTCCATATTCCTACGACCTATACTCGCAAAAATGTCCCTCTTTTTATTTAGATTTATCCCATCAGAAGCCCAATGTATATTATGTAGAAATACATACTGAACAGTCCAAAGGAATAAAGAAGGTTGTGAAGTTGTAGCTAGATGGTAATGATTTGGAGAAGTTTTGAAACTAAGCTTGTTTAAATTCTTAACCAAGAATGAATTGATCTGATAACATGAAACTGAATCTTAGGAATATATTACTGCTACTAACAACATTGACCCTAGGCAATGTGTGTACCGCTCAAGATAAACTGCATATAAAATTTATAGGCAACTGCGGTTTGCATTTATCAGACGACGCCACAAATATCTATACCGATTTTCCTTATAAATCAGGTGCTTTCGGTTATATGAAATATAGTAATGTAGAACTAGATAGTATAGAGGCTAATTCTGTTTTCATTTTTACTCATAAACATGCCGACCATTATTCAAAGAAGATAGTACGAACACTGCTAAAGAAAAGAAACTGCAAAAAATTCACTCAGTGGAATAAAAAGAAACTCCTTAGGCATATGGAAGGAAAGCCAAATATAGACATCAAAGCCTTTAAGAATAAACACAGATTTTCATTCAAACATTTCTCCTATCTCATTACTTGGAATGGTAAGCGGATATATTTATCAGGAGATACAGAAAGTGCAGAAACAATAAGTCAAGTAAAAAACATCGATTGGGCCTTTGTCCCATCTTGGTTATTAGATGATGCTGAAGAAAAAGGTATACAGATAGATGCCACCATGATCGGCGTATATCATCTATATCCTAGCGAAGCCGAAGAGGCAACAAAAAGATGGGAAAGCAGCGAAAATATTATACCACTAACTGAGCAAGGGATGTTTATTACAGTAGACTAACGAAATTGTCCTAATTGCCACCTAATGCTTATATCCTTAGGACCCTTCCCTCTAGCTATCCTTGCACAACTTCTCAGCTCCACTTAGCCAGCATACGCTTTTTGGAAAAACAGCGTACTTTATAGAAAAAGCAAATTATCTCTTATGTTCGGACGCTAAGAAAGTAAACATTCGAAGATGACTCTCTAAATAACTAATCCCAAATTAATTATACATCTATCCAAGGATCAGAATCTGATGATCTGAACCTAAACCCAGGTCTACCATCTTCCCTATTAGACCCATCATCAAGATAAAATTTTCCTGTTGTCGGAGGCGTTGTTTGCATTTCCATATTTCTTATTCCCATCTGTCCTATAATTCCGACTGGTCCTTGAGGGCACATTCCCGTTGGTCCTTGTGGGCCTGGAGGGCCTGGAAGGCCAGGTGGGCCTTGTATCCCTTGATCAGGACCAGGATCTCCTTGTGGACCTTCTTCTCCTACTGGGCCGCCACCTAGACCAGGTGGTCCTTGTGGGCCTTGCGGTCCTTGTGCACCTACCTCACCTATAAGGCCTTCATCTCCTTGATTACCACGTGCACCACTTGGTCCCGAAGGACCAGCCGGTCCTTGAGGTCCAATGGGGCCGGTTTGGCCTCTTGCACCTTCAGGTCCCGGTAATCCCTGTGGTCCCGGTGGTCCTATAAACCCTTTATCACCAGTTATTCCCGGAGGACCAGGCAGACCTTGATCACCTATAGGTCCCTGTGGCCCTTGTTCCCCTTGTGGGCCATCCGATCCTTGTGCGCCCTCTGGACCTTGTGCTCCTGGTTCTCCAGATAATGATATTTCTGCTCTCATGGCATAAGGCACGGTCAATAACTCACTTATAGTCAGTGTCGAAAATGATTGGCCTTGATCTAGACTCAATTCTATGCTTATAAAATGAGGTCTCGTCCAATCCAACGTTTCAAACTGGCCTAATAAGGCATCTCCTCTGCCGATAACAAATTCCACATGTCCGAGATCAGTCACTGTTACGGTATGTGATTCTTGGTAGTCCGGATCAGACTGCGCTGAAGTAGGTAGAAGACTAACTTGAATTAAGACCTCTTCATTAGTCACTAACTCGCCGTCCAGATTCATAACTAACGCTTGGAAAGAAATGCCGTCAGGTAATTGCGCAGTGACTAGGACTGCCCAAAGCAATAAAGTATTTATTGATAATATATTTTTCATGATATGCTGTTCTTATTAAATTATAAATCAGTCCATGTCCCATTAGTAAAGTACCGAAAGCCAGGCTCACCGTCAGTTCTGTTAGTACCATCATCTAGATATAGGTTGGTTCCATCAGCTGTAGATGGCGGTGTAGATTTTAGTTCTAAGGTCGATACGAAATCTGGTCCGGGGGGTCCTATTGGCCCTTGTGGACCGCATGCGCCTGGATTTCCTGGTGGTCCCTGATCACCGCGTGGTCCTTGATCACCTGGAGGTCCTCCTGACAGGCCTTGAGGTCCTTTGGGTCCTCGCGGGCCTTGAATATTAGATGCTGGTCCCTTCTCTCCTCTGATACCTGAAATTCCTGGATTACCAGTGAGCCCGCGATCCCCTTGCAGCCCGTCCAATCCTCGTTTTCCTTTTGGGCCTGGTGGACCTACTGGTCCTGCTTCGCCTTGTGGTCCCTCTGGACCTCGTTCTCCTATAGGCCCTGAAGGTCCCTCTAGTCCTCTTGGACCCGGTTCGCCTTGGACACCTCTTGGTCCTGCACAAGGCATAGGTGTTTCACCTCTAGGCCCTTCATCTCCTACAGGACCAGGTGCACCTTGATTCCCTTGTATTCCTTGAGGACCTGCGTTGCCTGTCCTGCCTATCGGAGCATTATCAGATGTATTAACCACATAAGCATAAGGTACAGCATACAGGGATTCTATTTGGTCTATATCAGAATTACCGTCTCTATCTAAATCTATTTCTACTCTTAGTGAATGCGTACCACTAGCCCAATCGATATCTGAGAAGTTACCTTGGATTATCTCTCCTCTTCCTATAGCCGCTGTAAAGTAGCCAATGCTCGTCGTCTCCGCTTCTAGAGCGCCTGTATAGACGACCGAATTTGTATTATCTATAATGCTAAATGTAAGATCGATAAGTTGATCTCTAATTACACGTCCTTCTGTATCTTCTGCTATGCCTTGGTAACTGATGGCATGAGGGAGCTGCGTGTACGCCATCCCAGAAAGGAGGCATAATATTAATATGATATAATTTTTCATGATTTATTCTATTGTATGATTTTAGAAAAGGTCGATCCAGATTGTTCCATCGAAATATCTATATCCTGGATTGCCATCTGCTCTATTGTCTCCAGTATCCAGATAAATTTGGTGGAGCACTGGATTAATTGGTGCTATGTCTAAAATAGGCTGAATACCTTTACCTGGAGGTCCAGGGTCGCCAGGTAGCGATTTGCCACTATGACCAGCAGGCCCCTGTGGTCCTGTAGGCCCTTTGGGTCCTGTAGGCCCTTTAGGTCCATTAGGGTTGCCACTTATACCTCTTGGTCCTTGGGGACCAGGTTCACCCTGCTCGGGTCCTTGTGGACCCTGTAGTCCAGGTTCACCATCTGGTCCAGGAAGACCTCGAGGTCCTTTCTTTCCTTCGAATCCCTCTAATCCTTGAGGCCCTTCTGGTCCAGGACGACCAAGCTCACCTTGAGGACCTTGAGGACCTTGAGGACCTACAACTCCAGCTGGCCCTATTGGTCCAGGAGGACCAGACTCACCTCTTGGCCCTTGGGGACCACATGGACTTGCCTCACCTCTTGGTCCCTGAGGCCCTCGCGGCCCTTTGGGCCCAGTTAGACCTTGGGCACCAACTTGACCTTGTGGACCATCTGGCCCAGTAGGTCCGTACATTGCTTCCTCTGCATGGAAAGCATAAGGCACTGAGAGAAATTCTGACGTACCTACATTCAGAAAATCAGAGCCATTATCAGGATCAATTTTGACATTCAGGAAATGAGCTCCTGAGGTCCAGTCTATACTAGGCCAACTACCTAGCTCTACTTCACCCGTTCCAATTATAGCGACGAAAAGTCCACTAGCATCTGTTGTCAAAGCATGCATCTCTTGGTACACATCAGTACCCGAAAAACTGCCACTCCTGATTGTCAGACGAAGCGCTATTGGGCTTTCCGTGATGACGGATCCTGATCTATCAAAGGCGACCCCTTGATATCTAATACCATCTTGCGACATCATAAATAGTGGCAGCAATAGCCATAATGTTATTAGTTGTATGTTCTTCATGATTAGTGATTTTGCTTTTGAATTTTGACGACTTTAGATTGCTTGTCTGGCGATATAAGCTGCAGATAATAGATACCGGTATGCATCGTCCTGAAATCGACTTCTGTCATTGAATCCGTAATTGGAGCCTTGCTGATGAGTCTCCCTATTTGATTATGGATGACATATTCAGCTGAGTGATCAGGTGAATCTGCCAGCTCTATCTGCAGGTATTGGCTCACAGGGTTAGGGAAAACCTTGAGCTCAAAATCGATAGTTTCTGCTGTAGAAACTGTCTTACCAATAATGGTAACCTGAAGAAATCCTTGTGCGATGGTATTACCATCTTCCTCTATTTCTGTATTCATCGGTTCACCAATTGAAATGTAGAGTGCCCCGTCATCATGCATCGTTGATACACCAAGAGTACCGACTGTATATGATCTAAGGTTCTGTCCTACCACCGAATACCCAGTAAAGAGCATTATGGTTAGTATTAAAATATTCTTTGTCATAATGAAAGTGATTTTGTACCCTATTAGTGTATCGTTCTAGCATTAGGTCACTCATTTATAGGATTAATTCTTGAATACTTCGACTGCGCTATTAGATAGGGAGAATATACCTCTAGATTAGTGGCTCAGTATGTGGCAGCTGTACGCATCAATTTACGCTATTCATCAGTGAATAAGTCGTTTTAAAATAAGACTATTAAGGATGAACAAACTCAATTTTAACAAGGAGGATGAACTCTATATTCTAGGAGATTTTATAGAACGAGGTCCGGAAAGTAAAGGGGTTATTGATTACATATGGGAACTCCAAAAATCAGACTATCAGGCAAGTTGGGTAAAAGGAAATCATGATCAAATGATGCTTGATGCCTGAACTAATATGGATCTTTAAAGAAATGGTTGATAAATGGAGGATGCACTACAATTGAAAATTTTGATGCTGATCATATTCAAGATATACCTAACAAATATTTTCAATTCTTTGAAGGAATGCCTTCTTATTTAGAGGTTGAAAACTATATCTTAGTTTATTAGAATTCAAATTTGATATGCCAAATCCGTTTGATGAATTCCACTCAATGTTATGGCAAAGAGATTGGTATCAATGGATCAACTATGACTGGCTAAGTGATAGGATAATTGTTCATGGACATACGCCAATTACAAAAGATGAAATGAATGCAATGTTAATCGACATAAAGAAAAATCAATATGTAGATATTGATTGTGGATGTGTTCACAAAGGCAAGCAGGGTCTTGAATATTTGGCTTGTCTTATTCTCAACGAAATGAAAATCGTATTTGTAGAGACTCAAGACTTTTGATACTACCTCAAAAACAACAAATGAAATTTCCTGATAAGAATAAAAAATTCCCCCTTGAAAATTACGATAGATTATGTTTTCTGAAAAACATTATCAAGAACCCAAATATTATTGTTGGGGATTATACATACTATGACGATTTTGAATCAGTGGCGAATTTTGAAAAAAATGTAAAATATTTATTCGATTTCATAGGTGACAAATTAATTATTGGAAAATTCTGCATGATAGCCTCAGATGTTACATTCATCATGAATGGCGCCAATCACTTAAGTGATGCCATATCAACCTTTCCATTCGCCATATTTGGTGAAGATTGGTCTAATGCCATGGAAGGAAAGGAATATCCCTCCAAAGGAGATACTATAATAGGTAATGATGTATGGATTGGATATGGTGCGACAATCATGCCCGGCGTTACTATCGGGGACGGCGCCATAATAGCCACTAAATCAGTTGTCACTAAAGATGTAGAACCCTATGCCATAGTGGGCGGCAACCCAGCTAAAGAAATAAAAAAAAGATTTTCTGAAGTAGAAATAATTCATCTGCTTGAAATACAATGGTGGGACTGGTCTATAGAAAAAATCACTGAAAACGTCCAAAATCTAACTGGGAATGTAATAGAAATAATAAAAGCAAACGCATAAGATGAAAACTCTAAAACTAATATCAATCTTATTCTTATTACCAATCTCAAATGTCCAAGCATATGAATCATATTTCATAGAACAGATTAATGACACTTCAATATATGAATTGTTCAATCTAAGAAGTAAATTAGACAGAATTCCTGTGTTTCAATTATGCTCATCAAATAATATATTTTCGGAAAACATTAAATGGTGTTTCAATCGAAAAATAAATGTCGAAATAAAGAGTGTTGACTTAGTAAACCTATTCCAAGATGGTAACCTGAGAGAAGGATACAGAAGAACTTATAAATCAGAATTTGTAATAACACTTTCAAAGAATGGAGAAACGATAGATATCAAACTTCTTCACCACCAATTGAAATCCGTTAGTGAGTATCAATTATATGAGATACTTAATGATATAGAATGGAAACCAGCATTGAAAAATTTAATGCCTGTCAATTCCAAATTTGTCCTTAAAATTATATATGATGAAAAAATAAGGCTTGATGAATTATGGCATGCTAAAAAATTAAGTTTCTTACAATATCATAAAAATCGTGTAGAACAACTGACATCAATCTATCTTGAAGAAGAACATACTTATGATTTTGACTTAATGGAGCAACTTAGGAGCTTTGAAAATAAGCAAAAACTAGATTCAATATTTATTCACCTCGAAAATTGGACAGATACACAAATTGAGGAATTAAGCAATACCTATTATTCCAAAAGAAGTGGGATTAATAATTCTAATACTCATACAATCTCTGAATTATTATATAGATGGACAAAACGATTTGAAAATTCTTACGAAGAAGAACTAATGAAAGCACTAAAGAAAAACGGATAACTAATGACAATGCTAGCATTCTTTCTGGGATACGATGTAATTCTTTGATATACAATCTCTCAATCACAGAAAATGAAGGCAATAGAAAAAACAAATTGGACTTTATAACTTATCTAAAATTATTCGGTACAAAAGGTACAATTGAAGGGTTAGAAATTTTTGACACATCAATGAACATGATAATTGATGTGAGATAAGGATTTTACTTCCTTTTGATTCCATATAATTAAATTATATACTACACTTTACTGTAACTTAATCCAGCATCTATTAAATAGGAATAAAAATACATTTCCCAAAAATTCTTGCTTTAGACCTTAGACAAAACCAAAGACTTTATCTATTATGCGCAGGAATGGAAGAATTAATTTATTTCGTACCGCTATTCTTTCTAATAGCACTCATATATTCCTCAGCAGGCTTTGGAGGAGGCTCTAGTTATCTAGCAGTACTCAGCCTAGGAAGTTTAGAATTCATAGAGATGCGGATGATAGCGCTTACTTGTAATATTGTAGTCGTCCTCTCATCTGTATTCCTGTTTTCAAAGCACCAATATATTAAATGGCAAAAAATACTACCCTTACTCGTGCTTAGCGTTCCCTTAGCTTTTCTTGGAGGAAGTATAAAATTGGAGGCTAGATTTTTCTTCCTATTACTAGGCGCTTCATTATTTATCAGCGCTGTATTGATGTTGGTAAATCAGAAAATAACGTATCGAAAATTACCGCGTTTTTCTAACGGACTCATAGGCGGTGGTATAGGATTCCTATCAGGCATGGTCGGCATCGGAGGCGGCATCTTTCTTTCTCCCCTACTCCATCTGACACAATGGGATAGGCCCAAAGTTATCGCTGCCACTTGTGCCACTTTCATATTTGTCAATTCTATAGCTGGCCTAACTGGACAAATAATCTCTAATGATTTTCAGATAGATCTTGCTATCCTTTCTTTAATGGCAAGTGCTGTATTCTTAGGCGGACAGATAGGCGTACGAATAACGATATTCAAATTAGACTCTATCATTGTCAAAAGAATTACAGCAATACTTATTCTTATCGTTTCTATTCGTATATTAAGTCGATACCTCTAATTTTGTAATGCAATCAAGAGCTAAATTTAGTGAAGAAAACAGGAGATAATAGTGAATTTGAAAGAGACTAAAAAACATACCAAACATACGGCACTTATAAAACCACTCGGTGGTGACTACCATCTGAATGAGTGGGCCTTCATAGGGGCACCTTGTGATATCATCAATGATTATGTTCTTAAGCTTGCTAAGATTCTATCGGGTGATTTAAAGGTAGGTTATTTAGATGCCAGTCATAATGAAGTAAGACAGGAGCACCCTTATCACGTGTACTATCAAGACAGAATTAGATATGGACATATAGAAACTAAAACAGCGCTTGCTGAGAAACAAAACAAGAAACATTTTTCTGCTTTAGACTTAATGCTAATCAATGGCAATCATTTCACTGGATCTAAGCAAGTCGTCTTTATTAATGAAGCCAAGAAAGATTCTCTTAAGAGAAAGATGGATCGTCTCACTGACATTCGTATCATCGTCATCGAGGATAGAAATTCTAATTTCTATGATTTTCTGAAACCACTCATCACCCCTAAGGTTCAGATTTTTAGAATGTCTGAGCTCAAGTTGGTTGCTGCAGCGATTAAAGATGATAACGCAACTTATTTACCTAAACTTAATGGATTAGTTTTGGCAGGAGGTAAAAGTCAACGGATGGGAAAAGATAAAGGCAGTCTTAATTACCACGGCAAGGCACAGCGAGAATATGAAGCGGACCTGATTTCAAAATATTGTAACGAAGTTTTTATTTCTTACAGCGAAGCACAAACTGATAATCCAGCATCTTCCTATAAAGCTATCAGAGATACATTTACAGGTCTAGGTCCTTACGGTGCTATTCTTTCTGCATTTAGAGAACACCCTAACCAAGCATGGCTGACCATCGCCTGTGACCTGCCACTTCTGACTACGGAATCTATCACTCTTCTAATCAAAAACAGAAATACTTCTAAGCTCGCCACGTGCTTCCATAATCCAGAGACAAAATTTCCAGAGCCCCTTATTACTATCTGGGAACCGAGAGCCTATCCAGTTTTACTGGAATTCTTAAGTCAAGGTTATTCTTGCCCACGAAAGGTACTGATCAATACGGATATAGAAGAAATAGAAGTCAGGGAGACTGCATTTATGAAAAATGTAAATGATCCAACTGACTATGATGAGGTGATTAAGAAAATAAAAGCTTAAGGTGATAAAATTGACTGTAACTAATTACAAAAACTGTCACAAATCAGACTAATTCACAAACAAAATATAGTTCTA
>CAZQDZ010000041.1:0-35817 GCA_964591455.1 uncultured Saprospiraceae bacterium
GCTATTTAAAGCTGAATTAGCGTTAAGAAATGGGTACAGCCTAGAATTTTGTTTCTTTTTTTCAATGAAAAAGAAAACCGCCGGTAGGCAAGTATGATTAGTTAGATTCTAAATGTGGAAACTGCTCATTTTCGATAACAGTTTAGCATTGATATCTAGGTGAATCTTCTGATTTATGGTGTATCTTAGATGCGCTATTCAGAATAATTATTCGTATAGCTTATAGAGCCATTTAATGAGATGATTGTTTTCAAAATCATGGCCAGCAAGATGGCCCATCTCAATCAGGAAGCTTTCTATAATTTCGAAATCTAATTCCTCTACTCTTAGACCGTAATTATCATTGCCTCCATGCAAAGTTTCATAATCTATTTTATAAAATTCTTCCATAACAGGTGGAAGGAGTTCTAGAAATTCTTTCCGTGTTAAAGGTTGACTTATTACTTTTTGATGTAACTTTCTATGGACGGCTTGTATCCTATGGAGTGCTTCTGGAGGGGTAGAACAATCGCCATTTTTGATTTCTTGTTCAGTACACTTTTCATCTTCGGTATAATAATATTTTCCCTTAGGATGTGTCAATAATTGGTCTAGATTTTCCTTAGTATATTCTTTGCCCATATAGACAACGATCCATTCTATATGTTCTAGTTTTTTGAGAAACTCAAAATTTTGAATGTTATTACAAAAGGCGATATGGAGACCTCTTAGATTTTTTAAATCTTCAAGGCCTGACAATTCTAATAAGTGTCGACAATAGTATATGGAAACATGCTCTGTGTTTTCTGGAAGAATAATTTGATTAATATCAGTCAGCAATAATTCATGGACATAGACATTTGTTAATGCCTTAAATTTATTCAAGTTAATAGCATATAGGGGCTTAGCTAGAGCATAGTCGACACCATATCTTTCATGGTCATAATCAAGATCGTAATCTACTGCTTGATGGATGTCTATACTCTTTAAGTTAGGGAAAGTACATTTCTTAAGATTAAAGTTACAGGTATAGGTCAGCTTGGTTAAAGAGTCTAGATGTAGATTAAAATCTAGAGGAAGAGTGGTATTTAGATTGAGTTTTTTAAGCGATTTGATTTGCTCGATACTCTTCAGATTTTTTAGTCCCTTGGCTTCGACCTTGAGTTGCTGAAGTTGTTCTAATTGCGTGATGGCACTGAGGTCGAGGCTATCTTTGTAGATGTTGAGTGAATAGAGCTGGGGTGCAATGCTGAGTACCTCCAAGTCATCATGATTATAACTCTCAAATATGTTGATGGTAAGCTCTGGGACGTCTTTATATTTAGTGATACGTTCTTTTGTGGATAATGCCCTATCGGGTCCATGTGTGCGACTTAAGTTTAAGTATTTTGATTGTAGCAGCTGCCCTTGGAGAACAGTAGAAATGAGTAAGATACCCAGTGAGATGAGCAGGTTTCTGGCAATTTTCATGTGTTTATGAAGTTGTATTTATGATTTAGACGGAAAATCAAGTCAGAGGTCTCAAACAGCCCCACCAAGATTAATCCTGCGCAATGATGATTTATAATCTATTGCCTAGGCAATAACTCTATCAGATGAGTATTATGATGTCTTTGTAAGAATGAGATCATTGAAACCTCATTTCATATCTTGACAATCACAATCATGTTGTACTGGGATATCAATAGCACTAATCCCTAAACCCTTGGCATATTGGCTAATAGGCATCATACCTACTTTCATTCTTCTACAGTATACATGTTTAGGATCTTCTAATTCATAGAAAATAATCTTACCGAGTAAGCTGTCATGCTCACCTTGGGTTCCGTAAACCTGTGGTAACTTCATGGCTACTTTCTTCTTGTCTATCAAGTAACCATATTTTTTAGGTAAGTAATTTTCCTTTACAAAAGCATCATACTTTTCTAGGTTAGTTAAATTGCTATGAAGTATCGTAAGATAGATTCCATACATCCCATAATATCCAATCTGATGAATGCTTGGCATTCCATAATTGCTGAAAAGAGAGTCAATCTTTTCATGGTTATTTCGATTAATTACAATACCAGGAAGATTTCGTGCTTTCTCAAATAAATGACCAAAGCCTTGGTTTTGTAACTTCAAAGTAGTTTTTTCATTTAAATATATAGTTCCATTCTGGCGAAAACTTCCTTGATCTTCAATGAACATTAATACATATTCTTCAGCTAGGGATTTATCGAAAAGAGCACATTTGTCATCGGCTATAGTATCTAGACTTATGTGTTCGCTTAGTATTGGGTTATTCATTAATGCTCTCTTCATCTTTGGTGTTATTCTATTGATCACTCGATGAGCATTGATAGTGTCACCTTCAACTACATATGATATTGCACATGCTGCTAGCCCTCTATCGATTTTGTAATTCTCATTTCTGATTAGATCTTCACATAGACCTATGTTTTTCTCAAAATTTTCATCCCCTACATTCGCAGCAATCTCATAGGTCAAATAATATTCACTTAGATTATTATAGTTATCTGCTTGAGAATATAGGCATAGACAATTAATCAAGATTAGATACGTGGTAATTGAATAATTTCTCATTTGATATGACATTTATGTTGGAGTTATTAAATTATGATTCTTACAATTTCAGTTTAGAGTAACTTAACTAATCGATGCCATTTTTGACTTCATTCTTCCATTCTATCCCCCATCTCTTCAAATAGGATTCTAATGATCTGAGTCCAATATTCTTCCGTCTTGTATTGACTTGTTTAGGGTCAAGTATCGCAGGCACATAATAGTCTCCTGTCTCTTGATCTTGTTGGACTTGGGTGCCATATATTTGTTTCTGACCTTGAGCGACAGCGATTCTATCTTCAAGGTAAGCTAAGTCAGAGGCCATAGCTTTACCCTCGCTGACTGCTTTACGTATCATAGGAAGGTACTTTTGCTGAGTCTGTAGGTCTGCATGTTGTATGACTAGGAATAAAGTGCTACTACCTTGTTGTCCTACAATCTTTGGTCCTGGCCAGCCTTGATTTTTTATAATTGCTTCGGCTCTAGATAAATTTAAAGAATCTGCTTTCTCTAGTATTTTCCATTGTTCGGTAACTTGATCAGATTCCTCGCCATATTTGTCTTTTAGATACTTTAGTTCTAATCTATGTTTTTGATCTTGTTGGTATAGGTCGTTTAGTTCGGCGATAAGCATAGTGTCTAGCTGAGCTTGGCTAATTTTCAGTTGATTCATTTGAGATTCAGAGAGAGATACTAGCTTTACTTGACGCCGATACTCTTCTAGTTGGTTTAAATTTTTTATTGGCGTATTGGTTATGAAACTCCCCTCTTTATTAACGTAAGTTTGTGTCCCATATCGCTGGAATCCTGTTTTTATAATTTGGATCTTATCAGACAGTCTAGCGTATTGCCGCCAACTCAGTTTCTCGGTCTCACATTCTTTTCTAAATATAGGAAGATACGCTTCTAAATAATCAAGTTCATCACTTCCTAAAATTATATCCGGTATCATTTTGTTGCTTCTTTTACTGAATTTTGCTTTGGAAGGGAAGCCATGGGTCTTATAGAATGCATCCGCAAATGCTCTATGTTCTGCTTCTCTTTTCTGATTATAAACATAATGACAACTGCCTTTATAGGATGGCAAATGATTCTGCGACAAGTAAGCTCCAAGATTTTTCCCTTTCCTATTCTCCAAGAAGATTGAGTCCAATCTAAACTGCAAAGCCTTTCCTCTGTAATACTTCCTCTTAATAGTCTTATTCAAATCTGATTTAAATCTAAGAGCTTTATCACTTTCTCCCCAACAATCAAATAGTGCATTTATTGCAAAATTCGGGGGCACTAGTTTTATCCATTGGCTGTGCATTATTTTATGAGCTTTGCCATATTCTCCATCTTGAGCTAATTGAAGAGCCTCTATGTACTTTTTCTGATAGAGCTTGCCATAATTAGGATAGACCTCTACTCTCCGGTCAGATGAAATGATAGCTTCAGCAGCTTTGCTCTCGCCATAATTTACAATGATTACTCTATTAGAATCTAGTCCTGCACTTACCAAGGTAGACATAACTGATTCTGCTCTTTCATTTCCAAGTTTTTGATTATTACTTCCCTTACTATCAGTGTAAGCGAATATGTGTACTAAATCTTGTTTCGTTTTTAGGGTGCTAAGAATCGCCTTTAATTGCTGCATATATTTAGCTTTTATTGACGAAGATCCACTTTCAAAAAATATGGAATCACACCTTATAGGTTGTGGCAATAATTTTTTAAGTTGCTCTTCAGCAAAGGCATCACCTACATAGTGAAATGGTGCATTAGGATTTTTTGACTTAGTTAATTCTAGCTCAATTAATCTAAATTCATGTTGACTTAAATTACTTAAGTAATAATCATCCATCTCTGCTGTTTGGAAAACCCCTATTACAATATACTTAGTCCTAGACATAGGTCTGAAATCAAAAGAGACCTCCTGGTCTACTGAAGCTTCTAATTTGCCAAAAGGGATAAACTGCTTAGGCCATAAGCCCCAATCATTCTTAAAAAGATAGTTACTCGTAGCTAGACCAAAATTTTTCTGAAAGTAAGGCATATCTGCATAGTCTTTATCCATCTTTACAGTTAGCTTTACACTATATTGCTTACCTATTTCTAGTCCATCTGTAGGCAAATATATATAACTACATTCTCCTTTGCCAGATTCTTTTGTAGCATGATTATAATAGCCTGTGGAGCCATATGCACCTACTATCGGATGCTTAGGTAATCTATTGTAGTATCTCTTGTAAGTTGCATGAATCACATAATGATGATGCACTTTAGCTGTAGGGTTATTCTTGTCATATTTCAAGATAGTCTGGGCTAGAGCACCTTCCGTAACTAAGTAAAAAGCGAATAGAAATATGATTTTGTAGTTCACTTTATCAAGCTAGTTTGGCTTATCTAATGGATAGTGTTGTCAGTAACTCCTTACCTGTCGTTATTTCATTTCTTTGAATGTATATCAGCATTATTCAAAATTAGCCATAAGCCTTGATCTATATTCTAGACTGAAGTTGTAAAGATAACCTGTGATACAGACTAGCTGGGGTTTTTGTTTTTGAGGACAAATTTCCAGCAATTGCATCTAGAATTACTCCTTCATTATTTACCAATATGGTGAATGGATAGCCCCACATTGAGGAAAAGACTTCCCTATATGTCTCTCGACCACTTGGTATATGCTTAAAATTGAACTCATTTTTCTCGAGAAATACATTGAGGTCTGAGGCATTATCATTTCCGATAGCAATAAAGTTTACATCATTAAAATCTGAAACCAATTTATTTAACTCAGGAATCTCCTTAATACAAGGAGGACATTCTATGAACCAAAAATTAATAACACTGTACTTGCCTCTTAGAGAATCTTCGTTAATGGAGTCACCTTCCAATGCCTTTAGTCTGAATTTTGGCAGAGATGCCCCAATCAAACAATTTGAAGTTATAGTATATCCTATTGAATGCCATTTTTTATATTTTTCTTCAGTGACACAATTTTCTATGGCGACTTCATATTTGATGTGATTTTCACATGAAGTGAATATGAAGATTAATAATAATAGAATCCCTTTTGATTTTATGCTGTTCATCCTTGCTTGAAATCTGAGTTTGATTTACGATGATATTTTAAAATACTTGAGCATATAATTTTGGTGCTTAATACTTAACTACTAAACCTATTTCTCTCATTGCATATTGTAATTGTCTTAATCAAAGACAAGGCTATATAAATATGAACCCATGAAATCAGCTTTAATTTCATTTAGCACAAATTGCATTTCTCCTCTTTTGTTGAAAATGATGGTTTTTGGATAGGACTTAATGCAAAACCTCCAAAAGATATCTGTATCTTCTAAGTGAAGAAATTCTATATCAGATGAAAATAGAGACTTTAATTCAGTGTAATCTTTATCTGGTGTAATGACTAGAAATTCATACTTATCTTTATGCTCAGAATATAGTTTGTTGATATGAGGAATTTCTCTTCTGCATGGCGGGCATCTCGAAAAAGCAAAATTTATAAATACACTTTTACCGTCGGGTATTTCGATATCAAGAAAGTCATTAATGTTTTGTCCTAGATCTTTTCTAAGGTCGTAATTGTTTTCTTTGACATCTTCACGAGCATATGGTTTTGATTTTGTCTGCTTTTCAAAAATAAGTGTGGTGTCTTGATTTGAAATTGATTGCCCTACTAAATCTAAGTAATGGATTGTTCCATGCGATCTATTCTTTAATATTTTAACCTCCTTATCAAAGTCAAAAGATGCACCATTTGTGTATATGTAATTGGTTCTAACATCTTGGGCAGTGAGAGGAATCGTGCTAAGTAATAGGAATAAGACCTTATACATAAGTTTTAATTTTCTCCAGTCATTTCTTTCTGATGAATTCCTAATTCCTTTTGATATAAGTCAAAAGGTAGCATGCGCATTTCTGCTCGTCTGATATCTAAGCTGTCAATATTGTATGTAGGATATAACTCTAATTTTCCATTTACAACATTAAACTGAGATCCATATAGTTGAGGTTCATTATTTCTAACAGATATCTTATCTTTCATTTTAGCAATAATTCGCTTGGGTATATGGTCATAATGGTTTTTGATATAGTACTCCATTCTCCCCTCTGTCAATGAATGTACGATTGATGCATGAAATAATGCCTCCACCCACACATCTCTAACCTTGTCTAAAGTGGGACATCCGTAAATGCTTACTAAACTATCTATTTTATGTTCTGATTCTAGTATTCTCTCTACCATAGATTTGTTAAGTATTCTTTCATCAGTTGGATATAAATGATCTTTACCCATTTTGATGTATAAAGAACCCTTAACTTCTAAGTTGCTGGAGTATGTATATGTAGTATTTTATTAGAGAATCTCTAAAACTGGGATATTCGCATGGTAAATTAATGCCATAATCATACACTGGACATAGTTTTGTGAATTCTGGATTACCTGTCAGTGCAGATGAATATTCTCTTTCTTTATCATAGATTTTAATGCAAAAAGAGCTGTCTCCATCTTCATACATTTCCTTCATTAAGTCTAAACTGTGATTCATCTTGCCAACTTTATCATAGCATAATGCTGCATGTTTATAGTATCGTTTTGCGGCTACGCTATCCAAATCTTGGATTTCTTCAAAGAGCTCCAATCCTTTAACAAAGTTTTTATTTCAGAAATTTCACATTGCATATGGCACCCAATATTCCAAACCTTGGTATTTATTGAGATTTCAGGGGATTGACAAAATGCTATAGATAATGGTCTTACGATTAGTAGAATTGTGAAAGAAAGTTTCAAAAGTTGCATATGTAGAAGGTATGATTAATTTTTTGTTCATATGAACATTGCACTCAATCACCCCTTCTTTTGATTCTCATCCTCAAGCGATATAAGTGTAGTGTATAGACAACTAACTAACCTATCAGTTCTACGGTTGATTAAAAGTGTTGATTGAAAATATGACTATTTTTCGACAAATAAATTGATTGAAATCAAGAAATAACCTTAGTGTAATTTGCGGACTTTACTCTGGAGAAAGTTTCTGCGGTAAGGTTAAGATATTTGGCCACTAATTTTCCAGATACATGATTCATGTAATATTCTGCTTTTCTGTCTAACTCAATAAACTTCTTAAATCTTTCTTTTGCAGACTTTATCTGAAGGATGCGGGATCTGATTTCTCGTTCTAGATGTATCTCTTCTTGTTTCTTCATGTAGTAGTAGCAGAAAGCATGGTTGGTTTTCGCAAGCTCGTCCACATTTCTTTTGCTGATGCTGTAGGTCACTACTTCCCCGATTGCCGTTTGTTGCTGGAGTGAAGGGCTTGATAGCACATAGCTGGTGAAGCTATTAAAGAACATGCCAAGGATGGCGACATTTATCGTGAGTACTTCTATGTCAGGAATGCGATACTGATGCACTATCCCCTTTTCCAGAAAGTGGATGTGGTTTTCTATCGCTCCTAGGCGCAGTAAGTGTTCACCAGCACTGTAAGAGTTCTTTATAAAGTACTTTCCTATGCTTTGTATGTCAAATGCTGACGATAATGGGTCACTAGATAACTTACTATATAGATTAGATTCTTCAAAATTTGACATACTTGATAATTAAGGGTGTATGCTTTTTTAGGAAGTTGCCTATTTTGATGGATGCTTCATGAGCATCAGATTGACTCTAAAAATAAAGCCCCCAAATAGAAAGTGGGTAATTATTTGGGAGCTTTTGAAGTTGAATTCTTTTATGGTTAGGGCAATAAGTTGTTCCTTTTCCGACAATTAATAAAATACAACTAGAGTCCAGTTATATCTTCTATGATGCCGAGTAACCAATCAATTACCGTTGTCATGCTACTTATTTTATGTTGTTAATTAATAACATAAAGGTCAGTATTGACATTTTTTATTGAAAGGATATTTATTATAAAAAGTATACTTATATTTAAGGGTAGATAGATGTTGTTTATGTTGCCATTGAATGAATTAATTGACTTTTGTGATAAAAATATTGTAAAAAAGGATACTTCATTTTATGATAATTTATCTTATAATGAACGTCATTTCGTAGCGTTGTCTAGTGGAGATAACTCCTACAATACCATTTCGAAATCCATTTACGGGAAAGGACCCTCTTCTCCAGCATTTAAAAAGCTCAAGAAAAACTTATATCAAAAGCTAATGTTTTTTGTAAATGGTTTAGATTTTGATGATTCATATCAAAAAGCCAAGTCTGATATTTACAAGGGTTTCTTATCTATAGAATTATTAACTCTAATTGGAGCAAACTCTCTTATTCTAAGGGCCAGCAAACGTCTTTTAAATAAGACGATTCGATATAGTTTGCACTACCAATCAGCTCGTCTGTGTCAATTATTGTCAAGTTTGTATGCAGTGTATAGCCGAGATTTGAGTAAGGGAGAGTGGTTTCATGAACAGGCCATGCATTATTTACTTATATATAATCGTGAAGTGCATTATTTATGGTTATGTAATAAAATTCGAGCAGAATATGGCAGAGACTCTTTTTCGGAGAGTATAGAGGAGATGAAGATTTATATAAATGAAATTAAAGCATTAGAGCTAGATAGTGTATTGTTAAATTTTATTTATTTAGAATTTCAATTTTTCGTTGCCTATATACAAGGGGATACTGAAGCACAGAAAAGTGCTTGTTACGAAGGCTTAGAATATTTTCAATCTCTGCCTTATCATCATACCTTAGGCATAAATATTTTCACCTTTCACCTATTGGATGTGCTCTATAGCGCTAATGAATTAGCTGCCGTAGAATTACTAATCCTTGCCCAATTAAATACCCCTAGTATTGTAAAAGGAAATCACTATTATCGATATAAAGAACAATTATTAAGAGTGATGCTTTATCAAGGCAAACTCTCTGAGGCAGAAGAATTGCTATCAGCACTGAGTAGTAAAGGAAAGAAATTAGCTGAACCTTTTATTAGGGAACGCATTATGCTCTATGAATTATATATGGCCATCTTAAAAGGTGGAAGGGTCAGTTTGCGAAGAATTCATTACAGGCTTAATAAAATACCTCGTTCACATATAAATATCATAAACCCACTTATGGTAGGTAAGGTCATCTATTTTATGCTTCATGGCGAAATTGAAAAAGCGGAAAAGGAAGTGCTTTATTTAACGAATTATTCGAAAGTCTATAAAAGCGGTATTAGTGAACGTACCCAATCTTTTGTTAATTATTTGATTGCATCTTTTGATGTCAGATCTATAAAAGTGACTATCCCTCCACCATCCTGTATACCCCCAAGGCATGACTGCGAAATAATTAAATATGAACTTTTAATAGAGATAATAGATAAGGTGAAAGTAATGAGGTAAGATATTATCCATACAGCTTCACAATACTCCCCAACACTGCAATCATAATGCAAAGAGGGATGTAGAATTTGGTGTCCATCTTAGCAAAATTGGTATTCTTGATTTTCTTAAATAGGCCTACATATTTGAAATCCCCTACTACCCTAAGCGCAAATATGCCTGGAATAATTATTCTGCCTACATCAAATATCCAATTCTTAGGATTACCTGGTTCTGGATTGATAAAATAAAAAAAGCAGAAACCCAAAAGACCCAATGCAACTGCTAGGGTCATAAACTTTCCAGGTCTAAAAATCACCTCACCGCCTTCAGAAGAAGGCAAAGCATATTCCAGTCCCCATGTATTACCGATAGCCCAGTTCAGATGAATGATAGCTAGAATCAGAAATACCAAGGATAAGAATATAGAAAGTACTATCATTTTCTAGAACTGCATTTCAGGGATGTCACCTTCTACTATTAACCTACCCTCAGTGGCCTTTTGTATGTCTTCCACACTCACGCCAGGCGCTCTCTCCACTAGTCTGAATCCCATATCAGTCACATCCAGAACAGCCATATTTGTCACGATTTTCTTCACACACTTCACACCAGTCAGCGGCAACGTACATTGCTTTAGTAATTTGGAATGACCTTTTCTATTGGTATGCATCATGGCGACAATGATATTATCAGAAGAGGCTACCAAATCCATAGCGCCCCCCATACCCTTCACCATCTTGCCTGGGATCTTCCAGTTAGCTATATCTCCAGAATCAGACACTTCCATAGCGCCTAAGACAGTGAGCTGGATATGCTTCCCTCGAATCATCGCAAAACTCATGGAAGAGTCAAAAATGGCTGCCCCGGGTAAAGCCGTTATCGTTTGCTTGCCTGCATTGATTAGGTCCGCATCTTCTGTCCCTGCAACAGGAAATGGCCCCATGCCTAGAATACCATTCTCGGACTGAAAAACCACATTAAGATCGTCTGGGACGTAATTAGCTATAAGCGTAGGAATGCCTATTCCGAGATTGACATACCATCCATCTCTGAGTTCTTTAGAGATTCTTTGCGCAATGCCTTTTTTATCTAACATATTTCTTTTCTTTTTTTTGTGAAGGGAATTATGATTGCTCTCTGACAGTCCGTTGTTCTATGCGCTTCTCATAATTGACTCCCTGAAAAATACGCTGCACAAAGACCCCTGGTAGGTGTATAAAATTAGGGTCTAGCTCTCCAGGCTCTACTAACTCTTCTACCTCTGCAATGGTAATTTTTCCTGCCATCGCCATCACAGGATTGAAGTTCCGTGCGGTACCTTTAAATACAAGATTCCCGAAACGATCTCCTTTCCAAGCCTTCACTATTGCGAAATCTGCTGTAAGGGCACTCTCTAGAATATGAGGCTTGCCCTCAAAATATCTGACTTCTTTACCTATGGCGACTTCAGTTCCATATCCTGCAGGTGTGAAAAATGCTGGCACGCCAGCTCCACCCGCTTGGCATCTCGCAGCAAGCGAACCCTGTGGTATCAGATCCACTTCTAGTTCTCCACTGATCATTTGTCTTTCGAATTCATCATTTTCACCTACATATGACGAGATCATTTTCTTTATCTGCTTTTGTTGCAACAATAACCCTAGCCCGAAGTCGTCCACGCCAGCATTATTAGAAATGCAGGTAAGATCAGTCACCCCTTTCTCTACAAGGGCTGCAATGCAATTCTCTGGAATACCGCATAGTCCGAACCCCCCTAGCATTAAGGTCATCCCGCTTTTTACTCCCTCTATAGCGGCTGTTGCGCCATTGACTAGTTTATTCATTCAATTATGTTTAAGGAAACAAATAGTTTCATGTCCAATGAAAGCAATTTAATTAATTACTCTGTAATGCACCTCATGGTAGGTGAGGAATGATCTAGCTGGACATAGTATTCCTAACATTGTCATTCCTTTGTCTAGGTGCTAACCGCAGATATGTATTACATTTGCACCTTTTTTCGTATTTCTTTTTTAGAAGCTCACGTTATGATTACTGTTCAGGATTTAACAATACAATTTGGCAAACGCGTATTATTTGATGAGGCAAATGTCACCTTTGGTCAGGGTAACTGCTACGGAGTTATAGGCGCTAATGGTGCAGGAAAATCTACCTTTCTCAAGATTATCTCAGGACAGCGTGATTCTACCAAGGGTCATGTATCTGTAGAACCAGGAAAAAGAATGGCGGTGCTCAAGCAAGAGCATTTTGAGTATGATGATACGTCTGTCTTAGAAACCGTGCTCATGGGCCATAATGTACTGTGGGACCTTATGAAAGAGAAGGATGCCATCTATGCTAAACCAGACTTTTCTGACGAAGATGGTATCAAAGCGTCGGAGTTGGAGGAGCAGTTTGCAGAAATGGATGGTTGGAATGCTGAACCTCAAGCTGCGGCCTTACTGAGTGGGATAGGTATCAAAGCGAGTGACCACCATAAATTATTGAAGGATTTAAATGGTAACCAAAAGGTCAGAGTGCTTCTGGCACAGGCGTTATTTGGAGATCCAGATATCTTAGTCTTGGATGAGCCGACTAATGATTTGGATATAGAGACGGTGACTTGGTTAGAAGATTTTCTGTTGGATTTTAAGAATACAGTCATTGTCGTATCTCACGATAGGCACTTTCTGGATACGATATGCACGCATATTGTAGATATAGATTTCGGTAAGATCAATGTATACTCAGGAAACTATAGTTTTTGGTACGAGTCTTCTCAGTTGGCCCTAAAGCAGAAATTAGCGCAGAATAAGAAGATGGAAGAAAAGCGTGCTGAGATGCAGCAATTCATTCAGCGATTCAGCGCTAATGCATCCAAGTCTAGACAGGCGACGGCTAGAAGAAAGATGTTGGACAAGTTAAACCTAGAAGAGATTAAACCGTCATCAAGAAAGTATCCTGGTATCATCTTCGCACAAAATCGTCCTGCTGGAGATCAAATTCTGAAAGTAGATAACTTAAGCTACGCTTTGGATGGAGAGACCCTATTCAAGGATGTTTCATTTGCCATAAATAAAGGTGATAAGATTACAGTACTGTCTAAGAATGGATTGGCGACAACAGCATTCTACGAGATTCTAAATGGTCAGTTGCAACCAGATACTGGGGAGATGGAATTTGGTCAGACGATAACACAATCATACTTGCCAGTGGATCACGAAAATTTCTTTAGCGAAGACCCCATGTCTCTTATGGACTGGCTACGTCAATTTTCTGAAAACAAAGACGAGCAATACATAAGAGGTTTTCTAGGGAAGATGCTATTCTCCGGAGAAGAAGTACACAAGCAATCAGACGTGCTTTCTGGAGGAGAAAAGGTTAGATGCATGATATCTAAAATGATGCTTGCCAGTGGTAATCTTTTGATGATGGACGAGCCGACTAATCACTTAGACATGGAAAGTATAATCGCCTTTAATAATTCATTAATGGATTTTCCGGGTACGATTATCTTCACCTCTCATGATCATCACTTCACTCAGACAGTCGCTAACAGAATTATCGAGTTGACGCCAAGTGGGATGATAGATAAGCTTAAGACACTGGATGAATATCTAGCAGATGAGGGTATCAAAGCCCAGCGAGAGCAAATGTACAGTGGCTTAATGACGGCTTAATTCATAAATTAAGCTGTTCAAAGCGCAAGTGAGGCTTAGAAGATGCTAAAGAGAATGAACTTAGCTGTATATTCAACCTATAATCTTAGCGTATGAAATTGGGTTTATTTTCTATTGTGTTGCTCTCTTTATTACTACTACAGTGCAAGAAACAGCCTAGTCTATCTCAGGCGTCTGATACAAATTCAGCTATCCAAGTCGCTCCCTCGCCAACAGACTTTACCACTGCTAGAATCCAGTATGAAGATTTATGTGCTAGCTGTCATGGGAAGCAGATGACAGCCTTTGTAGACAGGAAATGGAAGTACGGAGAATCAAAATCGGATATTGTAAGGTCTATAAGAGTGGGTATCCCAGATGCTGGTATGCCTTCCTACGAAGCGGGAATGACTACAGATGAGATAGATCTTATGGCAGAGTATATCTTAACTGGAATTAACGATAGAGCGACTTACAATATTGAAAGTGCCTATGCTCCTAAGTATTATAAGACCAGTGATTATAATCTGTATTGCGATACCATCGTTAGTGATATTGGTATTCCTTGGGGTATAGAAGTGACGGCAGATGGGACGATGTTCTTTACAGAGCGGAAAGGAAGTTTAAAAATGATGAAATCTGGCCAGCAACCTGTGGAAATATCGGGTGTACCCAAAGTTAAATATGGTCGTCAAGGTGGCTTATTAGACATAGAGCTACATCCCAATTTTGAGGACAATAACTTAATCTATCTAAGCTACTCTAAAGCAAAGGGATTGAAATCGACAACGGCTATTACGCGTGGAACTTTAGTGGGCACTGAGCTGACTAATTTGGAAGAAGTATTTGTAGCTGAGCCATATGTCAATACGATTTACCACTATGGTTCAAGAATCATTTTTGATAATGACGGGTACTTGTATCTGACGGTTGGTGATCGTGGCAAGCGAGATGACCATCCTCAGTTTTTGACCAATGCTTGCGGTAAAGTGCATCGAATTTTCGATGATGGTCGTATTCCGGAAGACAATCCATTTTATGGAGAAGAAGGCGCCATTACCTCTATATGGAGTTATGGTCATCGTAATCAGCAGGGTATGATTTATGATAAAGATGCCAATCAAATTTGGACTCACGAGCATGGCCCTAGAGGAGGTGACGAACTCAATCTCATAGAACAGAAGAAGAACTACGGTTGGCCGATTGTGTCCTTCGGTATCAATTATAATGGAACAGTCTTCACTACTGAGACCGAAAAGAATGGCATTGTTAATCCCATAAATGTATGGACACCTTCCATTGCCCCAAGTGGTATGGCACAAGTAAAGGGAGATAATTACCCGCTATGGAAGGACAATATATTAAGTGGCTCACTGCGCTTCAATTATATCAGCAGAATAGAACTAGCCAATAATAAGGTGGTTACAGAAGAACGAATCCTCAAGGATATAGGCCGAGTAAGAGAAATCGAAATGGGAGACGACGGATATTTATATGTGGGTGTAGAAGATCCAGGAAGAATTCTGAAAATCCAAGTGGGTCAAGATAAAGTGATATCTAATAGTAAAAAGTATCTAGACATAAACGAAGAACAACTGCTAGGATGTTGGACCCACTCTTATGAAGAAGAGGCTGGAGAACAGAATAGTAAATTCAGACCTTGCGATTTCAAGGAATTTGGACCTTCTAGATTTAGGAGGAAGATAGATTTATCTGACGGTGGTCAATGCCAATTCTTGTCATTATCAAAAACAGATAAACATGAGATGAAGGATGGTCTATGGACCTTGGATGACCAAAATGTGTTAACTATAACTGACACAGAAATGAAGGTCATCTATGAGTGGAGAGTTATGCAACTAGAAGATGATCTAGTCAGGTTTAGGCGATAGTAGACAAAGTTGCATTGGCGACATATCCCGAATGGTATGACGTAGTTTCCACTGTTCTAAATTTCTCCATTGCCTAAGCATATAAGATGTTTCATTAAAGGGCAACATCAATAGACTGAATCTTAGGTTCGAAGTGAGAGTTTCTTTATTATAATTGGATGTCTAATACAGTGGTTTCTTCGTATTACAGATAACTATTCCCTAATCCTCATTAATCCCTCTTGGGTCACGCTGGCTATAAGGTCTCCACTCCTGTTAAAGATACTACCACGTGTGAATCCTCTGGCATTTGATGCTTTAGGGCTATCTGTGACAAATAGCATCCACTCGTCTACCCTACAGGCTTTATGGAACCACATGGCATGATCTATACTAGCAAACAACATTTTCTTCATCATCATTTTGGTTTGATGCGGTAAGGTAGCTGTTCTTAGGAGTCCAAAATCTGATGCACAGGCCAATAGCTGCTGATGCATCGCAGGTGAGGCTTCTACTTTTTCCTTCAGTCTAAACCACACTTTTAGATGGGGTTCCATGTTTTTAGGTGGTAGTGAATAAGGGTTGTCCACAGGTCTGAACTCAAACGCATTGGGGTCAATTCCAACGAGTTTCTTATAGATTTTAGGGGCAAGAAACTTGATGGTTTTAAGTCTTTCATTGACAGTCTTGGTCTCTTCAGGGTCTTTTACTTTCGGCATATCAAACTGATGCTCAAAACCCTCTTGCTTAAGTTGGAATGAAGCGGCCATATTAAAGATGGCTTTGCCGTTTTGCTTGGCGACTACCCTTCTTGTCGTAAAACTTCCACCGTCCCTAATCGTATCTACATCATAGATTATAGGCGAGTAACAATTACCAGGTAGAATGAAATAAGCATGCATACTGTGCAGCGTCCTATCTTCTGGAACGGTCTGATAGGCAGCATGTAGTGATTGCCCGAGCACCTGCCCTCCAAATACTCTTTCCCAAGGGGTCACATAGCTTTGTCCTCTAAATAAATTGTAGTCTAGCTTCTCTAAGGTCATCAGGTCTATAACCTGTTGCATATTCTCCATGCTGCAAAATTACAAAATGCTTTGTCGTAGTTGCAGAAGATAATTAAGATTGACCTAAACTTCCTTTGATTAATTGCTCACATTTGCTGGCTATGAGTGCTGCATCCAAATTTGATGCTTTGAAGGGTTTTAGTACAGTCCATGAGACTTTATTGAAACCTCTTATTCTGTAATACTTATTGGCTTCCATTTTGCCCGTACCTTGAATGGCTAAAGGGATAATCCATGCGTCAGGATTTCTTTTAAGCAATACAGAAATGCCTCCAGGCGCAAAATTTTTCACCTGACCATCTCTGCTCCTAGTGCCTTCAGGAAAAATGACAGCTGCCCTCCTTTGTTTGTTGATTTGTTTGCTGAGTCTAGATATTTCCATAATAGCTTGTTTTCTGTTTTTTCTTTCAATGAGTGCCGCCCCACTCTTTCTAAGATTATAAGAGATGCTAGGTATGCCTTTAGCAAGCTCAATCTTAGACACAAAAACAGGATGCACTTTTCTCAGATACCAGTAGATGCCTACTATATCCCAAAGACTCTGATGGTTGGCAATGATTATAGCCGATGTGTTTTCTGGTAAGTTATCCGTGTTCTTCCCTGAAATATAATTAAATGGAATTCTAAATGATGTGAGGATACTACCATTCAGATACGTCACAATTTTTTGATGCGCTTTCCAACCAAATAGATTGTAGCTCAGCATTTGTAAGGGATGGTAAATGAGTAAGAGCAGAAAGAAAATTATACGGAATAAAGACCCTAAAATATATTCTAATATCGACAAGATGATTTATGTTTAAGGTCACTAATTTATTGAATTCTTGACCGCTTCTAATCTATTTCAAGCTTTAAAATTTTATAGAAATGCCCTTACTATAAATCGCATTCATTCTCCGTTCTATTTCGAACTTTGCTCATATATACTCGATTTGTCTAAGGAGTATACAGGAGATTATAAGATAGAGACACATCGTGGTGGCTTACTCAAGGATAAAGAAAATATTTCATTCAAGGACTTAGGGTCTGGTTCTAAAGGTAAGAAATTGGATGGTCTGACGAACAGAACGATCAGTTCTATCGCACGCAACGCCACATCTCCGAAAAGAAAATGTCGTTTACTCAGAAATCTCGTTTTGTATTTTAAACCCAACCAAATATTAGAGTTGGGTTCCAATTTGGGCATTATGACAGCGTATTTGCATCATGCATCACCTCAGACTCCTATCATCTCTGTAGAAGGTGCTAAGCCAATTTTTGAGTATGCACAAGAGACGATAAGACAGTTGGCTATTAATGACTCTGTGCAACTATTCAATCTTGACTTCCAAACTTTTTTCCGACAAAACAAGTCAGTCATTGATAACAGTGATTTTATCTATCTCGACGGAGACCATTCATTTGAAGGTACTATCTCCTATATCCGACAGCTTTGGGTTGATGCTGCTGGTCTTAACCATAAGTATAAGGTGATTGTTATAGATGATATCTACTGGTCTGTAGGAATGACAAAGGCATGGAAAGAAATATGCACTTGGGAGGGATGTAATACGCTAGATTTATACCAATTAGGGATAGTAATTATCAGTAAAGCAACGTACCAACCTAAGCACCTTAAGTGTGTGACACGAATCGCTAAGCCGTGGCAATTTGGCTTTTGGGGGTAGATTAATTTAAAGAGATAAAAGGCCCTCTGGCAAGGACATTTGGATTGTTTTTTTCTCAGCATCAGTACCGAGGATAAGGTCATTGTGTATAGGGATGAGTACAGTTTTGTCTTGATATATGACCTTGGCTAGTAGCTGCTCAGGGTATTCCAGAATTTCTGATATAATCCCTATTCTAGTATTGTCTTCATCGATGATGAGAAAGTCAACCAGTTCATGATTCTCATTGTTGTCAGACTCCCTGATAGATTCAGGCAGCTCATCTTTGTTAAGGTATATAGACCGGTTAAGTAATGCCGAAGCTTGTTCAGGTGAATCTATCTCTTCCAGTTTTATGAGAATATCTCCTTGATTGGAGCAGCTTTCTATTAAGTAAGGCACTTTGGAACCGTCGTGATCTACAAAGATAGCTCGGATATCAGATAATGAATCCAAAAAGCGCTCTTCTACTCTAAGCTTGAATGAACCATCTAGGCCTCTGGTCTTGCCACTATGACCTATGTGTACGAATTCTAACAAAGGATTAATTATGGTCAACTAATACCTGCGTTAATTGGAATCCGGCCATTGCTTTATCTAGCCATGGCTGCGACTGACAAGCTTGGTCTATGCATTGGGTATCGAAGATTTCCATTTCTCTTCTTATTAGTCCGACATCTGGTGCATACTCCTCACGAGATCTTCTTAGCTCTAGTGCTGTCTCAAATTCGGCTTGCTGAACTGTGACAACATCTTGGTAGCTAACTCCTTCTACTGTGACCTCATCGCTATCTGACAAAACTGAATACTCCCAATCTCGGTAGATTCTGATTTGCTGCTGCGATACGGAAGAAATTAACTGATCATCAAATAAGTTACCATCCCAGATTGCTCCTACTTGAATAGGGAAAAGTAATTTTACAAACTGCAAATTTTCTTCTACGCGTAAAAGTCGGTCTTCATTTTTTTCTAGAGTCCATCTATCTGTTGTGACATATGGTCCATTTAGAGAAGAGCTGAATGCTCTTTCTAAGATAAATGTGGTGTCTCCTTCAGGATTCAAGAATGAGTTTACCAAGGTTTCTCTCAAAAAAGAAGTAGATGATGCAACTGCTGATCCACCATTCGTGATTGTTAAAGAGTCGATTCTGTATATCCAGAATCTGTCTAAGCTCACTGGGTGATATCTAGATCCAGTATCAAAGTCATCAAGGTTAAGTGTCACATCTTCACCACATGAGATGACGAGAACTGAAAAAAGAATAGACACTGAAATTAACTTGACCAAGAGTTTCATATTATGATTTATTCTAATATAAAATTAATAAAATTTGGGCTTAAATCTTGGTAGACAATGAAATGCAGGAGAAGATTCTGAATAATAAACGTCTATGTCAATAGTGTAGTATGAAAAAAGATGATAATATCGTATTACTTACGTTGTATTATACCGCCCACGACGACATCTTCTCCATCATATACCACAGCGGACTGACCAGGGGCAATCCCTCTTACATTGGCAAGAAATTCTACCTTCATCTCGTCATCACCCGAAATAATGGTTTTAGATAAGGTGCCTCTGTCATTATATCTTACCATAGTAACATACTCTTTGTCAGCATCGAAATTGAGGAATTTCTGAAAATTTAGCCCTTTCACATACATTGCATTCTTAAGTAAGTCATCAGCTTCTCCCAGTACTATTGTATTACTTTCAGGGATGATTTCTGTGACATACTTTGGCGTCTTGAATCCACCCCCTAAGCCTTTTCTCTGCCCTATAGTATAGAATGGATAACCATCATGTTTGCCTAGCATTTTACCTTGCTGGTCTATAAATATGCCTCCCTGCACACTGGCTTCCAACTCAGGTACGCGTCTCTTCAGAAAGCCACGATAATCATTGTCAGGTACAAAACATATTTCATAACTCTCTGGCTTCTTAGATAAGGATTCATATCCCCAATCAAATGCCATCTTTCTTATCTCTTCCTTGGTATAGTCTGCGAGTGGGAACATGGTCCTTTCCATGCACTCTTGTGAAAGCCCCCATAACACATATGACTGATCCTTTCGAGGATCTACTCCCTTAGAAACGAAGTACCTGCCATTGTTATGTTTAATCTTGGCATAATGCCCAGTAGCAATAAACTCACAATCCATAGCGTCAGCACGCTTTAGAAGGGCACTCCACTTTATATGAGTGTTGCATAAGATGCAGGGATTAGGTGTTCTTCCTGCTATATATTCTTCTACAAAATTGTCTATAACATAGTCTCCAAACTCCTCTCTGATATCTACTATAAAGTGGTGAAACCCTTTTTGAACTGCTATCTCTCTAGCATCATTGATAGAATCCAGACTGCAGCAGCCTGTTTCTTTTTTGGATCCGCCTGAAGAGGCATAATCCCAAGTCTTCATCGTAATGCCTACAATTTCGTAGCCTTGCTCATGCAGCATCATAGCAGTGACGGTGCTGTCTATCCCACCACTCATTGCAACCAAAACTCTACCCTTTTTGCTCATAGCGCAAAGATAACTTAATCGAAAATAAAGCTCAATGCGTGAGAATGTCTTTCATACATTATTTTACAAGCGTTACATTTCCTTGCATTTGTACAGTAAAGCCATTCACGCATATACCATTGAAATAGTAGCCGTATACATCGGGCGCTAACTCTGTTCCTTCAAAGGTGCCATCCCATCCTACATTTAAATCAGTTGAATTGAAAACTTCTTCTCCCCATCTGTTATAGACAACCAGTTCCATGCTTTGGAGAAAAGTAGATTCTGCTCTGAATATATCATTGAGGTTATCTCCATTAGGTGTAAATGTATTCGGTATAAAGACATCTCGTTCGTCACAAGTCGGTTGTACTACTGTGATATCTATTGATGTAGTTGTCGTACATCCCAGTTCATCTGTGAGTAAGACATTGAAAGTGGTATTTTCAGTTGGCGTCGCTATAGGAGAATCACTTGTAGCATTATCTAGTAAATCCGCTGGAGACCATAGTACTTCATCGTTTGGTCTGGCATTAACTGATAGTTCCGTTGTCAATGAAAGACAGACCTCCTGTGGTTCGGCAGTTATAAAAACTTCTTCTGGAAAACCACCCACAAGGACAGTGAATGAAGTTTCATCTATACATCCATTATCATTGGTATAGACGACTTGGTATTCTGTGGTGACGTCAGGAGTAACTGAGATGGACGTGCCAATGAGATCTCCCTCTTCAGGTGTCCACCTTATATCAAATTCTGTTTGGATATTTGGATTGTAGGTCAGGGTCACTGTTTCTCCTAGGCATAATTGTGATGGACCTGTGATTTCACCTTCTGCAATGGATTCTGTCACTGAGATAGTATCAGAGTCTGTACAACCAAATTCATCAGTTGCTACAGCTACGAGATTAAAATCACCTGTCGGAAAGAAATCTGTCAATGACAACCCATCGCCAACGAGTACGCCATCCACAAACCATTCTACATCAGCAGGTACATTGGATGAGGTATTCAATACTGGATTGAAGCCTTGGCAGTATATGATATTTGATTCATCATCATTGATACTGAATCCAAGTTCATCGAAGACTGTAATAATCAAGCTGTCAGTCAGCGTACATCCATTTTCGGTTGTCAGTATTATCGTATAACATGTTGTTTCGTCTAGCCCATCCAAATCGAGTCCATTGATATCGCTTAACACATTGCCATCCTTGTCTAAAATTTGAACCATTTCATCGCTGTCATAATTCACTGTTAATTCCGTATCTATACATATACTCATATCCTGAGAACCTTCTGGCGCTAGCACAGGTAAGTCAAATGTTGTCAGTGTGATTGCATCAGTGTAGGTACACCCTAGGTCGTTTGTAGCAGTGACTATAAGCGTTGTGTCCTGATCCAAATTTGGAATCTCGATGGTAGTTCCTGAGAATATAATTTCACCTGTTTCATTTCTCCAGACTATATCTTCATTTGAATCTATAGAGATAGAAATAGATTCATCTAGACAAGTACTTCTTTCTGCACTTGGGTCGAATTCAAATCTAGGGGCAGCTATAAATTGTATCTCCAATTCAGCTGAAGACATGCAGCCCTCAGGTGTTACAGATTCTATCGTAATTAATTCTGATTCCTGAAGTCCACTTAGCGTTAGTTCAGTATCTGTCGAAATAATATTTCCATTATCATCTATCCATGCCAGCTGTCCTACGGAATCAGCAGAAACAGTAATCGTATCATTTTCACAGTAAATCAGGCTGGCCTCTGGCAATATCTCTATGGAAGGCAATTCTACTCTATTCACAGTCACTGTATCAAATCCTGTGCAATTGCTCATCTCAGAAGTACGGATAACCACTTCGAAAGTACCAGAGGTACCTAGACTTACAAGCGGATTAGAAGCTGCATTATCAAACGTGACACCACTCGGTCCAGTCCAATCATATACGAAATTTACAGGGCCACTCGGATTGAGGCCTACTGTAGCATCTCCACATTGTATTATATCATCTATAGGTGGAAAAGTAGGATTGGCATCTACAGTTATGGTTACGGAGCCAGTTCTTTGACAATCTGCACTGCTCACAGTAATACTGTAGGTCTGTGAGACCAAATTATTATTCACTATAAAATTACCATTGCTGTCTACAACCAAGTCAGTAGGTTGTGGCGAAATGTCTACGTTAAGCGTTGGATCAGGATTGACAAAAATAACTGCTGCTTCTCCTGGACAAACGATGGCATCCGAAAAGATAGGATTGAAAGGGCTTGATGTTACTTGAATAGATTCAGTAATAGTAGTAGTACAACCTTCAATACTTGTGACCTGAAGCTGTACAGTAACAATCTGATCTGATTGTATGTCGATATTCACTAACGAACCATTTGCAGTCAATTGTTGACCACTGGTTGTCGTAACTAGCCACTCAAAAGTACTAGGGTCTATATTTTGACTAACACTTGTTGCGAATCCACTTAAACTTAAAATTGTTGAATTATTACAATTTGTAGCACCATGTTCAAAGGATATCATTGGGTCTGGCTGAGTCGTGATTTCAAAATCCTGAGTCATTGTATCCACACATCCATCAGGTGTAGATACTTGCAGTGTAACCGTTATGCTCTGGTCATTAAAAATATCCACATTTGGATTTGGTCCAGTAACGGTTGATGAAGTTCCATTTGCAGTTATCGTCCAGACGATATCATTATCATCTATAGCTGTAGGACTTATAATTTCACTCTGTAGTGTAATTCCAGTTGTCGAATTGCAATTAAAGGATTCTAAAGTAAAATCTACTATAGGTATCTGAACCGTAGTTACTTCTATGCTTTTTTCTCTTATTGAAATACAACCAGTAGGTCCATCTAGAGCCAGTGTGATAGTCACCTCCTGATCTGGTCCAATGTCAAATTCTGGTTGTTGTCCAGTCAAGGTGGTTTCTACCCCATTAGCTACAATGGTCCATACATAGTCTTCCTCCTCTAATTCATTATCTATGCTGGAGATTGCAGCCAAAGAAATTATTGTAGAAGGATTGCAATTAATTGCTGTGAGACTAAAGTCTAAAGCTGGGTCATCTTCAGTAGCAACGGCTACTTCTAGAAATGTGGTGTCTGTGCACATCCCATCAGATACACCTAGAGCAACTGTATATATTCCTGAGCTAGGATATGACACAGAAGGTTCTATGTCGCTAGAAGTAAGACTACCATTAGGGTAATCAAAAATCCAATTGTATTGTAATTCTTCTGGATCTATAAAATTAGAAGTAGACGCATTAGTAAAGTCGACATCTAAACTGTTACACTTCATAAAAGCATCTGGTAGTGCTACTGCAACAGGCGCTCGGCCACAAGTTCTAATATTGTATTCAAAGTCTCTCCGGACCTCTGATAACAATTCTCCATCTCTATATTCACGGACACATACACCTATAAGGAATTGTGACTCTATGGCTGGAGGCACAGCAAACAAATCTCCTGTTTGTGGGTCGACCACTAAGGGGTCTCCTCCACCAAACATATTATTGACACTAAAATTAGGTCCAAAAACTACTTCTGGTATTTGCAGAGAGACAGGAGGATTCATCCATATATTTTCAATCTCATTCAGTCCAGCTGATGGGGTGCAAAGCGAATAGACTAATGAATCTCCATCTGGGTCTATTGCAGTATGCGCATATCGTAAGGTGTCTGCAGAGCAAATAAAGATGTCTGGCCAATCTATCCAATTGGGAGAATTATTGCATACTTCCAAGGCTTTCCTTGATATATTGACCCAATAGGTTGCCCCTGTGCCGAGTGGATTAAGAATATTGCTTAGTGACAGATTCCTACAACACCTTTGATATACAATATTGTAACCATTTGAATTCATCGGCAATACAATCGTATCTCTGTAAATTGTTCGCTGCACACATACATCACCCGAGATGACATTGCACTCTGTGGTTAAAGTCTCGAACAAGGTATCGTTAGTCGTTAGGGGGATTTGGAATCTTCCAGCAAAGCTGACACCAGGCACACCGGAATCTTCTACAGGAAAAGTAACCAAATTGAAGTTGGTATCATATACACCAAATGAAGCAAGACTGTCAAAAGGCGCACTTTCTGCGCCATTGATACAATCACGTCGGAATTCCATAGTTACCTCGTACCTGTTATTCCCTAGACATTTGTAAGTCATTGTTCCTCCGGCTACGTGTGTGGCAGCAACGTGAGGAGCATATAAGAATATGAAACATATTATGGAGAGTTTGATACCTGTAATTATATTTTTCATAATGATCAAACTTTAAATTACTGTTCGTTAAAATTAATTTCTTCAATCTCTACTCTTCTTTCCAAACTAGCCTGAGGACTGTATATGGATTTGTTCGGCGCATTTGGGTCATCACTTACGCCTGCAGGTACTGTGGTTTCACCAAAAGACCGTTCAGTTACTTTCAGCTGACCTGAACGAATGAAAGGCAGTAAAGCCCCACTATTCCATGAATCAAATTCCTTTCTTATACTGTCTACCCTTCTTTTACCTAAAGCTGTATTGTAATCACTTTGGGCTAACGGACTCGTATATCCCTTTAAGTATATATTTATATCCTGGCCCGACTGCAATACGATAAGCAATTGCTTTTTGAATACATCATACCTATCAAATCCCACTTTTACATGGTTGTCAAATACATAATCTATCTCTCCAGAAGCTGTGACTTTATCACTTGTATTGGAGAAGAGACTTAGGTATTGATTTTTATATTCATCTTTTCTAGAATAGTAACTATCGAAAGTTTCAGTATATGTCTTACTAGATGCAGTACTGTTTGTTCTTGGGTCCGGTGAGTCATTGTCAAAGTATAGGCTCACAGGAATAGCGTTTTCTAAGGATACAATAGATTTCTTCACTATATCTATATAACCAAGAATCGCTTCTTTCTGAATAGATGTCTCTCCTAGTTTTGCCTTTATTTCGAAGCTATTTTCTTTAAATCCTGGCTTGTTTACTTCTATTAAGTACTTAGTCTCAGACTTAATGTCAAAGGTTGCAGTGTGAGAATCTATCCCTAAAGCGGAAATTTGTTCCATTGTCTCTAAATCTGTGATGAAGATATCAGCTCCTTGAACTGGGTCTTTGGCCACCTCCTCAAATACAGAAATAATCAAAGACAATTCTGAGTAATCTTTAGACAACTTCAAATCTCGGGATACTTCATTATTTCGCCCAAAAATCATTTCCATGTCAGAGAGATTCATGTTCAGGTCATTATAATCTTCTTTAGTGGCAGTGAGCATCCAAGTCTTTCTGCATGGGAGATTCAATGTATTCTCGTTTCCAGAGATAATCTGATCGAAGAAAACTTCTCCAGTCTCAGCATCATATATCTTGGTTCTAACACCATCAAGTGGCTCCCCCGTTTCACTGTCATAAGCAAAAGTTTTAAGATCGATTGAACAATCTTTTATTTTAGCCTTGTATATGTCATAGCAACATGTTTCATATTTATCCTCAGCATATAGTGACCCTGGCCTATTAGAAGTAAAATATCCAAAGTCTCCTTCCTCACTAACGAAGTAGTGAATATCGTTATAGCTAGAGTTGATATTGTTACCTAAGTTTATAACTTCATTATTGTTGCCTTCCAGCTTGTAAATGTCATGTCCTCCAAAACCTTGCGTTCCATTAGAGCTGAAGTATAGAGTGTTAGATAAGTTATGATAGTATGGTGATAAGTCATCTCCCATTGTATTGGCAGCACTCACAGCAGATGGTTCTCCATAACTGTTGCTTTTGACTTCTGCCCTCCATATATCCAAGCCACCTTTACCTCCGAATCTATTACTGGCAAAATATAAGTAGGTGCCTTCGTCAGTCTCTGCAATCGAGGGATGTGTAGTTGTGTATCCTTCGGTATTAATGCTAGATGGCAGAGCAACAATATTGCTTATTGCGCCATTTGTGACATCTCCTTTATATATCTGGCATTGGATGCCATATACGTTAACGTAGTCGCATATAGTAAAATACATTTGGCTGCCATCTTCAGTAAATGCAGGGTTAGAGATTAATTGATTGTCACTGGCTCCAGGAATTTCTACAACTGTAGTCTCCTTGAGCAATTGTGATTTACTTCTTTCGTATTTATCATTTTCTATGGGGAATCTGAGCGAACTATAATATAAGTCCCCATTAAAGTCAAAAGGCGCATTCTCAGAATATTGAGTATTGATATCATTGCTAAGTCGCATTACTGTGTCTACAGTGTTTTCGGCCGTTGAATTTAGCGCCCATTCTGCAGAAGCTTTCAGAAAGTGGATATTGTCTGTCGTACGTGTATCTATGTCATCGTACTCGGAAAGATAAAGGTCGTACTGTCTTATTGCGGCCGCATAGTTTCCACCCAAGTGCTCTACTCTAGCTATTCTAAAAATGGCTTCATGTGCTAGTGGGATGTCATCATAACTTAGATAGCCTTCAAGAGATTGCTTGGCTAGACCCATAGAATGAGATTGGAAAGCCGCATCTCCTAACCTAAATAATACGTCTGGGTCATGGTTTTTATTAATTTCCATGGCTTGCTGATAGAAGTCTATGGCTTTGAGGAAATGCGTTTTAGAATATGCGTCATCAGCATTTTTTTTCAGCTGACTGTAAGAATAAAATTGCGCATTGGTTGCTTGTGACAAGATGCACCCTATCACAAGAACTATATATTTTATGTTGAATTGCATAATAGTCTTTATGGGATGAATCAATAGATAAGACAAGGATTGTACGCCACTTCCGGCACCTTAGACCATATATATCTGAGGCTAAGTTCTGGTCCTCCCCTTCCATTTGTAGCTACGTCGAAATTAGAATTGTTTAAGTCATATGAAAATGCACCATACAAAGGTCCTACTTCCAGACCGATCAGTGGATATAAGGCATCTTCCAGTCGTGTCCCAACTCCAAGATAAAGCGCTGTGCTTTTAGAAGAATTGAGATATATTTTTCCTTGTATGTTAAGAACAATTTCTTCGTATGCATCTTGCACTGAGTACAGGCCATTTAGAATTAAATCTAATTTATCTCCTAACGGTGTTTGATATATACCATACGCAGATAGTCGCTGAGGACGGTCAACTTGGGTGTTTGTCGTTGTTAAGAATTGAGTTTCTGGTCCATTGACATGAGCTAAACTTGCGCCTAAGTCTAAGTGCTTACGGAAGTTTTTCTGCCATCTGTAATTAAGTCCCAAGCCTAAGTCTCCGAAACTGACGCTTTCATTGTTGATGGTTTCAGCAGAGATTGTAGGGTCAACGCCTTTTCCATTAGACTGATTGCCGGTTGTTACATTGGCTGGATTAAGTGATCTCTGATAATAGCCTACAGTTACACCTGGGGTGATAAAACTGTGATTGCCTAATTTCAAACTCAATGATAGAAAGAGATTGCCTCCTGTCCATCCTAAGTCTAAATCACCAGCTCTGTCATAATTTACCAAAGCGCCAAAACCCAAGAAATGACCTTTCTTGCCGACTTGTTGTTTCATGTCAAATCCCAGATCAGCGGAAGAATAACCTACAGGCACACCTGCCCACTGATCCTTGTAATTAGCATGCATCCGGACATTGCCGCTGAATATACCGGTCAAAGCTGGATTCAAGTTCAATGGCGAATTGAAAAACTGACTGTAATGGATATCCTGTGAGTAAGCGGTACTTACTGAAAAAGATATTCCAATGATCAGAAATACAATATTTCTAAGCATACGAATTCATTAATTATGATTAGTAATTTCTTATTAACTCTTGGATCGAGAACTGCAAGGCAAGTAGGATTTATTAAATCTTCTAGCCTACAAACGTGGGAAGGCCATATCTTGCTGCGACCCTAACACTTCCTTAATAGCTTCGCTGAGGACACTTCCATCGTATCTAAGATATGAAAAGTGTTAAAATATGGCGTATTGTCAACTTGTAATTTGAACTAATTCTTCCGTAATGTTTCAGAATACTTACTTACTGCAATAATTTCTGCATCAGAAAGGAGACCTTTATATGGTTGCATTAGCCCTCTTCCGAAGTAAACCTGTGCCACAGCTTCATTGAGTGATATCTCAGATTTGGTAAGGTCTTTTGAGCCATTTAGCTTCAAATCTCCTTTAAAACCATGGCAAATAGCACAGTGAGTCTTAAACAATTTGAGCCCATCTAGCGATGCTAGTGCTTCCTCATCAATCCGATTAACAATGGCTTTGGCAGCCTCTAACTGCTTAGGTGGGATAGGATTAGCGTCTTTGACAACATTATTCTTCTTGTTATTCTTTGCGGTTTTCGTGCTTTTCACTTTGTCGTTGCTTGGCGTATCTTTCTGAGAATTGCCAGAACAACTAAATAAAACAAGACAGAGGGAAATCAGAATATATGTGAAGAATTTCATATTTCAAGTTTGCTAGTAAATGTAAACATAAATCTTCAATGATTATATCCTAACTGACCTTTGTTAATGTGTTTATTCCTAGTAATATAGAGCAAACATTAAGATATGTATGCTCACCTATTATCTCCACTTGACCTAGGATTTACAACTTTAAAGAATCGAGTCCTTATGGGTTCTATGCATACGATGCTAGAGGAAATACCTGGAGGTAACAGTTTGGCTGCCGCATTCTATGCAGAAAGGGCACGCGGTCAAGTTGGACTTATTGTAACTGGTGGCATCGCACCTAACATTGAGGGTGTTGTAGCGACTGGAGGCGCCACAATGAGCACTATAGAGGATGCAGAACATCATAAAGTCATTACAGAAGCTGTCCATCAAGAGGGGGGTAAGATTTGTATGCAGATTTTACATTCTGGGAGGTATGCCTATTCTAAAGACTTGGTAGCTCCCTCAGCGATTAAGGCACCAATAAATATGTTTACCCCTAGAGCACTAACTTCAGAGGACGTTCACAGGACTATAGATGACTATGTTAATTGTGCGCAGATGGCCAAGCTTGCTGGTTATGATGGTGTGGAGATTATGGGATCAGAAGGCTATCTAATAAATCAATTTATCGTCAAGAGGACAAATCATAGGACTGACGAATGGGGCGGTGACTATGAGAATCGAATTAAGTTTCCCATACAAATAGTCAAAAAGACCAGAGAAGCAGTAGGACCCAATTTCATAATTATCTATAGGCTGTCAATGTTAGATTTGGTAGAAGGAGGCAGCAGTTACGAAGAAGTGGTCCAGTTGGCGAAAGAGATTGAGGCTGCAGGCGCTACGATTATTAATTCAGGTATTGGCTGGCATGAAGCAAGAGTACCTACTATAGGATCAGTGGTCCCTCGGGGAGGTTTTGCCTGGGTAACAAAAAAGCTGATGGGTACAGTGTCCATACCTCTTATAGCGACTAATAGAATCAATACGCCGGAGATAGCAGAGAAAGTGCTCGAAGAAGGCTGCGCTGATATGGTCTCCATGGCTAGGCCTTTTCTAGCTGATGGCTTTTTCGTTCAGAAAGCAATGGATGGCAAGGCCGATGAAATCAATACCTGTATCGCATGTAATCAAGCCTGCTTAGATCATACCTTCTCCATGCAAAGATGCTCCTGTATTGTAAATCCTAGAGCTTGTTACGAAACAGAGTTGAACTATCTCCCTACTGAACATCCTAAGAAGGTGGTCGTCGTCGGTGGCGGTCCTGCTGGCCTAGCCGCTGCGGCGATTGCGGCAGAAAGAGGACATCAAGTAGACCTATACGAAGCATCAGATAGACTTGGAGGTCAATTTAATATGGCCAAAGAAATACCAGGTAAGGAAGACTACGCAGAGACCATCAGATATTATAGAACGATGCTCGAAAAGTATAAGGTCAATATCTTTCTTAGGACTCGAATGACGAACGACATGCTTAACGCAATGGAGTGTGATGAAATAATTATCGCAACTGGCGTTACCCCGCGCATGCTTACTTTTGAAGGTGTCAATCATCCTAACGTGCTGTCATATAGAGATGTGCTGTGGGATAAGAAAGAAGTGGGTCACAAAGTAGCCATTATAGGTGCAGGTGGCATTGGATTTGATGTTGCAGAATATCTGGCGCATGATACGACTCATACAATAGATACTGCCGCCTATATGAAAGAATGGGGAGTAGATATGAACTACAATTCTCCAGGTGCTACTGCGGTCCCCGTCAATAGTCCATCTCCGAGAAAAATATTCTTATTAAAGAGATCTATAGGTAAGCATGGGAAGGGATTAGGTAAAACCACTGGTTGGATACACAGAGCCTCACTCAAAAAGAAAGAAGTTGAGATGTATTCTCAATGCGAGTATATTTCTATGACTGACACAGGACTTACAGTGAAAGTTGGAGATGATATTAAGTTGCTAGAAATAGATCATCTCGTTATATGTGCCGGACAAGAAAGCCGTGACGAGCTGAGTGCTGCATTAGATATGGATCCTAAGCATGTGCACATCATCGGCGGGGCAAAGAATTCCAAAGGATTGGACGCTAAGAGAGCTATCAAAGAGGCAGCTCATATCGCTGCAAAAATTTAATGGAATTGCTCTTAGTCCATTTCTAGGATTATTTTTCCAATCACTTTTCTATCCATCATTTTTCGGAGTGCTTGAGGGGCTTCAGATAGTTTGTACCGTTCTTGTATATGTGGTTTTATCTTATCTTCTTTGTGCATCTGGATAATAGATAGACTATTGGCCATATTATCTTTAGGTTGCTCTTGTGCAAATCTTCCCCAGAATACGCCAACTATAGAACAGCCCTTGAGTAGTGCAAGATTGAGTGGCAGTTTAGGTATGGTTCCTGCTGCAAATCCGACGACGAGATATCTGCCTTTCCATGCACATGCTCTTAGTGCTTGTTCCGCATAGTCTCCTCCTACAGGGTCATAGATGACGTTCACGCCTTTGCCCCCTGTAAGTTCTTTTAGTCTATCCTTGAGATTTTCCGTATTATAGTTAATGGTATGATCGGCACCATATTGCTTACACAAGTCTAGTTTTTCTTCGGTAGAAGCACAGGCAATGACAGTGGCCCCAATGCTCTTCGCTAAGTCAACCGCGGCAAGCCCTACGCCACCAGAGGCTCCTAGAATAGCGATTGTTTCTCCGGCCTTTAATTCTGCTCTGTCCTTGATAGCATGAAAGGAAGTGCCATAGGCATAAAGAAATGATGCCCCTTCTTCAAAGGACATTTCTGGTGGCATAGGGAATACACTTTTCATATTTGCCACGACTTCTTCTGCCATACCTCCGTGAGGTAAAACACCAAACACCTTGTCTCCTTCATTAAAAAACTTTACCTCAGAACCAACTGCTTTAATGACACCTGAAATGTCACTGCCTGGTGTAAATGGAAGGTCAGGCCGTATCTGGTATTTGCCTTGAATAATTAGAGTATCTGGAAAATTAATGGCACAGGCCTTAACGCTGATGAGTACTTCTTTAGGACCTGGTTCTCTAGAAGTAACTTCTTTGTATACCAGATTTTCAGGAGGTCCTAAGGTTTCGCAAACGATAGCTTTCATTATTTTTTATTTGAGACTTTCATTGTAATTGTGGCAGTAACTACGGTCTGTCCATCTTTATCCTTGACATCAACTTTACATGGAACTTCAGTCGTGGTCTCCCAATCCGTCATTGAGAGGTCGCATTCAGCAGTCAAATCAGTTTTGGCTTTCTTGAGGTACTGAACAGTCATACCTACTGGTATCCATCTTCTATGTTTTGGGATGGATGATTCCATGCATATACCTGCTGCAAACTCACACAAATTACAACTTGCAATAGCATGAACTGTTTTCAAATGATTGTGGACAGCATGTCTTTTTCTTAAAGACACCTTGATGTAATTATGCCTTAGTTCTTCCACCCTAGGATTGATTGTGGTAAAGTAAGGTGCTTTTCTTGCAATCATGTTAGAAAACAGCGTTCTGCCAAAAGGTAACTTGGTAAATTGGTTTTGGAGTTTGAGAACATAATTCATGGGACGATATTTAGACCTTTAATAATAATTTTCCACGCTTTTCACCTGAAAATAACTTCTGGAACGCCGAATAAAAATTGTCGATGCCTTCTACAATAGTTTCTTCACTTTTCACTTGACCTGCCATAATCATCTTTGCTATTTCTTGAGCGCCTTCTTGATATCGGTCGGCGTAGTCAAATACTACAAACCCAGACATAGAGGCACTATGAACCAATAATGAGAGATAGTTTCTAGGTCCCTTAATGGCTTCTAAATTATTGTATTGAGATATTGCTCCACATATAACTATTCGTGCATTCCTACGTATTTGGTAGAGTGCTGTTTCGAGTATTGCTCCACCTACATTATCAAAATAAACATCTATACCTTTAGGTGCGGCGGACTTAAGTGCTTTGTAAACGTTATCATTTTTGTAATCAATACAGGCATCAAAACCAAGTGTAGAGGTTACATAATTGCACTTATCTGGACCGCCGGCAATTCCTATAGCAGTACATCCTTTGGCCTTTGCTATCTGTCCCACAAGGCTCCCGACTGCACCCGCGGCACCTGAGACCAGAACAACCTCTCCTGCCTTAATCTGCCCTTTGTCCATTATTCCAAAATAAGCTGTCATGCCAGGCATACCTAACACGCCGAGATACTTCTCCATAGGTGCTAGATTAGTGTCTACCTTGAAGTAGCCTTTGCCATTTGTCCTATGATGAGTTTGTACGCCACCGGTTCCCACTAGTACATCTCCATCCTTAAATTTTGGATGATTATTGTTGGCGATGACAGTCCCTATTGACCCCGCTCTCATGACTCCCCCTAGTTTCACTGGTGCTATATATGAGGGTCTATCATCCATCCATCCTCGCATCGCAGGGTCTAATGAGATAAATTCATTCTTGATAATAATCTCACCCTCTTGAGGCTGTCCCATTGTTTCAGTCCTAAGAGACCACGTGTCAGCGTCAGGCATCCCTTCAGGTCTTTTATCCAGTATGAGTTTCTTATTCTCCATTGTAATAGTATGTAATTCGAAAAGGTAATTTAAATCTGAGACACTATGTCACTTTTTAGAATATTTATAAACTTCGTTTTTAATATGTCCAGATTAACGTTCAACATTGTAGCGCACTTGGAGTTTATTAATTCGTAATTTGATTTTTTGAAAAGTTCATTACATATGATGAAAGCACTTGTATTAAAAAAAGATAAAACATTAACTCTATCAGAAGTCAAGCGTCCCGTACCACTTAAAGGAGAAGTAATCGTCTCCATAAAAGCATCAGCGCTTAACCACCGTGAAATATGGATACAACGAGGATTATATCCTGGGATGGCCTTGCCTTGTATACTTGGGGCTGATGGCGCTGGCGTAGTGACTGAGTTGGGAGAAGGTGTCCCAGAGCAGTGGGTTGGAAAGGAAGTCATTATATATCCTGCCTACGATTGGGGAGACGATGAAGTAGCGCCTACTCGCCAATTCAGGGTATTAGGTATGCCCGACCCAGGTACTATCTGTGAATTCATGTCTGTCCCTATTTCGAATCTTGTACCCAAGCCAAAATATCTGAGTTGGTCTGAAGCGGCAGCCATTCCTGTTGCAGGGTTGACAGCATGGAGAGCTCTAGTAAGACACGGTGGAATTAGAAAAGGTTCTAAGGTGCTTATTACAGGTATAGGTGGAGGCGTAGCACAAGCAGGAATGGGTATAGCGAAGGCTTTTGATGCTGATATCTATGTGACGAGCTCAAGTGCTGATAAAATAGGACAAGCCGTATCACTTGGTGCAAAAGGTGGGGTGAACTACAAAGAAGACAATTGGCATCTTAAATTGAAAGAAATGTCAGGAGGTATAGATATCGTTCTAGATAGCTCCCCTTCTCCTGTTTTAGACAATTATTTCCGCTTCATGAATTATGGTGGACGGATAGTGGCATACGGCTCTACTGGTTCTCCTAAGACAAGCATTAGTATCAGTAAGTTTTTCTTACGTCACATACAGTTTATCGGTACTGCTATGGGCTCTCCTAGAGAATTCAAAGCCCTACTGGGTTTTATGGAGAAACATCAGATTAGGCCTGTGATACATTCAGAGTTCACTTTAGAGTCAGCTATAGTGGCAATAGAAGCCTTGAAGGCAGGGAATCAGGTGGGGAAGATTGTGGTGGTGCATTAGGCCCTCTTTGCTTCTCTTCATTAATGTAAGAACACACAAATAAAGAATTGTACTTTGTTACATGGACGGGCGATACTAAAAGTTGTTCCACTTGATTTTATTAAATCGAGACCGAATAATTTCTATTATCGACCGTTTAGCAATAAAAATAAGTATGCTTAATCCAATTTAATATATTTATTTTTTTTCAGTCCAACAACTTAATACCATGAATAAAGCAATTTTTATTATCTGTGTTCTTAACTTCATTTTTGTTTCATTTCCAGTTCAATTAGAGGGACAAAATGAGCAAGTCATTGTAGAAGGTGGAATAGAGATTGATAGTATATTTATTAGAAATTTGCCGGCATTTCGTGCTGAGTCTACTCAAACTTATGACATAACCAATCTCAATAGCAACACAATTGTATTGTTTAATGATAGTTGGGTAGATCAACCAGTCACAAATCATTTTACCGTTTTTGATAGTGCAAATAACTTTGATCCAGCGTCAGGGATTTTCACAGCTCCGAGAAAGGGGTTGTATTGGTTACAAAGTGACTTGATATTTATCGGAAATCGCTTCTTTGACGACAGAGTCGAAGCTTTTATTTCGATTAATGGTAACACAACTAACAATTGCATTAAGGGAAGGTTCCTACTTCAATCAGGAGGAAATACAAATTCTTCTAACCAGGCATTTTGCCAGAGGAATTTCGGAGGCATTATTACACTAAATGAAGGTGATCAAATCTCACTACAGTTATTGTATGTTGATAGTGCTGGGTTTGGGCTATTCGAATTAGACAAAGGAACTTCTTTGACCGGGTACTTAATAACTGATATTGATTAGAGAATTATTTAATAATTCTGTATTAGAACAAGTTTAATTACTCTATTGTGTAATTAAATTTTTACCCCATTTGTCAATCACTCTAAAATCTGGTATTAGGATAGACTCTATGAAGTTCGTAAAAAGGTAACACCCTAATGAGATATATGCAATGTGGAAATGTGGATTGGAAACGGCACCTGTTCAGTGTAACTGACTGATAATCAAAAAGAAACGTAC
>CAZQDZ010000042.1:0-87 GCA_964591455.1 uncultured Saprospiraceae bacterium
CTGATTCGCCTGAGCAAATAGATTGATTAGATACAACATCCGCTGGCTTAGCTATCACTGTTAAGTTCAATACCTCATCAGCAGTAC
>CAZQDZ010000042.1:187-797 GCA_964591455.1 uncultured Saprospiraceae bacterium
AACCATCATTCTCTATTCTGAATGTGCCTGATGTGCTCAATGTCTGTCCGTCGAATACGAATGTTTCTCCTGAACAAATCTCTTCATTACTCACTATATCAGCTGGCTTAGCTATCACTGTTAAGTTCAATACCTCATCAGCAGTACAACCATCATTCTCTATTCTGAATGTGCCTGATGTGCTCAATGTCTGTCCGTCGAACACAAATGTTTCTCCTGAACAAATCTCTTCATTAATTACATTATCTCCAGGTTTTGGAGTCACAAATAACTCTAAGATTTCATTGAAGTCACATCCATTTGCATCCTGTCTTACAACAGTAAACGTTCCTGAATCTGTAAATAACTGACCAAAGAATTCAAAAGATTCTCCAGAACAAATGTCAGCACTTGTTGTGTTGTCAGGTGTCTGAGGATAAACTTCAAGTTGTAATACTTGATTAAAGTTACATCCATTAGCATCTTGTCCTACAATTACAAACTCACCTGCTGAGCTATACTGCTCACCTAAGAATGTGAATGAATCTCCAGGACAGATAGCTGCCTCAGTTATTGCATCTGGTGTCACTGGATATAAACTCAATGTAAATGTCTCTGTGAAATCACAACC
>CAZQDZ010000042.1:897-1759 GCA_964591455.1 uncultured Saprospiraceae bacterium
GTCTTCTGTACAAATTGTTTCGCTCAACTCAACATCTGGTGTCACTGGATATAAACTCAATGTAAATGTCTCTGTGAAATCACAACCATTCGCATCTTGTATTACTCTACTCTGTACTCCAGCATCTGTAAATGTTCCTCCTGCCCAATCGAATGGTAGGTCTTCTGTACAAATTGTTTCGCTCAACTCAACATCTGGTGTCACTGGATATAAAATCAATGTAAATGTCTCTGTAATATCACAACCATTCGCATCTTGAATAATTCTACTTTGTTCTCCAGCATCTGTAAATGTTCCTCCTGCCCAATCGAATGGTAAGTCTTCTGTACAGATTGTAGCTTCATCAAATAAGTCTATTGGTTCTGGTGAATCTGCGATTTCTACTTCACAAACAGTAGAACATCCTAATTCATCAGTTACAGTAACTGTATAAGTACCTGGAGCTAAATCAGAAATACTTGCAGTCGTTTCATTGGTACTCCACAGGTAGGCAATAGCACCATTTCCTCCAGTACTTGAAACTGAAGCTGCACCATTATCCATAGCACACTCAGTGTCAACTCCTTCAGCAACACATTCAATTTGACAAGGTACTAGACCAAAGTCTATTGTCATATCACTATTGTCATCATCTGCAGTTCCTTTCTGTTGTGGCTCACCTGTAGGCTCTGTTCCCGGAGCTAAAGTAATTACTGGTGAAGTGATAATTCCATCAGGGAATCCATCTCCATCAGTGTCACCTTGTGAACCATTGTCATCGCCATCTACTCCGTCATCATTAGTATTAGTTACTGTAGACGAAACAGTTAATGAAGCTGGTGGTGTAAATTCTACTACATAGTCTCCTGGTAATAAACCATCG
>CAZQDZ010000042.1:1859-4316 GCA_964591455.1 uncultured Saprospiraceae bacterium
AATACTGTAGATCCTATAGATAATAGTGGCACTAGACCAAAGTCTACTGTCATATCACTATTGTCATCATCTGCAGTGCCTTTCTGCTGTGGCTCACCTGTAGGCTCTGTGCCTGGCATCAATGTGATTACTGGTGAAGTAATTACTCCGTCAGTCATTCCATCTCCGTCAGTGTCCTCCTGAGAACCGTTATCATCTCCATCAGTCTGATCATCTGCAGTGTTTGTCGTTGTAGATGATACTGGTAATGAAGCTGGTGGTGTAAATTCTACTACATAGTCTCCTGGTAATAAACCATCGAAGAAGTAACTTCCTTCTGAATCAGTTGTCGTAGTCGCTACTACATTGCCAGCTGCATCTAAAAGTGTTATTGTTACTGTCTTGCCTTTGTCGCCTATGTTATCCTCTCCCGGATCTTGTACACCGTTATTGTTATCATCTGAGAATACTGTAGATCCTATAGATAATAGTGGCACTAGACCAAAGTCTACTGTCATATTTCCATTATCATCATCTGCAGTTCCTTTTTGATCATCTTCGCCTGTTGGCTCAGTTCCTGGCATCAATGTGATTACTGGTGAAGTGATTACTCCATCAGTCATTCCATCTCCATCTGTATCTTGTTGTGACCCATTGTCATCTCCGTCTACATCGTCATCATTTGTGTTTGTTGGTATTGATGAAACTGGTAAAGATGCTGGTGGTACTAACTCCACTACATAATCACCTGGCAATAGATTATCAAACACATAACTTCCTTCTGAGTCAGTTGTCGTAGTCGCAACTACGTTACCTGTTGCATCAAGAAGTGTCAATGTTACAGTCTTGCCTTTCTCCCCAATGTTCTCTTCTCCTGGATCTTGTACACCATTATTGTTATCATCAGAGAATACTGTGTTTCCTAATGATAACAATGGTACTAGACCGAAATCGACTGTGTTATCTGTATTGTTATCAGCAGCTGTCTGCTCGATACCATCATCGCCTGTTGGCTCTGATCCGGGAGATAATGTAATTACATTAGACTGAATTAGTCCATCAGTAAGTCCATCTCCATCAGTATCTTGTTGTATACCATTATCGTTACCATCAACTCCATCATCATTTGGAAAGTCATTAGTAGAAGATACTGGTTGAGAATCTGGCGCATCAAACTGTACTATATAATCTCCAGGTATTAACCCTTCAAATACATACTCGCCATTAGAATCAGTCGTTGTAGTTGCTATTACCTGACCAGTATTTGCATCTACTAATTCTATAATAACAGTCTTACCTTTTTCACCTAGGTTATCTTCACCTGGATCTTGGACACCGTTATTATTATCATCTGAGAATAATGAAGAACCAATAGCTAATAACTGAGGCTCAATTGGCTCGTCATCAGCATCATCCTGATCATCTGGATCTTGTCCTGGGTCGTTAGGATTATTATCCTCACTACCTATTAGTCCATCACCATCTGTATCTGGATTATCACCTGGCGTAGAGTCAGTATCTGTTTGATCTGCATCTCTAACTTCTGCTACGTTTAAGAATTCAACGCCTGGACCTGGTGCTAATACTGTAGCATCAAATGTATATGACATTGAACCGCCTACTGCGATAGAAGCATCTGACCAGTTGATAGCAGTACCTGCATTATTCAGGACACCATTACCACTTATGTTCGTGACATTTGATAGACCACTAGGTAAGAAGTCTCTAATATCAACTCCTGTCGCATCACTTGGACCATCATTAGTTACAGTGATTGTATATGTAATAACATCACCAATATTTGGCGTTGCATCACTTACAACTTTCACTAAATCCAAGTCAATCAATGGAATCAAACCGAAGTCAACAGTCATATTACTGTTGTCATCATCTGCAGTTCCTTTTTGGTCATCTTCGCCTGTTGGCTCAGTACCTGGCATCAATGTTATAACTGGTGAAGTAATCACTCCGTCAGTAAATCCATCTCCGTCAGTATCCTGCTGTGATCCATTATCATCACCGTCAACATCATCATCACTAGTGTTAGTAGGTGTAGATGAAGAAGGTAAAGATGCTGGTGGAATTATCTGCACTATATAATCTCCTGGAAGAAGACCATCAAAGAAATAACTTCCATCAGAATCTGTTGTTGTCGTTGCAATTAGGTTTCCATCAGCATCTAATAGACTTACTTCTATTGTCTTGCCTTTCTCGCCTACATTGTCCTCACCAGGATCTTGTAAACCGTTATCGTTATCATCAGAGAATACTGTATTTCCAATAGATAACAATGGCACTAGACCGAAATCCACTGTCATGTTACCATTATCATCATCTGAAGCTCCCTTCTGATCTTCTTCGCCTGTTGGCTCATCTCCTGGTGATAGAGTAATCACTGGTGATGTAATAACACCATCTGTTAGTCCATCTCCGTCAGTATCCTGCTGTGATCCATTATCATCACCATCTACATCATCA
>CAZQDZ010000042.1:4416-34999 GCA_964591455.1 uncultured Saprospiraceae bacterium
ATTTGTACTATATAATCTCCTGGTAGAAGACCATCAAAGAAATAGCTTCCGTCAGCATCTGTTGTTGTCGTTGCAATTAGGTTTCCATCAGCGTCCAATAGACTTACTTCTATTGTCTTGCCTTTCTCGCCTACATTGTCCTCGCCTGGATCTTGTACACCGTTATTGTTATCATCTGAGAATACAGTGTTACCGATAGACATCAATGGCACTAGACCGAAATCCACTGTCATGTTGCCATTATCATCATCTGCAGTTCCTTTCTGATCTTCTTCGCCTGTTGGCTCATCTCCTGGTGATAAAGTAATTACTGGTGATGTAATTACTCCATCAGTTACTCCATCTCCGTCAGTATCCTGCTGTGATCCATTATCATCACCATCTACATCATCATCATTTGTGTTTGTAGGTGTAGATGAAACTGGTAATGATGCTGGTGGTACTATTTGTACTATATAATCTCCTGGTAGAAGACCATCAAAGAAATAGCTTCCGTCAGAGTCTGTAGTTGTTGTAGCTAATAGGTTTCCATTAGCATCTAATAGACTTACTTCTATAGTCTTGCCTTTTTGTCCTACATTCTCTTCACCTGGATCTTGTACACCGTTGTTGTTATCATCTGAGAATACAACGTTTCCAATAGCCATAAGTCTTACTAGACCGAAATCAATAGTCATATCACCATTGTTATCATCTGCACTATCTTTTCCTCCGTTTGTACCAGGCTCACTTGTAGGCTCTGCATCTGGCGTTAAGTTAAATACATTAGATGTAATCAATCCATCAGTCAGTCCGTCGCCATCTGTGTCTTGCTGCGTACCGTTATCATTTCCATCTACCTGATCATCTGCATCGAAGTCAGTAGTAGAAGAAAGAGGCGCACTTTCTGGTGCTTCAAACTGAATAAAGTAATCTCCTGGTAGGAGATTATCAAACAAGTATGATCCATCTTGTGTAGTCGTTGTAGTTGCAACTACTTGACCTGTAGTAGCATCTACTAACTCTAAAGTCACTGATTTTCCTTTAGCATCTAAGCCATCCTCTCCTGGATCTTGGACACCATTGTTATTATCATCAAAGAATACTGTTGATCCAACTGATACCAATGGTATTAAACCAAAGTCAATTGTATTATCACCAAAGTTATCTGGTGATTGCTCTAATCCGGAATCACCAGTTGGTTCTCCTGCTGGAGTAAGTGTTACAACATTAGACTGAACTAAGCCATCCGTTCTTCCATCTCCATTGGTATCTTGCTGGATACCATTGTCATTATCATCTGACTGATCGTCATTTGCAAAATCTGTAGTTGAAGACACAGGATTTGAATCCGGTGCTAAAAACTGCACGATGTAATCTCCAGGGAATAAATTGTCAAAAACATATTCACCAGAAGGAGTAGAAGTTGTTGTTGCTAATATCTGACCTGTGTTAGCATCCAATAACTCTAAAGTCACTGTTTTGCCTTTTTCTCCCAGTGTCAATTCATTTGCATCTCTAATTCCATTATCATTATCATCTGACCATATTATAGATCCAATAGAACCACAAGGAACTACCTCAACGGTTACTGATTCTGTATCAGTACATCCATTTGCATCAGTTACGGTCACTGTATATGTTGTCTCAGACAAAGGTGACACTGTCTGTGTTGCACCAGCGCCTAATCCATTGTCCCATAGATAACTGCCACCAGCTCCTGCACCAGTAGCTTGAAGCGTTACATCTTGACCAGCACAATTCATATTACCTGCATTGGCTGTAGCCATTGCTTCAGGTAATGATTGTGGATCAATAACTATAGTCTCTAATTCTGTAGGGCAGTCTGCATCACCCCATCTTACATATAAATCATATGAACCTGGCGCTAAATCTGAAATCGTAAAACTCCCTGAATTATCAGGAATGCTTTCAAATGGATATGAACTACCTCCATCTAAACTGAAGTCTAGCAATGTTCTTCCAGCCGTATCATCAAATGAAATTGTTATAGTACCATCTTCACCTTCACATATCTCATCTGTACTAACAATATTTGTTACAGGTGGTGCAGGATCTGGATCTATCGTCACATTCTGCAGTGGAAGAGGACAAGCTGTATTTCCCCATCTTACATATATTTCATATGTACTTGGTGCTAGACCTGAAATTGTAAAAGTTCCAGCATCAGCATCTGATTCAAACGGATAAGTAGTACCACCATCTATACTGAATTCTATTATTCCTCTATTATCAGGATTCTCAGGAAAAGTGAATGTTATTGTTCCATTCTCTTCTTCACATGTCTCATCAGTGTTTGTTACAGCAGTAACGTTAGGTGCCGCTTGACTATTTATAGTCTCATTTCCAAGGGATATAGGACAAGCCGTGTCTCCCCATCTAGCATATAATTCGTAAGTACCTGGCGCTAAGTCTGAAACCGTAAAACTTCCTGAATTATCAGGAATGCTTTCAAACGGATAAGTATTACCGCCATCTATACTGAAGTCTAGCAATGTTCTTCCTTGAGTATCCGAAAACTGAAATGTTATCGTACCATTCTCTTCCTCACAAGTCTCATTCGTTGACGAAGCAGTAACAGGAGGAAGTGCTAATACTTCAATTGTTACTACATTAGACGTTACTGGATCACATCCAGCTGTATTACAGCTATATATAGCTCTATACTGATATAAACCAGCAGCAGTCAAAAAGCCTAAATCAGCGGTACCATTATTAGTATTTAACCATGGACCACTTGTTCCTACTCTTCGCTCCCATTGGATGTTACAATTGCCTATACCTCCGGAAACAACAGGAGTTATATTAACTATCTGACCCAAACATACTTCGGGATTAATGTCTGGGTTGATTGAAATATCTAAATCACAAGGTGGCGGGCATTCTGTAGTAGATACTGCAACAGAACCTGCACCGAATGAATCTCCATTACTTGCAGGAGAACAGACAAAGACTCTTAGTCTATCCGCATTACTCGCAGCTGTAATATTAAGTGTAAATAAAGAAGCTTCCATTCCAGCATTCTGAGCCGTAAAGGTTTGATCTACTGTATTTAGCACTGTGTTTCCATTTCGTGCTTCAACAACAAGTCGAACTTCTCTTCCGTCGTCTGCCTTTTCATGTATAGGCACCATCACACTAAAATCTCTGTTAGCATCAGCCTCATCTAGAAGAACATTTCTTCCGATGCAGCCGTTCAGGTGAAACTCTTGATCAAACTGAATAAGCGTTGACGCAGAATTTTCTTGCGACCTTTCGACATATAAAGCCATACTTGTTGCATCTCTACAACCACTAAGGTTAGAAACACAAACTTGGTTATACCTACCAGGAATGTAAGCCCTGTAGAGGTACTCTTCTATAGAAGAAGAAGAGGTTTGTTGTGCCATGACACCATTAGCCGTTACGGTCTGTCCACCTGCAGTAATCTGAATACTGTTAGGTAGATTTCCTCCGCAGTCCAGGTCTTCTATCCAGACTTCGACATGCGTACCTACCATATCCGCTGCGGATACGCCAACACAATTGTCGTTGTCATCTAGAAGACCTCTAGCTATGGTCTCAATTCTGACGTTATCACCACAAACTATCTGAGCTTGTGAAACAGAAACACTGATACAACATAGCATAACTATGAAGCTGAGGTTTCTGTAAAGTGAATTAATAAAATTGTTCGTTCTCATAAAATTATCTCAATAATTAGGTTTAAAAACAAAAATTAGGTTTCTATTTATACAAACTAGCAAAGACCCAAGCAGGCTTATGCCCACGGGTCAGATAGATTATCAATAAAAAATAAATTTCTCTTTACTACAGAATAGTGCAGTTCAGTATGATTGAAATAATCACATGAGTTCATACATTTTATCTGTACTATATTCTCGACATCAGGTATTATACATAGCAATACTGAATTGTCATTTAAATCTTCCTTGGTTAATTGGTTTGAATTACTTTGAGGGGCATATGAACACAATTGGCATATCTCAGCCGCAATGAAGCTATTTGGTGTTCTTCCAGTTACATCAACAGAAATACTTGTGGATGCACTGACGGAAGCAGCAACAATAAATAAAAGGTGTTTGAACTTCATTTTCAAAGTGTGTTTAAGGTGGTTTACCTCATATACTCTGACAGAAGATCCTCTTCTGACCACTACACATCATCTACATTGTGTATGGTATGCGTCACTTTCAATTCGCAAATGACATCTACTTTACACAATGTGGGTAAATAAAGGGCTTAGATGTAGAAAAGGACGGGATTGTAGCATTAGATTACACTGATTAGTACTTGATATCCATTAATCATTAGATACCTAAACAAACAAAACAAGCCATCATTTCATTATATAGATAACTCAGAGTCAGAATCATCTAACAAATTTTTTCTTTAAATATGAACAAGAATACTGTAGTGATCGGAGCCTCATCTAATCCATCAAGATATGCCTACAAAGCTGTGTCAGCCCTCTCTGATGAAGGACATGTAGTTTATCCGATTGGTATCAAGGAAGGTAAAATTAACGGTATAGATATTATAGTAGATAGACCAAAAATTAAGAATGTGCATACCGTTACAATCTATCTCTCTAAAAAAAACCAGGCTCAAGAATATGATTACATATTGGATTTGAATCCCAAACGCATAATTTTCAATCCTGGATCGGAGAATGAAACATTGAATCAACTCGCGAGAGAGAAGAAGATTCAAACAGAACACGCGTGTACACTTGTCCTATTAAGAACCAAACAGTATTGAAAGACTAAATCAATCAGATAGATTTCTTCGCTTCATCTCTTTCTTTACAAATTTTAGCTCTCGGCTGACATCTTGAGTCACGGCTGTATTTTCCTTTGCTCTTCTTATTAGGTATGGTATAACATCATGAACAGAACCATAAGGCAAATACTTAGCTACGTTATACCCTGCACTTGCCAAATTAAATGTAAGATTATCAGACATTCCATAAAGTTGGCAGAAATTGAGATGAGGATGCCGCTTGTCAATCGCCATCTTTTCAATTAAGTGAGCTTGTAGATAATTACTCTTAGAATTATGGGAAGCGCACACAGAACCTATTGATTTATAGTGACTTATGCAAAATTGCAGGGCTTTATTATAGTCTATGTCAGTATTATCTTTACTGGATTGGATTACAGAATTGAGGCCATTATCCATGGCGTAGTTATTCTCTTTATCCATATAAGCGCCTCTAACTAACTTGGCTCCGAGGATATACTTTCGCTCTTTTGCTTTTTCATGAGCGCTCTTCAGGTCTTCTAACTTATCGTGTCTATAGAGTTGATAAGTGTTATAAACGACGACTTTACGTTTATTATACTGCTCCATCATAGTGTAGCATAAATCATCAATAGTATCCTGAAGCCAACTCTCCTCTGCATCAATCATTATACTAACCCCTTGATCATAAGCCGCTTTGCATATCTTATCTAATCTGTTAAATAGTTTTCCTTCCTGAATCTTTTCATCTGCCGTCAAAGCTTTATCAGATTGCATGTTAGTAAGTAAGTCATTATCTGCTAATGCTGTAATCTTCGAAACTACAATAGGCACTGAAGCATGAGTGGAAGCAAAGCGGACAGAAGATATATTCTCTTCAACCACACGGTCTAACTCCTCCTCATTAGACTTAGCCTCAGCCCCATAATCAAGAATAGTATTCACATCATTCTGAGCTAACAACTTTATCACTGAAATTGCATCATTCAAATTCTCTCCTCCTACAAACTGCTTAAATATGGTAGCTTTTATAAGATGCTTAACCAAAGGCACTCGGAGTTTCAATGCTAAATTCGTTAACGAAGAACCAACGTTAACGAGAAAACTGCTATTCATCGTTCTAAATAGAATTTTAGTTCTCTTAAGCTCCTTATCTGTCTTATAGCTAAAGGCTTTCTCAGTGTTTTCGAAATCTAGAAATTCAATATCATGTTCTATCATATTCGATGCAATAGTTATAATCTTAATTCAACGTAAATCTTCACTCTTAGTCCATATAGTCCAGGAAGCTTCCGCTTGTAATTGTAGCATCTCAGCCCCATTCCTTACCATAGCACCCTTTTGCTTTGTCATTCTCAACAACTTGGTATCAGGAGGATTGTAAACTAAGTCAAAAATATAATGATTTTCAGTAATATAATTAATAGGTAACGCAGGCATACCCATTAAATCAGGATACGTACCAAGTGGAGTCGTGTTTATTATCAATTTATGCGAGGTCATCAGATCCAGAGTTATTTCACTATATCGCAAATCACCTTTACTCCGTGATACAAACAAATGATCTATAGCTAAATCCTTTAGCACCCATGCAACTGCTTTAGATGCTCCACCAGTACCTAATATCAGTGCTTTACCATTCCAATTCCCGTCTCCTATAAATGCGAGTAGACTCTTCCTGAATCCATACACATCAGTATTATAACCTATTACTCTACCTTTATACAAATGAACTGTATTAACTGCACCCAATTCTGCTGCTTCTTTATCTAACTCATCTAAATAATCGATAATCAATTCTTTATAAGGAATAGTCACATTAAAGCCAATCATCCCGTCCAATGACAACAAGTTAGTTACCATTGAAATATCTTCTAATTCATATGGTAGATATTGTGCATTAATTTTTTCAGTTCTAAACTTTTCAGAGAAATACTTTGGAGAGAATGAGTGCTGCAAGGTCTTACCTATAAGTCCATACTTTCTTATCATTACTTCCCTTTTCCTTGAATCAAAACAAGCGCAGTCTGGAACAATATCTTAATGTCCAAAGACAAAGACATGCTCTCTAAATAATTGAGATCATACTTCATTCTTTGTAACATTTGGTCTATGTCAGATGCATAGCCAAATCTGACTTGCCCCCATGATGTGATACCAGGTCTCACCTTTAACAGATGGCCATATAGTGGTTCTCGTTCTAATATTTTATCTATAAAGTGCTGTCTTTCAGGCCTTGGACCCACCAATGACATATCACCTATTAGTAAATTAAAAAATTGTGGTATCTCATCTAAACGCCACTTACGCATAATACGTCCAAAAGGAGTAATCCTCGGATCATTGTCAGAAGAAAGCTGTGGGCCTGCCTTTTCAGCATCTATGTACATGGACCTGAACTTCAATATAGTAAAAGGAATTCCATCTTTTCCTATGCGTTCTTGTCTAAATAGCAATGAGCCAGGAGATGAACGCTTAACCCTAATAGCTACGTAGATAAAAAGAGGTAAACAAATCAATATTAATATGAGAGAAGCAACTACATCAAAAGCTCTTTTTATAAATCTTTCTGCTGAGGACATAATCTCTTGATCTATCTCTATAAGTCCTACACTTGCTAGATGATTCATCTTTACTTTTCCTAACAAAATATCATATAAACCTGGAACCACCTTAATAATTAACGTATCCCTATACTCGTATAAATTTTGCAATATTCGAGAGAGTGACTTTTGACTAGGGGACTTAAGTCCAATTACCACATCTTCTACACCATTATCTTCTATTATATTAGACAATGAACCTAATTTACCAAGGTAAGCTAAGGTAGAATTATCTCCCTTATTTGGGATTGAATCAGAAACATATCCTACATATCTATGCCCTAGTAAAACATCTGATTTTTGTAATTCATTATGTAATTCCAATGCAGATTGCTTGTCTGCTATTAATAACGTATTGTAGAAAGCAACACCTTTCGCCAACCGCCATTTTGCATAAGTGAGTAATAAAATTCTTGCAGTACCTGTAATTAAAAAATGCAGTCCAATCAGAATAAAAAATGGATATAGATAATGTGTATATTGATAGGTAAGGTCATCTAGCATTACTGTAAAAAACAGAAACAAACATCCTATGAATGTCAGGGTGAATGTCCGTCTCAAAGTGGCCAATCGAGAGTATCTGTAAATATCTGTATACTTATCAAAAACAGAATAGAAAATAACCCAGCACAACGGAATTATAAGTAAGCCAAGATGTAGTTTTTCAGACGAGAGCACTTCAGAAAAACTGATTTCAGATTGTTCTAACTTTCTTCTAAAATAAAAAAACAATAGCCATGAGAGTGCTGCAGAAAGCCAGTCAATAAACTTATAAATGGAGAGTTCTAATTGCCTCTGATTCTTCATGTTACATGCTAATTGCCATTCTTAAATTAATGACAATTTGAAGATAAAATTTATTAAGTTAGAAATGTAATAGTCGAATATTATCGACCAAGATTGTCCCTGAGCCACCCGTCCTATCTCCTGCAATAAACACCTGAAATTGCTCTATCGCCTCTAGATTCAAAATATTACCTAAGTTGATATATAACTTCTCCCAATCATCATTAGGGAAAAGATTGATTACAGGTAATTGCAATCCAACAGAACCTGATATGCCTGCTATACCTATAACAAACCCAACATCATTATTATGGTCCATTTCAAGAAACACTTCCCTATTTCCAAAGTTACCAGTATCGAAAACAGCTCCTGTGCCTTGTATAAAATTAGAATTATCTGAAGTAACATCTATTCGGCCAGCAAACTCACCAAAGGGGGTATCACTACTGAAATCAATGGTCGAATTCAAATCTCCATCGAAGTCCACTGAAAACTCTGTTTGTCCTTCGAAATTATCATTTAATGCTATCATAGATCCTGCCACATAATTGGTCTCAAAATCGACAGGAATAGTTACACCCGGTTGGAATGGAATAATAAGATCTAACCTGTCATAAAAAGGATACTGATTAGCGACAAACAACTGACCACTTTCTCGTATTCCAGCAAACAAAGCGACCTCAACATCTTGGTCTCCTAATACCGGTATTATAGCGGGTAATGGCTGAACTCCTCTAGAGACGCCATCAATAAAAACCCAAACATCTGTAATATTATCATTCTCTGCTATTTCTGGATTATCTGAACTGAAACTAATGTCTTGGATTTCAAGATACATAGGTTCATCATCAAAATTATCCACGAGCATGCATGTTGAAAGTGATAAGCTTGCTATGATAGTTAATATTAATCTCATAATGTTCCTGTAGATTTCATTGCAATGGTCTCTATCTGCTGTGCTAAACGTAATGTCTTGACACCAGATGAGATATTGGCACTATTATATGATTTGTTCTTTATGGCACTACTAAAATCCGTTAACTCCTCTAATATCGCATTCCCTTCAAGTATCCCCGACGACTTTAATAATATATGTTTTTTATTTTGACCTACATGCAGTTCTAAACTAGTCTCTGCGGGCTCATCAATCAATGAAATGACCTGTCCTTCTTTCTTATGCAAGTCCATGCTTAGGTAAGCATCTTTCTGAAAAATTCTAAATTTTCTCATCACTTTCATACTGATTCGACTGGCAGTGAGGTTAGCTACACAGCCATCTTCAAATTCTAAGCGGCAATTGCAGATATCCAGAGAATCAGTAAATATACTAACACCTGTGGCTTTGATATCCTTTACTAATTCTGACTTGAAACTTAATAGTAAATCCAAATCATGAATCATTAAATCAAAAATGACTGAGACATCATTACCTCTGTTATTAAACTGAGCTAATCGATGGACCTCGATAAACCTCGGCTCTTTTATATGATTCTTCAAAAATTTGAATGCCGGATTATACCTTTCTACAAACCCAATTTGTGTTATTAGAGAATGATCTTGCAATACTATTTTCTCTAGAAACTCAGCTTCTTCTACTGTAGACGTAAGGGGTTTCTCAATAAAGCAATGTTTTCCTTTTGACAGGGCCGCTTTGGCAATCTCATAATGGGAGGCCGTAGTAGAAGCAATAATACAAGCATCTACCTTGCTTAACAATTCATCTTTGGTCCTAAACAAAGAAATATCTTCATACTTATCTTTAGTCTCATCAGGCTGATAGCTGGGGTCATAAATACCTACTAATTCAAAATCTGTCTGTCTCAAACATTTGAGATGTATTTTGCCCAGATGCCCTAACCCAAATAGTCCTACTCTCATCCCTATTTTATCAGATATGCTACGGTGAATAATACAAGTATAAGTAAGAATCCACCTATAACAATCTTTAATAAATTATCGAGATGATTAGAGAAACTTAAGAGTTCTTCCTGATTTTGAGGGTGATATTCAGTAATGTATGCATTGCGCTTTTTTTTGCTATAAAACAGCGTCGAATCCATAGTTAAACCCTTGTTTTTCAATGCATTATATTGCTTTATTATCACAACTCTCATATATGCATTGATGATGATCAGTAGTAAAACAATAACAAGAATGATTAAAGAAATACTAGACATCGTCTATTATAGGTATTTTGTATTTTAGAAACTCAAAGTTACCTTAAATGTCTATGAAACTAATGCATCTTATCCCTACTCTTCTTCTAAGTTTTTTTGTGACACAAATGGTCGCGCAGACTCCGCTATCTTATTATTTGCCTGAAATAGAATATAAATCAGATATCCCTACCCCAGAAAGTTACTTAAGTTATCAGATTGGGGAATGGCATATCTCTCATGACCAACTCTACCATTATATGAGAGCTTTGTGTGAGTCTTCTCCAAACTGTGACTTTCAGGAATATGGAAGAACACATGAAAACAGACCGCTGGTTAACCTCGTGATATCCTCCAAGAAAAATCTGGAAAACCTAGAAGAAATCAAAAGTGAAAGAATGAAACTCGTAGATCCAAGCTTGGGATTTGTAACTAACCTCAGAGATTTGCCAATAGTGGTATATCAAGGATATAGTGTACATGGTAATGAAAGCAGTGGTGCCAACTCTTCCACCCTAGTAGCTTATCATCTTCTTGCTGGTCAAAGCGATTACCTCGAAGATTTACTAGACGCTGCCGTGATTATTATAGATCCTTGTTATAATCCTGATGGTCTCCAACGCTTTAGCACGTGGGCCAATATGCATAAGCATACCTCACTAGCTTCTGATCCAAATGGCCGAGAATTTAATGAAGTGTGGCCAGGAGGCAGGACCAATCATTATTGGTTTGATCTGAATAGGGACTGGCTATTCACCATACATCCTTCTAGTAGAGGGAGGATAGAAAATTTCCACAGATGGAAACCAGATATTCTGACAGATCATCATGAGATGGGATCCAATTCTACTTTCTTTTTCCAACCTGGTGTGCCTAGCAGAACTAATCCTAATACCCCACAAATTAATCAGGATCTTACAGAAGAGATGGCCACTTATCATGCCTCATTTCTGGATAGTCTTGGATCATTATACTACTCCAAAGAGAACTTTGATGATTATTACTATGGCAAAGGGAGTACCTACCCTGACATCAATGGATGTATTGGAATTCTCTTCGAACAAGCCAGTTCCAGAGGTCACCTGAGAGAAACCGAGAATGGACTACTCAGTTTTCCATTTACCATACGAAACCAGATAGCCACCTCCCTCTCTACGCAGAAAGCAGCCTTCGAAATGAGAGAAAATATTCTTGAATTCAAGAAAAATTTCTATTCCAAGGCCAGACAATCGATAGGAAATTTTGTCTTTGAATGTAATGATCATTATAAGGCCAACTACTTTGTAGAAATGCTCAATAGACATAAAATAGAGGTGTACAAATTAGGAGAGGATGCTACTCTCGATGGCCATGAATTTAAACTAGAATCCAGTTACGTGGTTCCACATTCACAAGTCCAATCAGTACTTATAAAAACCATTTTTGAAAGGGTTCATGAATTTAGAGATAGCTTATTCTATGATGTATCTACCTGGACATTGCCTTTGGCATTAAATATTCCATCAGCTTATACCTCTAGGACTGTTAAAAAAGGAGAAAGGGTGACTGAGGTTTCATTTATCCAAGAAAAACAAATAAGCAATAACGTAGTCGCTTATGCTATAGATTGGTCTCAGTACAATGCCCCTTCTGTTCTATACCAACTTCTTAGTGAAGGACTGAAAGTTAGAGTAGCCAAACAACCACTGACTGCGTACTCCGGAAAGCAAAGAACCTTGCTAAAAAAAGGGAGTCTAATTATCCAGCTATCTAATCAACCAAAAGACAAAGAATCAGTCATCAAAAGTGTCAATGAAATTTGTGATAGGTATAAGGTCAAAATACTATCTATAGACACGGGTCAGACTTCGGAAGGGCGCTCGTTAGGTGGCCCACAGCAGCAAGTACTGGAGACTCCTAAGGTGGCTATGATCGTCGGAGAAGGTGTTAACTCATATGAAGCTGGTGCGGCATGGCACCAATTTGACCAACGACTGAATATGCCTGTCACTATGATAGACATCAGGCAACTACCACTAAGATCCATAGCGGACTACAATGTGCTAATAATGCCAGATGGTCGCTATCAAAAAGAGGCGCTTCCTACTAAAAAAATTGAAACCTGGATAAAAGGGGGTGGTACTCTAATCGCGTTTAGAAAAGCTATTAACATAACCAATCAATTGAATTGGACACAAATGGCTCAGAAAAGAGAAGACACCAGATCCAAAGCTAAAGTTGTGTATGAAAATCTACAACAGTCATCTGGCGCCCAAGTTATAGGAGGAGCTATATTCGAGACTGAGATAAATCTTACTCACCCTCTATTCTATGGATATGAAAAAGACCGCCTACCTATATTTAAACGTGGCACTCAATTCTATGAGGTGAGTGATAATGACATTGCTACCCCTATGAGATATACTCAAAACCCAGTTATGAGTGGGTATACATCCTCAAGAAACAAGCGTTTTGCCTCTGGTTCAGCAGCACTAACATGTACAAGGCTTGGTAGCGGAAAGGTTATAGCAATGGTAGACAACCCTAATTTTAGAGGGTATTGGCTTGGAGGCAGTCGTTTATTTGCCAACATGATTTTCTTCAACGATTTAATAGCAAATGGTGCTCTAGAAACCATAAGTACTGCACCATAATCGGCATTTGATTGGAGTGCTGAGTGTTATTTTCAGTACTTTTGTGCTCCATTTCAAACTTTATTAGCGAAAATCTTAAATACTAAAATATGAGTGGATCACAAATCAAACTTTCCAGAAGAGGAAAACTTCAAGTTCCCAAAGACCCTATTATACCATTTATAGAAGGAGATGGAATTGGTCCTGATATATGGGCTTCTGCCAAAAAAGTTTTTGATGCTGCAGTAGAAAAAGCTTACAATGGTGATAGAAAAATTCATTGGAAGGAAGTATACGCAGGAGAAAAGGCTAACGCCAGGAAAGCCGGAGACTGGCTCCCTGCAGAAACAACTGACACTATCGCTGAGCATTTGGTGGCTATAAAAGGACCATTAACTACACCAGTGGGAGGTGGATTCAGATCTCTTAATGTGGCTATCCGCCAGAGGCTAGATTTGTATGCTTGCGTAAGACCAGTAAAGTGGTATAGAGGTGTACCTTCTCCTGTAAAAAAGCCAGGACTTGTAGATATGGTTATTTATAGAGAAAATACAGAAGATATCTATGCTGGCATAGAGTACTTACATGGTACGGAAGAGAATAACAAAGTGAAATCCTTCTTAATAGATGAGATGGGAGCCAAAGGAATCAGATTTCCTGAGACAGCTTCTATAGGTGTGAAACCAGTTTCTATAGAGGGTACGGAAAGATTAGTAAGATCTGCTATCAATGCTGCTATCAAAAACAAGAAAGCTAAATCTATCACTCTTGTCCATAAGGGCAATATTATGAAATTTACTGAAGGTAAATTCAAAGAGTGGGGTTATGAGTTGGCTAAAAAGGAATTCGGAGCGACTGATTTGGATGGCGGACCATGGCAAGTTATAAAGCACAAAGACAGAGAGATTATAGTCAAAGATGTAATTGCAGATGCATTTTTACAACAGATTTTACTAAGACCAGCAGAGTATGATGTGATTGCAACTTTAAATCTGAATGGTGATTATATCTCTGATGCCCTTGCCGCGGCTGTAGGTGGTATAGGTATAGCTCCTGGTGCAAACATCAATTACGAAACTGGCGTAGCCGTATTCGAAGCAACTCACGGTACAGCGCCTAAGTATGCCGGTCAAGACAAGGTTAATCCGAGCTCTGTTATCCTCTCAGGCGTTATGATGTTTGATTACATGGGATGGGGTAAGGCTGGAAAAACAATAGAAAAGGGAATAAAGGGAGCTATAAAGTCAAAGAGAGTAACCTATGACTTTGAAAGACTGATGAAGGGAGCCACTCTCGTCAAGTGTTCTGAATTCGGAGATGAGATTATAAAGAATATGTAATTATCATCTTATAATAATAAAAAAGAAAGAGGCTGTCTTCAATGAAGACAGCCTCTTTCTTTTTTATTCAAAATGTCTAGTTGCTAGACTAAAATTAAATTAATTACAAGCGGCATTTTCAAAACCTGAGTTCAAGAACTCTTCTTCTATTCCTGACAATGTGCCATTAAAAGTAGTATCCTGACTGATTCCAAGAGCTGAAGAAGTTACTGTTACCGTTCCATCTTCGTTATCACAAATTTCTTGTTCGATAGATAGACCTAAGAATGGATCATTGGCTGTACAAGTAACACATTCACCTCCTCCGCAAGAAGTAATGAAAGTAGCACCTAACATAGCTACTACAAAAATCAATAATGAGTTTTTCATAATATTAGATTTATTTATAATAAGTTGCAAATGTACTCATTAATGTAATCAATCCAATTATTGAGCTATCATTAACCTTCTTACTTCTACCACCTGATTCAGCTCCAAAACAACTAAGTATACTCCTTGATCATAAATCTCTGCAAGCACTTCCTGTTGTCCTTGAGCTATTTTACCTGAAAGCATCTCTCTTCCAAGAAGATCAATCACTCTATACGAAGCATCCGATGGCAATGCACTTTCTAATTCAATAACAAAAACGCCGTCTGAAGGATTAGGTAATACATTCCATCCAGTTCCAATTCTAATATCATTTGTACTTGTAGATTCTACAACAACAGTTTGATTGATACTAACAGATCCACATTGGTTTGTAACTGTTAAGGTAACCTCATAGGTACCTGGATCCTCATAGCTATACGAAGGTGATGCCTCTGTACTCGTATTTCCATCACCAAAATCCCAAAGCACCTCATCACCTCCAACACTATTATTTGTAAGATTTATAGTTCGTCCTAGAAGCTCGACATCAAATAGTGCTACTGGCTCATCAGATACTGTGATAAAGTCCACAAAATCTGTCGCAGACTGCCCATCAGCATTTGTGACAATCACTGAAAGCGAGTAAGTCCCTGGATCACTATATGTCACAACTGGGTTTTGTTCAGTTGAAACAGCTGGCTCTCCACCTGGGAATTGCCATTCCCATTCAGTAGGATTATTTGTAGACTGATCAGTTAACTGTACTTCAAATGGAGTACAGCCATCAGTTTCTGAGAATAATATGTTAATTTCTGGAAGAGAAAAGTCAACAACAACGACTCTGGTCAATGTACTAGTCCCACACTGATTAGTCACTGACAGGGTGACTTCATAACTTCCTGCTTGTGCATACCTGTTTGATGGATTCTCTTCTGCACTTGCATTTCCATCTCCGAAATCCCATTCGAAACTTGTTCCAGAATCGGAGGTATTTATAAAGTTAATTGTGGCACCATTAGGCGTAGATGTAAAATCCACTACTGGATCACCTATAACTTCCACTATCTGTGGCATCATAACCTGATCACTTCCAATCGTATTACTGACCACCAATATAGCATCATAAACGCCTATCTGATTATAGGTTACAGAAGGGTTTTGTTCAGTAGATGTAGCAGGCGTTCCTCCTGGGAATGACCACTGAAATGCTGTAGCAAGAGAAGAGGTATTCTGATATTGTACTGTATAAGGACTACATCCTACGCCTGCACTTTCTAATTCAAAACTACCTGTAGGAAAAGCGTTTACTTCTACCTGTCTTTGAATCTGATCTGATCCACACTCATTTGTCACCTCAAGGGTAATAGTAAATGTTCCGTTCTCCTGAAATATATGCACTGGATTCTGAGTATTGAATTGAGTACCATCACTGATAGTCCAATTAGCAGACGTGCCAGGAGTCGTATTGATCAATTCTATTCTATTGCCATCCAGTTCACCAGCTAAAGATGCTGTAGGGACATCCAGAATTTCAATGAAATTAGTTTCTACTACCCTATTAGATCCTACTGAATTAGATACAGTTAATTCCACATTATATTGTCCAGGTGTATTGTAAGTAACCGTTGGGTTTTGTTCTGTAGAACTTGCTGGCGTCCCTCCAGGGAAGCTCCAATTCCAAGCTGAAGCGTTGGCACTGGATGCATCAGAATAAGATACTACTAGTCCTGCACAGCCTCTGGTCGCATTGGCATTGAATCCAGCTATAGGAAACTCTCTGACTTCCACAATAAGGTCACTCGTCACAGAACCACATTGGTTAGAAGCAGTGAAACTTACATTATATATTCCTTCCACATCATAATTATGTGCAGGGCTAAGCTCGGATGAAGTATTACCATCACCAAAATCCCATATAACAGAACTTGCATTTGTAGCATTCCCATCAAAATTAACCATAAGGACATTGGTTTGGAAGTTCGCAGTAGCCGTAGGCAAATCACTCACCTCTACAAAGGCCGGCATTGTAAATACATCACTACCCACACTATTCGCTACCTGTAAAGTCACATCAAAAGAACCTACTTCTGAGTAAGTGACTATCGGGTTTCTGAGAGTAGATGATGATGGTGTCCCGCCTGGGAATGTCCAATTCCATGATGTAGCATTAGGACTTGATGCATCTAAAAATGATACTTCAAGGTCAGCACAGCCTATAGAATTTATTGCATTGAATCCTGCTTGTGGGAACTGAGTAATTTCTACTACCAGATTTATTGTTTCGGATCCACATTGATTAGAAGCTGTAAAACTCGCATTATAGGTTCCTTCTGCAGAATATGTGTGAGATGGACTGAGTACAGTTGATGTATTTCCGTCACCAAAATCCCACATAATATTATCAGCACCATTCGCCACACCTGTAAAGTTTACATCAAGAATATTCGTGATGAAATTAGCGTCTACTTCTGGCACATCGTCTACACTTATGAAATTAGGTAAGCTGATTATGTCTGTTCCTGCGCTATTAGATATTTCGAGTGTGACATTATAGTTACCCTCAGCATTATAGTTGACAATAGGATTCTGAAGGTTCGAGGATGCTGGTGTACCTCCTGGGAATGTCCAATTCCACGAAGTCGGGTTACCACCAGAATTATCCAAAAATTGGACTGTATGAGCTGCACATCCCGATGTGCTACCTGCTGTATTAACCTGAGCCGTAGGCATTAGAGACACGACTACTAACTGAGAATCTAAAGCGGTTGTACATGAATTAGAAGAAGCCAGTACTACATTGTACTGCCCAGCTGCAGCATATGTGTGCGATGCGAGGCTATCTGTTGCGGTGTTACCATCGCCAAAGTCCCATAGAAAGTCTGTCGCTCCTACTGAAGTATTATTAAAACTAACACCTAGTCCAGAGGTCGTATGCGAAAAGGAAGCAGTTGGTGGCTCTGCTATAGAAATATAAGCAGCCATTCTTGTCATATCATTACCTTCAGGATTTTCAACTTCTAATACAACATCGAAAACACCTACAGAATCGTATCTTATTTGTGGGTTTTGTCGAGATGAACGATTAGGTGTACCCGCATCAAAACGCCATTGCCACCCTGTAATATTTCCATAGCTCGTATCTGTAAAGCTAATGGTATCACCCAAACAAGCATGTATAGTGTCCGCTGCAAAACTTGCTTCTGGCTGATCATATATTTCAATCACTTGTACAAGCTCACTAAAATCACAAGGGTTTTCTACCTCTAAGATGACTTCATAAGTGCCTGGAAGCTCATATATGTGAAAAGGATCAGAATCATCAGATTCATTCCCATCACCAAAATCCCAGAAATAGTCAGAGATAGATCCTCCCGTAGAGGTATTTGTAAACTCTATAAACAACTCATCAGTAAAATATTCGAATGAAGCTTCTGGTATATCTGCAACTTCTATGGCATTCTCTACAGTATAAGTATCTGAACCAAAATTATTAGACACCTCGAGTGTGACGTCATATTCTCCTGGTACATCATAGATGACTATAGGAAATTGATCAGTAGAAGATGACGGGATTCCTCCGTCGAAAGTCCAGAGCCAAGAAGTAGCTCCCTCAGACTCATCGAAAAATTCAACCTCTGCTGGGATGCAATCACTATCTGTGACCCATTCGAACTCGGCTTCAGGAGGCTCACCGTCAGTACAATCCTCTAAGCAAGGTGCAGAGAGATAATAGTCCTCTATATCATCTATAGAGTCATCTGACCACTCGTCTGTATTATTAACACTGGCAGACATTATAAATCCATTTCCTCCATCGTGAGTAGAATCCCAGTTATGGCCTAATTCATGTGACTGTACCACTCTTAGTAGATTACCATTTCCAGTGAAATTTTCACAAACATTATATCTTAGGTTAAAGCAAACTGCTCCTAGAAAGGCAATACCGATGGTAGAACCATTGAAATTTCTTCCTGTCCACAGAGTTGCTACATCATGACGACTTAGATTACCAGGGCCCCAGTTTGAAAATGAATTTAGGACAGTTCCTGCATTAGTGGAAGCACTCCACGGATCACATGTAGCACAATCTGATATATATACATCAGTTAAATCATATAAAATCTCATCAGGGAAGGCATCATCATAGTCAGTCTGCACATCATTTAGTACCCCACAAATATGATTATCTACCGCATTTACAGATCCAAAATCCTGAACCATCAACCAATCAGCTGCAAGAGCTATTTCAGTCTCGAAACAAAGACCGACCCTTTTACTTCGGTCTACAGGTATTTGCTCTATGCTGTAATTATCATGTGTGTGGACGCCGCCACAGGTACCATGATCATGTTCCTTTATATCTTTAGAATAGTAGGATAACACAATATCCTTATCGGCCCCATGGTCAAAATACCAAGCTGGCTGAACAGTCAATCTTTTACCATTCCTGATGATGGATCCCATAATGAAATCCTCATTAAAGGTCAATCTGACCTTGGAACTCAAATCACCTTTGACATATCCCTTCATAGAAATGGGCAATGTACCCTCAAAGGCTGCCCCACTGGCTAATGTAATGGTCATGTCCTCTGACCTGAGATTACTGTCCCAAAGTTCGAGTGCAAAAGTTTCATCACCTAATTTCAATGTTATGTCATGAAACTTGCCTGGTTCACTTAGCTTATGATACAGGGAGGTGGCGTTTATTTTGTCTAGATTATAAACTTCATAATTATGATCCAATTCCTTTTGTAAGGAATTCTGAGCAGTGCTAATGAGCCCAGTTAGGAGTAGCGTAGATATCAATAGGAATTTAAAAAGATTCATGTAAAAATGTTAGACTTATTATAAATGGTATTTAATAACCCAAAAATTTGGGTGTCCTTCAGAAATATTATTTTAAGTAGTATTACTCATTATTCTATTGTCTTTCAGAGTAACTCTCTGAAAATAGTTTTACCTAGAAGTTTTAGAATAATGATTTTGAATAGAGAAACTAGCTACATTTTAGCACAGAAAATTTAGTGCCGTTTATATCATGCAGAAAAACTGGTTCCACATCCACAAGTCTCCTTGGCATTTGGATTATTGAATATAAATCCTCTATTATTCAATCCATCCAACCAGTCTATCTCTATACCCACCAAATACAAGCCATGCGCTTTTTCCATATAGATTGTAATGCCATTAATATTATAGGCAACATCCTTCTCTCTTTTCTCATCAAATCCAAGCACGTAGGAAAACCCAGAACATCCACCTCCTTTGATACCCACACGAAGGCCGTAATTCTCGGGTACGTGCTTCTCTTCGTATAGAATCTTAATCTGTTTGATAGCTCCTTCTGTCAATTTTATGGGCGCATTGGTAGCTGGAGCATTACTGGTTTCATTCATATAGCCTGGTTAAATTATACTTTACTCTCTCTGATTCTGTTCTCTATACTCAAAAATATACATTTGCTTTCTAATTTGCATTTAACAAATTGCAGTGAATTAACATTATTGCACTACAGAGTTGATAATTTTAACTTAACAATCACTTAGACATAGAAAACATGGATGTTATCTTAGAAATCATCAAAATCATAGCACCTTCTCTCATTGTGTTTGCGACAGCCTACTATGTGCTAAAGCAATACCTACAGGCACAGTACCAAAAAGATGCTTTGCGTTACAGAAGCAATATTTCTAAAGATGCCATACCTCTGAAATTAAAGGCTTACGAACGCTTACTCTTATTCTGCAGCCGAATTGATATCGCTAATCTTATTTTGAGACTGAAAACAAGAGATATGACTGTAGAACAACTAACTAATGCGATGGTTGTGTCTGTACAAAAAGAATATGAACATAACCTAGCCCAGCAACTGTACACATCCAACAAACTTTGGGAGATAATCACCCTCTCAAAAAATGATATAATAGCCCTAGTATTCGACACCGCTAAAACCTTACCTAATAAGGCCAATGCCAATGAATTATCACAAGAACTGATGAAAAGCATAAATAGCAATGCTAACCCACTCAAGGTGGCCGAGAAAGCAATCAAAGAAGAAGCAAAACTCATATTGGATGTCTAGAATATACATACTATTGCTGTGTGGCTTAATTCTGGGCTGCAAGACCAAGCAGCATCTTGTCTCTCATGAAGGGAACTACCTGAGAGTTAGTTCGGACCAAAATGAAGATCAGGTATTGAAGAATCTAATCAGTCCATACAGCGAAACGCTGGCTATACAAATGGAAGTCGAATTAGGAACCCTGGAAGAAGAATTGGTAAAATCAAAACCTTCATCTAATCTAGGAAGCTGGTTTACGGATATTCTGCACGAAGAGTCTAATAAGATGTTCTATGATACAATAGATTTTGCGCTTCAAAATTTTGGTGGATTGCGTATATCTTCTATTCCTAAGGGTCCTGTGACCGTCGGCAAGATATATGAACTTATGCCTTTCGATAATATGCTTGTTGTTTTGAATTTGCCATCACAGGCTGTACAGACACTTTTTGATGGCATAGCTCAATCAGGAGGGTGGCCGATAAGTAAGTCTATCTCATTTGAGATATCTGAAGAGAGGAAAGCTGTTAATGTCCTGATACATGGTCAGCCACTTCAGAAAGATAGAATCTACAGAGTAGCTATTCCTGATTATGTTGCCAATGGAGGTGATCAAACAGAGATTCTTAAAACATATGAACAGGAAAATTCTGGGGTTTTTATACGAGATGTAGTTATAGAACACCTTAAGGACAGAAAAGAAGCTGGACTGCCGATATTAGTGAATAGTAATTCTGCACGCATAAGTCATAAAAAATAAAACACCATGCAATCAAGACGCAGATTTATTGGACAATCCTTAGCTGGGCTTTTTGTTTCTGCAACAAGTGGATTTCCCTGGAGAGCTTATCAAGACGACCCTTCTCTTACAAGACTGACCATACTCCATACAAATGACATGCATAGTCGTATAGACGCTTTTCCTATGGATGGAGGAAGAAACCAGGGACAAGGTGGCGTGGCGAAGCGCTCTGCTCTTATCAGTAAAATAAGACAAGAAGGTAATCACGTCATTCTGCTGGATAGTGGCGACATATTTCAAGGCACACCCTACTTCAATTTCTTTGGAGGAGAATTAGAAATTAAAAGTATGTCTCATATGGGCTATGACGCCGCTACATTGGGAAATCACGATTTCGATGGCGGCATGGAGGGATTTAAAAAGCAGCTGGTGCATGCAAATTTTGACTTTGTATGCAGCAACTATGACTTTTCTGACACACTGTTATCTGATGCTACTAAAAAACACAAAGTCATCCAAAGAGGCAATCTCAAAATTGGACTACTAGGACTCGGCATAGAACTCAAAGGACTAGTGCCTCCCAATTTATTTGGCAATACACAATATATGGATCCAATATCTTATGCACAGAGAGAGGCCTCTATTCTTAAGCATGAGCTGAAGTGTGATTTAGTCATTTGCCTTTCGCATTTAGGTTATAAATATCGGAGTAACACAATTTCAGATGTATACTTAGCTAAAAACACAAAGGACATAGATTTAATACTTGGAGGTCATACCCATACATTTCTGGACAAACCTGTCATCTACGAGAATAGCAATGGCAAAGAAGTCATGGTCAGTCAAGCAGGATGGGCTGGAATTCTTTTGGGCAGAATAGACATTGTCTTTGAGAAAAACAGAATTAACAAATGTGTTTATTGTAATAATATTGTTATTAATTAAGATCTCCATTGATGATGAACGCATTATAATTATGTTCAATATATAATATATTATCTACTGAACATAAGGCACTTACACTTTACGTAAATACCCATATATTTTTGGTACCCTTTTTTGGGGAACTTAATCACCTACCATAAAAAAAATGTGAATTTTACCTAACCGATAATTCAGTCCTTTTCAAAAAGATCTTCCATATTTGTCACCCGCTAAAAGCAGCCGATTTAAGTACTCACTTAGAAATCGATTTTTCAAACCAGCTTTAATTAGCGCTTTTATTCATTTTATTGGCGAAGTATTTAATACTTCAAAATCAGGCTTTTATGAAAGAATCGTACGAATCTCTCTGGGACAATTGTCTCTCTATTATAAAGAAAAACATAAACGAAAAAAGCTACAATACATGGTTCAAACCAATCAAGCCGATAAAACATAATAACAGCGTTCTCACCATACAAGTACCTAATAAATTCTTCTATGATTGGATAGAAGAACACTATCTAAATATTCTTAAAAAATCTATTTATCAAGTTCTAGGGCCAAATGGTAGACTAGAGTATAAGATTGTACTGGATAATACAAATAACAAAGTCCAACAAGAACAGACAATAGATACTAAGTCCATCAAGAATCCATTTGTGATACCAGGACTTAAAAAAATGAAGATTCCTAATAATCTAAATCCCAAATATCTTTTTGATAACTACATAGAAGGTACATGCAATAGAATAGGTAGGTCTGCTGGTGAAGCAATAAGTAAAAAACCAGGAGGAACGGCTTTTAATCCATTGGTTATATATGGTGGAGTTGGCTTAGGGAAAACGCATTTGGCGCACGCTATAGGTAATTCGATATTACAACAAGACGCTAATCACAATGTCTTATATATTACTACTGAGTCATTCACAACCAAAATTGTTAATGCGATTAAGAATGGGACTATGGATGATCTCATTACTTACTTCAGCTTAATCGACACTTTAATCGTAGATGATATTCAATTTCTATCTGGGAGAGAAAAGACGCAAAACATTTTCTTTAATATCTTCAATCAACTCCAACAAACCAACAAACAGATAATCCTTACATCAGACAAGCCGCCAAAAGATTTAAAAGGCGTTTCAGAAAGGTTAATTAATAGATTCAAGTGGGGGTTGACTGCAGACATAGTGCCACCAGAATTTGAAACCAGGTTAGCCATATTCGAAGAAAAGGTAGGCGCTGATATTCACAAAGTGCCTAAAAAGGTAATGGAATACATCTGTTTTAATATCAAGAAGAATGTTCGGGAACTAGAAGGCGTCCTAATTTCTCTCTTAGCGCATGCTAATCTCAATGACAAGGAGATTGATATCAACTTAGCTAAAGAAGTTGTCCAGAAATTTATTACCCAAGAGAACAAGACTGTATCGGTACATAATATAGCAAAGCTTGTGGCTGAGCACTTTGATGTCCCTTTAGAGAAATTGAATAGCAAAACAAGAAAGCGAGATATAGTCATCGCTCGTCAACTATCCATGTTTCTGGCAAAGAACTATACAGAGAGCTCTCTTAAAACCATAGGACATAATTTCGGAGGCAAGGATCATAGCACAGTTATCTACTCTATCAAAACTATCCAAAATCTAATGGATACTGATGATGTATTTCGTGATACTGTCGAAGAATTAGAAAAGAAGGTTGAGATGAGCCTGCTCCACTAAAAGCAAAACAATTCCATAAACTTATCTTAGATGCCTAGTACCTGATTCTTGCTGGTACTTGAAATTCTAATTTGAGACTAATATTTTCACCTTACTAGTCGTTTATTCATCGACACTTAATACCACATGGTGGCTATCCTTGGCTATAGAACTTGGTATCAATATTGTAATTAACATATTCAAAATACTGTTTATATGAGATTTTCCAACCCCTTACTGTTATTGGGCCTTGTATGTATACTTACATCGTCTTGCGTTAGTAAAAAGAAAATAGCAGAGCTACAGTCTGCCTTTGATAAAGACTTAGCAATCGCCAATAAGCAATTAGGTGACTGTGGGGAGCAGCTTAGCAAGACTATGGACCTACTGACTCAATGCAGATTAGAAAAGGAAAGTCTAAGTAGCTCAGGGACAGTCCGTCAAGAACAGCTCCAGGATCTAAAGAATCAACTTGCAGATTGTCAGTCACAAAGAGACAAACAACTTGATCAGGTAGGAGACTTGACAGTCTTATCACAGTCTGCAAATGAAAATATAAAAGAAACCCTTAGTCAGCTCGAAAAAAGGGATGAGTACATCCATCTTCTTCAAGCTGCTAAATCGAAGACTGACTCTATAAACCTTGCACTAGCTGTCAATCTCAAAAGTGTATTGGCCCAAGGTATCGCAGATAATGATGTAGATATCAAGGTGGACAAAACAGTTGTCTATGTCAATCTTTCTGACAAAATGGTTTACTTCAGTGGTAAGTCTACGATTACCCCAAGAGCAAAAGAGGTATTGAGTAAGATTGCTAAAATAATAGAATCTCGACCAGACTTAGAAGTAATGGTAGAGGGTTATACTGACAATGTTCCGATTAGAAATAGCTGTGTAGAAGACAATTGGGATCTGAGTGTCAAAAGAGCTACGGCAGTCGTAAGAACCTTACAAAAAGAGTACAATGTGGACCCTAATCGTCTTATTGCAGCCGGAAGAGGAGAATACAATACGCTGGCTGACAATTCTACTGAGGAGGGCAAAGCCATTAATAGAAGAACACGAATTATTATACTCCCTAAGCTAGATCAATTTTATGACTTGCTTAATCCAGCGAATGTCCCAGAATAATAAAATGAATTTATAAAGACAGTTTTACAATTTGGAAATGGCTGCTCGAAAGAGTGGCCTTTTTTCATATGGTACAAAAGTAAAAGCCAGCACTAACTTAGTACTGGCTTGGATATATCTTATAATTTGTTTCTAGTTTTCAGAACCTGCATCCTTAGGCATATCTTTTATGTTAGTCTTTGTGATATGTTCTGTTGCTTTAAAGGCCTTGATAACTCTTTGATTTGCGCTAAATTCATCCTGAATCTTAGATCTATAATCTTCTACTAGGTCATCCAACTCTTTTTCCTTCTCCTTTATAATCTCTTTTGGCAACTCACGCTGCATTATGTTCAGCTTATTATGAAAATCCTGTATTGATTGTTTCTTTTCTTTCAATAAAGTAAAAGTCTTGGCATTGGTCATAGAAGTCACATTCTGCTTTTCATTCTTAATTGCTTGTTCTTCGCCTTTCTCCATAGAGCTGGTAAATCCTTCTATCAGCTTCGTTACTTCTGAGGCATATTCTTCACCTTGCTTGCCAAGTAATTCATCTAACTTCCCTAATTCTTCAGTATAGGTTGTTTCATACTCTTCAATTTTCTTCTGAGCTTCTTCTCCTATTGTCAAATTTACTGGGTCTACCTGCATTATATCAGCTATCAAGGATTCTTGAGCTGACACAAATACGCCAGTACATAAAAAAACTGCAATTGCTACTAAGTTACTTTTCATGATATTTCTCTTTTTTAGTCACATCCTTTTTACGGTGAAGAGTTGGCTTAAGTTACTTATTTAAAACTCTTTAACGAATTATTAAAAAGCTAAAATCCGATACGAAATTAAAAATTTTGCCAAAACACTAAGAATAGATTAAACTTAAAAGTTTAAAGTACGACTAGAATAGTGCAATTAAAATTAGAATATGACCATAATGCGTGCTAACTCATAGATAATCAGCTATTAATAGGCCCCATATCTTATCCTTTAGCTCAGTAATACCATGCTGTGTCATGGATGATATAAATAAGTAAGGTATCTGAATATCAAGTTCCATTACTAATAACTCCTTTAATTCGTCATCCAATAGGTCAGATTTGCTTATTACCAGTAGTTTGGGCTTATCTATAAGCTCAGGATTGTAGTGTTCCAATTCTGATAACAGTATTCGATATTCTTTTCCTATATCTTCAGAATCTGCTGCTATTATAAATAGAAGAAGTGCATTCCGCTCTATATGCCTCAAAAATCGAATCCCCAAGCCTTTACCTTGAGAGGCGCCCTCTATAATACCCGGGATATCAGCCATTACAAAAGAACGGCTATCACGATAGGAAACAATACCTAAATTAGGGACAAGTGTCGTAAAGGCATAACTGCCAATCTTTGGTTTTGCTGCACTTATCACAGACAGCAGTGTGGATTTACCAGCATTAGGAAACCCCACCAGGCCGACATCTGCCAGCAATTTAAGCTCTAGTATTTTCCATTCTTCTTTGCCATCCTCACCTGGCTGAGCATACCTTGGCGATTGATTCGTCGAAGATTTGAAGTTAGAATTGCCTAGGCCGCCTCTACCTCCGGGAACGAGTATTCGCTCTTCATCATGTGCCGTTATCTCCCAGAGTTCCAGTCCAGTTTCAGCATCCTTTGCCACCGTACCCAACGGGACTTCTAATATGATATCCTTTCCCTGAGCTCCTGTTCGATTGCTACCTCCACCTGGCTCACCTGCACCTGCAATAACATGTTTGCGATACTTAAGATGAAGTAAGGTCCACAGTTGTTTATTTCCTTTGACAATTACATGACCTCCCCTACCGCCGTCACCACCATCTGGCCCTCCTTTAGCCGTAAGCTTATCTCTGTAGAAATGAGCCGACCCTGCGCCTCCAGAGCCAGAACGTCCACACATTCTCACATAATCTACAAAATTCTGTTGGGCCATATTTATAAATATCTGGCGCAAAGTTAGACCTTTAGCTTAAAATTTGATCCAATGGATAAGACAGCGCAAGGATATGTCAAAAGCAGTATAGAAAATAGAATCGAAACTATAGAGTTTTTTCATCCATCTCACAATTCTCTCCCTTCTATATTGCTCGCAAAATTGGCTAGTACAATTACAGAAGCAGGTCAAAAAGAGGAAGTAATATTGATTGTGCTGAAAAGTGCAGGAGATAGAACATTCTGTGCCGGCGCCAGTTTCGATGAGTTAGTAGCTATAGCAGATAAGACACAAGGTCTTTTGTTTTTCTCTGGTTTTGCTAATGTTATAAATGCCATCAGAACATGTGGCAAACTGGTCATCGGCCGTGTACAGGGTAAAACCGTAGGAGGAGGTGTTGGCTTAGCTGCTGCGTGTGATTACTGCATGGCTACAAAATATGCCAGCATCAAACTAAGTGAACTGGCAGTAGGAATTGGTCCTTTTGTCATAGGTCCAGCAGTAGAGCGGAAATTGGGTTTAGCCCGTTTCAGTCAGATGGCAATAAACGCTAAGGAATGGTATACGGCGGATTGGGGTAAAGAGGTTGGTTTGTTTCAGGAAGTATTTGATACTACAGAGTATATGGATGATTATCTAGGTAGATTTTTGGAGACGCTAGTAAATATGAATCCTGTGGCTATGGTTGAGCTTAAGAAAATCTTTTGGAAGGGTACTGATAATTGGGACGTTTTACTAAAAGAAAGAGCAGCGACAAGTGGAGAACTTATACTCTCTCCTATAGCCAAGAAGACTATACAAGGATTTTTGAATGCTTAAAGCTTAAAGGCTACCCCTCCAAAAATATTAAAGCCTGGAGCTGGTTCGAAGAATCTTCCCCCTAAGGCATTGATGCGTATATTGTCATTGTACCTGACATCGAATATGTTATTCAATCCTAAGAAAGGGGTGATTTTAACCTTTGCCTTTTCTAAGACGTAACTCACATTTATATTGCTAAGCAGATATTTATCAGTGTTTGAAGAATTTGCATCATTGAGATATATACTGCCTATAAAAGAATTAGAAGAGGTTACACTTAGACCAGACTCGTGAGTATATTTTAATCCCCAAGCCAGGTTATGTTTAGGCAACCCAGGAAGATAGTTACCATTAAAATTCTCTCCCTCTAGTTCGAATTCGTCATAGATAAAGTCAGATAGAGTATAACTCAAGGTGGCACTTAGAGAAGTACTAATAGTATAGCTCCCCTCGAGTTCTAATCCTTGTCTCAGCGTTTGTCCTACATTTCTAAAAAATGTTTGCCCCGGGAATCCTTCTTGTTGAAAAGGAACTAATTCATTATCCGTCTTGATTCTGAATAGTGTTGCTTGGGCTTTCAACTTATCCACGATATCCAATCGGGCGCCTAGCTCAAAACTCACTGATTGCTGAGGTTCTAATTCTGCATTAAAGCCTAGATCTCCAGTAGGATTATTGGATAATTCATTGAGGGTGGGTGTATCAAAACTAGTAGAATAATTGGCAAATAGATTGATGTTTTGAGCGGCTCTATAGTTGACACCAAATGAAGGATTAAAGACATTGTACCGTTGTTCACCACTCCCTGCATCATTACCAGACAAGTCATCTCTTATACGAATCTCATGATAATCATACCGTATTCCAGGAGAGATAATCAAGTCCCCTAACTCCACTTCTGCTAGTGTATAAATACCAGCATGCTTGAATATTTCTCTTTGATTCAAAGTAAGGTCACCTCGCATCCCGGCATCATTTACAAAGCGCTGTCTTCCATCTAGTTGTGAAGAGATCTCATACCCATACTTGAAAGTCAGCCCTTTTTTATTCTTTACGGTATAACTTATTCCTTGACCAAAATAGTGGCGATTTAAGTCTATAGCTCCTCCATTAAGAAAAGGCAGCAACCCATCAAATACTCTTCTTGTATAAAAGCCATATATATCTAAAACGTTATCTCCTGTTGCAAGTAAAGAGTATTGAACCGAAGTTTTAAAATTTCTTACAGATTCTCCGCTATTGAAATCCAAGTTATTTGTTCTTGCCTGACGTCTATTCATAGTACTCTCGTCTAAAGTCAATCCGCCTGCATCATCTGCTCTAGGGCTAGCTAAGAAGTCTGTAAATACACTGATCTTAGAAAACTTGGAAAAACGATGGTCAAAGCGACCTTTTATCATGCTGGAAGTAAAGCCACTATTAGACCTAAAACCATCAGATTGGGAATAATCACCTAGTATTATAAACGAATTAGGACCAAAATCCTTACCATAGCTTACTTGAGCTTGTCTATATTTATAGGACCCATATAAGATTCTTCCACTCAGAAATTGATCTACTTCTGGGCTATCCTCAAATTGATTCAGTGTACTGATACTTATGACACCACCGGATGCATTTCCGTATAAGACAGATGATGGTCCCTTAATAATCTCTATTCTATCTATAGCACCTATAGGAATGGCATCCAATTGTGTTTGGCCATCAGGTGTTGTTTCTGGAATACCGTCGACAATAACCTTAACCCCTCTTACACCAAATGATGATCTGGAGCCTGCACCTCTAATGGATATACGTAAATCCTGAGCTAGATTGTGGGCATTGAGTGAAAAGACACCTGCAACCCCATTTAGGCTTTCCTGCAGAGAGTTTTGCTGAGAGAGATTGAAACCTGGTCTGTCAATGGAAGTAACCGCTCTGATAGATTGAGCCCAATTACGCGATATACGAGTGGAATTAATCATGATAGAATCCACATATATATCGTAAGCTACCGTGTCTTCTTGTCCAGAACAATCAGTACTAAGTGCACCTATCACAGTGAAAATGAACATAACAATAACCATACATTTGGTATGTCTTATCAGTATTACATTCTGCAATAGTTTATTTTTCCATTCTTCTCTTACGGCAATCATAAATCTCCTAATAAATGAAATTTGTTCTAAGAGTAAATATAATTGATTAATAATGAGCTGATTGTATGGACATTCAAGTCTAACATGATATTAACGATAACAATAATATCAACGTACTAAAATTTCAATACGTCTTATCAGCGGATAGATAAAATATATAAAAATTAGATAGGGAAGATATGGTTCTGCCTATTTGGTTATATCGAAGACGCTATGCAATAAAAAAAATGGCCCGAGAATCGCTTCTCGGACCATCTATAGTTCTATAACTTTTCGTATTTACTCTATAGCTTACAGTTGACAACCATTTGCATCAGTCACTTCGAAGATGTATGTTTCACCACCTTGTGCTCCTGTGAATGTGAATGATCCTCCACTAGTTGCTATCGTTCCTGAAGGCTGATCTAGTGTACCACCTGTAGGTGATGTCCATGTCACTGTGTATGGTCCTACTCCGCCTTCTGTTGCTACTTCTATCTCACCTGCATTCAGTTGACATTCATCTTCAACAACACATGTACCTGCAATCATTGGGTCAGGTTCTGTCAGTGTAATATCACATGTA
>CAZQDZ010000043.1:0-33787 GCA_964591455.1 uncultured Saprospiraceae bacterium
ACAGTTTAGCATTGATATCTAGGTGAATCTGCTGATTTATGGTGCATCTTAGATGCGCTATTCAGTGAAGCCATTCTCTACACTATCTAAACCTAACTTAGGATAATAGGACATCGCATTGGGTGCGGAGAGCAATAAGAGCATAGAATTGTCGCTTACTTTTTCTTTGGTTTTATGAATTAGCGTTTTACCAATTCCTATTTTTTGAAATTCTGGATGCACAGCCAAATCTGAAAGATAACAGCAATAATGAAAGTCAGTTACAGATCGAGCGATGCCTACCAACTTATCTTCTGACCAAGCGGAGATAATTAAATTGGAATTATTATACATCGCTCCTATTCTGTCAGAATCTGTGATGGGACGATTAAGACCTGCACTTTGATATAATTCTATAATAAGACCTATGTCTGGGACAGCATTAATTTTGTATATGATATTAGGCATAGAAGCCATAGTTGCAGCTACTTAAAGTTACTCTACTGTTAGTCCTTGTTGTTCCACGATAAACTCAAATGTTAATCGTTCTAGATTATCTCCATCGACGGTCGCACCCCACACAGCATGTCCACCTCCTTCAATGGGGAAGAACTCAAAGGGAATATTATTGTCAATACATCTGTCTCTTAAATCTTCCGCTTCTGTGAATAATACGGTTGTGTCCTGAGTGCCATGAACAATCATAACGGGAGGGTCATTACTATCAAATCTTTGGAGACTATAGATGGATTCAAGTGCATCCAATGCTACATCAGAACCCCACAGATCGATAATAGAATGCACTTCAAAACTTTGGTTGAGATTGTTTTGAGTTATCGTGCCATCTGAAAGTACATCTAATTCATCTCTATAATCTTCTGCCTCCGATATCCCTACGGCGAGGGCACTGATAGCACCAGCCGACCCTCCTCCAACGGTTATATGGTCCGTATTAATTTTGTATTCTCCTGCATTGGCGAAAAGAAATCTTAGAGCGGATTTCGCATCTCTGATTGCTGGATAAATGGCGAGAAACTGAGACCTCACATCTTCTGTCGGCAATACCTCACTAAAATTTATCCACTCCTGAGGTACGGTTCCAAAGTTATCTCTTAACCTATAATTTATAGATACAAAGACCCATCCTCTGGATGAAAAGTATTCTGCGAAACTTAATATCTGCGCCTGCGTCTTGGAGCCTCCCGTAAATCCGCCTCCATGAATAAACATGAACAGCGGTCTATTGTCTATGTCTTCCTCTGGCTCATATATGTCCATCAAAAGGGAGACAGCACCTGCGCCCTCGCTATTCAGACTATCATGCGCTAGACCTTCTCCATATATTATGTTATTCTGAACGAATACAGAACTGCTTGGAATGTTAGTGACTACGGGTACATTCGACGAGTCTCCGTCATCACCACAAGACATCAAAAATATACTTAGAACAAAAGTCAATATGAGTATAATTCGCATTCTATAAATGGGTTGTGTGTAAGTAGCAAAAGTAAATCTATTTCTGATTGTAGAACCTGTATCGCCACTAATTATATCTGAGCATGTCGTCTCCATAATGAAACTTAATCACAGCTCATTTTATTATTTCACAAAACGGCCAATAAATACAATATCTCCTTGCGACAGGGCTTTGACAAAGTACTGTCCTGATATCAAATTTTCTATAGAAATAACTGAGTTGTTTTGGGCAGGTACATTTATTATCAGTTGACCTAACATGTCATATATTAATATTTGTGATTTGGAATCCAAACCACTTAGAGATATGTAGTTATGTGCAGGATTGGGATACAGCTCTATAGGTGTAGTCGGTAGGTCAGAAGATAGTCTTGTATTAAGGTCACAAAATGCCGGACTGAATTCTTCAAAGTAATGTAAGGCCAAGTAATCCAAGATAGACTGAGCCAGAGAGTCTACCAACATGCGCCGATTATCTTCATCGAATCTTATATCCTGATTCATTTCTATCTGGATAGCATCTATAGTACCATTCATTTCCTTAGACCCATGCCGCACTGTGTTGAACCCGCCAGTAAAGTAAGCTTCGTTATCCAGTGGAAAGGGATCTTCCATACTAGGGACGGATGGTAATCCCTTACTATGGAGTAAGCTTCCAAAACTCTCCTCACCCCGCAGCAGCCCTGCTAATGATAATCTATTAATGTTATTAGATGCAAGCGTGCTTATGCTAGATTCATTCTGAAATGCATTTATCTCATCATCTGTCATCTGTAGTGCTTCTCTACTAAGCAGATATCCTAGTTCTATACGCTGTATTGTATGTGCATGCCCATGCAAGTCTAAGAAGAGTCCTCGACCATAGGAGCTTGTAACCTCATCTTTGGAAAGATCGATGAATTCATGGTAACCTCGCCAAGCCTCCTCCACTAAGGCATTTCCATCAGCGGCATCTTCTATATCTCGATTGGCGTCAAATTTCACACGATGTAATCTATTCATCACCATATGGGGAAAGCACCCTGTGAGTTCCTCTATTTTATCTACAAGGTCCCAGGTGATTACTCTCGTGAAAGCATCTATCTGAAAAACACAGCCTACACAATCTCTGTCAGGTATACTATCAGGTTGCCAGTCACCACCATGGGGCGCAGACAGAATGATAGGGAGATTACCCGCTCTGTATTCTACAAATCCAGTGCCGTCATAATACGTCTCTCCAGGCACTAGTTGCGCCCAGCAGGAGGTGCTGAATATTATGAGTATGATAATTAAAGCAGGATTCATTTAGTATTACCTAGTGTATTTTATTATTTGTTAATGGTTTATTCTGCTCTGTTTGCAATATATCGTTTTCCTATGAGAATGGCATGTCGGTTCACGGTGCAATGGTAGGAACTGTTTGCGGTATTAGAATTGTAAATTATAAATGAAGAATTATGAATTTGATTTTTCTTAATCCAAATTTCATAAAACCACTGTGCCCATTTCGAACGACGGAGGGGTCGAGAAGTCTTATTCTAAAAGTAAACTGAAGCCAAGATTTCTTTTACAGCTTTTTCCCCGCTGGCGGGGCCAGGGGTGGGACTTTTATCTCAGTCTCTTATTTATCTACACAAACTCAAATTTCTGGAGTGAATCAGTTTTCATTGAACCATAGAGTATAATTGAATATCTTTATTGAGGACTTGTATAAATGCAAGTCCCCTAAATTTTTGTGATATGAAATGGATTATATTTACTTTATTAGCTTTTACACCTCTGTTTTCACTAGCACAAAAAGAAGACTTTCAATGGATTTTTAATTTTAGCAGTGTAGATAGTTGTGATAATTTTTCTGTTTTAGAGGATCAATGTGGTGCTAGTGTACTTGACTTTTCTTCTTTGCCACCTATTGCATATAGGAATGAAAAAGTCACACTAGACATGTTTGAATGTCATGCTAGTATATGTGATCAAGATGGTCAGCTTATGCTTTACTCCAATGGCCAGTCTATACATGGGTCCAATCACAGCCCTGTCATCAATGGTGACACTATAAATTTTAGTCCTAAGTGGTCCTGGTTGTTGTGGGAGAATGAAAATGGTGAATTAAAGCCTACTGGATTTAGATCTGTCCAGGCAGTGGGGTTTATCCCACAGCCAGAAACAGATACCATTCTGGCATTATATCATAATTACGAAAATCATGAATTAAGCGTGCCAAATACGGGTTACTTAGAACTATGGATGAGTCAGCTTGTACCTGACAGCCAAGGCAATTATGTAGCCATAAAAAAGGACAGCGTTATCAATAACAAGATTTTTAAATTTGGTACGATAACAGCTTGTAGACATGGCAATGGTCGAGATTGGTGGATGCTACAGTTCAGTAGAGATACCGTCTATCATTATCTCATAGACCCTAGTGGTATAAATCTTAATCACACTTCCTCCCTACCTTTTGAGGTCAGGGGAACTGTAGGTCAATCTAAGTTCAGTCCGCGGGGTGATAAGTTTGCGCTTTATGGAAGCATTGATCTTATCACCACAGATCTAATGCTAGCTGATTTTGATAGGTGCTCTGGCAACTTGATAAATCCAATTTTTTCTTTTCAACCTGGTGCTGAAGTTATACTCGACGGCGGGCTAGAATTTTCGCCAAACGGAGAGTTTTTGTACATATCAACACCTACTAATATCCATCAGTTTGACCTTAATCAGCCTGATATATTCAGCACTAAACAAGACGTAGCCACTTACAATGGGTCTACCTGTGGTGATGCTGCAGATTTTCCTTTAGAGTTTGGGCAGATGCAGCTAGGAGCAGATAATAAAATTTATATAAGCAGGACACTTCAATGTTTTGACATTCATGTCATAAATTATCCCAACAACAGAGGCACGGACTGTGATGTACAGCAAAATGTGATCAAGCTACCCACTTATACCAATGGCACTATCCCCAACTTCAACACTTACAGGCTAGGGCCTCTAGATGGTAGCTTCTGCGATACATTAGGCATAGACAACCAACCCATCTCGAGATTTTGGTATGAGCAAGATAGTTTGGATTTTTTGACCTCGCAGTTTTGGGATGTGTCTTACTTTCGTCCAGAGTCCTGGGAGTGGGATTTCGGAGATGGGATGACCAGCTCTGAGCGGTTCCCTCTGCACACTTATTCTGGAAGTGGTATATATGAGGTATGCCTGACCGTCAGTAATGAGAATAGTAGCAATACCTCTTGCCAGACCCTTAATCTAGGCATGGTCTCCACTACAGAACAGACACTAGAGTATGACATCTCTATCTTTCCTAATCCGACCACTGACTTTCTCAGACTGACCTTCCATGATTATCTACCACGAAAGGCCAGCGTCGTCTTCTATGACCTTAGTGGTGCTCAGGTGCTGACACATAGCCTTATAGGTGGGGCTAACATGTTGGACCTGACTACATTGGTGTCTGGCACCTATGTGTATGAGGTTAGAGATCAGGGTGTGGTGATAGGAGGTGGGAAGGTTTTTAAAATTTAGAATTATGAATGAAGAATGGTAATGATTCCCAGATAAATATTCGTTACAGCATCCTTCTCTTTCAAGCTCTTTCAAGAGAAGGTGGGCTTCCCGAGAATCGGAAAGGTCGGATGAGTTAGAAAAATAATCCTATAGAGTTTAAAAAATAAAAATTGACTTTTGTAAATCTAGTTTCTTATCTCTGGATTCTGACAGTTATTTAATTGCAAACGTATTAGAAACCCTACGACAAGCATATAGGATTTAGACTATAAGTCTCGACCAACGAGTGTTCTGACAACACTGCATTTTTTCCATTTCGAGCGACGTAGGAGACGAGAAATCTTATTCTAATAGTAATAGAAGCCAAGAGTTATGTGAAGCTCTGAGCACAAAGACCTACCAATCGTAGTAGGCTATTTCAATAAACTTAGAATCCAAAAAACGATAGAAGAAGATGTCTCCATTCCACTTCGTTGCAGTCGACATGGAAAAAAGTATCATTGAGTGAATGCGAAGGAATGAGAGCCGATATAGAATTAATAGATTTCTCCACGTCTTCCAGTCGGTCGTTGTGCAAAACAGGTGTGTAATAATAGCTATCACGAATCAATATCTATTCTCAGAAAATAATACGTAACAGCATCCTTCTCTTCCAAGAGAAAGTGGCTTTCCGAGATATCGGGAAGGTCGGATAGTTAGAAAAAAGAAGCATCGTACCAAATATCCATAATGAAAATGTTGTTTTGGAACAGCCTTGTTGCAACAATTGAAATTCGTGCCGTTATACCATTGTACCGTGAACCGTTGCACCTATCAGAGAAGGATTGACCTTTTGGAGATTTCTTCGCGCTCGTATAGTGTATGTAGGTTTTACAAAATGTATAGCTCTCGAGTTAATAGATTTCTCCGCTCCTTCCAGTCGGTCGATATGACAAAAAAATTTATCTATTTCATTAATTTCGTGCCATACATAAGTCTATAGAAAAGTATATCTATTGAATAGTTTTTTAAAAAAGAGAATTTATAATAAGCCTTATTTGGCATTCATTCCTATTATAGGACTAGTGGTATACATTCTATTGTTTATCGTTGCAGCCGATAAATATGGTAGCGGACAGGATGTTTATACTTGGACAGAACATCTCTTTTGTGATTTAATGAAACAATTTTCGTCTGGTGGATTTGAGAATGGCGCTCGGACAGTCGCTATTATAGGTAATACCTTTCTTTTTATAGGGATGGCGGTATTTTTCTACATTCTACCTTCTAGATTTAAGTCATATAACTGGAGATTAAAGACGGTGCAGATATTAGGCGTCACCTCTATGACTGTATTCTTATTCCTCTTCTCAGTGCATCATGATACGGTTGTACTTATCTCAGGTATCTTAGGTTGTGTACTGGTATATCTACTTATCACAGAATATTATTTTCAGTTTTCGATTCAGAAGGGTGGATTTGCAATCTTTTGTCTTGTCCTGAGTATAATTTTCTTTCTATTATACCAATTTCGACTATGGGAAACCTACTTGCCGGTTGTCCAAAGGACTGCATTTGTGCTAGATAGCTTTTGGGTGGCCATCACCTGTATATCTATCCAGAAAAGAGCTAGAGCTTAATATGAATGCTTTAGTAATCACAGTAATCTAGCAGTTAATCCAGTCAAGTCTACCTAAAGAATAAAATATTTAAGTAACTTTTCCTATTAATAGTTTTTATAGTGACTTAGTAGAGCATTTTGAGTCCTAATTTTGTAGCATTTCCCATGCTCATCTTGTGAGGATTGGCCAGAAACCGAAAAAAGATTATTTCTAATTGTAATCTAATCACAAATAATACAAAATGACCAATTTATTTAGCGTCGCAAAAGGCGTTCTTACAGGCAATGTTGTTGGAAAAATTGCTTCTCTTATCGGTTCTAACACATCTGTTACACAGACGGCACTTACGAGTATGTTACCTTCTATGATGAAGGGTCTTATATCTAAAGGCTCTACTAAAGAAGGCGCTGGGAAACTCTTGGATATGATAAAGAGTAACGACTTGGGTGAAGGTACACTGAACAATTTGACTTCATCTCTTGAAGGTGTAAATTCTTCTTCTTTTATGGATATGGGCTCTAAGCTCAATGATTCCCTCTTTGGAAACAAGGTGGCCGATATGGCAAAAGCGCCAGGATTAAACGCTGGAGCCTCATCTAAGTTAATGAATCTAGCTTCACCAATCCTGTTAGGATCATTGGGTAAAGTGGTTAAGAGTAATAATCTAGATGCTTCTGGACTACAATCTTACTTATCTAATCAGAAAGTAGATAATATAGTAGGAGCGGCTACTTCAGCTACAACGAGAACAACAACTGCTGCGACAGAAACAGCAAAAAGTGGTGGTGGATTCTTAAAGTGGTTAATTCCTCTTTTACTTATTGCAGGAGGTGGTTGGTTCTTAATGCAACAGATGGGCGGTAAAGACGGAGGCGATAAAGCAGAAGGTGTAGCCATGGAGAAAAAGGAAAAGAAGAAAACGCATGATCATAATAATGGTGAGACACATACACATGCAGACGGCACAGTCCATAAAGGCAACCATAACCATGATGGAGATGGAATGAAGAAAGAAGGGATGGCAAAAGATGGAATGAAAAAAGCAGGAGATATGGCAAAAGATAAGATGGCTGCAGTAGCAGGGCTCTCTTTGGATGCCGATGGTAACCTTATGAAAGATGGTAAAATGTTTCTTAAGAGTGGGGAGTTTACTGTAAAAGATGGCGAATACTTTGATGCAGATGGGAAGAGCTTAGGATTCTTAGCTAAAGTAGGCAAAGCAATAGGAGATGCTGGAAAGGCAGTAGGAGGCGCTGTTGCTGGTGCTGCTGGACAGACAGCAGATGCCTTCAAGGACCTCTTCGGTGGTATGTTCAAAAAGAAAGCGGAAGGTGCTGCAGTGTCTAATTATTCACTGAATGATATCGTTTTTGACCCTGAGTCAAACAGAATTACTTCTTTTTCTAAGAATGAAGTAGAAGGTCTAGCAGCCGCGCTTAAAAGCATGCCAGATTCAAAGATAACAGTAGAAGTGAGTGCCGCAGATGGCGCGAAGAAAGGCGTAACTAAGGACAGAGCTAAAGTAGTTCATGATATGTTAGTTACCTTAGGCGTGCCTGATAAGCAAATAGATTCGAAAGGAATGGGCGAAGGCGATGGTAAAGTAGCTATCGTAATCAATTAAGACATTAAAGTTTTAACTATATCCTATAGGGATGGGTCATTTTGATCTGTCCCTATTTTTTTGCCCTTATCAAAAGTGTCACCTAATTGTCATTCAAGGAGTTAGGAGGGGGCTAAAGCATGGTTATGGTCATTAGCTAGGGGGTATCATATACAAGAGGGTGTCTTTACTATGTAGAATATTTTTGAGAATAGGGTACCCTAGGTATCCACATGAGGTGTTGTAATGAAATCCCAATTTGCCTGTGCTTATAAGCAAGAGCCTTCGTCTGCTTTTAAAACAAACTACCAGTTTAACCCCGAACTGGACACGATTCTATTGAACCAAAACTTTGGTAGCAACCTCGATTTTGGTCTAAAAATATTCACCACATTTATAAATACAATTGATGCTGATATCCAAGAACTGGAATCAAGTGTAGACAACTTGGATTATGATACTATCCAAAAAGTTACACACAGAATCAAAAATAATTTTAGATGGGTAGGTTTACCAAAACTATCAGAACTAACATCCCAGCTTGAACTTTCTGCAATTAATTACTCAGCAGAAGTAACCAGACAATATACCAAACTCAAAGTACTTCTAGATGCCAAGTATGGCATCATAAAAGGAGAACTAAAGCGAATTAATTCCCACTTAAATTCCCAAGTATGAGTATAAGAACTATTGTCGTAGAAGATAACCCAATGGAAGCGGCTGTGCTGGAACAGTACTGCTCTACTACAGAATGTATCAATATCATCAATTCGTTTTCGGAAGGACTTCCTGCCGTGGAATTTATGACTAATGAAAAAATCGATCTGATGTTTCTAGATATGGAAATGCCAGACATCAGCGGATTGGAGGTGATGGAAACCTTGACCTATCTACCACAAGTAGTCATCACGACCTCAAATAAGAAGTATGCAGTAGATGCTTATGATTATGATGTGACAGACTTTTTAGCAAAACCTATAGGTCTTAATAGATTTACAAAGACAGTAGATAAGATTCAGAAGAATTTTGAACAACGTAATAGTGCCAGACTGAGTTCAGAAGCAAAGGAACTCTATATAAAGAGTGATGGAAAGTTTGTAAGATTACCTTATGACCAAATACTATATTTCGAGAATGTAGGTGATTATATTAAGGTCATCACTACAGAGCGCATGCATATTATCTATGGTGCACTTAAGTCACTAGCAGAGAGATTACAATATTCAAGATTCCTTAAAGTTCACAGATCTTTTATTATCAATCTGGATAAGGTTATTGATATAGAGGATAACTCTCTAGTCATAGGTAATAAAGTAATCCCTATTAGCAGAGCACACAAGCCTATTCTTTTCAGCAGTATCAATCTTATCTAGATAATGCTGCTTTTTCATCTTGTCAGGATACTGATAAGCATCGATTAGACACCCAACACCCCAACATTTATGTAATAAACTGTATGAATACAGTATGTATATGATAAGACTAAAAGAAGAAAGTGTAATAAGCCTAAATGTGTATGGGCTTAAAGTAATTATAGTGATAATGAGTCTGATAGGTAGCAGTATGCCTTTAAGTGTAATGGCCCAAGATCCATTGCAGCAGGGTTTTGACTTACTTGCTACCAATCAGTATGCAAGCGCTGAAGTCTATTTTGAAGAATACTTCGGCGTATATGATAAGACTGCAAGAATCTGTCATGCCCGTGCGGTAGGCTTAGGCGGCAGGCCACAAGAAGCACTTAATCATCTGGTTGAACTTGACGATACTTATCCTGATGATACAGAGATAGAACTTAATGTAGCTGAGGCATATTTATGGAATAAGGAAGCTAACAAAGCCATACAAGCCTATGAGTCTATTCTGACAAAGGAACCTGACAACTTTGTAGCTAACCTAGGGTATGCCCATGCGCATGCTTCCATTAAGAAAAACGCAATTGCGCTAGAATACATTAATAAAGCTTTAGAACTGAGAGGGAATGACGCTACGGCGCTTAACTCCAAAAACCATATAAGTCTAGCACATGCCTTTCAGCTATACAAGCAAGGAAGTTACAGTCAGTCTACTGAGTTATTGGATGATATTTCAGATTGGGAAGACGGTGCACAGAAAGTGCAAGACCTCTATCAGCAAGTAGAAGAAGCAGGAAAGAAGCATGTTTTTGGCGAGTATAGTTATACCTATGATGGAGATGATAACCAGGCCAGACAGTATTTGGTTGGCGTAGATATTCCATTAGCCGACAGACATAGATTGAGTCTAAGGGGTGCTGTACAAGAAAGCTTTAGATTAGAGAATGACATAGCAAAGATTCAGAGACTTGGGATTGCTGACCGTTTTATCTTGAGTGATAAAATATATTTGCACATAGGTATAAATTATCTCACAACCAGATCTAATGAGGTACAGTCTAATATCTTTCTTGGTAATGCTGCTGTAGAATTTTTTCCTTCTCAAAGATTCTATGCTAAACTTAGCTATGAATCTAAACTACATGATTATGGAATAAATTTAATTAATAGACAGATACAGGGAAGGAACTTGTCAGGTGCCTTCAATATACTTATCACGCCTAGATTAGGATTTTATTCCAATGGAATTCTGACCACACAGTCAGATGGTAATATCAGACGACTTAGCTACAATTCTCTGTACTATATGATAACAAATAATCCTGTAGTCAAAGTAGGGGTAAGTCATAATTATATCTCATTCCTTGAACGCAATATTTTTTATTTCAGCCCAGAGAGTTATCATTTGTTGGAAGGTTTTATGCGAATAGATAACGATAATAATGGATCGGCTATTAAGTATGCATTTCAAACTTCATTTGGCAGTGAGAGAATAAATGGAAGTGAGCCTAGAGCGACGACAAGAATAGAAGCACTACTAGGATATAATTTTAAAAATGGATTAGGTATACAAGGGAGTTACCTCGCATCCAATGCGGCAGCTAATAATATATTGGGACTATTTTCTTATAACGAAACTAAGTTGAGATTAAGCTATAAATTCTGATTACATCATTAAAATGTGAGACTATGAAACTAGAAAAAACTATAAATAATACGATTGACAGACTTACTGTAATTCTGTCAGGTGATTTGACTGGCAAAGGAGCTATGGATTTAAAGCGTGATCTCTTTCACTTACTAGAAGAACAGAAGCAGGATTGCTACATAGATATAAGAGATCTTAAGAAAATTGATATTACTGGAATCAATACGCTGACGATGGCACATCGTAAAGCCAATTCACTAGGAGAGCGACTTGTGATAATCAGTAAACATAATCATCCAGCTGAGGAATTTATGTACCTCACTAAGTTGCATAATTATTTCAATGTAGAAATGGCCTAAGCTTACAATTTAAATTATTGGAAAAGAACTTATCATATTGGTTAGATAAATACAGTGAGGCCATCCTCCTGCTGGCAACCTTAGTTGTTAATATTTGCAACTATGGACTGAATGTAATACTAGCACGATGGCTTGGTCCGGAAGGTTTTTCTGAAGCCAATATTCTTGCAGTGATTGTAATGATATTTTCTTTTCTAGGACTAGGAGTGCAAATGATTGCTGCCAAGCTAGAAGCTAAGGAAGAGTATAGTTGGCTCTCACTATTAAAATATAGAGTTTGGATTTTTGCGATAATTGCTATGGTAGTATTGCTGCTAGGGTCTAAGGGAATTGGGAATTATTTACAGTTTGATTCTTACTATTCTCTAATGATTGTGTTCGCTGGTTTGCCATTCTATATGGGACTATGTGTACAGCGTGGCATCATCCAAGGAAAACAGCAGTTTGGGCGACTAGCAATGACTTATTTCGTAGAGATGATAGTCAGAGTGGGAGTGACTATAGGATTGATTTTTATAGTAGCTAACCATTATTCGGAAATAATAGGAATTGGGTTTTTGTTATCCTTCCTGGTGATAGTACTACTATTCCGTGTAGATATACCTGATTCAGAATCAAAGCAGATAGGCAAGATGCAATTGTTGTCTTTCGTTTGGATGACGATACTTTATGAACTCAGCCAAGTCCTGATTAATAATGGTGATATTATTTTAGTGAAACATTATTTTGAGGCAAATGAAGCTGGGCTGTATGCCTCCTTAGCTACGTTAGGCAAAGCAATATTTTTTCTGACTTGGTCTGTTGTGATGGTTCTCTTCCCTAAGGTCATTGCCCTAGAGAAGGAAGGCAAGCCGCATGCTATTTATTTCTGGAGAGCAATGATGCTCGTAGCAGGACTTTGTGGGAGTGCTATAGTGACAATGTATCTTTTCGGAGATTGGATAATTCAGATGGCATTTGGAGCTCAGTACCTCTCTATCTCAAGTTATCTTTATTTGTACACCACTGCCACAAGTATATTTGCCTGTGCCAACGTCTTTGTGTATTACTACCTCTCATTAGAAAAGTATATTCCTGTCATTATCGCTTTAGTATTCGGGATAGTGCAAATATCAGCAATTGTATTATTCCATGAATCTATGGCTCATGTTATCTGGATACAGATTGGTGTCTTGAGTGCCATGCTGATGGGAATGATTATATATAGAATAACTTCAAGTGAATCATCTGTATCGTCTGGCGATAATATAGAAGAGCCGCTTCCTAATTTTGAACTACAACATTTATCTTCATGAAAATTGCAATAGTAAGTCCATATCCACCCAGTAAGGGTACACTTAATGAGTATGCTTTCCACCTTGTCAAGAATTTTGTAAAGAAAGACGAGGTTACTGAGATTATTATACTCACTGATAAAATTTCAGAGACATATCCTAGCACAACTAATGAGTCTGGAACTGTCATACGAATATTGGATTGTTGGGCATTCAATAAGCTAAGTACGCCAGTTTCTGTATTGAAAAACTTACGAAAAGAAAAACCTGACGTTGTATTGTATAATATTCAGTTTTTGTCTTTTGGAGATAATAAATTGGTTGCAGCCTTGGGTTTGTTAATGCCAGTATTGACCCGTATGATTGGAATGCCAGCTGTGACCCTACTACATAATATAACAGAGACTGTAGATTATAAGTCTGCGAAAATTACAGAGAACAAGATATTGCAAAAGGTTTATGGCCTTATTGGTACAGTATTGACTAAGATTCTTTTACTATCTAATCTATTAGCGGTTACGATGCCTAAGTATGTAAGAATATTAGAAAAGAAGTATGGCGCAAATAATGTGGCCTTAATTCCACATGGCACTTTTGATATAGTCCCACCTACAACTGAAATCGAAACAGATAAGATGAGGATTATGACTTTTGGGAAGTTTGGTACTTATAAGAAAGTGGACAAACTTATCGAAGCTGTGGAGATAGTAAAAGAACGAACTGGTTGTGAAATGGAGCTTGTTATTGCGGGGAGTGATAATCCTAACTCATTAGGATACCTTGACAATATTAAGCAGACATACTCTCATGTATCGGATATTATCTATTGGGGATATGTAGAGGAAGAAGATGTTCCAGATTTATTTAGAAGCAGTAATGTGGTTGTTTTCCCTTATACATCTACGACTGGGAGTTCTGGTGTATTGCATCAGGCGGGTAGCTTTGCTAAAGCTGTAGTATTACCAAATATTGGAGATCTCAAGGAACTAATAGAAGAGGAAGGTTATCAAGGTTCTTTCTTCAAGCCAGCTAGTGTAGAAAGCATGGCAGATGCCATAGAGTCTTTAGTAAATGACAGTGAGTATCGTAGACAAATGGGAGAAGCTAATTATGCCGCAGCGACATCTTTACCTATGAATGATATTGTGGAGTGGTATCTTATGCACTTCGAGAATCTCATAACTAAAGAAGCTAATCAGGAGTCTAATTACCAACCTGTGATGGCGGTAAGCACTAGGTCTTGATTTCGAAGATTATTTTGGTTGCCTCTTTAGTGTGGATTAATTCCTGACTAATTTATTTACTAACCATCTGCCATCATTTCTTGTCATGATAATTTTATAATCTGAAGTGTCTTTAAGTGTAACTGAATGACCTTGAACATTGAAGGTTGTTTCCAGGACCACATCGGAATCTGTGAAACTTATAACCTGGTTGTCAAGGGATATGAAGTGCAGTTTCATATTGTGATTTAGATCAGAACGATGGATTACCATTCCATCATAATCTAATTTATTAATGACTTCTATTTTGGGTTTTGTGAAGTAACCTTCTAGACCTAGGTCTTTATTTTCTATGATGCTAAGATTTAGCATACCCCAAGCATCACTGTAAGCTTGTGTTAGCTCTAGTCTTAAGTAATCTGTAATTTCTCCTCTGACATCTAAATCGTCTTCTTTCCATTCCATTTGAGGCTTGTGATTTTTGAGTTGAGCTATACCTAATTCATAGGTATTTTCTGAGGCAGCTCCAGAATGTACATATCCTAGTATTCTAGATAATAAGATGAGGGCCATTACTAGCATGACGCAGGTAAAGAGAATATAGAAGAGTCGATATTTGAATAAAGACATCACTTAATAACAATCTTTTGTTCAAGCCCACTTATGCTCAAGTACACAGTATTTACTTTAGAATAACTAAATTCAGACAAGTCGAATTTGCATTCCCCATCTATAACCTCTTTATTAATTATTTCATCACCTATTTTCAATGCAGCAAGTGTACCATCTGGAATAAACTGACCTTCGTGTGCTACGATAGGACCTATTTCTAATAAATCATAACTAGAATTAAACCGGAAAGGAATTCTTTTGATGATTGAACTATAGGTAAGTGATATAGGGTTACTTGAACTATATGGGCCTATGTGTGCCACTACCCTAAGTGTGGTTGGAATGTTAGGATTTCTCAGATTTACATTTCCGTATCCATCTATGACTATACCATTATAGCTTGACTGATTGCCTACATCATCTGAAATGGCAAAGGTCAGTAACGTACCGTTAGCTACTTGGTTGCCATGCCTATCGAGGAGTTTATTGGTTCTAATCTTTGTGTAGTGATTGTTATCGGCATATGGATACTTGTCTACCACTTGTATGCTGAAATCTGTAGCCCAATCTGCTTCCTGGGTTATCGTTTGTGCTTTAGCTGATTTCTCATCTTTAGATACACCCGCATTAATTATTTTAGCTTTATTGTCAGAAGTCAACTCATATACTGCTAAGAGATTCTTGATTTCGATATCCTGATTATCTTTCAGAGATCTGTCAGTGCTGACGAGTATGGAAGTCTGCTCAGTGATGCCATTATCATATTTGTCACTTGGTATTGTGGTAATCATGGTTTTTTGCTTTTGTCCTACCAAAATGGATCTTGGTCCTGTGTACAAATCTAATGGGCTTACAATTTTTCCAGCGCTTAGTGTGACGTCTTCCTCTGCCTTCAATTCTCCTGCATGCAAAACAGAGAAAGTATATTTTCCAGACTCAGTAAGGTGGTCTCCTGGGATAACTAATTTGACTTTGCTGTAGATATCATATTTTCTTATGCCAAGGCCTGAGGTCATCAGTAATGTCATTGGAATATTTTTGTTCACTTCACTTGTCACAAGGACTAACATTTCTTCCCTGACCACAGTGCCTTTATTATGTTTAAATAGTAGGCTGACTTTCCCTACATCTACAGTATCACATGGCACTAGATTTTCGTTGCATGAGATCAGTGCAATGGCAGCTAGTATCAATATTTTTATTCTCAGACTCATTCGGCAATTAGTCCATTGATATATAAATTGAATTCGATATTACCTAGCGTGAGCATAGGCGCTACAGCTTGATTACTCCCTGAAGGCAAATAAATTCTTTGGCCCTCATTTATATGACTATTAGATAAAATATTGATTTCCTCTGCTCTTGCGCTGACCATCACGTCCCTACCCGAGTATATAGGGATAGAAAAAGGTCGTTGTCTTTGTGGACGTATACCCGTGTCCAGATAATAATCCTCTACCCAGATTAGGTCACCGTTCTTTCTTTTTTCTACCAGGATCTGAGGGATACTTATCTCTTTGTTTCCATAGTTATCATACCACCCGAAGATTTTATTGTTTTGGATAGAAAGTTCTTTAAGTCCACTGAACTTATAGATCTTTTCGTCGGTCACCAGTGCCTGCGCATTAATGTGGAAACTGACGACATCTTTCATCTTGGATTTTTTATCTATGTATTCCCACTCATTGAAGTCAATTCTAAAAGGAGATTTTTCCTTTGGCATTAAATTGTGGATAAGTATTTTGTCAGCATTATTATAACTAATGGCTTGGTCGTTCTTATCTAAGAGTATTCCTTCGATGGATATATACGCGGGCACATTATCTATGTTAGTGATTTCACCAATGATATGAAATTGTCCATCCTTCCTGACGAGTTTAGCAGAGTTCACATATATCTCAGGTCTATCTAGAATATCCTCTCTTGCTGTATTATCCAGGGTGGCCTTACGCCTTCCGTGATCGTGATAATTGACATCTAAGATTTGTAACATCTGATCTGATGGGATAGCTGCTCGTAGAGGTGCACGCGTAAGGGTCCATTGGTTGTCCTTTTTCTGCGCTATCATATTATGTTTCGATTTATATTTTTGGACAGCAGTGAACCAGGAGACTTCTACATCCAATTCTAATTTGTTCTCAGACAATGCCTTCTCTTCCAATATGCGGACAGTGTCTAATCTTGCATAAGAGGCCAGAATGCCGTCTTCTAGTGAGTTTTCTAAAAGAAATTGTTCGTAAGTAAGTCCTGTCGAATGGTCTAAGTAACTAAAGGCTTTTTCATATTCTTTATAGTCTATTGAATGGAAATAAGATTGAACTAATTCTGAATGAGAAAAATTAGGATTTGCATTTTTATACATTCGGTATGCACCCATAAGTAAACCTAATAGAATCATGCCGAACCAGACCATATATAGAAATCGCCACCTTCGGCTAGGCATATAACGCGAGCTGGTCCTTAGAGGGGTTTGCTGTGTTCGTTTTCTTGATCTCCAATAAAACAAATTGACATAAATGGCAAAACCCAAGGCAGTTAATGGCAATACACCCCACATCAGTTTTTGGTAAGAAGGAATCTCTATTTTAGGTAAAATTTTTGGGAGAGGCAGCACATCTTTGCGTTCCCATACATCAATATTGTTTTCTAGTGGTTTGAGTTTCTCCCAACCATAGAAAAACAATAGGGGTTCATAGAATTTGTCATTTGAGAAAATATACTTGAGATGATACTTATTAGGTAATTTGAGGAAGTTTCTCAAAGCTATTAATCCTTCTTCTCCAAGATATTTTGCATTTTCTATTCTTTCTACAGCACGTGTCGTTAGTTCTGGCAGTCGTCTGGCTGAGTGATAATTTCCATCCACTGATAAGGCATCAGTATTAGCGGATAACCAAGCCATCTGATCTCCAAAACCTAAGGTTAAGAATCGCCATTCTTCATGGCCATCTCTTTCTATAAAGTTGACAATAGGGTCTATGTCTATCGGATCAGGTTGTAGGGATTTAAAATTAGAAAAATTGATAACCAAACCAGCTACAGCTATGTAGGCTAATCCCATACAAAAGACTATGGTGCCATGAATAGAATTTCCTACCCTTCTAACAATTGTCCGCTTAAATCTACCTGTCACCAGACTTTCTGTTAGTTGACCTACAAATGGAATAGCCATAATAGTAGCCCAGAATGTAAATCTGTCCAGTGTGAGTATGTTAAACGCCGTTTCTCCCAATAACATTTTTGGAATAGGAGTGGTTCCTCCTGTGCCCAGCACAAAAGCAAGAAGAAATGCGAGTCCAAGGAATATGTTGCGCCGCTGAGTCACTTGGCGAATGACACCTGGTAGAAATAAAAGAAAGAGACCCCATGGAATAATAAAGAACATCAGACCCAAGGAGGGTTGTTCTATAAATGAAGCCCGGCTCCCATGCGGTATAGTTACCTGAGTGATAGGATCAGACTTACTCCATATCCAATAGGGAAGGATGATGAATACGGTAATAAGAATAATACTGATAACAAGTGTCGCAGCTTTAGGTAATTCAGACCACACTTTTCTGAGTACATGGCTTATCCTGACATGTTGCATTCCACCGAGGTCTTTGGCACAGAGGTCTATAACTGCCACACCAGCTACAGGTGCTATAAAAAAGACCATACCAAAGATGGTAGTAACATGATGGGCAGCAGTCAGGCAGGCAATTATACTCATCCCAGTGAGGAAGTAAGACCACTTATTAAATCGGATCCACTTATAGATTTCTGGACAGGCATTGAGCAGCAAGGCAATGCCGGTAAGGCTAGGTAGTTGTCCGAATATATGAAGCGCTTCTGTCAGCGAAGAGGATAATACAGCAATGGTGCAAGCGTAGGCAGCAGCAGTCTTGGACACCCAGATTTTAGAGAAATGATAGATGCCTCTAATAAAAAGACTTATCACGATGAGCGCCCAGAGGATATAGGCACCTTTAAGCCCAAGAAGAAATGAGCCAAGCGCGATTATTTGATGTACAAGTGGGGGATAACTTGTCATAGTGAATCCTGTATACCACTTGTAATTCCATGTTTCTAACCAACTTTCAGCATAGTGACTGCCAAAAAACATGTGCACAAAGGCATCATAGGTATCATTCACGGTAAAGCTCAACAGCGTACCATGAAATAAGGTCGCTATCAATATCGATAGCAGATAATATTGTCGAATCTTGTCCAATATAATGTACCAAGACTTACAGAGACTCTATGCCAAATAACACATTTGACACCGCTGTCTATATGTTTGAAAACTAGGAATTGTGCTGCATTCCAAAAATCTAGTTATACAGTCCAAAAATCGAACCATATAAGCTATGAAAAGAAAATGTAGGTATATAGCCCTGAAGTGACTGCACATTTGCGCTACAGTAGTATAGAATATTGTTAAAGTCAAATTACCGAGAATGAGTCACAGTATTGTGGTGCCTTGCTATAATGAGGCAGATAGGTTGGAATTTCAAAGATTTTCAGCTTTTCTAAATACCAATATCAATTATAATATCTGCTTTGTTAATGATGGTAGCGCTGATGCTACCCTAGAGCAGCTTTTAGAATTCAAGCAACAACATAATAATCGAGTCTTTGTGGTGAATCTACCTCAGAATAGAGGAAAAGCAGAAGCAGTACGTCAAGGTATACAGCATATGATGGATATGGACATTGTGTCCGTAGGATACCTAGATGCTGATCTCGCCACAGATTTCCCTGACTATATGAGATTAGTCGAACATTTAGAGAAGGAGAACCTTAATATGGTTTTCGGATCTAGAAAAATGGGAGGGGGTAATCAGATTAAGAGAAAATTTGCAAGAGCGATTGCGAGTTCTATGGTAGGTATGCTTACACAGACTATTATAGGAATGCCTATCAAAGATACTCAGTGCGGAGCGAAGGTATTTACAAAGATGACGGCAAGAAATCTTTTCAGCACTTCATTCCATTCTAGATGGTTATTTGATGTGGAACTATTTATCCGTATCAAGAATCTATTTGGAAAAGAAACAAATCAGCTTATAAAAGAAGTTGCCTTGAACAAATGGGAAGATATAGATGGCTCTAAAATCACACTCAGTGATTCGATTAAATTCCCTATGGAATTATTGGAAATAGGGTTGATGTACAAAGTAAGACCACATTTACAAACTAGATTGACAAGAACAAATCGAACTGTTCCTACTAAAGGTGTCAGTGTCGGTGCATACAATAATGCAGCGTAGATGATTAACTAATAACTATTAACTCATATAAAAAGCGCATGTCTCTGTCTTTCGGCGGGGACATTTTTTTATTTAGTCTAGAAATGAATTATTCCATTGGACCTTCAGATTTGTTCTTACCTTTAGGAATAGACATGTACGGAACATATGCTTTTTGCCCTAACAGAATTGCTAATGATTTTAACTGGATGAATCAAACTGTAGATGCACTAAGAATCTTTTGTACAGATGCATCTGATTGTAGTATCATAGAAATGAAGGAATTGGTTATATAACAAAATTTTGGGCTAATTGAATTCATCAATCAAAATGATGAAATTTTCACACGAATAAACTAACCAAATTAATACAGATAACAAGCAATCAGGATGTTCAATCCCTACGATGCCTATCGCCTTACATCCGTGAGAGTAAATAGCTCTCTTCATCTATAATCTATTTGGGATGAAAATCTTACAAGTATTTCTATTTTCTAGATTAAGTTTTTGGAGCTGGCATTATGGAAAAGAACTAATTGTCTGATGATTGTGTATTCAGTACTGAAGCTATCTACACATCTCATTCATACTTAACTGATTCTGCGTTCATAGAAATTAATGAGTCACTTGAGCTAAATTTGAATGTCATTAGAGCACAATTGCCATAAGGATTATTTATGGTTTTAGATTCCAAGCAGTTTTGAAACTTGTTGTCAAAATAATAGAATAGTAAACTGTCTTGATTACGTGTAACACCATTAAGAGTTTCTCTACCAAAATATTTTCTTATCTCGTATTTGGATAGAGCATATTCTGTTAAAACATTATGTTCCAACTGTGAAACATATAAGAACCTTCTTATATCATCATAAGAATACGGAATATAGGTTTCTAGAAATAGAGAGTCTTTCACTCTCTTAAATTCTGAATCACTAATTGAGTCTAAACAAGAGTAGTTAAACGAAAAAATTCTATCATTTGAAGTATAAAAGCATTTTGACATGCTAATTAAACTCTCCTGTTGACTATACCGACCATCTGAAATAAGTACTGATTTGATCTTATTATTACAACTACTAAGTGTAATTAAGGAGACAAGAAAGAGAGTATAGTACTTCATGTTTTAAACATTATAACCAATGCATATATGTCTTTAATCAATAAGCAATCAATTTCATAGGATATAAGTTAAGAGAATCTCTTGATATTTTATTTTTGCGAGGGTCAATAAAGTTATCAGCTTTATTATCAGAGTTGCTTCTCTAAAAAATTCTTAATTCCTAAATCAAGTTCGGGTAGGAAACGGGATAAATATTGAAAACCCATCACTTGGCAATTTCATGGTACGATTAAGGATTTAACCAGTAAGTAAGTTTCGCTACCAAAGCTCTGTTACGACTAAATAGATTATCGAATTGCGTTGTATTATAATTATCAGTATATACAAGAAAGAAATCTGATACAGGTGCAAATCTCCACTGGAATCTGGAATTAAAATTCAGGTTATCTGTCTGATTATTATATTGGATAAATGTTGTCCAAAATAGCTTCTTTGTGAATGTCAAGTCTATTCTTGGACCAATCAAAAAGAGATTCGCTACCTCAAAATTGTCTCCAATATTGATGTGATTATAATTGTACTGTACGCCAATATTCCCAAACGGCTGAACCCTATATTGCACTTGTCCGCCTACGCCAGCACGCAGACCGCCATAAAATGACTCTATGGAAGGATTGATACGATATGTCAATTTATTTCTTCTATCTGCATTATAGGAAATAGATAAACTTGTATTAGTTACTTGTTCTCCCGCCTCTACAAAAACATCGTCCTCTTGTATTCTTGTCGGGTCAAAATCACCCAACAAAGTAAAATTCTGAGTAAAGAAATTGACATTCATTCTTGCCGTATTTGCAAAACTCATTCTCCAATCCAAGCCCAGTTCTATTTGTTCTATTGCAGCATCAGGTATAATCAGATTGTCATCCTGCCCTAATTTATAGAATACGCGTGGACTGATAGATAAGGTGTGATTATTGATTTTCTTCCCTTCTGTGAATATTCGGTAAGCAAATGATGGATTGAGTACGAGGATATCTCTTCTAGGTACAAATCCAACTTCTGCATCAAAACCATTTCCCACAAGTAAATGGGACCAAGAAACCCTGTAGTTTTTACTATTGTAATCCAAGGTGGCAAAGTGGCTAAACTTATGTGTCTCATCATTAGGGGTAATCGCATGAAGGTAAGAGACCTTACCACTCCAAAAATTATCAGCTGATCTAAGACGGTACTCTACACCTGCTACTCGGTCAAATTTATCTACTGTATTACCGAAACCTTCAGTGTTAACCGATTGCTTATTGACAAAGATGACACCGATGTTAGAGCGCTCCTGCACTTTTTGCTCAGCAGCAAATATGGAATAGTTTATACTAGGTAAATCATTTTCTTGCTGTGAAGCAGTCTGTAAGGAAATAAGACCTACACGCAAATCTTCATTCAGTTTTCCTGTAAGACGAGCACCACCATAGATTTGGTTCTGAATGGTATTGCCAGTTACGGTATCACTGGATATACCTATTCTTCTAGAGAAAAACGGATTAGACCTACCTGTACCAAATGAGCTGAACAAATCTGCATTTTCCAGAAAGAATTGCCTCCGCTCTGGGAAGAAGATTTCGAATCTATCAAGATTGGTCACCTGTCTGTCTACCTCTACTTGTGAAAAATCTGGATTGACTGTCAGATCTAAATTTAAACTAGAGGTGATACCTATCTTAGCATCTCCGCCTACGGCAAAGTTTCTAGTAGCAGAAGTTTCATCTGTATCCTCAAAATCTCTTAAGACACCTCCACTTACATAGGGGATCAGACTGATATTAGTACCTGGCTTATCGAGGGGTTCTTCCCAAGCCAGCTCAGCCGTGTATTGCAAGTCCATAAGGACATATTCTCTGGGAATATTAATATAGGCTGTAATCTCATTGCATTGCGCATCATTCCTATAACTGTTGAATCGCCATTTGGTCTTTCCTTCCTTATACCTAATGGACTTAAATGGAATTTTTAATTCACAAATCCAGTAGTTATCATATCTCTTAGAAGCACCATCCCACTTATTATCCCAAGAAGAATCAAATGAGTCAAAAGTTTTGCCGCCATTCGAAATCAAAGCCTCTCTTCGTGCACCATAGGGATTCATGCCAAACAAATAAGCATTGGTCTTATCGTTATACGTATCCAGCATAAAGGAGATATTGTCATTGCTGCCAAACCCATAGTCTCTTCTAAGTGATTCTACCAAGAAGTCATTTCCGGCAGTGTAACATATAGCGCCTATGTAAAAATTCTCATCATCGTAAGCGAAAAGAACTTCCGTCTCGCCACAAGCAAGTACAGTATCCGAAGGGAAGTATTGACTAAATTTGTTGGCTATCTGCGCTGATTTCCATGTGGATTCATCCAAGACGCCATCTAATACAATATCATCTGTAGCAGATTTAATGACAATTTCAGGTGTAGCCAACTCTGTACCGATAATATTACCCACTTGTGCAATCAGGGAATGACCTACTACACATAATAGGAGGAGGAAACAACTTGAAATGTAATTAAGCCTCAAAATCTCTAGTTTCAGAGTGCAAAAATAACCTTTACACAAGAATAAAAGTCCGCTCAGTGTCCTAGTTAGGACTAATCCCTTTCATGAATCACCTCTTTTATCGATATGTGTCTTTTGGTAGGTCAAGACGTAAGTTGACATCGGACATTATCATAAGTGGAATGGGTTTGGAGATAAAGAAAATTAACATATTACAAAAATATAATATGTGTATATGTTTCAATTATAGATAATTACGCCTATTTTTGTTCAGTTTTAACACACATCCCCAAAATCGGACGTTATTTATATTAACACTTCCGGTGCAGCAGTAGTCTATTTCAGACATCAGATGAGGCTTTCCTTATCGTGATATATAAGGTTTTAATTGTATATGCAAGTTAGTTTGCATTTATCGCTTCTATATCGCTAGGATTTCTTCACTATTTGATTGAAAGATAACTTCGAATTACAGATTCTTAAGAATACAAATATCATGGTGCCAAAAACCTGTTTATCCTTTGTTCTGCCTGTACTGTTGTGTATAGGTATGCCTCTTTTTTCTACTAATCCTACCCACGAAATTGCTTTGAATAATCTCCAACCTTCTTTAAGGTTCGACTTCAACGAGTGTGTAGCATTTGCCGGAGGTTCTAGTTCAGACTACAGCGAGTTTACGCCTGTGTCAGTAAGTAATTCAGAGTGTACTGAGATTTCTGTCCTTGGCGGCAATCTATTCAGACTCAACCCAAATGAGAATCAGCATTCCTGTGCGCCAGGCATGAATAACACAAGAGCAATGTGTATTGGTGCTAGTAATTTTTGCACTTATAACCCTGGGGATCAGAAATCATTACTCATAACTGTTTTAGTAGAACCAGGACCAGATGGCTTAGGCTCTTTGGAGAATATACAGTTCTTTTCCAGAGCTCCTGAGCAGTTCCAGTTTATAAATGGCGCTTCTGGACCTAATAACTATCCTACCAGATTAGGAATCAGAGTTATAGATGGAAATGGGACACATTTCGAATCTGCTGACATACCTACGAATAATGATTGGACTTTCAGATATTTTGACTTATCGTCTGTGCCTCCAGTGTCAGAACCAACCTTATTTAGAATAGAAATTTTACCATACTGTCTAGCAGGAATTGATTCTGAAGCGCAGGCATGGGATATAGAAGATTTGGTGATTACAGCAGGTTGTAATAGTGTGAACGGTGGGATAATCTCTACCACATCTAATACTGATTTGTGTTCAGTTACTCAGCCAGTAAGACAAGTAACTGTAAATGCACAGAATCCAACAGGCCAAAACTTCAACTTTCTATTAGTGGACGAACAGATGCGTATCGTCTCTTTATCTAATAGCAATGTGATAGATTTTACACCTTTAGGTAGTGGTAATTTTGAAATTTTCCATTTAGCTTCAGAAGGACCACTTAGTGGCCTCTTTATTGGCTCATTTTTGTTTGACTTAATAGGTTGTTTTGACTTATCTAATCCTATACCTGTGACTAATCGATTTGTTACAGGAGGTACCTTATTGTCTAGTAATGGGGCCAGTAGTGTTTCGATTTGTCCAAATAACAATAACGGTTTCATTAATACTCAGCTAAGTAATGCCAGTGGAGAATCTGTCACTTATGTATTACAACAAGATGGCCGAATAATTAATATTTTTAATAGTCCAACTTTTGATTTGAGCAATCTGCCTGTGGGCAATTACAACGTAGTGGCTGTTAGTTCTTCAGGTCCAATATCAGGATTGAACATCGGAGGCATGCTATCCACCTTATCAGGTTGTGCTTCTCGTTCTACGCCATTACTTATAGAAGTACAGAATATAGTGAGTGGAGGAGGAATGCTTACAGCTGCCGGACAAACATTCGCACAGCTCTGCGGCACTACAGACAATGTTCAAGTAGTACTGACTGGAAGCTCTGGTCAAAGTAATGCCTTTATCCTAGTCAGTCCTCAGAATAGAATTCTTAGTATACAGAATCAACCTAATATTTTTATAGGTAATCTTATATCCCCAGCCTTTCAGATATTTAATATCAGTTTTAATAATGGGCTGAACGGCTTAGTCGTAGATGGCTTATTATCAAACTTAGAAGGCTGCTTCGAATTATCCAATCCTATAGACGTAGAAATAAATAGAGTAGCTGGAGGTACACTTACTAGTTTCGGACAAACTCAGGCTTTCCTTTGTCTTAAGAATAATGATAGACAAGCAGTGGTAGTAGAAGCCACTGGGCAGATAGGACAGACGATTCAGTACCTTATAACTGATGAGACTGGTACTATCATCGAAGCGGCTCAGTTAGTTAATGGTTCCATAGATTTTGATAACGCCTTGCCTGGCATATGTCAGATATGGGCAGTGGCATCTGATGGTCTACTGTTCGGTGTCAATGTAGGTCAAAATATCAATAATCTTTCTGGACCTTGCTTTGACTTATCTACGCCGATAACTGTTATCAGAAATCAAGTAGAAAGTGGAACTATCGATGGACCAGAATCACGAGAGATTTGTCTAAATGATCAAAATGACCAAACGATTGAATTCACTGTAACAGGCAATGAAAGTCTATTCAGTAGCTTCATTGTTGCCGATAGTCAAGGTGACGTTTTATTGATAGACTCTGAAGGAACGATTAATTTCGAAAATATAAACCTCAGTTCTTGCTTTGTTTTTCACATAGCGCACGTAGAACCAGTAATTCTCTTTGACGGTGTAGAGAATGTAAATAATATAAATTTAGCTTGCTTTGAATTAAGTGAAAGCATTGCCATTTCCAAGATATTAACTGATGGAGGTTCTTTGACCTTTAGTGAAGGAGGAACTGAGCTTACTATTGCAGCAGGCTCTGCCAGTATAGTGGAAGTTTCACTTACTGGAGAAGCTGGTCCTAATTCTAGCTTTTTGGTTTTAGATGATAATAGTAATATCATCGGCATACAAACAGAAAGTGAATTTGATTTCAGCCAAAGCACGCCAGGATCTTGCTCTATTGTACACCTTACCTATTCTGCTATAGAAGAATTAGAAATAGGATCTAACTTAACAGACCTGACTGGTTGTTTTGATTTATCTAATACTATAATTGTTACTAAAGATGTAGATTCTAATCCTTTGGATGCAGGCATCATCGTATTTGACAATGGATTCACTGAAATGAATCTATGTATTATAAATGGAGAGGCGAGTGAGGTTGTGATAGAATTTCAGACAAACCCAGTAGGACCATTTTCAAGTTTTATAGTTACTGATGCACAGGGTGAGATTTTGGCCTTGTCAGATCAGATGAATTTTGATTTTTCAGCTACTGGACTAGGTATTTGTAATATCTATAGTGTCGTTCATGATATGGCCATGCTTGATGGTCTAGAAGTCGGTAATAACTTAACAGACCTTTCAGGAAATTTTGACCTCTCAGATCCAATATCAGTAGATAGGGATGAAGTAGCAGGTGGAAGTATAGAAACCACAGACAACGAGACATTTGTGTCCATCATCATAGGAGACAATATCATAGATTCTATAGATGTGGTTTTGGCTGGGGCATTGGGTGATAATCAACAGTGGGTTATTACAGATACGCTGGCTAATATCTTAGAATTGCCAGTTGGTCCACCATTCACATTTGAAGAAGCAGGAGAAGCTGTATGTCAGATATGGAGTCTATCTTTTGCGGATGGATTATTGGGTGCAGAAGTGGGTAGCAATGTTGCTGGATTGGAAGGTTGCTTTAATTTGTCCAATCCTGTAACAGTACAGAAAGAAGAATTCATTGCGCCTCCACAAGACACTATACAAGGTGGATTACTATCGACTTCAGATGGCATGACCAATGTAGAAGTATGCCTAGGCACGCCAAATACAGATGTGGAATTTAATTTGTTAGGGGCTATGGGAGATACAATGGTACTCGTCATTACAGATGAAGATGGTATTATACTTGCCACTACTGACGCTAATAATTTCGATTTTGAGCCTGCAGGACCAGGTATATGTTTGACATATAATATTAGTTGGGCAGGTATGATTGACGGATTGAGTATAGGTGAAGATATAGATGATATAAATGGAAACTTTGCCTTGTCTAATGCAGTGACAGTTGTAAGGAATGAAGTTGTAGGTGGAAATCTGATGTCTGCAGATAGTATGACCTCATCTGTGACTGTTATTACAGGTGATGGGATTATAGATTCTATAGATGTCGATTTGCAAGGCGCTATAGGAGATAATATGGCCTGGGTGATAACAGATACATCAGGCGTAATATTAGAATTGCCAGCGGGACCTCCATTTATATTTGAAGATAATCCTGAAGGCATTTGTCAGATATGGAATCTCAGTTTTGTGACTGGATTAAGCGGTGCCGAAATAGGCAATAATGTATCTGCTTTAGAAGGTTGTTATAGCCTGTCTAATCCATTAGAGGTTTCTAAGGTTCCAGGTGTTCCTCCATTATCAGGTGGGTCCATAATGACGTCTGATTCTATGACAAGTATGTTGTTGTGTCTCGGGACAAGTAATATAGAAGTTGATGTTCTCCTTGAAGGCGCTGTAGGAGATAATATGGCTTTTGCCATTACAGATACGATGGGTTTTATTTTTGGTGTATTTGCTAGTCCGCCATTTCAGTTTAGCGGATTACCAGCAGGAACTTGCGAGATTGTCCATGTGAGTTATAATGGTATGATAAGTGGACTAGTGGCTGGACAGAATTTGGATACCTTGTCAGGAGATTTTGACTTTAGTAATGTAATAACAGTTATACGAGAAGAACCTGTTGCGGGTATGGTTAGTACCACGACCAATCAGGATTCGGTATCTATTATAGTAGGAGATGGAATTATTGATTCTATAGATGTCGTGCTTGCTGGAGCTAATAGTCCTAATACAGCCTGGGTAATAACCGATACTTTGCTCAATATTTTGGAACTGCCGAGTGGTCCTCCATTTACTTTTGAAAATAGTGGAACGGGTGTATGTCAGATTTGGCATCTAGGTTTTGGGTCTACACTTATGGGTGTAGCAGTAGATAACAATGTAAGTGATTTAGAGGGCTGCTTTGATTTATCTAATCCGATAACTGTATTTAAAACAGAATTTGTCTTACCGCAAGACACAGTCAGTGGTGGTATACTCACTACGTTAGATAGCCTCTCTACAGCCAATATTTGCTTCGGTGGCAACATGAATACACTTGATGTGTTACTAGAAGGTGCTATAGGAGACACGATGACTTTTGCACTCACAGATGCATCAGGAATTATATTGGATTTAATTGACACCACATCATTTGATTTTAATGGCATCACAGAGGATACCTGCTTGATATACAACGTCAGTTGGTTAGATATTAATGGCTTAGCAGTTGGCGAGCAAATAGATACATTGTCTGGTACATTTGACTTGTCCAATTTTGTAACGGTCACTAAAGAAGAAGTGGAAGGCGGAATGCTTCTAACGTCACCCGATAGCTTAACTGAATTAAGTATTGTCGTCGGTGATGGTATGCCAGATAGTATAAGTGTGGAACTGTCCATGGCGATAGGGGATACAATGGTATGGGTCATCACGGACGATATGGGTAACATATTAGAATTGCCTGATGGGCCACCATTTGTTTTTGAAAATCAAGGAGCAGGTATTTGCCAGATTTGGAATTTGAGTTTGGCTACAGGGTTGCAAGGAGCAGCAGTAGGGAATAATGTTTCAGGTCTTGATGGATGCTTTGACTTATCTAACCCAATTACAGTTACGAAAACAACGCCACCAGTCGTGTTAGCAGGTGGTGATTTAATGACCTCAGATTCAGCACTCATTGCCAATGTATGTGTAGGTACGATTAATGATACTTTAGGATTAATATTGGAAAATGCAGAGGGCCCTAATATGGCATTCGTCATCACTGATTCTGATGGTGTTATATTGGATACTACCACGATGAATCCAATTTCGTTTGCTACCAGTGCTTCAGGTAATTGTGAGGTAAGGAATATTAGTTGGACAGGGATGCTAGATGGTTTGGATGTTGGAGAAGATATAGATACCCTCTCAGGAATGTTTGATTTATCCAATACAGTATTCGTTGTTAAAGATGTAGTGAATGGTGGCGTTGCTGTATTCAATGACATGTCGCTATCGCAAACAATTGTTGTTGGAGATGGCACACCTGACACGTTAAATTTTGGTGTTACCAATGCTGTGGGAGATTCTATGGTTTGGGCTTTGTTAGATAATATTGGAACTATTCTGGAGCTAAGCACAGTCCCTCAATTTATAATTTCTGATACAACAGATCTCACTTCATGCAGTATAGCTAATGCAGCTTTCGCCTTTGGTCTTGAGGGATTAACGGAAGACAACAATATTAATTTTGGTTTAGATGGATGTGTAGATTTATCAAATCTTCTAGTGGTTACGAAGTCGCCATTTGTAGATACGATGTTGGTCGCAGGAGCAATCATGACTACCGATAGTTTGACAACGGTAGACCTATGTACAGGAGATAATGGCAGTGAATTAGAATTATTGCTGACAGGAGCTAGTGGCCCAAGTTCTGTATGGGTTGTGACAGATAGTTTAGGTATTATAACCTCCACAGCTGATGTACAACCGATTTCATTTGCATCTAGTGGTGATACTTTATGCACCGTAAGACATTTGGTCTTTAATGGTGGATTAACTGGTCTGACAGTGGGAGAAGATATTGATACACTTAGTGGTGACTTCCTTAGCTCGAATTTAGTTACAGTAAATAAGAATCAAATCGATGCTACTAGTATTACCTTAGCTACTGGTGCTATAGATACGACCATCACTACGGTAAACGGCATGAATGATACCCTAGTCGTTGTCTCATCAGGTATAACCACTGACACATCTATATATATTGTTGCTACACCAGGAGGTATAGTTACCACAGTACAAGATAGTGCTGAATTTGTCTTTGACATACAGCCATCTGGAATGTGTTTGATTTATGAAGTAAGTTTCAATTTTGAATTTTCAGGCGTAGATGTTGGAGATGATATTGCGGATTATTTAGGTTGCTTTACGCTGTCTAATCCTATTAACGTCAATAAAATATCTAGTGCACAAGTCAATGGTGGAAGTATATTCACACCTATAGGAAACGACGTGGAGAGATGTCTTAATAATCTTCCATTGGATAGCGTGCAAGTGTCACTTGTGAGCCCTATTGGAGATTCTATGCAGTGGGTGATAACGGATACATTCGGATTAATAATGGCGCTCCCTGATGGTCCACCATTTGCCTTTGATACCTTACCTGCAGGTGTATGTGAAATTCATCATGTAAGTTTCGAACCTCCAATTGTTGGATTGGAGATAGATGGGAATATAAATAACTTGATGGGTGTATTCGATTTTGCGGACCTACCTGTTACAGTAGATAGAAATTTTACTGCTGGAGGATCTATCCTTACAGCAGCAGGAATGTCTTTTGACACGATTAACTTAGGGGCTGACCCTATAGACTCACTTTTTGTAAGTTTAAATGGTAACATATTAGGAGACAATACAGCTTGGATTATCACTGATACATTTGGTATTATATTAGACTTGCCTGCATCTCCACCTCCGTTTGATTTCGAGGCGTTCCCTCCAGGAGAATGTAATGTATGGCACATTGCATTTGCTGAAAGTTTGTCAGGCTTACAAGTCAGTAGTGATATTGCATTAGATTTAGATGGCTGCTTTAGTCTATCTGATTCAATCAGGATTGTAAAAGAAACTTCCAATAATGCAGGAGTTAATTCTGGTTCCATTTCTACGTTAAATGGAACTAACGCATTAGATGTTTGTAGAGGTGGAGATTTGCCAGCAATCGATTCAATTTTAATTTCGGGTCAAACAGGAAGTAATTATAGTTTCATAATAACGAATGGGGCAGGATTCATTATCTCCATCCTTGACACAACGCAGACAGCACTTGATACTGCCCTTGTGTCTTTTGAAGGGATATCTAATTCTAATGCACCATTAGAGCTTTATTACATCGCTTATGAAACACCGATTATTGGATTACAAGTGCCAAGTAATATTAATAATATTGACGGGATATTTGACATCTCCAATCCTATTTTTCTCAATGTAACAAATGTCAACGCAGAAACAATTTTAGGTAGCGAAAATTCTTTCGATATCCTTATTGGAGATGGAATAATAGATACAATAGACTTTTCTCCAGCAGGGGTTGGTGTTGGGTTCTTAAATTGGGTAGTCCATGATACCACTGGTCAAATCTTGGAGCTTGATACTGGACCTCCTTTTACTTTCGAAGAGTCTGGGGAAAACACTTTCATAATAAGGGCAATTAACTCCATTGATATAGAAGGCTTAGAAGTAGGGAATAACTTGTCAGACCTAGGGGGTTGTTTTGAAATCAGTAATGATACGTTAATAGTAACAACCACTCAAGCAACCTTAGCAGGAGGGAATCTCATGACCACCGACAGTACCACCATAGTCAACACTTGCTTAGCTGGTGCAATGGCATCAGATACAGTAGATGTTATTTTGACAGATACGCTAGGGATGAGTTTTGCCTGGGTAATCACTACACCAGATGGAAGTATCACAGAATTACCTGCTATGCCGCCATTTGCATTTGATAGCAACAGTCCTGATACCTGTATTATTCAGAATGTCAGTTTTGAAGGTATGCTAACTGGACTTGCTGTGGGAGAGAATATAGATACATTAATGGGCGAATTCTTATTGTCTACTCCAGTCACAGTATTCAAAGATATCGTAGATGGAGGGATACTTTCTAATCCCAGTGGCAACACATCCTTTGAGTTCTGTGTAGGTGATGGTAACCCAGATATACTTAATGTAGATATAAATGGCGCAGTAGGATTGAGTTCAGCTTTTGTTGTCACTGATACAAATAATGTAATACTACTTATACCGCCAGCTGGGAATAACTTTGTGGACTTTGAAGGATTTGGAGATGGTCAGTGTAGGCTATATCATTTGTCTTCTAATGCAGAAGTATTAGGCTTATTACCTGGTGTAAGTATAGATTCCTTAGCGGGATGCTTTGATTTTTCTAATTTCTTGTCTATAACCAAGAACGGCGTAGATGGTAGTGTAGTGCTCACGGATCCACCTACTATAGATTTTCAGTCTTTCTGTGTAACTGACGGCCTAGTAGATACCTTGTTATTATCCACCAACAGTACGATGGGATCTTACCAGTATTTGATTACTGATGAGAATAACGAAATTGATTCTGTACTGGTGGGGAATTTCATAGATTTTGAAGGTAGCGATTTTGGTACTTGTTTAATCTGGGGAGTTTCATTTACAGGTACATTTATAGGTGTGCCAGGTGATACAGTAGGTATTCAGGATCTAGCCTCAGAATGCTGGGATGTTTCTTCAACAGCGATTACTGTTGTCAAAGAAGATTGTAGTGAACCACTAATTACAGAAATTATGGGGAGCAATAGTGTAGAGATTCAAAACTTTGGCACAGCACCAACAGATATTTCTAATTTATTTCTATTCTCTGAATCCAATTCTGAACAAATAGGAGATTTATCATTGGTCTGTGGTTCTATGATGCTAATGCCTGGAGATATCACGGTAGTAGATTTAGCAGGCTCATCTATAACTATAGATGGCAGTGATGGTGAGATGGCCTTATTTAGCAATTCTAATTTTGGATCGTCCGAGTCCATATTACATTATGTAGAATGGGCATCTACACCACATGATGCAACGACAATAGCTGTGGCAGGTCAAATTTGGCTTAATAATCAATTTGCTGTCAGCTTTGATGCAACAGAATCACTGAAATATGATGGAGAAGGCATACTTGCTTCAGACTGGTCAGTTGGTACACCGACACCTTGTATGGAGAATGTAGCAGGAGAAGTTACTGAAGTATCTAGGCGATTGGATTATATCACATATCCGAATCCGTCTATAAATGAATTTACACTCTTTATTCCTTTCTTGCCAGAGGGTGAGAAGGCTAGACTAGAGATATATGATAGTTTCGGAAAGTTAGTATTCAGGAAAGATGTAAGTGCCGAGATAGAATACAATATAAACCTTATTGAATTTGGCACTGGCGTATATTATACTAAAGTTATTTCTGGCTACCAAGGTGTCGTCAAGAAAATGATGATCCTAGAATAATAGTAATATAATTAAATACAATAAATTAAAGCCTGCTTAAACGATTGTTTAGGCAGGCTTTTTAATTTTAAATATTCTTACTGAATAGACCATTTAGGCTACACTATTTTTATTGACGGGTAAGTTGATTGGACG
>CAZQDZ010000044.1:0-32217 GCA_964591455.1 uncultured Saprospiraceae bacterium
TGTATCAGATATAGGCCTGGACTAAAGTTACTACAATCTATCTCTATGCTATCGGCTAACTTATCGTTTATTATAGACGATTGTCCGTGAACATCCATAATGGTTATATCCAGAATATTGTATTCAGTCTTATTCTCAATCGTAAAGTAGCTAGGGAAATAATTTTGTTCTTAGCCTCCAACGCTAAAAAAATTCATTGAGCTTTGTTAGCACCATTGTCTTTCGCTTTTTTCATTGATAAAAAAAGGGAACTATATACAATTCTACACTAGGTCGAATAGTTGTCAAGAATCTAAATTTAATGAGCAGTTAATATTGTGAGAAAGTGAAGTTAAATGTCGTGATAGGCTGCACGAAACACAGCGAATAATGTTATGTAATTAGGTATAGAAGTTGCCTTATATTAAAAAGAGAACCGACGGTTCTAAATCACAAAAGATTTCTCTGGTCGGTTCTCAGCGAATAAGAGCGCTCTGGTTAACCGTCAGGGCGCTTCCTTCCCACTATAAAATAGTGAAATTGAAACGCTACTCCGACAATAGAACAGATTGCAATGACAATAGTCGCAATTGTAACTATCATGATGTGAAGTTTTAGTGAAAAAATCACCTAGCTATTTCATAGATAGCCAAGCGTACATGGGATTGTACGATGATCCAGTTAGGACAGTTAAGCCATACTTTATTATAGTGGCTATTATGATATTTGTGGTAGGTGTCTTATAGTTACTTGGACTTGTCTGAGGGCTTATCTCTAGGATTGAATTTGAGTGCCTTCTTTAGCTTTTTATTGTGGTCGCTTAAAGGCTTTGGTGCTGCCTTTTTCTGATTGCGGCCAGAAGCTTTCTTTAACTCCTTGATTGACTTATCGAAGTCTGATTCTATTTTTTGAGTCTTATTGAATTTGTCATATTCCTTAGATGCTTTGGCATCCGCTTGTGCCTTGCTAACGTTGCCGTACCCCCTTAAGACGTTGTACTCATTAAAATGCAAGAATTTATCTACTGTCTTTGCTAGCCCTATCATAGTCATTTGCGTTCTGTTCTCGATTAGATTTTCGATATAGTCAAAATATCCACTTACAGTTCTTTCAAGCCTTTTTATTTCTTCTTCTTTAAGATAGTTCTTGCCGATTTTAGCATCAGACTTTAGTATTCTTCCTTCAGGCGAATTCTTCCAAGTTTTAAGCCCCATATAGGGCTTTTTGCTATCTGCTAACTTCATTATAAGTTCAGCAGCCGTACTGCCAGATATAGCAAAGTGAAACTTATTTTGAACCAAAGAGAAAAACCTTCTTGTAACGTCTGACTTAGGGTCGTAGTCTATACTGCATTCAGCGAAAATGTCTGTTATTTGTTGATATATTCTCCTCTCACTAGACCTTATGGATCTAACCCTTTCGAGCAGTTCTTTAAAGTAGTCTCTACCAAAAAATCTACCATTCTTCATTCTCTCGTCATCAATCACAAAGCCCTTTATGATATACTCTCTTAGGGTTTTAGTTGCCCAAACTCTAAATTGAGTAGCTTTATTAGAGCTTACCCTATAGCCTACGGATATGATAGCGTCTAGGCTGTAAAACTTAGTCTTGTAGATTTTACCGTCATCGGCAGTATGTGCAAAAATTGCACATACTGAATCTTCGTCTAACTCACTCTCTTTGAATATATTAGATAAGTGCTTGGTAACCACAGACCTATCTACTCCGAAAAGTTGTGCAATCTTCTTCTGATTGAGCCATATTGTTTCGTTTTGAACATATATCTCGACCTTAACGTCACCATTTGGAGTGGTGTAAAGTAAGAATTCTGATAACTCATCACTTGGCTTCATCATTTTACCCATTTATTAATGATTTGTAAGTTGTTCTAACTTCTGTGTTCTGAAATAAAAAGTTCATTCTGTAAGTAGTCGTACAGAATCTAGAGTTAAATCTAAAAGTAAACTCATTCACATACTTATTCATATGCTTTCCGCTTATGTAGTGGTAAATGCCGATATATCCTCTCTTAAACAATGCCCAAAATGATTCTATGCTATTTGTGTGAACATCACCTCTTACGAACTCTTTTGCCCTGTGGTTAACTGTTTCGTGTTCTCTCTCATCATAAAGCTTTCTATATATTGGAGATTTCGTCCGTAAACACGACTGCCATCGCATCTAAGCCATCCATTACATAGGGCATTACTTCTTAGTGTTTGATTTAAGCGCCTTAGCCTTCACCATTCCCTTTCTTTCAATCATTCCAACAACTGGCGTTTTATGCGCTCCACCTTGACCACCTTTCTTTTTTTTGCTAGAGTGCATATTCTTAGACTTCCCACCTACATAAGTTTCGTCTATCTCTACAGGAAAGTCTTGACCAATTGTAATGTCCTCATCCATACCGAAACAAGCCCTAATTCTTTGTAGCATAAACCAAGCTGATTTCTGAGTTATACCTAAGTCTCTTGATAGCTGTAGACTGCTTATTCCTTTCTTATGAGATGTGACTAAGAAGATACCTAAAAACCACTTTTGAAGCTTGATTTTTGTATTATCGAACATAGTTTGAGTTCGCACATTGAAGTACTTACCTGTGTTCTTACACTTGTACTTATTCCCTTTACAATTGTAGACTTTTGAAGATGGGTCGAATGGTGAAACGATTGTTCCATTCCATCGAAGTTCAGTTAAGTGATCAATGCAAGTTTGCTCATCAGGAAATGCTTGGATTAACTCTAGTATGGTATTGAATTCTACGTTTATCATACCATAAAGATAAGAAGTACTTTACACTAATTCAAGTATTGGTGTAAATTGATATATAGTTCCCGTAAAAACCCTTCGACTTTGCTCAGGACAGGGCTAGCAAAAAATCTAGACGACCGAATGCTCTACACTATGCATCCCATCCTCTACTTATGTAGAGGTTCCTTCACTTCAAAGCAAGGTTTACTTACTTTGATTCTGATGAATCAGAAACATTCAGTCATCCCACACCCACTTTCGGTCGTCAGGCTCGACGTCATGCTACCCTTTACCGCCTTGCCACTTTCAAGTGAAGGAATCAAATTGAGGTTGGAAAGGAAGAGCTGCCACTCATGCTTTGGTCTGAATTAGGATTTTTAGGATTATTGGATGAACATGATTATTTAATTTTTCCGTTATACACTTCACCTAGAAGCGTTGTCTCCTATTTGGTTGAAGTCTTTCTTTTCCACAATTTTACCAACACGACCATAGCGAAGCGGCGCGGAGAGTTCTCGTTCTCGTTAAGGTGACTGATTATTTCTGATTCATCAAAATCTTGGTTCAAGGTAGGAACCCCAACATCAGTTGAGGATGGGGCAAACGAGTAACTGAAGGTTATCAGAATGAAAGCAAGTAATCCCTAATTTCTATGGAATATGGAATATGGAATTTGGAATATGGAATTTGGAATTTGGAATTTGGAATTTGGAAAAGAGATGTTCCAATACAACATTTTCGCTATGGATATTTGGTGCGGTGCTTATTTTTTTTAACTAATCCGAACTTTCCGACAGTCGGAAAGCCCACCTTCTCTTTCAAGATAAGGATGCTGTAACGAATAATTATATGGGAATCATTCATAATTCTAAATTCTAACCACCTTCCCACCACCTATCACCACACCCTGATCTCTAACCTCATACACATAGGTGCCAGACACCAATGAAGTCAGGTCAAGTATATTAGCCCCAGATCTGTCTTCCCTAATCCAACCAGTGACTATCTCAGAATGACCTTCCAAGATTATTTACCCCGATATCATATTCTAGTGTCGCTTCTGTAGTGGAGACATACCTAGATTAAAGGTCTGGCAAGAGTTATTGCTGCTATTTTCATTACTGACGGTCAGGCATACCTCATATATGCCACTTCCAGAATAGTTGTGTTGAAGGAAGCGTTGTAATCCTTTAATCCTAAAATCCTGAAAATCATGATTCTGACAATTACTTCTACTCAACCCTCACCACACGACTCGTCCACACTCTGCGTTCTTTATTATCCTCAGGTATAAACTCTATGCTATAAGTCCCTGCCTCCAATCCACTCATATCCATCTGTGTCGACGAGCTATAGACGATTTCTGTATCCATCACCAGCCGCCCTTGCATATCGAACACATACAGGCGACCCGTCTCACTCTCTGGTAACTCTATAGTAAGTATATCCGATACAGGATTAGGGTAAGTATCCAAATCTCTTCGCCAATAGATATCTTCTCCAAATACAGAAGTAATATTAGGATCACATTTGTCTTCTTCGTCTACACGGAATCGAGGAAAATTGGGCAGGGTACCTACGCTGGAGGCCGCTGGTAATTTTATACCTTGTTGGACGAAATCACAAGCTTCTCCTTTTTCATTTGGTTTATTTATGACATGATAACTAAATGAACCATTAAGACTATTCATATAGATACGGCAATCGGGAGCAAGTGCCATCATAAAGAATCTAGTCTGAAATGGATCAAGTCCACCATCATACCTACCTACTTCAATAGCAGAACTTTCTAAATCAACTTCCCAGGTATCTAGCTGAAGTAAAACGTCATCAGCAGATAGATAAATAAATCGAGAATTAGGTGACCATTCTACTGAGCCTCCTCTGATTTCTTCATCTGGTGTATCAAACAGTTCTATATATTGCTGATTAGACATTTCTCCAGTTTCCCTATTGAAATCATAGATTACCAAGTTATCATATGTATTGAAGTAGGCATACTTAGTTCCGTCAGGAGAAAATCTGGCACTACCAGATGCAGAGGAATTGTCTACATATTCGAAAGGAAATTCATATCGTCCGGTCATTTCGAAACCACTCTCATCAAGTTTGATGACTGACAATTCAGGAGTAAGTTCTAAAGGTTGTGTAATCCACCAGTCTTTGCCGTTTTGATGCTGGATGGCTGTGAGGTAACTGTACAAAAACCTCTCTGAGTCAAATAAAACTTTATTCTTTTCTACAACAACAGGAGTATCAGAATCACTCTTTGTATTTATTATCGAATAATTTAAAGTTCTGAAGAAGTCACGATCACTGACACTAACAACTGTAGTTGTTTTATGGATTAAGTAATAAGTACTATCTGAGGCAGGATCATTAAGAAAAAGGATATCCTGAAAACCTGGATAATCGTCACAAGTATCTTTAATAATCTCTATCCAATTACTTTCGTTTATACTACTTCCATTTTCTATAATATTATTATTGGCATCTGCTATGTGACAACCGTTGGAGTATAAGAGCAGATTGCCGTCCTTGTCGCAGATAGAGGTGTTGTTGCCACTGAATGATAATATATTATTTCCCTCCAATAGTTTAGGAGAGGACCCATTATTGAAATCAATAAACCAGTTATCATTACCATCTTCTACCTCTATAGAATTGTGCCCGTTTATCCAGTAAAAATCTCTCCTATCATTTTGGGCCTCAACATTAATGCTAAGGCCCAAAAGAATAGAGTTCAGTAATAATATTTTACTCCAGAATGACAAATTTTTCATAAGCTGATGTTTTATCATTATATCTAATGTGTAATATATATACACAAGACTCATTAATGGAAATATTCTGAGTAGAATACACCTTCTCTGTCGTATAGTATATGGAGCCATTAAGGTCAGTAACCAATAATTGTATAGCACTATCAGGCTCTTCTATAAGCACATTGACATTTCCTTGGCTCGGGTTAGGTCTTATAGATACCTCTCGAAGAGGCTGCTTGGGTGGTAACTGTCTTTGTTCTATCTCCTCATTATTGCCACAGTCTATATCATATTGCCTATAATCCTCATCAGAGAATCGTGATGCAAGAGCTCTCATGACGTGTATGCCTCGGCCATATTCTTTGGCACAGCGGCGGGCATAACTGTCTATGACTTGCTTGTCTGGTTGTGCCAGACTATCTCTCGCCATGTACTTGTAAGCGAGCATTTCTATCATACTGATGCTATCCAGACAACAGATGACCATATTTGTTCCTCTTCTGTACGTTTCATTTCTATAATTTCTATGAGCTTATCCACTTCTTGTAGATATACCAGCCTCAGAGAATCTCTATCTTCTTCAGTCGCGCTTTGCCATTGCTGTAGTGCCAGATAGGTAATGGTGGACTGCACTTGGATTCTTAAGTGAATGGTATCAGAGCCTAAGGTAGCTGTCGTTACCAGAAAGTCCATTGTGAGCAGCAAGGCAACTGGATACAACTGATTCAATTGTAGTTAGCAATAAGTACTATAGCAAATGCCTGAACCCCAATCCAAAACTGAGGTCTAACCGACTTGTATAATTAGAATAACCTAAAATTAAATTGATAGGGCCAATCGGAGAATTATAATCTAGGTCAATCCCAAAACCAATTGCATCAATAATATTAATGTCGTCTGGATTAAATCTATCTCCGTATATATACTGGACATTAGGCGTCACATATATAGATGAAGTCATCTCCCATCTCAATCCTAAGAATCCAGATATGTGGTTACCTGCAATGATGCCTCCTTCATTTATACCAGCAAAGCCAAAAGTATAGGACTTTTCTTGTCGGGGTCCTCCTATGCGATAGTGATCTAGAAGGGTATTGCCATTAGATATTCGACCGCGCAATGTAGTCTGTAGATAAAATATATCTGAGACCTTGGTTATCTTGTTATAAGATGCATCTATGCTGAAATAATTTGTCTCATTGAGAAATAAGAAATCGGTTTCAGGAATAGTCTCTTCTACTTGTATTTTATTATTGAAAACATATCTAACATCTATATTGTATTCAAAACCAAGTCTAGGATAACTAGGCCTGTCATAAGTATTATGATTCATTGACATAAATAATTCTCTACGTGTCGATCTAAATTCCATGACATTGGCATCTGCATTATTTTCGGGTCTAATTAAATCATCTTTGAATACTATTCCTGATTTTAATAGAATTGCATTATTGAGTTCTTTGAGTACTTCTGCTCTAAAAAATGACTGATTAAAAATATATCTTCTCAATAACGTAGTGCCTTTAAACCAAGGTAGCTCAAACTGCTCCCACTTGCCTGATATGCCTAAGAGAAAACTTGGCAAGGATGGTATTCTTATCCTATAACCTGCTTGCACACCTGGCCTCTCAGAAATCCTAGCATCTAGATGTAGATTAGATGGTTTACCGAATACGTTTCTCGCCTCCCCAGACAAAATAATTCCTGTCCCAAAATTTCTAAATTGATTCACATTGATACCGATACTGTAGGGTGTCACATCATGTGCATTTATTTCCAGATGGATATCATCACCATCAGGTCTTAAGCTATAATCTATACTGGAAAAATTCTTTGTCCCATATAAAAGAGATAGTCCTTCTTCTATCTGAGATGTAGGTGTAGCAAATCCTTCCCACAATTTCGTGTGGTTTTCTATCATCTCATTAAATATGGGAGATGTTCCCATGGTATGAATCTCTTTAAATCTAATAGAATTATTATAACTCAATCTGTCGTTTCTTTCTGGCGACGGGTATTGGCTTAAGGTGGTAGATAGTTTTTCTATGAGTGTATTTTGTGACTCTGATGCTTCATAACCTTTCTTTATGAAGTGTGCATAATTATTAAAGTCAAAACTACTATCATCTTTCACATCAGGTTCTATGAGTATATCCACCATGTCCGCTTGGATATCAGAATCATTGATGCCAGCCATAGAAGCTGCTTGTCTCAGCACATCTAGCATAGACGTTAATTCTTTTCTCTTTTTCTTTTCAGAACCTACATATACACCTATAACGATATCCGCACCCATGTCTTTGACTTCTTCTACTGGAAAATTCCTGAATAGACCACCATCAACATATAAAACATCATTTATTTCTTTGGGAGGGAATACAGTAGGAATAGACATGCTGGCTCTGACGGCGTCCCCTAAGAAACCATCTTCGAATACATCTATAGACCCATCTTCTATATCTACCGCCACACATCGAAATGGGATGTGCAACTTATCAAAGTGGGACAGGGTGACAGCTGGTGCATATACTTGATTTATGACCAAATCCAACTTCTGTCCTCTAATCAATCCTGCAGGTAATTTAAATCCATTTTCCTGCCACAAAAGAGAAATTGGGGACTTAGCATGAAATTGCTTTTCGACGGGTGCGACTTCATTCAGCGGAATCTCATTACTCATAATCAAATCCCAATCCAGCCCAGCTGCCACATCTTGAATCTCGTTGGCAGTCAGGCCCATAGCATATAGCCCACCGATGACACTACCCATGCTTGTGCCCGTAATATAGTCCAGCTCTATGCCCGCTTCTTCCAGATACTTTAGCACACCGATATGTGCAAATCCATGAGCAGAACCACCAGATAATACCAGCCCTACCTTAGGACGTTCTGATGGAAGCGAACTACTGCCTTGAGCATGGACCAAGACAAAGCTTAGGCAGCTTAGGTAGCCTAATATGATACCTTTTAAAATCTCTGACATAAAATTGTTCTGTATGGCTTAGAACCAATAAAAGACAAAGATAAAAGCAATGGCCATCTGTATCAAGTAGGAATATCTACAGATAACCCATTAATAGCCCTTAGGCAGCATGACTGAAGCTTCTGTATGGAATATCTGCTTTGTCCAGCAGACTTTTGAAGATGCTGACAGAACGGTTATCACAGAATTCTTCTTTTATTGTTTTTTCTATAGCATCGATGCTTCTGATGCCTGCATTAGGAAAGATGCTAGACAGAATCTGACGTACTGAGCGCAGGTAATGACTGTAGATGCATATTCCATACTCTGAATGCTGACTTCCAAAGAGGTCTATGACACCATTATTGTTCTGAGTGCCATGGATTAATAAATCTCCTTGCTCGTTAATTTGTACATTCCAGTTCTTGTTCATCATATCATATTTTATTGGGTGATTCAATATTTATTGATTAATAATACAAGTATGAAGAACATCATGCACTATATTTGCACGGTAATAAAGCCACAGTTATATGTCCACAAATAAGCATGCACTCATAAGATATAGAGTCATAGACCGATGCTTACGTCAAGTAGATAGAGCATGGAACTGGAAGACCCTAGCAGAAGCCTGTGCGGTGGAAATAGCCAAGGTGATGGATAAAAAAATCACACTATCGGAGCGGACTATAAAGCAAGATCTGAGGAACATGAGAAGTGATGAAGCACTCGGTTATCATGCCCCTATCGAATATGACCGGCTGGAGAAATCATATTACTACTCTGACAGAAAGTATAGCATTACAGAAGCCCCGCTGAACAGATCAGACAGTGATGAGCTGAAAAATGCCATTTCACTACTGCGACAATTTACGGGATTCCAACACCTAGAAGGCATAGAAAACATTATCCAGAAACTGGAGCTACTTGCTTTTGAGTCCACCACTAAGTCAAAGCGGATTGTCCACCTGGAACAACCAAGTCTGATACCAGGACAGAAGTGGCTAGATCAGTTGTATAATGCCATCAAAGATGAGCAGGCACTGACCATAGAGTATAAGCCATTCGGCAAAACCAGTGAGACGATCATCATTAGCCCTCACTTACTAAAGGAATATGATAATAGATGGTATCTCTATGCTAATAATCATAAAAAAGGTCTGAGAACTTATGGGTTGGAGCGAATAGAAAGCATATCTGAAACCTTGCAAGCTTATAAGACGGTTGTCAATTTTGATCCTGATGCCTATTTCCATGATATCGTTGGCATCACACTTCAACCGGATAAAAAAATCAGTACCATTAGAATTGAGGTATTTGGACTAACAAAAAACTACATTAGGACGAAGCCCTTACATCACACCCAGAAGGAATTAAAGGATGGCCAATTTGAGCTGACTTTAGTTCCTAATTTTGAATTAGAAAGTCTACTGCTCTCTTTTGGAGAAAATCTAAAAGTGATTAGTCCCAAAGCGTTGAGTGACAAAATAGCGCAGAGAGTTACAGCACTTAATAAAGTATATAATAATCACACTTAGCCCATAATTCACTATAAAGAAAGGACGTTACATCTGTAGGACAATCCAACTCTATGAAAACAATCTATGTATTTATAGTCACGATTATGTGCTCATCACTCGGGGCGCAGACAGGAGTTCCTCATCCTAAATTCTCCAATTTTAAGGGCGACGCTTACAGAATGCCTGTTGAGAGATGGGTTACAGACAAGGGGTATAAGCGAGTTGGTGTTAGAGAAGAATATGGAGAGTGGGTTTACGATTACCCCAAAATTGCAGAAATAGATATGAAGGAACTGAAGGTTCCTGAGACATATATCAAGGATGCAACCTTCCCTGGGTTAGATAGAAAAACCCAATTTGCAATGGTCTTGAATTCGGAAATGACTATATCTGTTCCTGGCTGTTATGAGTTTAGTTTAAACTCTGATGATGGCTCCATCCTCTGGATAGATGATAAGAAGATTATAGATAATGACGGTGGACATGGCATGAGACTTAAACTAGACTCCCTCGTATACATGCCAAGAAAATATGATATTAAGGTGTGGTATTTTCAGGGTCTACCTGATAGATATGGAATAATCTTAGATTCCAAACTTGTAGGACGACCTGAGACTTGTCCTATGCACACGGCAGATGAGACTAGTGGTGAAACTGTGGAAGTAACTTTCGAGAACACGATTTTCTTTGAAAGTGGAAGCTTTGAATTGAAGGCGGGTGCCAAAACTGCCTTACTAACACTCCTCAATGACATAGGGGGCAAAACAATAATAGCTGCAACCATAATTGGTCATACAGATAATATTGGGTCCGAGAAGAATAATCTGATTCTATCACAAAAGAGAGCGGAAGCTTTAGCCATAGAATTGGAATCTTTGCTTGATGCTAATCTAGATACTGAGAGTATAGGCTTAGGAGAATCCCAACCTATCGCTAATAACGATACTAATGAAGGTAGAGCTCAGAACAGAAGAGTAGAACTGCGACTTAAAATAAAATAGTCTTTATCACACTGTCATGAGTTCTGATATCGCATGCTGAATATTGAATTCATTAAGATACTTAGGGATAGCTTCTTCTATTGTAATGGCATCTATGGTCAAAATCTCTTCGTAATTCTCTCCAAATTCTATTTCGATATAGTAATTATGGTACGAGTATAATTGCTTAAAGATCTTTCCATCGCTGGTGTCGGCTAGTAAAAAGCCCCACCTAAATACTTCAGAAGCCTTGAAGAATATACTTGATTCATTAAATGAAGTGAATGGCAAGTAATTTTCAAAAGAGAACATATTGTAATTTTCTATAATATGAAGATAGCTGTTTTACTTCGAATTACATATAATGTTTTAGATTAATTTGTTAATTTATTGGGGTTGCATGTGTAATTGATTGATTATCAATAAGTAGGATTGCACTACTTAATTTGTGAGTCCATAAGGACTGGCTGCAAGCGCTATGTTAGAACTAATACTGTTGTGGAATAGTGGAATGGCTGAGGAAGAAAGAGGTAGGATTTATGGGCTAACTTTACATGGTAATGCGTTACCTATCTAATAAGGAAGCCGAATAAGAAAGAAACGAAGGTCTAGAAAAATCTATGCTTATGGGTAAACAAATAAGACTGGAACGCCTTAAGTATAACTGCATTCTATAAGTAATCAGCATTGAGTAAGAACTCTACTATCAGATACATCTTTGAGGATTTTAGTATCTAACAAAGAAGTATCTGATGTGAGTAATTAAGAGGTTAAAGAGAAGGATTTAAAATCCTCCTGCACCTCCACCTGCTAATAATGCAGCGATTATGCCAGCTCCTCCAAATAGGAATATCAAGGCATAAATAACCAAAACTATAATCATTAGAATTCCCATGAATTTGAAAAGTGATTTCAAATTTTTAAGACCCAAACTCAACTGTCCCATATCACTGGAAACAGTTGCCATCTTGGTATGCTTTGCGAATTTATACAGGTACATCGTTGGAAAAAAATAGAGTGCGCACATAAACAAGACGTAAAGAAGCATAAAAATTCCACCTCCAGGCATTAGTGTCGCCATCGCATTAGCTGATACAAATCCAAAAAATATCCCTAGGGCTACTATTAGCCCTAGCATTACAAAACCTACAATAGCAAGAAATTTTGCCCATTTAGATGCTTCGACTAGGTAATCTCTAGATTGCGCATCTATAGACAGACTACTTCCATGCAGATTGTTATCGAGTATATTATCCATAATTGAGAGTTGTTAGATTATTTAAAATTGTGTTTATAATTAAAGATTACTTTAAGTTAAAAAAATATTTTGCCTTTTAATAATAGGTGATATTACATCGGGTCCTTATGCCCTGCACATACAACTAAATAATCATGAATCATTATCGCCGTATCTTCTTCATAGAAGCCTGCATCGGCTCTCACCTTCCTGTGTAGTTCTACCAACTCCTCATCGCGCTTCAGCAAAGTATACAAGCCTTTGCACAGTTTAAAATACCTTTCGAGTTCATAGGATTCTGGCACACTCTTGACTTCTAATCGTTGCATCATAATCGCAAAAGGGGCATAATTAAATAGAGGATATCGTTGTGGGTTAGCAAAAGCCAGATACAATGCCACTTCCGCTTCTCCGTGAAAATGGGTTGTCCACTTTGGTTGCTTGGCTTGTAGTTGCTCCAGCATTTGATCACAATGAAAGACAAAGCGATTGATACGCATACCTAGGTCCTTATCTTCGTTATACAAATCTCTATACATGGATCTAACAAACTCCTTATCCATATCCAAAAAGAGCAGCATGACCTCCTTAGCTGAATTCTGACTCCCACCCCACAGTCTACCTGACAATTTACTCTGTAACGAGTTATCATACATGGACTTCAAATCCAAGGCGGACAAATCCCAATGCGCTTGAAAATTTTGCAAGCACTCATACTTGTATAATTCGTTGTATGACTGGGTAATCTGCAAGTGATTGCGAAAGACCTCCTTGTACGCGTTAATTTTATCTACTTTCAAATTGTGATTTATTTTACAAAAGTATAAATATAAAAAAAGGGCATCCAAGTGGAGAAGGATGCCCATTTCATTGAGATTAATACTTATTTAATTTTTTGCCAGCTTAACTAATGATCGTCCATTAATTAATTTCCCTTTTTCATCAGTCCTAAATTCACTTGCTAAAAAGTAATATGCATCATCTGCTTCATACACCTTTGTTTTTACTGTCTTATCATGGGACCTCATTGTCATTTTGTCTTTAGTAATATCTGTAACTTCTGATAAAGTATTACCCTCGATTTTATATAAATGCGGCATAGCCATCTCCCACTTAAAATCTTGTAATCCAGTTACATTCTCTCTAGTCAACACATAAACGTCTTCGCCTTCATTGACCAATATCTCATAAATGGATGCCGTTTTCTTGGCTTCATTGGTTTCCATAATCATAGGATCGGACATCTGCTCGCCAACTAATTTATAGATATAATACTTATCCACCAGCTTAGATCGAGAATTGGTATTGGCATACATCGCATATTGGCCTTGGTCAGAAGATATATAGTCAATCGCAGTTCTCGAATCATCTTTCTTATCTAATTGCAGATAATGGACCTTTTGTCCAGATGGACTAGAGACCAAAACAAACTTGTTATAAAATCTCTCCATATAACCCATAACAACTGTCTCCCCATTGTTATTAGTTATGACTGTATCCACATCAGAAAATTCTAACGGAAAGTCATAGGTGTGATTATATTTGATAGATCCATCTCCAGAAACTGCCATTACATTTAACTGTTTTTTATTGGCCTCAGGATTCTTCTTCTTGTGATACTGTTGCTTAGAAATGACTGCGGTAAAATCCATTTCAGTTGCATGATTAGCAGACGTCTTGTATTGATTTACTTTTTGTACAGCATTCCAAGCTTCATCAGTCTTTATCTCCGACCTTGTAATCAACTCTCCTGTTGGAGCAAGAACAACAATTTCCTTGTTACGATACTCATGCATATCATCATCCTTAAGATTTAATCCGTTAAGCGCCACTAAGTTTCCAGTCTCAGTAGAACTCATCCAGATTATATTTCTCCAGAAATTCTTCTTGTCTTGACCGCCATTGTAGCTGTCTTCCCAGTCATGGTATACTTCTCCTGTAGGTACATATTGAAAATCCATACCAGCTGCCTTTGTATTTATTTTGTTGACGTCTTGAACTAAGTTACCCAACTTCCCCCTTAATCCTTTCTTCTTCTTTCTATTCTCCTTAGCCTCTATCGCTGCTGCTTCCCCTTTCTTAAACTGTTGTGACTTAAAGCCTTTTACTTTACTCTTAAATAAACCAAGTTCTAATGTGCTTTTATAAAATGATTCTGGTCTCTTCTTATTGAAGTCATCAAGATAGTCTATATCAGACAACTCAGGATAAGCCTCTACAAGTTCTGTATAATTTCGGATGTCTTCTCGTGATCCCAATTCCTTCTTACCAATCTTAAAACTTCGATAATTGATATTAGCCAAATCAGGGGAACTCAATATAAAAGTCTCTCCATTGGTTATTTGGTTTTTGTCATTGTAATCTAATACATGCAGTCTACATAAGTTAAATGGCTGACCATCAGAATTTTCAAATTCATAATCAGTCGTCGCAAATAATCGCATACCTTCATCACCATCTACGACTTTGATGACAGACGCATTCTCGCCTTCTTCTATAAAAGTATAACTCGTCAACGATTGAGCATAGCTGAACACCGGTAAGAGCATCATCGCTAAAAGAAGCTTGAATAAAGTTTGATTCATAATCTTATAATAATTTAAAGAGTGTTTAATTGATAACTAAATATAATCAGCCAGTACAATAATCTGAAATACAATCGTTGGTTTAACGCAATCTCATTTCGAAAACGACAAAGCATACGACCACTTTAGCTACATACCTTCGATATATGGCCCGCCATATTCCAAGATTAAAGCAGCTATCTCTTTGATATCTCTATCTACTCTATCCAACTCAGAATTATAATTAGATATACTTGCCTCCACCCACTTTACTATATCGAGATGTGTATCTGTTGGTCCATAAGTAGAATTAGATATACCTCTGTATAATGAAAACATATGCTCTCCTATAGTAGGGAGGTCTTTCTCTCCTATCTGCGCTCTTGCGCTACTTCCATTGACTGCCGTCTTTAGTTCTGTATGACGCTTTTTAATAGAACTTAACTTATTAGCATACTTGTCGGTAGGAATATTAGTTTGTTTAAGGGCTCTGTCTAAGGCATTAATCTGAGAGGACTTCTTAGAGAATGCCGACTGGAAGGCACCGACTGATCTCTGCAGTTCAGTATAGTCCGACCAGAACTCCATTACTTTGGATTGTGATGGTGCATCAGCGGAAGGCTGATACAATGGAGTTACATTAAAAGTAACTCCATCTGCCAATTTACTTTCTGTCCCATTAGACAACTTAACTAATTGTGCTGTGTACTGTCCTGGAGGCGCTAGCAATCCTTGTGGCTCTGGCTCGAACTCTCCTCGTGGACGAGGATTCAGTGCAATCAAATCTGATGACGGATATCTTAAGTCCCAAGCCACGCGTGTAAAACCTTTAGATACCTTGCAAGGTATTCTTCTAACAATCTTGCCTTGCTTATCGGTTATAATCAAAAAGAGTTCATCTTTAATTTCGTTCAGCTCCTTATCTAGGTCATCCCATGAGGTATTCGCTATTGCTTTTTTGTTCTTTACAGCCTCCTTCTCTGCTTCTTGTCTTATCTCCTTTTGGCTCTTCTTACCCTCTTTAAGGTAGTAGGTAAACAAAGCACCAAATTCAGGATTAGGAGCGACATAGTATCCCGTACCTTGGCTCCCACTTGTACCATTAAAACCTATAGATGATCGTGGTATATACCAATGAGCATCTCTTACAGAAAAAAGATGCGCCTCTCTTTCAAGCTGGCTTTTCGATATATCTCTAAAGACAGAAATATCATCATAGACATATATAGATCTTCCGAAAGATCCACAGATCAAGTCATTCTCTCTCTGATGTATTTTTAAATCCCGGAATGAGATAGTAGGCAACCCACCTTTTAGTTGTGTCCACTGACCTCCACCGTTCTGACTAAAATAGATACCAAATTCAGTTCCAATAAATAATAAATCAGCATCAACATGATCCTGTACAATTCTCCATACTAGATTACGGTCAGATATGCCTGTCGTTATTTTATTCCAAGTTTTTCCTCTATTCGTACTCTTAAATAAGTATGGCTTGTAATCACCTTCCTTATGATTATCCATCGCCAGATAAACTGTATTTTCATCATGCAGGTCTGCTCTTATATCATTGATATAAGCACGGGAAGGCACGCCAGATATGGAAGAGACTTCTTTCTTTGTCCATGTCTTACCGCCATCACTGGTCATCTGTATGAGCCCATCGTCGGTGCCTGCATATATAATATCTTCGTTCTTTGGAGAGACGGCAATATTGGCTATTGTGTTATATGTCGACATAGCGAAGACATCCCATGGGTTATCAAAACTTTGGACAGCGCCCATAATAGGCAGGGTAATCCTGTTTTCATTTCTTGTCAAGTCTCCCGATAAAGCTTTCCAGGTATCTCCCCTGTTTTCAGATTTCCATACTCGCTGAGAACCAAAATATATCCGTTGTGGTTTATTAGAACTTACCACTATAGGTGCATCCCAGTTGAATCGTTCGTACGGTTCTCCTGGTGCTGACTGAGGTTTAATATCTATGACATCGCCCCGCTTTAGGTCTATACGGCTAAGTGTACCTTGTTGGCGTTGAGCATACATAATATCAGGATTGCCCGGTTCGCATGCTGGCTGATGTCCATCCCAATTAAGTACTACTTTCCAGTCCCCATTTTGGATGCCCTGAATATTATCTGTCCGTGATGGACCTCCTTCTGTACTGTTATCTTGTGTTCCACCATAGACATTATAGAAGGGCTCTGCATCATCTACAGCTATCTTATAGAATTGTGTCAGTGGTAGATTACTGAAAAACTTCCAATTTTTAGCCAAGTCGAATGACTCGTACATACCGCCATCAGTTCCTACAAGTAAATAATTTGGATCATTCTTTTTGAAAGCAATAGCGTGATTATCTGAATGTTTATAGGTCTCAGATATCCGTCTGAATTTTTTGCCGCCGTTATCAGATACTTGTATACGTACATCCATGAGATATATACGGTCAAAGTTGTGTGGACATGCATAGAGCTCTTGATAGTAATGAGGTCCTGTTCCACCCGAGATGGCATCTGACATTTTCGTCCAGTTGGCCCCTTTGTCTGATGACCTGTACACCGCTCCTTTTCTTCTATCCAGTTCTATTGCTGCATATAATACATCTGGATTATGAGGAGATATAGCTAAGCCTATTTTACCCATATTAGATGAGGGTAATCCTTGTGTAAGTTCTTTCCATGTCTTTCCGCCATCCACAGATTTCCATAACCCAGTACCGGGTCCCCCACCTATATAAGCAGCGACTGTACGATGTCTGTCCCAGGTTGCTGCATAAAGCACATCAGGATTACGTGGATCGATTTCAATTTCTGTGGCCCCTGTCCAGGCATCATCGCCAAGTACACGACTCCAAGAACTACCACCATCTGTGGTCATAAAGACACCACGTTCACCCCCTTTACTCCATAGAGGCCCTTGAGAAGCAACCCACATAATATTACTGTTGGAGGGATGTATAACTATCTCAGAAATATGTTCTGAATCTTTGAGTCCCATATTAAACCAAGTCGCCCCTCCGTCTACACTCTTATAGATACCATCACCAAAGCTGACATGACGTCCACCTACATTCTCTCCCGTACCTAGCCATACGACACTGGGGTTCTGAGGATCTAGCGTAATACATCCGGTAGAATAGCAACTCTCATTATCAAAGAGCGGTGTCCAGGTGTTACCAGCGTTCTCAGTTTTCCACACACCACCTGATCCAACAGCGATGTACCAGATGCTCTCATTTTCAGGGTGTATAGCTATATCTGCTATCCTGCCTGACATAAATGCTGGGCCTATAGACCTGAACTTAAGGCCACTGAAGTTGTCTGCAGTCCATAGATCTTTGTCCTGTGCTGATAGGGTTGTTACTAAGCTTAGGATAACAAGTGATAAGATTATACTTTTCATTTCGATTTCTTTTGTTTCTTGCTAGCTGTAATGTAATGAATCGAATAAAATAATTAGAGTAATTGATAAATTTAGACCATAGACCTAAGAAAAAATAATCTATCATTATCTGGGTTAGATAAATTGCGTCCTGCTAAACCTTCATCCCCCCTCTACTTTACTTGTAATTATCTCAAGCATCTTTTGTTTTCCATGACATAGCTAGCCTAATAATTAAGATCTGATTGGATCAAGGTTCTTACATAATATTTGTAAGTAATTATTTTCATTACACGCTTTACATTATAATCATGAATCAACTTCTACGTACACTGGTTTTATATCATTGAACATATCTTTATTTGCTCAAATAAGTTGGACAGAATTAGAGCCTCATAATGCTGAAAGAACCCAAATAGAGACAGTAACCTCCGAGGGTGACATAATAGGCACCTTAAATTACCCGCCGATGTTAATCATATCCAATAACCCTAATTATTCACAAAATGACAATCATTACCTTGGTATAGCAACTTTTAGTGGTTTAACATGGCAAGCAATTATTGATCCTGATCTCCAAGAATTCAATTATCAGCGCATATTTTCGCATTCTCCTAGATGGGGTTTCTCCTGGGTCGGTCTATAAACAAGATGGAAGACTTTTTGTGGATGATAATTATTCAGATACAATTGGAATATGGTCACAATTTGTAATAGGTGAATGCAGAAACAAAAAGCCCTAATACTCATAGATTATTGAATATTAGGGCTTTTGTAATGTGATCGCGGCAGGATTCGAACCTGCGACCGTCTGCTTAGAAGGCAGATGCTCTATCCAGCTGAGCTACGCGACCTGCTTTTTGGAAGCGGGTGCAAATATAAGAGTATTCTTATTTCAGATGCACTCTTATACTTCACTTTTTATTTATAGTCTCTCGCCTACTAAGAAACAGTCATCTTCTATAAAACCACTCCCGTCCGTAAACTCTAACCTCAGGTTAAGTGGTCCTTCTATTGTCTGCTCATCATCTGAGATAACAGCATTGCCTAATCCGATGACATCCACAGTAATATCTACAGTATCCATTCCTAGCGGTAAAAAGTTAGGAATCGTGAAATTTTGCAGTGTATCGTCTATAGTAAGTGTATTTGCAGACACGTTTCCTTCTAGATTAACAGGTATTCCGTCTATCTGAAGTGTCAATATAACCTCAAAAGCATCTGTAATATCTACCGGCTCACTTATGGAGAACATGAGACTATCATTATCCAATCTTTCGGTAAATATTGGGTTTGCACAGCGAAACTCACCTAGGTAATTACTAAAAAATCGGTCTCTATTGTAACTGGCACAAGTGCCATCATCAAGAAGTGCTTCCGGATCAAAGTTGTCTGATGTAGGATCTGTGCAGCCATTGTCATCACCTCCGCATGATGCTAAGCAGATTAAAAGACCAATAAAAAGGCCATAAAATGTATATTTTAACATAATTGTAATCTTTTAAAGCGTAAATGGATATAGTAAGTCATTACAAAAGTAGAACAAAATGAAGTATCTACAGCCTATCTAAAACCATATCTAAGAGTCTAAGTTATCTTAATAAGAGATTGTCGTTGTTATACTAGAAATCACAAAAGAGTTATAATTTGCTCCGCATATGATAGAATCTGCTAAAGAAATAGATATTAAGCTGGATAGCATAGAGGATGCGATCACAGATATCAGAAATGGTAAAGTCATCATAGTGGTGGATGATGAGGATAGGGAGAATGAAGGAGACTTCATCTGTGCTGCAGAGAAGGTCACACCAGAGATTATCAATTTTATGGCTACCTATGGTCGAGGATTGATATGTACACCGATTACTGTGCAGCGTGCGGCTGACCTAGACTTGTACAAAATGGTATCTAAAAATACTGCCCTGCATGAAACGGCTTTCACGATATCCATAGATCTTATAGGTCAAGGCTGCAGTACTGGTATATCTGCCTATGACCGCTCCACTGGAATAAAAGCCATGGTTCACCCAGATACTAAGCCAGATGATTATGCAAGACCTGGGCATATATTCCCCCTTATAGCTGAAGATGGTGGCGTGCTCAGAAGGACTGGTCATACGGAAGCTGCTGTAGATTTGGCTCGAATGGCAGGACTATATCCCGCAGGAACGCTAGTAGAGATTCTCAATGAAGATGGTACTATGGCCAGGCTGCCTGAACTAATGATTCTTGCCAAAAAAATGGACCTTAAGATCATAAGCATCAAAGATCTAGTAGCATACAGAATGGCTAATGAGCGATTGGTGATGGAGAAAATGAGAGTTACTGTGGATACGCTGTACGGGGAGTTTGATATTATAGCCTACTCAGAAACCAGCTCTGGTCTAACGCATATCGCCATCAAAAAAGGAAAATGGGAAAAAGATGAAGCCATACTTACTAGGGTCCACTCCTCTACTAACACAATGGATATCCTAGGGGCACTACTCTATGGGTATGGGGTCCAAATAAGTAAAACTTTAGATATGATTGCCAAGGAAGGGAAAGGCGTATTGCTGTACATGAGACAAAATGATGATGAAGATCCAGTACTCAATAGCTTGGAGATGATAAAGAAAATGCAAGCATCTGGAGAATCAGCCAATAGCTTTAAGCCAATGTCACAGAGTAAAGAGCAGCGAGATCTCGGTATAGGTGCTCAGATATTAAATGATCTAGGTATATCCAAATTGAGGTTACTAACCAACAATCCAAGAAAACGGGTAGGTTTAATAGGTTATGGCTTAGAGATCGTAGAAAATATACGTATAGAAAAGTAGTACAATAATTCAAGCAAAAAAAAGTCAGAGCTAATAGCCCTGACCTCTCTCAAACTTTCTTGAATTGAAACCTTATCTTCAAACGACTACTCTACAATGGAGAGCCGTATATAATCTACTCGTCTGCCTATCTGTACTCTAACAGTATATACTCCATTAGGTAAAGTACTGGCATTAATCTCCCATATCTGTTCTCCGACAGAATGTGACATACCAAAATCTATTCTTTGTATAACTGCACCTCGGCTATCAGAAATCGTACAACCCATTGGTAGGTCTGCTTCATAGACATCAGCTTTTAGTTGGACCATATTTCCGATACTTGGATTTGGGTATAGAACCGGAGGCCGTCTGCCTTCTCTCACAGCACCTACATCCACATTTCTAAATACATCCCCACCTGTAAAAGAAAACTCCTGCGAAAATCCATCAGCCGCAAAATCAGAATCAAGACGATCATCCAGGCCTGCATCCTGAGCAGTAAACTCATAATCTGGAGGAAGAATAACCTGCAATATGAATGTGCCATTATCCAAATCATCAAAGAGATATCTACCCCCAGGACCTGAAAGCTGCTCATCTAATATAGTGCCAGATGAATTCAATAACCAAATAGTTACTTCATCCATGAAAGGCTCTCCAATATCATAAATGCCATTCTGATTCTCATCGTCCCAGGCCAGACCAGAAATAATATTACCTGGCCTAATCAATCCCACATCTATATTGGAAATAGATTGGTTACTAGATAAGGTGAAAACATCTGTGACACCTCTGTTATCTGCATCACTATCCATGGAGTTATCACCACCAATATTCTTGGTCGTTATCTCAAAATCATCACCAGGTTCGAATATTAAGAAGTAATCACCGTTTGCAGCATTAGAAAACCTGTACTCCCCGAAACGAGATGTCACTGTTTCATCTACAAGTATATTTTGGTTTCCCTCTACTCTAAATAAGCTAACTCTCACATCAGCTACACCTGGTTCGTTAGCATCTTGCATGCCATCCAGGTTTCTATCATGCCACACAAAATCTCCTACAAATGCACTAGCAAAAATACCCGCATCAAGATCCAGATCCGTTTCTGCTGGAGACAATAAAAATATACTCGTAGTGCCAGGGCCATTAGAATCGTTGACATCAGAATCAGCAGCATCTACACCTCCCATATCAGATGGAGAAAACACAAATTCATCAGGTAATTCAAATTTGATATAGTAATCTGCAGGGAATACATCTTCGAACAAATAGCGTCCGTCTTCACCAGCGATAGTACTAGTTACGGTTTCACCTACCTGTACATCAAATATATTAAACAGTTCTACTTTAACACCATTTAATCCATCTTCTCCTGCTTCTTGTATACCATTACCATTACTATCTATCCATACTCTATCTCCTAGGGTAGCAGGCTCTAAAATCAAACCAACATCTATATCATTTATTTGTCCTCCTGAAGGGACAAAGAAAACATCAGTGGAACCAGGTCCATTCTCGCCTGTGACATCAGAATCTACATTCTCATTTGTTCCTTGATTAGGGTCTGAATAAGATACACCTTGTTGTGTGAGAAGTTGAATATAGTACTCCCCAGGTGCTTGATTTGTAAACTGATAAAAACCATTCTGACCAGAAGGCCCTAATCTAGAAAAGGCTCTTTCTATAAATGTTCCGTCTGCAGCATGCAGAGAAATTATTTGATTATTAGCGCCTTGTTCGTCTATATCGAATATACCATTCAGATTTACATCTAACCAGATAGCATCACCTATTGTTACAGGAGTAAAATAACCTGCATTTAATCCACTGATAGCAGTACCTACATGATTAAATAATTCAGTGCGCCCTTCTTCGGTAATGTCGGAATCTATCGCTTCATCTTGTCCCACATCCATGAATGTACTTCTAGTATCTGGCGGTAGGAAAAAGACAACGTAGTACTCACCGCTGGTGATGGCAGGAAATACATAATTCCCTTGCCTTGTTGTTATAGTAGACGCAATCTGAATGTCATTACCATTGAACAATATAACCTCTATACCTCGTTGTAGATCTTCGTCCACATCTATGATACCGTTACCATTTACATCTTCCCAGACCAAACCTGCTATATCTGCTCTACCCGTCCCAGTAACTACGTCTTCTACATAACCTGCATTGACAAACATTAGTGAGTCTAGGGCACCTAAGGCAATTACATCTGTCCTACCTGTGTCAAAATCCGTCACCCCTGAATCTAATAGTGAATTAGCTCCCGAATTAGGAACAGTAAATGTTTGATCAGCAACTGGACCAAATTCAACAATATAATTTCCAGCTTGAAGTTGGTTAAACCAATATACTCCCGTTGCAGAAGTCTCCTTAGTGTCTAGCAGATCTCCATTCTCATCCAATAGATTTACCTCTAGTCCAACTACCCTATCCTCTCCGCCATCCAACTGGCCATTCTCATTAAAGTCAAACCAAGTTGTGCCTGATATCCAAGCTATTTGGTCGTCATTATCCTCTATCCGTATTCCCATATCTATATCCCCTACAGTAGTGGTAGCATCTACTATGATAAGATTTGTTCTTCCTGTACCATCATTGAGCACATCAGAATTCGCTGAAGGATCAGCTCCGATATTATTCTGCACCACCTCATAACCTGAAGGCACTGAGAAACCTATAAAATAATTGTCTGGAGCTACTGCTGAAAAATTATAAAATCCTTCACTATCAGATATTGTAGTACTAATAGCTGACAATGTCTCTGAATATAAAGTTACAATCACACCTTCAAAACCCAGTTCGTTGTCATTCTCTATATCATCTGCATTTTCATCCACCCATACTCTACCGTTAATCTCAGACAAGAACTCATCTAGGAACCTCACACCAGCATCTATGTCTCCTATTATAGTCATCGGCGCCAGGGTGAAAATATCAGTTCTTCCTGCATTATCTATTAAGATATCTGAATTGGTAGCTGGATTAGAATTCGGTGAAAAGTGTACGAAATCATGATCTGGAGGCAAAGAAAAACCTATGATGTAATCATCGGGATATACATCCTCGAAAGCATACAATCCATTAGCATCTGAGACTCTCGTATCCAGCTCTTCTAATTCTTCATTAAACAAAAAGACAGTAACTCTGGAGAAGCCTGGTTCATCCACATTCTCTTCATCGTCTCTGTTAACATCCACCCACACCCTTCCATTAATGCCAGATAAAAACTCTTCTCTAAATCTCACACCTGCATCTATATCTGACAACTGCTCCATTGGATTAAGCGTAAAGAGATTCGTTCGGCCTGCATTATTCTCTATAATGTCAGAATTTGTCTCTGGATTTGTACCAGGTGCATAATGCACAAAATCATGGTCTCTTGCTAAAGAGAATCCAATCACATAATCGTCAGGATATAAATCAGTAAACGAATACAATCCTTCTGCGTCAGATATCCTCGTGTCTAATATTTCTAAATCCTCATCAAATAAGAATACTGTTACTCTTGGAAAGCCTGGTTCATTTGGATCCTCATTATCATTGTAATTACGATCTTCCCAAACCCTTCCACCTATTCCTGATAGAAATTCCTCTAAAAATCGAACACCTGCATCAATATCTTGCACATCTTCGCCACTCCCAAGCGTGATAATCTCTGTACGACCAGCATTGTTTTCTATTATATCAGAATTTGTCTCCGAGTCACTACCTGGTGCAAAATGCACGAAGTCATGACCACCGGGCAATGAGAATCCTATAATATAATTACCAGGTGTGAGATCATTAAATTCATAATGGCCACTTTCTGGAGCTACTCTTGTTTCTAATTCCTCTAGATCCTCATTGAATAAAAATATCGTTACTCTTGGGAATCCCTCCTCATCTGGATCTTCGATATCATTATAATTTCTATCTACCCATACTCTTCCAGAAATGGAACTTGGAAAAGTCTGTGATAAGCGGAGACCTAAATCAATGTCAGTCTTAGTTTCCCCTGATTGTAATTCGAGTATATCAGTACGTCCTGAATTCAAATCACTTACATCAGAATCTTGAGAGTCATCAGACCCTATACCAAAAGAGATATACTCATATCCGTTAGCCAATGGAAATTCTAATATATAGTTACCTTCTGGAAGATCAGAAAAGATGTAGTTGCCTTCAACATCAGTTAGGGTAGCTTCTATGAAAATTTGGTCACCGTTTAATAGAAATACTGACAAGCCTTCAAATCCTTCTTCATCACTGTCTTCTATATCATTTCCATTGCTATCTATCCACACTCTACCCTGAATTACCCCATTAAGGTCAATTGGATTATTATCACTAATACCTGCATTGATGTTAGAAACCTCTTCACCGCTGTTTACTGTAAATGATTCTGTACGTCCTGTGACCAAATCAGTCACATGGGACCCATCGATATTTGAAAAAGGACTAGGCGTATCTACGAAGCTAAAATTCAATGGTAAATCAAACTCCACAATATAGTCTCCTGGTCTTATATTAGGGAAAGCGTATCGGCCGTCATCATCCGTAAACGTTGCACTATCATAATTGCCAGCTGCATCAAATAATAGTACTATAAATTCTTGCTGGCCTGCCTCAAATGCATCATTTAGATTATTACCATTCGTATCTATCCACATACGTCCAGAAATACTTCCAGCTTCTTCCTCTGCAGAACGAAATCCTGCATTGATAAATCTGGTATGCTCACCTGGACTAGTGATTATAAGTTCTGTTCTACCATTAACTATATCTACTACTTCAGAGTCAATCTCAGAGTTGCCTCCTGCTTTTGCATCAGCATATTCAAAACCGTCCGGCAATGAGAAGGAGACAAAATAACCTCCAGCTCTAATTTGTGGAAAACTGTAAAAGCCTTCATCATCAGTAAAAGTGGCTGAATGATATTGCATCTGTTCGTCAAATAGCAAAACCATCGACTGAGCAACTCCAGACTCATTACCATCTATCAAATTATTAGCAACCTCATCTGTCCATACCCTTCCTGAAAGTTGTATAGGTAATTCTTGTGTCCTTCTAATACCTGCATGTATGTTTTCTAACTTATCACCAAGTGCAAGCATTATAAGTGCGGTTGTTCCATCAGTGGCATTAACCACCTTCGAATCTATGTCTGAGTTGCCGTCTACAAGCGGCTGCACATAGTCAAATCCGTTTGGCAATTCAAAGTCAATATAGTACTGACCTTCTGGAATACTAGGAAATAAATATTCTCCTAGATTATCAGTGGTAGATATCTCTATAAAATTATCATCCGCATCATAGAGAAGCACATCCATACTTACAAATCCTGCTTCACCCTGATCTAAAGTATTAGACACATTAGCATCTATCCATACCTTACCACCAATGGCAATTCTTTGTTCTTCCACTGGGATAAATCCAATATTTACTTCGCTCTGAGATTGTCCTTGATCTAATCTATAGGTGAAGGTGCGACCCTGTGCTGCATTCTCAATCTGTGACCCACCAGCATTCTGTCCTGCTACAACAAACTCATATCCGTCAGTTAAGTTCACTTGTACATAATAGTCGCCTGATGCCAACTGAGAAAAATCATAAAACCCATCTTCAGAAGACATGGTTTGAGCTACTAGATTGTTATTTATGTCAAATAATGACACCAACAAATCTCTGTAACCAGGCTCATCATTATCTATTTCATTATTGGGATTGGTGTCTATCCATAGTCTTCCAAAAATGGCAGCATCATTATCGTCTGATACTTTAAGACCAGCATTGACGCCTCCAACCATCTCATCAGCACCGATGTCAAAAACCAAAGTATGACCAGTGGCAAAATCAATAACTTCTGAATCCAAATCAGAAAATCCATCAACTTTAGAATCCACATATACAAATCCGTCTGGCAATTCAAACTGCACAAAATATTCACCTGCCTGTAACTGTGGAAATAAGTAAACGCCATTGTCATTGGTAAAAGTAGCAGAGTGATACGTCCCATTACCTTCAAATAATAAGACTTGCATATTGGCAAACCGCGCTTCTGATAAATCTAAAACACTATTTGCATTTTCATCTTGCCATATAGTTCCTGAAATAAGCGCATCCGCTGTGACAACAGGCACTAATCCTGCATCAATATCGCCTACATTCTGACCCTGACCCAATCTTATGATTTCTGTCATACCTAAGATAGGATCTATGACATCTGATCCAAATGCTGGATTGGTCGTAACTTGAAAGTCTGTATAGTCATATAGTGGTGGCCGTACAAATTGCAATATATACTCACCTTCTGCTATATCATCAAATTCATATATGCCATCAGCATCTGTAAATCTTATATCTAGAATAGAGAAATCGACATCATACAATCTCACAGCAACCTGGCCCATACCTGACTCGATAGGATCAAAGATGCCATTGCCATTCAAATCCAACCATACTTGACCTGAAATATTAGACTGGGCTGCAAACTGACTGATGTATGCGGCGGTTATGTCTAACTGATCGTCTTCTAGTTCAAAGCAATCTGTTGTCCCTGGACCATTCAGACCTGTTATATCTCCACCACTAAAAAATGATGTGCCTGGCAGTACTTCAATCTCAATAAAATATTCACCCTGTAGGACATCAGTAAAGAAGGCAATTCCTTCATTATCGGCGATAGCCTCATCTACAGCAAAACCATTACAATCTATTAATACCACTCTAACGCCAGAAATACCTGACTCTATGCCATCTAGTCTTCCATTCTCATTGATATCTTCGATGGCTTGAACGCTAATAGTTGAAAATTCTGGTTCATCATCCGCCTCTATGATTCCTATTTCTATGGATACATCTTGCGTTCCTAAGGTGAAACACGAAGAAGTGCCAACGCCATTAGGGCTTATACCATTACCGAAAGTTACCTGTTCGAAACCCGGTGGTATATCAGTCTCTATATAATAATCTCCTTGTGGTAGGTCCTCTAGACAGTCATCTCCCGCACCGATTGTTCCTACGAGCTGACCATTGCAATTAAATACATTGACAGCCGTAGAAAGTCGTCTATCTTGGTTAACATCCAGTCTATTATTCCCATTCACATCTTCCCATACACTGCCACACAAATCACCAGACAACTGTATTGTCTGCGTAGCAAAATCCATGGTCAATAAATCGACCCCTGCTACATGGGTGAAGCAACTGGTGCATTCATTAGAACCCAACAAATTGCTGGCTAGCATTCTTTCTGTATCTGAATCTTGTACACATAAGACATATTGACCTGCAGGTATACCTGTAAATAGATATGACCCATTTATATCTGTCTGCTGAAAACTAATCTCTTGACCCTGACAATTCTCCAAACTCACTCTGACACCAGCCACACCAGGCTCCCCAAGGTCCTGAACCCCGTTTGCATTTTCATCTAACCATACTAAATCTCCTATACTTCCTGAAGCAGCAATAAAGCCTGCATCTATGTTTGTCATCGCAGTGTCATCTAATATAGCTATACAAGAAGTACAACCATTAGCAGAGATGACAGATGAAGTAGGACCTTGTGACTGGATAGTCGGTTGCAAACCTAAGCTACTCCCGTCAGCACATATCGTATAATCACCTGGCGGCAAATCAGAAAATAAATACAATCCTTCACTATTTGTTTGGATTGTTCTTATAACCTGCCCTGTACAATTCATGAGACTCATCTGTATCCCTTCTATTCCAGATTCAAATGCACCTCTTAGTCCATCACCGTCTGCATCTTCCCATACTTCATCGCCTATACTTGAATATATAAATGCAAAAAGATTATTGTCTTCACTAAATTCGCCATTGTCTAAAACAACCGTTACTCTTCCTGTATTTAAATCTACTTCGTTGGGACCGTAACTACTGACACCAAATCCATCTGGCAACACATACTCTATCTGAAATTCCCCAGCGCCTATATTGTCAAAACAGTATCTACCCTCAGTATCTGAATTTGTGGTGGAAATCAGATTATTATTATCATCAAAAAGATTAACCGTCAGATTCGGGATAATTTCCATACTAGCATCTGTCTGTCCGTCTCCATCTCGGTCTCTCCATATCGTTCCACAGATACCAGACTGACTGGTTAGACCTAAATCTATATCGGTGATATTCTGTCCTGGTTCTAAGGTAATCACCGCTGTAGACCCAAAGAAATAGATGTTCTCTATATCAGAATTATTACTATCATTATTAGGGATATGAGGAGAAGTAATTCTATCTAAGGGATCTACCCTTACATAATAGGTACCTCCTTCCAGATTATCGAATCTATATTGTCCATTGACAGATCTAGTAGATTCTAATAATGTGCCTGAAGCCGAATGCAAGAAAACCTGATAATTATCCAATCCTGGTTCTCCTGAATCTTGCAATCCATTCCCATTCAGGTCCTGCCATATCCTATCTCCTATAGACCCTGTCTCGCAACTTGTATAATTAAGTGGTCGGCAGCAGCGATCACTATTACCATCTGCGTAAGTTTTAGTGAGACAGATTTCATAGGTGCCTAAAGGTGATTGGTCGGCAAAAATATTGACGACATGATCTAACTCATTAGAAGGTGACCAGACTAAGGTATTATCCACTTCCCAGACGTAACTCACCACATCATCTTCGGGAAGAGACTGCAGAGATACACAAGGGTGGCCACAAATTTCTAGTGCTGCCTGATAATGTACTCTGATAGCCAACTGATCTATAGAAGCCATTACTTCTACGTCACTTGTGTTTCTTATCTGTAGTACGACCCCAAAATTGGATTGTGTTACTAAAGCTGAGTTGAGCGAAGTGCCCCATTGATTGGTGCTCCCACCATAATTCCATCGTGGAGATTCATCCCAAGGATTCTGAGACCCTGTCCTATTGGCCATGTTATCTCCAAGAATATTCGTCGGACCAGTTGCTAAAGAGATACGGCTATCGATAATCACCCCAGGCTCGGATGCTTCTCCTGTTACTATGACTTCCAAGCCTAAGACGGTAACGTCATCAGGAATCTGAAGATCAAAGTCACTTAGATATATAGCTGCTGAGGTCCTTCGCGCAGGAAGGGTGACAGAAGCTGATTTATTATCCAAACCTGATATCTCTCCTACAGCTGTAAACATAGCCGCATTAGGTGAAGCCAGGGATACTGTGGATGGTATTCCTCTAACGGATAGCGGTTCTTCTCTTCCATCTATAGTGATAAAACAGCCTTCACTGTTCTGACCAGTCAAAGGAGACTTAAAAATGACTAGAACGACCGCCCCAACTAGCCATAAGGCTATTGTTTTGGACTTAGATAAATGAGTCATGGTGGTAGTTTTAATTTGGTGACCTTACTCTACCAATAGTATTAGTGGGCGAATATACATATTAAATTATTTTATATATAAAAAATATCATAATATGTTAGACCATGACAGTCAATTCATATCACATTACGTAAATATCAATATGAAAAGTACCTAATAATTTGGTAGAACCGAAGAAAGGAGGAGAGTGGATAATCTAGGGAGAAATACTGAGGTAGGGACATAAAAAATGGGGTGATTCTATAATCACCCCAAGATAATGAGAATGAAACCTGGATTTATTTTACTGGTTTGAGGTAAATCTCAAATCTAGTCAATATCTGTCACCAGAAAGAAAAATAAGATAGGAAATATTCTAAATTATTTGAGCTAACATATTCATAATCAGTTTAATATGTTCTTCCGGCGAGAATTGCTGAAGGTGATGCTTCCTATCTTTTAGGAGCTGCTCAGAGGTAGAAATTTTACTGATTTCGACCATTGCTTCTGAAAGCAATTCTGGTCTATCATATTCAATTATTATACCATGTTTGCCTACCACTTCTGGCAAAGAGGAGTTATTGCCCGTAATCACTGGTGTTCCAAGACTCAGTGATTCCACCACCGGACGGCCAAATCCCTCGTATTTACTAGGGAAAATCAGAGCAATTGCGTATCGATATAGCTTGAATAAGTCATCAGAAGACACATGACCTTTAAAATCAAAGTGCTCTTCTAATCCATATTCCTTAACTTTCTGTCTCAGCTTCACCTCATACTTTTTGCCTTTTCCTATCACTATGACCCGTTTTCTTCCAGCTTCTGGCAGACGCTTATACCCTTCCACAAGCAAATCGAGGTTTTTTCTTTCATTGATTGTGCCTACAGCCAGAAAGTGGGTTCTCTGATCTAAGGGTACGATGTCGTCTTCTACCTTAATGGTAGACTGATAGAGAACATGCACGGACTTTGTGCTTACCGTATGATACTTATATAAGTCTGCTTTGGTCGACTGGCTGGTTACCATAATGGCATCCGCTTCTTTTGTAGCGTGGGTGAATTTTCTTTTGTAAATCAACCTGTCTATTGTAGAGAATTGCTGAGGGAATACCTTGTAGAGGAGGTCATGTATAGAAACGACCGATTTGATATTGGACGATCTCAGGCCTTTAGGAATCTCATTACTCAGGCCTATATAAATGTCTACGTCCAGCTTCTTGAGATCTTTTACGATACCCTTCTGTCGCCAGTACCATGACCAGCTCTGCTTAGGAGCTTGAAGAATTGTAAATCTATCTTCATTCAAAAAGTATGGATAAGCATTAGATATCGTTGGTGTGCAGAGAACATACTGGTGCTTAGGATGTTGCTCCTGCATGGCTTTCATCAGCGTTCTTGCATATTGACCTAGCCCTTCTTTGTTATGGAATAGGCGCTTGGCATCTACAGCTATGGTCAAGCGATCGGTCATGGAGGTAAATATATAGGGTTTAGTGTGTACGGTCTATGATGTATGATTTTTCTGGTGCAAAGGTACGTTCTCACATGAAATTGTCAGAATCAGGCCTGTCTCGACCTTGTGGAGAGGATGATAAAGAATTAACGATACTGATTGTTTCTGGCAATGGATTTCAAGAATTGATCTATCAAAGATACTTAGCTATAGAGTTAGAGAAAGCTGGGCTAGATTATGTAAGAGAAAAAGAACATCCAATTTATTACGAAGATATAGAAGAGGGTAGCAGACGAGCTGATTTTGTAGTGGAGAATAAAGTAATGGTAGAACTGAAAGACCGTAATCAACCTTCAGGATGTACACCTGGTACAAGCTAAAAATTACCTAGTCGCTTATGATCTACCAATCGGAATGCTAATCAACTTTGGATCAAGTAGCCTTCAATAATCTTCTGAATAGACCATTTAGGCTACACTATTTTTATTGACGGGTAAGTTGATTGGA
>CAZQDZ010000045.1:0-29566 GCA_964591455.1 uncultured Saprospiraceae bacterium
ATTCACCTAACAGAAGCACAGTTCGATTTTCTCCGTTTTCATTAGCTGGGGCCAACAAAGCACAAATAGGGGTATGTATACTTCCAAGGCTATCTATAACTTCAAAATCAGTTTCGGATAAACTGGATGCATCTATTGGGAATATGAAATTCACAGGCATACCATCTAACAGACTTCCTGGTTGATTACATAATAAACTTGGTAGTCCATTATCAAGGCCAAAAAAAGCTGACACAAGCGTATCTTGTGGTTTGGCAATGGTAACAAAGGATAAAATTGTTATTGCTGATAGTAGGATTTTCTTCCTCATAGCTTTGTCTTTTTTAATTGCTTACAACAGATTAATTACCTGAGACAAAAATAAAACAGCTGGACTTCACTTAAAAGGAAAATCAACGAACGGCAATTTAAAATCAATGAAACTTTATATGACTATCATTTTGGTGTATTCGTGTCATATATATACATAATATTAAAGTCGTCGTGAACACCAAATGTTGATTATTTGTTTTCTGACAAGCAGAAGTTCTTAAATTAAAGGAATAAATCATTTAGGATAATGCAAAATTTCAGGACTATTAGTTTGGTCATAATGCTCATGTTGGCCTTCAATTTTTTATTCAGTCAAACATTTCAAAATGAAGTTGTTGGCTCGGAGGATTGGCAGAATGGCGATTTGGTTTATTTAATCAATGGAACTTTCGTATTCTTATCAGAAGCAGATAATGTTTTAGCTCTGCATACAATTGATACTCTGGGGAATCATATTGGAAGCAGTGATATAATTCATAGTGATCTTCAGTTGCAATCAGAAAATTATATCAATTCTCTCAATTTATTTCCTAATGGAGATTTGTTGCTTACTGCCGTTGGTTCTAATTCTTTGGTGCTCACCAAATTAGACCGGTTTCATAATATAATTTTCAGTGTTCAATTACCTCCAGTAAATGAGGCAGAGATTCTTATTCATGAGGACGAATCATTTACGGTTTTTTCTTTTTCAGATATTGATGGATTGACGCTTAATAAAGTTAATGCTCTTGGAAATATTATTGCCACAAGTAAATTAGATAATTCTCTAGATTTGGAAAGGAAGCGTGATTTAAAAATTGATGGGACAAATGATTATATATACATAACATATAATCATGAGAATTCTAATCAGAATAGTGGTTCATCTACATTTTTTCCAACTATAACTAAATTGGACCTTGAGTATGATGTGCTGACTTCTAGATTCTTGTCATCTAGTATTGCTTTTCACGATTTAAAACTAGATTCAGATGGAATGATACTATTGCAATCTAGTTTGGAAATAATAAAGCTGGACGTGGATCTAAATTTAGTGTGGAGTAGGATTTTGCCTTTTTCATTTATTTTTGACTTAAGGAATGCTTCTTCTTTTATTATAGATTCTAATGATGATATTCTGGCGTTGGGAATAGGTGGTGTAACGGACAATTTTCGAGGGCTCACAATATATAAATATTCTAAAAGTGGGGATGTTGTCTTTTCAAAATTGCTTTTAGATGGGTTGCATAAAACGGTTGAAAGTATATTTTACATTGAAACAGGTATGCTAATTTTAACGAGAAGTAATAATGACTTAATTACATTAAGAAAACTAAATGTGTTAGGTGAAGCCGACGATTGTAATAGCTTTGAAATGTGCTATGATTTAGACGGTTTAATAGATCGTTTTGAAGATCTAGAAAGCACATCTGAGAGTAGAGTGGTAATGGAAGTTGACATTAGTTCTGTTGATGTGCAAGACTCTCAGTTAGATCTAGTTCATTCTTGTGCACCACTCAATAGCCCAACTGGTTCTTTTGGAGTATTAAAAGATACAGTTTGCTATAATGAATCTATTTTTCTTGATTCTACATCTGTATTTCCTTTGGGCCAGTCTAGTTGGATATTGTTAAATGAAGCAAATTCCGAGATCTATAATTCTAATGATAAATTGCCGAACGAATTCAGTTCAGAATACAGTGGCGACTTGACAATTCTTCACAGACTAGAGGTTGGAGAATGTGTTTTTGAGGATTCAGTTAAGGTATACGTGATTCCTGAATCAGACTTACTAGAAAACGACTATAATTATTGCACTAATGATACGCTTAGTCTCAGCTTGAATAGCTTAGATGTACAGTCTGTGTTATGGGATAATGGAGCAACTTCTTTAGTAAATCAATATTATGTCGCTGGGAATCATAATGTGCAATACACAGATGTATTTGACTGTGAATATTTTGAAGAGTTTGTTGTGAATCAACTTGATTTACCTCAAGTTACTTTACCTGGAGATACTACTATCTGTGAGGGGGATAGTATCGAGCTTAAGTTGGAAGGGAGTAATTTTACAAATCTAGAATGGTCTAGTGGTAGCCAAGATAGTAGTATTGTGGTGTCTTCTGCAGGTATATATTCTCTTCTCGCTAGTAATGAATGTGGTAATGTGGAATCATTCGTTGATGTTAATGTACAGGATTGCGTTGAGAGAATATTTGTACCTAATGTGTTTTCTCCTAATGGTAATTCTACAGAGAATTCAGTTTACAGATTGTTTAGTGTTAATGTTGAAATAGTCTCATTTGAAGTATTCGATAGATGGGGGAATAGTGTATATTTTTCAAACGAGCAAATTATAGAGTGGGATGGTTACCTAGGTAAAACGTTGCTATCAAAAGGTGTATATACTTATATCCTGGAATACAAGACAGTTAGGAATGAGTCCAAGTTAATGACAGGAACAATTACTTTACTTTAGAAGGCTTTGTCGTTTTGATTAGGGGCATTATGTCATTTGCTAATTCTCTTTCTCAATTTTAAATTTAAGAAAAATGCGATTGAAATAGACAATCATACATATAGTCATAAAGAACAAATTTACACCGCACGCCATATAGCATTGTTGACAAAGCCAATAAGGCTTATACAAACCAAGCCTACCTCATTACAGATTACAACCTAGTCACTTCCAGATACAAAGTATCGCTACTCGTGTCTGTAAATATTCTAATCCATTTACAATATTAGTTGGTTCTTCCAATGAAAGTGTGGAACTACCGTAAGAGCTGTGGCAAAATGTCTTGCTAACACGGTAATATTTCCGATAAACTGGATGCATCTATAGGGAATATGAAATTCACAGGCATACCATCTAACAAGCTTCCTGGTTGATTACACAATAAACTTGATAATGGACTACCAAGGCCAAAAAAAGCTGACACAAGCGTATCTTGTGATTTGGCAATGGTAACAAAGGATAAAATTGTTATTGCTGATAGCAGGATTTTCCTCCTCAGCTTTGTCCTTTTTTAATTGCTTACAATTTAGTCACTTCCAGATACAAAGTATCGCTACTCACACCTGTAAATATTCCTAGTCCATTTACAATATTAGTTACTGGCGCTTCCAATGAAAGTGTAGAACTACCAGAACTGCCAAACAATGCCGCGTATTCTGGATTCACTCGGAAGACAATGATTTGGTATGTTCCAAATTGGGTTAAATGTGCCAACGTACGAATAGCATAAAAATCGGCTATTTGAGGTTCTGAAATAAATGACAATTGTTCATCAAATTGGGCAAGGTTATCGTTCACATATTCGGGGTCAGTTTCTATATTTCTGATGACTACATAATAATAATCTCCTTCTTCATTATTCCAACTCAGTTCCACTGGATCTGGGATCGTAATGCCACCAGTGGGAAATACTCCAGCTTCTATTTTGTTTAACCCAACTAGGGTTGTGGAAATACTTGTCGCATTAAATTCAGGAATGTGAGTTTCTGCCGAAATAATTTCTCCATCCCTTTCGAATTCCAATTTGTAATTTTCACCTGCTCTTATAATAAGATTAGAATTCTGATAACGGCCGTTTCCTATTGACCTTAATTCATATTGCCCTTTGTCGTCAGCTATTGTAATATTCAAATCATCAAGAGTGACAAGCTCTTCTTCTGCCTGCCCTAAAGAATAACTTTGTGTTACTCGCAAACTGTCTATAGAATTTCCTGCTGCTAAGTAGCCCTCCACTATAGTTGTCTTTGTTTCGGTTTGCTCTATAACTTCTTGATTACAACTAATAATCAAAAAAATAATTAGGAATAGAAAATATGTTTTAAATAAATTCATTTTAAGTTTCTATTAAGTTTAGCGAAGCGTCCAGTTAAAAAAGAGACTTGGTGTAAATCCAAGTAGAGAAACATTAGTTTCGAGCAATTCTCCTTCTATGACTTCATACTCATTGTACCAAGTGTTACGCCTATTATAAATATTAGTCAGAGAAAGCCCTAAACTAGCAGTACCATTTTCTAGATTAAAGTCATAAGTTCCTGAAAGGTCGAGCCTATGATAGTCGTCAAAACGTAAAGCATTTTTATCACTTACTTCAAAAAATTCTGTATAAGTTCCGTCTAATAATTCTAATTGATAATAGCCAGTAGGTGCCGTGTATGGTTTTCCTGTGGCGTATATGAAGGTAGCTCCTAGCGAGAAATTGCCCATTTTGTAATTTCCCACTAACTTTAGTTCCTGGGTAACGTCTTGATTGGCAAAGAAGGGTTCATCTCCAAATGCTTCAAAATCATATATCACTTCTCCCAAGGTATAACCAGCCCAACCAGTAAGTCTTCCAACTTTTCTTTGTAATAAGAATTCGACACCTTTCGCTATTCCTGTACCTGTCTGGAAGAACTCTTCGAAACTAACGACTCGATCACCAGCCACTCCTTGAGAAACAAAGCGAGTAGAGAACTCGGATAGACCATCTAGGTTTTTATAATAGGCTTCTACGTCAAACAACCATTTTTCCGTCTCGTAACTAATACCTCCAATGTGGTGAAGCGCAGAACTTATAGGCACGGTTTCACCGTCTGCCAATAACCAAAAGTCACGACTGCCTTGCTGGATATCTTCTCTAACAATACGGTTGGCAAATTGATAGTATTTACCCCAAGCGCCCTTCAGTTTTATTCTGTCAGTTAACAAATAGCTTAGTGAAACTCTCGGTTCAAAATATAGTTGATTAGTCACACTATAATGTGAAGTTCTCAATCCACCTCGTAGAATCAGTTTGTCTCCAAAAGTATGTCTGTCTTGTATGTAGAAAGTGGTGATCTGTCCTTCGTCTATTCTGTCTAGTATTGTAATGGTATCATTTTGTTTGAAATTATATTCAATATTATTCCAAGTAGATTGTAGGCCGAAATCCAATTGATTGTTTTGAGAAATTCTGACTTCATTATCTAATTTGAAACTAATGTCTCTAAGGTCGTTCTCTTCGTTAGAGCCAGTATTTCTAGTGATGGTTGTATCAGCTCTTGTGATAGCTAGATTATTTGTTCTGTCTCGTTGACTAAAATAGTTAGAGTAGGACAAGTTTGCATTTGAATAAAGGCGATTACTCCATTTGCGCGACCATTTGGCACTCGTTCCCCAATTGCCCCATTCAGTCAAGTCAGTGCTCTGTTGTTCAAAAGAAAAATCAATGTCGATAAATCTATTTGCAAAGGCAGATTGGTCGATATTCCTAGAATTATCTAGGTCATCTTTTCCACTATAAAAGCTAAAGCTAAGAACATCCTTATCATTTGGACGGTAGGTTGCTTTAGCATTAAAATCAAAAAAATAGGTATTGGGTTGGACTTCTTGCTGGCCAAGGCGACTGGCAATGGGATTCTGAGCAATATTAGTTTCAGCTTCATTGCTCTCTGTATAAGCTCCAAAAATATTATTGTAAAAAGCGCTTTGGAATGACCGCCTTCCTGCCACTAAGAAAGATCCTTTGCCATTGGCAAATGGTGCTTCTACAAAAGCATTGACACTTAACAAACTAAGTCCTATTCCCATGTTCAGATCTTTGGTGTTACCGTCCTTGCCAGTTAACTCTACTACACTGGATAAACGACCACCATATTTCGCATCAAAACCACCTTTATACAATTGGACATCTTTGACAGCATTCGTATTAAAAGCACTAAAGAAGCCAAACAAATGGTCAACATGATAAACTGTAAAACCATCAAATAGAACAAGATTCTGATCAGGTGTGCCACCCCTAACAAATAAACCAGATGAGCTTTCATTAGAGCCGCTAATTCCAGGTAGTAATTGTAAAGAGCGAAAGATATCTTTCTCACCATAACTCGGCAATTGTGCCAAGGCTGCAGGGGAGAACCCGATGCGACTGATTCCTGTCGACGCTTTCATCATTTGCTCTTTCTTAGTAGCGGTGATGGTTATCTCATCTGTGATTAAGTTATTCGGAGTCAGACCTATTTCAATATTTTTTTTACTTAATGCAGGATTTAGTTTGATGGATTTGGATACATATCCCAAATATGATACTTCTAATGATGAGGTGTCTGATGGTATTCCAAATAAGGAGAAAAGACCATCAATATTTGATTGTGTTCCTATGCTTGAATTTTGAACTATTATATTAGCATAGGGAAGCGTTTCGCCAGTAAAATCATCTTTAACTATTCCACTCAGGGTTATATTCTTTGTAACTTGAGTATATACGTTTTGTTCTACTGTCTTTCCCTTTGATTTGAATATATCTATTCTTCGGTCGTCATACGTTTTGAACTCCAAAGGTGTATTCTGAAGGATTTTCCTAAAAGCCTCCTCAAGGGTAGCATTTTTTATATTTCCATAGATTTCAATGCCTACTATGTCCTCTTGATTATAATTTATATCAAGCTCATAGTCTAAGGTCAATTTATGGAATACTTTTTCTAAGGAGGTACCCTGGAATTTATCCTTTATCGAAACATAGTGTGATAGTTTATTCTTGGACCTTATTTCTATCTTGTCGTCGTTTATTAGTTGCCAACCTAGGTCACTTCCATCTAGGGCAATATTCAATGCTTTCTTTAGAGATATTAGACCGTGCATACCATTAATTTTGACTCCAGAAAGGTCTTTAGTGTCATAATCAAATTCTGCATGACACCATGCTTCCCATTTATTTAATGCCACTTCGATGGATTCATTTTTAAAATTGAACATGACATGGCAGGAGTGAGTTTGTCCAAAACTGTTCAGAGTGGCAATTAGTAATAAAACAATTGTGATGTATTTCATTTTATACTTTTTAGTCTATAAAAGAGCTAACCCTTTCTATGATCAGAACTATTTCTTGAAAAGCAACTGCACCAAGCAAGTAGTTGGCTGCAGTTGCACTGAACACCATTAACAACTTAGCTTTTTGTATATCTGCCTTCACAGGCAACCAGAATACTGTCAATCTCAAATTCTCCTCCAAAATCAAATCCTTCCTCGTCAAACGAAACCTCTCTGGTGGATTGTCCAGCTTCTGACATGGCTTCACAGTCATTTATTGTTAACTGTTCTCCCTCAAAAGAAAATTCTGTTGTTGAGTCAGAAATAGTTACGGTCTGTGGATGATTGTTTACTGCACAGGTAGAACTTTCAAAAGTATAAGTACCTGAGATGTCGGTGCCACAGGGTTCTTCAATGCAAGAAGAAAATGCAACTAGGCAAAGTGATAGAGCTGATAGTAATAAGATCTTGTTAAACATGAAATAGTTTTTATTAAAAATTATGATAGATTTAATTGTTTCGTTTGCACGGTTGCAAACGCATATATTTCTTGATATTAAACATCTATTATCTACCGTCGTTCTTTTATCTTTTTCTTCATTTCCTCCTGTTTTTCCAAGTAGACTTTGTACTGATCTTTGGAGAGTAGTATCTTCATTTCGGCATCCTTGTTTTCACGAATGGATTTTACTTTCTTGTACTTTTGAAGTTTACGTCCGCCACCATTTTTTACAGCTATCATCTGCTCTGCATACTTTATGGTAATTTCCTCGAATTTGGGCCGTTGATCTTCGGAAAGATCGAGTGCGACTGCATACTCTTCTAAATTATTTGTTACTTCTTCCTTTTGCTCTTCTGTTAATTTGGCTGTCTTGGATTGAGCACAAGTGATGTTAGTACCGATTAAGAATAAAGCAAAGAACAGGGCCAGCGTCTTGTTTTTTAATAAGCTCATGATGATTCAAGATTTAGGTGATTTGAGAATTATTTTAAATGCTTGGGACAAAAATGCAGAAGCAATACTCCATTAAAAAAGAAACTCAACGAACGTCTATTAAAAATCAATGAAACTTTATATAACTATCATTATAGTGTATTTGTATCAAATAGATAAACTGAAACAGTTCATTGAGGAAATCTGTAGATTGGTTGGAGAAAATTGTTTAAGTTGTTTTTTTCAGGCATTTTGTGCTATGGCAAGAATTGAAAGACACAGAGTACTGGTTCATATCCTGATTTGGGGAATAGCTTGGTTTTTGCTACTCCTTTTCTTTGCTGAAGGCTGGGAAGACCCCCTTCGTTTTGTGCATAGGGGTTTGCCTTTGATAATAAGTCTCATAATTCTTATTGCTATAAACTTAATGTACCTACTTCCAGAACTATATTTCAAAAGAAAACTTAGTCTCTACTTCTTATTTAGTTCGCTCCTCTTCGGTGGTATAATATGGCTGCTAAATAATGACCTGCTCATATTTTCAGAGTTGAGTGATAAGTACATTGTGCCAGAAAAACTTTTTCAGCGGAGAATAGATACACAAGCAGTTACATGGTTAAGATACTTTATTCCTTTAACGATTTCTTTCGTTGGGTCCACCTTGATTGAGTTAACGCATTATGCCAATAAGAAGGAAAAAGCAGCAATATCAATTGAAAAGGAAAAATTGGATACAGAGATGAAATTTTTAAAATCTCAAATAAATCCACATTTTTTGTTCAATGCATTGAATAACATATATGCCTTGACCGTAGTTAAATCTGATAAAGCGCCTGATAATTTGATGCGGTTATCAGGAATGCTGAGGTATATGCTTTACGATTCTAATGATGGTAAAGTCCCATTGAATAAAGAGATTGAGTACTTAGATAATTATATCAATTTAGCTGCTCTTAAAGATAGTAGAGGTCTAAATGTAAATGTTGATTTTGATAAAGGCCAACCAAGTGTGAAGGTTGCGCCTTTGCTTTTAATTCCTTTTGTAGAAAATGCATTTAAGCATAGCAAAATAGAAGACCTTACAAATGGATTTATAAATATCAGCTTAAAAACCAATAAGGAAGACTTAGAATTTTATATTGAAAATAGCATTCCCAAAATTGTGTCCAAAAAGGATAAGAATGGAGGAATAGGATTGCCAAATACCAAAAAACGATTGGACTTATTGTATCCCAATAAACACTTGCTCAGTATTTCGGAAGATGAAAAAGTGTATTCTGTTTATTTAAAGCTCGATTTAAAATGAAAGAATTAAGCTGTTTAATTGTTGATGATGAAGAATTGGCACGTACGCTTCTAGAGAACTACGTTAAGCGATTGCCTTACTTAAATCTGGTAGGTAAATGTTCTAATCCAATAGAAGCACTTCAGTTGTTACAGCAGCAATCTGTTGATTTGATTTTCCTGGACATCCAGATGCCAGAAATGATAGGGACAGATTTTTTAAAATCACTTTCAGATAAACCGATGGTAGTATTTACCACGGCGTATGCAGAATATGCCTTGGAAGGTTATGAACTCAATATTATTGATTACTTATTAAAACCTTTTCCTTTTGAACGCTTTTTACAAGCTGTAAACAAAGCGAGTGAGTTATCGAAATTAAAATATAAAGCAGGAACTGCTTCTATTTTACCTTCTGATGATACGGTTACAGAAAATAATTACATTTTGGTGAAGTCAGAACATAAAGTTCATCGAATCCCTTATGATGATATTCATTATATTCAAAGTATGCGAGAATATGTGGCTTACTATAGCTCTAATGGCCGCATTCTATCGCTCGGCTCTCTAAAAAAGTTGGAAGTAGATTTACCCCAAAGTCAATTTCTTAGAGTTCATAAATCTTATATTATTTCGAAAGCAAAGGCCTCTATACTTGAAGGCAATATGGTACATATAGGAAAAGATAAAATTCCCATTGGGGCTAGTTATCGGGAGGAGGTTTTGAAGTTGCTGTTTTAGATATTATTTTCTTGAAATGATAGAAACTGGATGCAACCAAGCTTGCAGCTTATACCAAATATTGGTAATTTTACAGAAAACTATATTATGGGAAAGAATACATCTGTATCCTTGGGTGAACACTTCGAAGAATTCGTTCAATACCGAATTAAAGAAGGAAGATACAAAAATGCAAGTGAAGTTATAAGAGCAGGATTAAGGTTGTTAGAGGAGGAAGAACAAAAATTCTATGCACTCAAATCGGCAATTGAAGAAGGAATTAATAGCGGACTAGCAATAGACTTTGATCCAGACACATTCTTAGACCAACTAAAGAAAGCGAAGAAAAAGAATGGCTAAATATACTTTAACTAAAAAGGCTGTTCAAGATCTAAAGCAAATATGGAATTACACTTTTGACAATTGGTCAGAATCACAAGCTGATAAATACGTAAATCAAGTATTAAAGCACTGTTCCAAAATTTCAAAAAACCATCAGCATGGAAGAAGTTTTGAGAAACTCTACCCCAACCTAAAAGGATCAAAAATTAATAAGCATATAGTCTTTTATAGGGAAACAGAAAAGAATAAAATTAGAGTAGAAAGAATCTTACATGAGAGAATGGATTTAAAAAATAAATTTTCACAAGAAAACATCTAAAGAGTTTGCTGCCTGTGAAGAAAACATAGGGACCGATTTATTGTCCTCACGACTGAAGCAATTGGAATCACTGGATGTAGTCACGAAGAACAACCTCAGTACGAACAAAAAATAAAACATCTAGATCCTAACGGACAAGGGTAATTAACTAGTGCCTGTCAATGGAAATTGATTCTAGAGTGAGTGAATTAATCTGTACTCATTCCCGGGCTCTTTATTGAAAAGGGAATGTATTTTCAACTCATCTCCTGCCCTTCTCTTCATATTGATGTTATAGATTTGAAATTAACTATTCTAATCCAGAGGTATATGCGTCCTCAGTCTGAGGCAGAATATATTAAGTGTGGCCTAAAAGAAGTAGCATCTAGCTGAGCAAAAAATAATTGAAAATGACAGAAAAGAAACTATCCATTCACTGGAAGATTCTTATTGGAATAGTCCTAGGGCTGCTGGTCGGATTTGTAGCAAGCAAATCTGAGATGGGCATTCACCTTGTTCAGAACTTCATTAAGCCATTCGGAACAATTTTTATAAAAGTTCTAAAACTCATTGCTGTCCCTCTAGTTTTCATCTCACTGGCTAAAGGCATTGTCGAACTAAAAGACATCAAAAAGTTATCGGCCTTAGGAGGAAAGACTATCATCTGGTATCTATCTACGACCTTGTTTGCAGTTGTCCTAGGTTTATTTATGGTCAATCTTTTTAAACCAGGTTCTGGCCTTAATCTTGAAGCCTTCCAGCAATTATCTACTGACAGCATCGATATTAATTCTAAGCGGGATGGCAAAGGCGGTTACTTGGATTTTTTCGTAAGGATGGTTCCTGACAATGTCTTCTCTGCACTCAGCGACAATGGCAAACTATTACAAGTCATCTTTGTGACGGTCTTGTTTAGCGTTTGCTTGCTCATGATTCCAGAGAGTGACCAAAATCCAATAGTCAAATTGTTAGAGTCCCTGAATAAGGTGATGCTCAAAATCGTGGATGTCATTATTGCTTACTCTCCTTATGCTGTTTTTGCACTTATGGCCACATTAATAGTAGAAATAAAAGACCCCGCTATTTTTAAAGCCTTACTTAATTATTCATTTGTGATGCTCTTGGCCATGTCCATAATGCTCATTCTGTATCCTTTAGTAATTCGAGCCCTAGTGGGGATGCCTATCAAGAAATTTGTGAAAGGCATTTTCCCTGCCCAGCTCGTAGCCTTTACGACCAGTTCGAGTATGGCAACCTTACCGGTTACTATGGAATGTGTTGTTGACAACTTAGAGGTGGAAGATGAAGTGGCCAGTTTTGTCTGCCCCATAGGCGCTACTGTCAATATGGATGCCACCAGTCTTATGCAGAGTATCGCAGCTGTATTTGTCTGTCAGGTCATAGGATTGGAGTTAAGCATCACTGATCAGTTGACCATTGTGGCGACGGCAGCGATGGCCTCCATAGGCGCTGCTGCTGTGCCTAGCGCTGGCATCATCATGTTAGTCATGGTTCTAGACTCTTTCGGTTTCCCTCCAGATAAATTACCCTTGGCCTTGACTATGATTCTTGCGGTGGATCGGCCTTTGGATATGTGTAGAACAGTCATAAATGTGACTGGAGATAGTTTTGTCTCGGTGGTTGTTGAGAAGAGCATTATTAAAGAAGTGGGTACTTAGACTTAGAATGCCTTATTTTGCTTAGAACTTTCACTTTGATCTTCGACTCATTCGAAGATGAAAAGAATAACAAATGAATCCTATCATCCAAGAAATATTCCACGGCACTCCTGTCACTAAAGAGGAATCTGATCTCCTCTACAGCAAACTAAAGCCCTCCACTTTCGCCAAAGGAGATTTTGTCTTACAAGATGGTGATGAGATCAATGACATATTCTATGTGCATGCGGGTTGTCTGAGAAGTTACCTGCTTGATAAGGAAGGAAAGGAGCATACTTTGCAATTCGCAGTGAAGGGCTGGTGGATAAGTGATTACATCGCCTTGTATGGAAAAAATAATAGCCCAGCTGTCTCCTTTATAGAATGCATCAAAGATGCCTCCATTTTTAGTATAACCAAATCTGACTTTGATCAGCTTGTCAGAGACAACCCAACTTTCGGGCACTTTCATATCCGCAAAATGGAACTGGCCTTTGCCAGTTTTCAAAATCGAATCCTTGAGAATCTCACTTTATCGGCCAAGCAGCGCTACCTCAACTTTGTCGCAGCTTATCCTAGCATAGCTAATGAAGTCAAGAACTATCATATCGCCTCCTATCTAGGCATCGCTACAGAGAGCTTAAGTAGAATCAGAAAGGAGCTTTCCTCCAGCTGAATCAATAACCCTTAGAATACAGTCAGGTATCAAAATAAATACCTTAGATACTCTGGCATGAAATCAACAAGACCCGTTCGACTCCGCTCAGGGTCAATTCGGCTAATGATTTTGAATTCAAAATCAAAGTCTCATTGATTAATTAACCTACATCAATTTTTAAGATAAGGTAGCACTCTATCTTTGCGCTTTTTTACAAAAGTAGCACAATGAGTTTCATCAAGAAGTTAAAGGAAAGGCACGCCACTAAGGCCATGAATGGTCAGAAGGTGCCACAAGAGAAAATTGACACCATACTAGAAGCCATAAGGTTAGCGCCTACATCTAGTGGACTACAGCCCTTTGAAGTCTATGTGATCACAGACCAAGAAGTCAAAACGCAAATCAGAGCCATCGCCTGGAACCAATCCACAGTGACTGATTGCTCTCACTTACTGGTCTTTGCGGCTTGGGACACCTACACGGCGGATCGCATCAATCATATGTTTGACCTGACCAATGAGATAAGAGGTTTCAAGAATGAAGGTTGGGAGAATTACAGACAGAAACTCTTGGCAGGCTATCCACAAAAAGATGCAGAGACAAACTTCCAACATGCTGCACGGCAAACTTATATTGCTTTTATGGCAGCCATCACGCAGGCAACTTTCGAAGGGGTCAACAGTACACCTATGGAAGGTTTTGATCCAGAAGCCTTAGATAAGATTTTGGGTCTAAGAGAGAAAGGCTTGCGTAGCACCTTACTCCTTCCACTAGGTTATGTTGATGAAGACAATGATTGGCTAGCAAAACTGGTCAAGGTGAGAAAACCCATATCTGAATTAGTTACAACAATTTAATAAAATCAAACAGCCATAATCATGTTAAAAAAGTTATTCGGTATTGCACCAAAACTTGAATCAGATGGATCTTATAGTCCCTCAAAATTTGCACTTAAAATGGGAGTTCCCGATAAAACAGATTTTGAGAACATCTCCTATCAAAAGTATAGTGGTAAGCAGAAGAAAATCTTGGTCATCTGTACAGAAGAGAAGAATCTTAAAATGAAGAATGACAAATACTTTTCGACTGGAAATCATCCGGTGGAAACCTTATTGCCACTGCTACATTTAAGAAATGCGGGCTTCGAATTTGATATTGCTACTCCGACAGGAAAACCAGCAATTTTTGAAATGTGGGCCTTCCCTAAGAAAGACGAACAGGTTAATGCTATCTACAACGAGCACAAAGCAAATTTTAAAAAACCTAGAAGCCTTTCAGATTTCATAAACAATTCTTTTGACCAACCGGAAAGTTATGCAGCGGTGTTTGTTCCTGGAGGTCATGGAGCCATGATTGGTATTCCTGAAGATAAGAATGTAGATACAATACTCAGGTGGGCACATGAAAATGAATTGTTTACCATTAGTCTATGCCATGGGCCAGGAGCATTCCTTGCAACTACTTTAGACAATAAAGAATTTTTATACAAAGGGTACGACTTAGCTGTATTTCCTGATTCAGTTGATAACCAAACACCGATGATTGGCTATCTGCCTGGCAAAATGCCTTACGGATTAAGTGAACAACTTAAATCCCTTGGAGCAAACTTAATGAATACAAAAATGGATAAAACGGTATGTGTAGATAGAAAATTAATTACTGGGTCCAGCCCTTTGGCGTCTAATGAATTAGGAAAACTAGCAGCAAAAACTCTATTGAAGGAGCTAAAATAAAATATGGAATAAAGTTTAGAAGGCTATGAATTTAAACGATGGAATAATTAAAAAGGGATTTGTTATTGCTGGGATAATGAATATAACGGGCCCTCTAATTTTTTCTAGATTTTTAACCAATGAGACAATTCCAGAAATAGACCCTGATGTTATGTCTAATTTTGGGTTAGTTGTGTTTTACCCTAAGCAACTATACTTAGTCATCAGCTGAGCAGTGGTGCCTTGCAAATAGAACAATGATTGATGATAGAGATTGAAATTACCTATTTTTAACCCGACAGATTTATATGCATTGCTGTTTTTGTCTGTCAGGTCATAGGATTGGAATTAATCATCACTGATCAGTTGACCATTGTGGCGACATCCGCGATGGCCTCCATAGGCGCTGCTGCTGTGCCTAGCCCTGGTATCATCATGTTAGTAATGGTTCTAGACTCTATAGGTTACCCACCAGATAAATTACCCTTGGCTTTGACCATGATTCTTGTCATATCATCTGCTAACACAGACACCAGATACCGCCAATCCCTACCTGCAAGTGTGAGCAGGAGGCAAACCCTCAATCAGGTGCCCTAGGTTTTAGCTCTATAAAATTTAAAAGGAGTTAAGAAGACAGATGGTGCAATCTTTCAAGAAGACAAGCCATCTTCTTTCTCTGTATCTTTTCGTGCTGCAATGCAAATTAGTTAATTTCACCACCTACAATTAAGGTATGATAAGAATAATATTTACTTTTTTGATATTAGCCTTTGCAATTGCTCTGACTGCTCAGACTAGAATAAGCGGGAAGGTTTCTGACGGCTTATCTGGCGAGTCAATTTTCTACGCAAATGTCCTCGAAAACAATACCACAAATTTAACGGAAACTGACTCAGAAGGTCTCTTTGAAATAACCGTGTCTGATACCGCATCGATTACGATTTCTTACCTAGGATATGAGTCGTATGTGTTTAAAGTAGTTCCAGGTCAAACTTTTTATAATATCGCTATAAAGGAAGATGCTGTCCAACTCAATCAAGTAGTGGTTACTGCCTTTGGAATTGAAAAAGATAAAAAGGCAGCCGGATTTTCTTTCTCAGAAGTGGGTGGAGAAGATCTTAACCAAGCAAGAGAATTGAGTGTTGCAAATCAACTAGTAGGAAAAGTAGCTGGTCTTGATATAACAAAACCAAGTAATGGACCTGCAGGATCAACTAGAATTGTATTGAGAGGCCTCGCTCAATTTGGAGGCGATAACAGCCCACTTATCGTTTTGGATGGAATCATACTAGAGAACTCAAATATATCTAGCGCAGGATTATTTGGAGGTCGTGATTCAGGGGATGGATTATCTGCACTGAATTCAGATGATATAGAAAATATTACTGTTTTAAAAGGCCTTTCCGCAACAGCCTTATATGGAGCAAGAGGAGGAAATGGAGCCCTTATCATCACTAGCAAGTCGGGTAAAAAACAAAAAGGAATTGGTATAGAGTATACTTCTAACTTTGTAACGGAGCAAGTATTCCTATTGCCCAACTATCAACAAGAATATGGACAAGGTGAGGCTGGAGAAAAACCAACTACCCAACAAGAAGCTTTTGATAATTGGCGCTCTTGGGGAGCTAGATTAGATGGCAGCGATACACCAATTTTTAATGGCAATTCGATTCCTTATTCTCCTGTCGGACAAGATGATATTAGATCTTTTTATGAAACAGGTCAGACATGGACCAATGGATTGTCTTTCAATGCTGGTAATAAAAAAATTGTTTCTAGAACCTCTCTCATTCATACTTCTAATAAGGGGATTGTGCAAGATGCACGATATCGAAAATATGGACTCAAGACCAATATCTCTTATAAGCCAATAGAAAAATTGACTTTAAGTGGAAAACTTAATTTAATAAAAGAAGAAGCACAAAACAGAACCAACTTAACTGATACGCCAAGTAATCCAGCTAAGTTTTTTACCATTTCACCAGCCAACTTGCCACAAGAAATCTTGTCTCAAACTAGAGATGAGGATGAGAACCCGATAAATTGGTCTAATAACCCATTTACCCTTGGGCCTTATTGGGCTATCAATGAAAACCCTAATGAAGATATTAAGAATAGAATAATTGCCTCAGGCAGTATTAAATACGAAATTCTCGACTGGCTGTCAGCGCAAGTCAAGGCAAGTACAGATCAATATAGACATGACTTTTTAAATACTGAGATAGATGGGACTCAACACAATCAGCAGGGAACCGTTTTTTTAGACACCTTTAATATTAAAGAAAGTAATTTTGATTTTCTACTCAGTGCGGACAGGCCCTTGAGTGAGCGCCTTGATCTCCAAGTGAATCTCGGGGCAACTAGAAATGATAGGTATAGTTTTTCAAGAGGAACGAATGGCTCTCAATTTATTGAACCAAGAATCGCAACCATTGAAAATTCTGCTGTCGTAGAGGTGAAACGTAGAATTGAAACACGGCAACGTATCAACGGATTATTTGCAAATGCCACGCTAGGCATAAATAATTATTTGTACTTAGAAGGTTCGATAAGAAATGATTTCTTTTCAGTTTTAACCGATCCGACTAGATCAGATGCATCAGAAAATTCAATATTGTATGGTGCCGGTTCGTTGAGCTTCATCTTATCAGATGCTATCAAAGCACCAAAATGGCTAAGCTTCGCAAAGTTAAGATTAGGATATGGAATTGCTGGACTTGCTCAAATAGACCCATATTCTCAGGTGGCTACTTACATCATATCTACTGACCCTAAAGATTCTAATGGTACAACTATTCCAATTGCTAGCATTAGTGGTGATGCAGCTATCAATCCTTTTTTAAGACCGTCTTTTACTACAGCAATTGAGATTGGTGCAGATTTACGAGTTTTTGAAAATAGGGTTAGAGTAGACATAAATTATTATGACCAAAGAACCGAAGACCACATATTAAATAATCCATTGCCTGCTTCTACAGGATTCAATGGCTTTAGAATCAATGCTGGCGAGATAAGAAATAATGGCGTGGAATTGTTGGTAGACATTACACCCATTAGAAATGCTTCATTTACTTGGAATACATCATTTAATTTCACAAAAAACAATAATACTGTATTGCGTTTAAATGACGGATTGGATCAGATAATAGGTGAACAGGATAGATCATTTTCTGCAAATATTATATCTAGAGTAGGAGAACGTGTCGGCGATATTTGGGGCAATGTGTATGCTAGAAATGAAGCGGGTCAAATTATTCACGATATTGATGGCATACCAGAAATAGCAGAAGAGAGACAAATATTAGGGAATTTCAATCCGGATTGGTTTGGAGGATTAACCAATACACTTAAGTATAAAGAGTTCAGTTTCGCTTTCCAAATTGATGCTAAACAAGGTGGAGAAATACTATCCACTACCAGTAGTTTTGGATACCTATTTGGAAAACATATCAACACATTGCCTGGTAGAGATAGTGACGACTTTACAATAATTGGGCAAGGTGTGGGCCCAGATGGAGAGACGATAAACGATTCACCAGCTAATCTTAGAGATTATTATGAACGAATTTCTGTGATTGCAGAGGAGAATGTATATGATGCTTCTTACATCAAATTACGTCAGGTAACCTTGGGATATGATTTTAACAAAAGAGTGATTGAAAAACTCAAATTTGTACAGGGAATTCAATTGTCCTTGGTAGGTAGAAATTTGCTCTTCCTTCAAAATGGGCTCGACGAACTAGGTCTTGATCCTGAAGCGATCTACTCCAATGTGGGCACAAATGTAGGTTATGAGTATGCAGCACTTCCTAGTACTAGATCTTTTGGCTTTAATCTTAAAGTGAAATTCTAATGAATACATATCACAATAAATATCCACTCTACCTTTTAATCTTCATCTTGATCTATGGGTGCACAAATGATTTTGATGAGATTAATACAAATCCAAATCAAAGTGAGCCCATTTCAATTGATCCAGAGCTCCAATTGACTTACGTGCTCAATAGGGCATCAAGTGAACGCTTTGACCAGTGGAGAGGCAATCTAATATATTGTTCTAATTGGTGCCAACAGCTTTCTGGTGATTGGGATCCAGATCGATATAATACGACCAATGAGGAGTGGATAAGTGCCTGGTGGATCAATACCTATTTGAGATTGGGTAAAGATTTAAATGATCTTGTTGAAAATACTGAAGAGACAAATAACGTAAAATATATAGCCAGCATCTTCCGTGTTTTTGTTTTTCAAAGATTAACGGATATGTATGGCGATATACCCTATAGCGAAGCCAACCAAGGCTCTCTAGTGCAAAAGCCAGCTTATGATAGGCAGGAAGATTTATACAATACTTTTATTAGACAACTAAGGGAGGCAGTAGATGGCCTTAGTACTAGTAATGATTCTCCTGGAAGTGCTGACATAATATATAATGGAGATATAGAAAAATGGACAAAATTTGCCAATTCTCTACAACTAAGATTAGCGATGCGCATGTCAAATGTAAATCCTTCCTTAGCTCAGGAAGTAGGTCGCCAAGCTATAGAATCTGGAATCATAAATTCATTTGATGATATTGCTTATGTGGGTTATTCTGGATCAAGAGTGGATGGTACTAATGCAAGTGGGATTTCAGAAGTATTTTTAGATTTTGGACCTGAGTTACATCAGTTTAGTTATAGTGACGAAATGGTCAATTTTATACTTAATAATAATGACCCTAGAGAAACCATATTAATGGAAACCTATACCAGTGATGGAAGTGTAGATAATTCTGTAGGACAAGGATTTCACCTGGGTCGGCCTAATGGGATTCCTGCTGGGACGGATGATTTTGTTTTTGCACAACCAAATAGAGAAACAATGGTGAGTTATTCCTCCCCTATTATTTATTTTAGTCAAGCTGAATCAGAATTTTTATTGGCAGAAGCTATCTTAAAAGGGTGGGTCTCTGGCGAGGCGCAAACCGCTTATGAAAATGGGGTTAGAGCTGCCATGAGACAATTGGATCTTTATCCAAATGTCACACCAATAGCATCAGATGATGTCGAAGACTATTTGACAGAAATTGACATAGCATACGATAGTGGAGATGCTGTTGAGCAAATCAACACTCAAAAATGGGTTGCATTAATATTTGATGGGTTTGAAGGTTTTGCCAATCTCAGAAGAAGTGGATACCCTGATTTGTCTCCAGGCTTAACAGATGGGGAGTCTGGTGGAGAAATACCTAGACGCTTGCGATACCCATTGGATGAAAGAATAAATAATGGACAAAATTATGATGATGCCGTAAGTAGGTTGCCAGAAGGAGACGAAATCACATCAAGAATGTGGTGGGATGTTAATTAAAAGTCTTACAATAGCAAATAAGTATTCTTAATCTGTATTTTCACTATAGTTTCTTGAATTAGTAGAATATTGTGAAGCGATATAACAGCCAAACGACCATCTAATCACTGCTTTTAAATCTAAATTGTTTATGAAAACGACATTTTACACTTTGTTTTTATTGTTTTGCACCGTTACACTAAGTGCACAGAATTATGGTATTCTCTTTGATGGTGCATCTCAGAAAATAGAGTTGTGCAGCTCGGATGACTTTAATATTGGAGAAGACTTTACAGTTGAAGCTTGGATTTTTGCTTCGGAATGGAGGCCTGAGTTTTGGCAAGGTTCCATTATAACTCGTGATCAACAAGCAGGTACTTCAGGTTGGGCTTTTAGAGCTGGCATGAATGGCACACTTAGTTTTGTAATAGGAGTTGGGAGTGAATGGCCGGAAGCCGTTTCCGAACCAATCATGAATGCCAACCAATGGCATCATGTCGCTGCTGTCAAAACTGGGAATACACTTCGATTATATATTAACGGCAACCTCTCTGCAACCACCAACCTTCCTGGAGAACCAGTACATAACAATCAAGTAGTCGTTATTGGGGAGTCCTCAGGATTCCCTGGCAGACAATGGAGAGGCCTTATAGATGAAGTAAGAGTATGGAATATATCCAGAACTGCAGAAGAGATCGAAGCAAATCAAACCGTAGACCTTACTGGAAATGAGGCAGGTCTTGTAGCTTACATGCCTATGAATGATGGAGCTTCATTGAATGCTTCTAATCTTGTGGATGAAAATTGTGATGCAACCTTTGTAAATATGACTGAAGCTGCGTGGCAAGATGGTTACGCAATTCCGGAAACAGATGTAGGGGTCGTAAATATCACAGCTCCAGATGTGCTTAGTATTTTTACTAGACCAGTAAAATTACGTGCTGAAATACAGAACTTTGGTAGCGAGCCGGTAAGTAATATCCCTATCGAAGTTACTATAAATGGATTACCTGCATTTTCACAAACTTTTAATATAACTCTGCGGCCTTCAGAAATTCAAACTGTTGTATTTGATCAGGTGATAGATCTGACAGATAATAACACCAACTTGATCAGTATAGCTACTCAGCATCCTGATGATTTGAGTACAATCAATGATGATATTTCTTACAGATATAGAAAACCTCGAGATGGGAAACTCGTCAATATTCTAAATGAGGAACAATTCAATTTTGGTTCAGCTGGCCAATCAAAATTTACTGACATCAATCTACCAGAGAATGTAGAAGACTTCGAGCAGATTCTATTACACATTTCAGTTGAGTGCCCTAATACAGGTTGTGATCCATGGGATCAACCAGCAAAAATTTCTGTCGAAAGACCAGATGGAAGTACAGAAATTGCTCGCTTCATTACTCCTTTTGGAATTGGTTGTGGAACTTGGGTTGTAGATGTTACAGATTTCAAATCTATTCTGGTTGGAGGTGTTACTATAAAATCATTTGTTCAAGTATGGGGACCTTCTGGATGGTTGGTCAATCTAGATTTAGAATATATTGAAGGAGACTCGCCTTCATTTAATAAAGTATCTGCTCTTTGGGAGTCAGATAACTTGATATATGGAGATCCAAATATTTCACATGATTTGCCAGAACAAGAAATTATAGTCGATGAAAATACTTTGACCAATCACATTAGAATGACAATTTCTGGTCATGGGCAAGGAAACACAAATAATGCAGCAGAGTTTTCGAATATGAGCCATGACTTCGTAGTGAATAATGAAGTTCTTGAAACACATAATCTTTGGAAAGCAGATTGTCAACAAAATGCCTGCTCGAATCAAGCTGGTACTTGGACATTAAATCGTGCTGGTTGGTGCCCTGGTCAAGCTGTAGAACCTTATATTGTTAATTTGACAAATACGACGACTCCAGGTGAAGCAGTTAATATCGATTACGATTTGCAAGAATACACCAATTTGCTCAACACAGGTTATGATGGACAGGGTCATACAGAACCACACTATAGGTTATTTTCATATTTCGTCGAAAGTTCCGATACTAGATTTAAAGATTATACAAACTTAAGAGCGGAGCAAATTTCAATATTGACCAATGGAGATGTTTCTAATCCAGTAATAAACTCTTTAGATTTTAGGATCACAAATAATGGCACAGTGGATGTCAGCAACCCTACTGTTTCTTATTTTGTAAATGATGTATTCATTTTTGAAGAAACTGTGGCAACTACAATCGAAGCCAATCAAAGTTATACGCATTCTTTCAGTCAAAATGCTGGCTTTGATTTTTCAGGTGACAATTTAATTTATGCTGTTGTCTCTGCCAATGGAGATCAAAATATCAATGATGATGCCACAAAAACTTCAATCAATGCTGATCTAGTATCTACACATTCTCTTGAAGTTCTAAGTTTTGAACTTTCACCAAATCCGTCATCTGGTAAACTCATTTATACTTTAAATGAAGTATTTCTTCACGGAAAAATTACTGTAGTGGATATGACAGGAAGAACCATTCTTCGACAAAATATCAATGACTTAAATGGTAATTTATTTATTGAAAATAAAGGTTTGTTTGTATTACAGTTTCAGACGAAGAAGGGAAATACTATTAGTAAAAGAGTAGTCATCGAATAGAGCTTTTTAATTTCTTGGCCTTCCTTACTTAACCTCTTAGGGGTGAGGATGATATTTCGAGAGTATTTCATTGCGTCACTTGTTAAATTTACGTTTAACCAATCCCTTTAGGATTTGACATATGTTGGTTCCTTTGTACCTATTAATAGAACAGTGATAATGAGAAGTTTTCATCTCTATCCACTGTCGAGAAAAGAAATCTGTCGGGCAGAGGCCTGAGGATTATCAACACTACAGCGATGCTAGAAAAGCTGGTTTTCAAAGAATCTGATTCAAAAATGCAAAACAAGAAATGGTAAGAAATTCTGATTGTAAAAGATCAGTGTGTGAGGTCGAAGATTTTGGGATAGTGGTCAAATAAATCGAATCTACTATATTAAATTAACCTGTCTCTGTTCCACTATGGAACAGAATCTAATTAAGTTTCACGTATGGTGCCTACAAATTTTTCTCTAATACCAATACTCTAGGCATTAGTTAACAAGAAAAGTCAATTTGTAAGTTAGATGTAGCAGAGTAAGATTGAGTCTTAGAATTTCTTTGTTTAGGGGAATGGTGTCCCACTTATAATTTTTACATTGCTTTCGTTAAATATGAAAATTGCAAAATGAGGGTTTTGCTATTAATAATATGTGAGACATCAACCTAATCATTCTCTATACAAAGTAAATGAAAAACAGAATTAGCGTAATCGCCACGTTAGAATTAGTGGGAGACAAATTATCTGAATTACAAGCCGTTGTTACAGAATTACAACAGCATTGTAAACAGACTGAAAATGGAATGCTTCAATATGACTGGTATAAGGCAGATAATTCCAGTACCATTAAAGTGTTGGAAACCTATGTCGACTCAGAAGCTGTTCTTTTGCATTTTGATAATTACAAATCGTTTGCTCCAAGACTAAGTGAATTCAGAACTTTTGTAAGCTTGGAAGTATATGGTAATGCAAGTAATGAGCTGAGAAAACGTGTAGAGAAGATTAACGCCATACACTACAGCGCCTTCGCCGCGCTGAATAAGTTAGGCCATACCATGTGAGACTTTTTGTGATATAATAATTATATCAAAATCCATGTCTGCCTCCTTTCCCTATTTGTCCGCTTCAGGGACGTATAAATCGCCTTTTCTCTTCTATCGGTTACTTTGTAATATAAACTGTAATTTACTACAGATTTCAGCTAGTTTCAGTCAAGAATCTCATAATGAGATAACCTTGATGCTACTTTGATAAAGAAAGAAAAAATACCATTTACCTACAATCAGTATCCACAAGGCTGAAATATTCTGCTTGCTTAAGTCTGATATAAGACTTGTACTATAAATAGACTAAGTAAATTTTTAATAAATTTACCCAGCCCATTATGATAACAACATTTAAGACAGCACTTACTCTATTATTGCTATCTATTTCTATTGGACTAACAGGTCAAAATAAGATTCTAGAATTTCTTACCGTTCATCCTAATAAAAAAGCAGTCCAGAAAGATAGTAGCATCTATCCTGCCAAAGCAATCTTTACACCTGTTATCTCTTTTGCGCCAGAGACGAATCTCAGTATCGGGGTAGGGATGAAAGGGCTTTTCAAGATGAAAGGTTCAGGAGATGAGACCAGAACATCTAATCTGCCACTGACTGTACAGTATACAATAGAGAATAAGTATCTTTTCTTTTCTGGTTTTGAGATATTCACACCTCAAGAAAGATATGTGCTTACTGGAAACATCAGGATACAATCTTTCCCAAGTCTCTTTTTTGGAATAGGTCGGGATACACCAAAATCAAATGAAGAAGCATTCGATTACAGTCAGATTCTATTAGAGCCGATTTTTTTGAAAAACTTGTTTAGAAGATACCTCTTTTTTGGTGGAGGGATACGATTTAACAGGATTAGCAGAGTAGAAGCCTTGCCAAATGGATTACTAGAAAGTAGTAATCAGTCAGGTGCTTTGGGCTCGACGTCATCTGGTCTTGAGTTAGCTATGATTTATGACAGCAGAGATAATATACTGAATGCAACTAAGGGAATGTTTATCAGTTTGACGCATGGGTTCTATGGCAGTTGGATAGGTTCTTCACATGATTTTCAGCTGACAAAGTTAGATTTAAGATATTTTATACAGCCTTTAGGTAATGCATCTAGTATATTGGGATTCCACTTTTTCTCGCAATTCAGTAAGGGTGATACACCACTGCAGGAACTGGGACAACTTGGAGGTCAGTTTATAATGCGTGGTTATTTCGAAGGCAGGTATACTGATCGCCACTTGATGGCATCACAAATGGAATGGCGACAAAAATTTTCTCACAGATGGGGTGCGGTAGGTTTTATAGGTGTAGGTGATGTTGCACCTTCGCTTGATGGATTTGATTTAAGTACTCTAAGAATTTCTTATGGTGTAGGTCTAAGATTTTTAATAGATGAAGAAGAAAATTTGAATTTGAGGTTGGACTTTGGTATTGGCAATGAAAAGGCTAACTATTATTTCAAAATCGCAGAAGCATTTTAATAATAAAACAGATAGGATAAATTAAATTATGAGAAAAATCCAAATCCTCATCCTCTTTATACTATCAAGCTTAGTCTGTGTACCTACAGTTGTACTGAGTCAAGATTCGACGACCAAGGAGAAAGACGATGATGGAAAAGCAGAAAAAGATTCATTAGTATGGGACAACTCCATACTCCCAGTCGCTTTCTATCTGCCAGAAACAAGTTTTGCAGCTGGAGCAACAGGCATACTATCATTCAAAAAATCTTCTCAGGCTGAGGACGAAAGACCCTCTCAGCTTTTATTTGCAACGATCTATACACTAAAGAAACAGCTTGAGATACTTGGCACCTTTGAGTTCTATGCTGACAAGAGGAAACACCGGCTGAAAGGTGAATGGGGATATTACAGATACTCATATAATTATTTTGGACTTGGAGCAGATTCTAGAGCTGAAGATTTGGAAAAGTACTATGTGAATTTTCCAAGATTCCATTTGAGTTATTCGAGAAAAATATTTGGCATATTCAATTTGGGTGTAGGCTACAGAATGGACAATTTCAACATGCAAGAAAGAGAAACAAATGGTCTACTTCTCAGAGACAGACCAGTGGGATGGGACGGCGGTTTTAAGTCTAATTATGAAGTAAATTTTTTCGTAGATACTCGTGATAACATCAATGCGCCTTACCGAGGCTTCTATGCAGAAGTCGTTTTTCAAGGAAGCTTGGAGTGGTTCTTTTCAGATTATGATTTTCGTAAATTAGATATAGATATAAGGTATTTCACACCTTTTAAAAACGACTGGACACTAGGACACCAACTGTGGATTACTCATTCTACCCCCGGGGCACCCTTCTACGAAGTGGGACATATATCTACAGCCAGTCGATCTCGTGGTTTTGATGATAGAAGGTTCATTGCGTATAGGATGGCCACTTACCAATCGGAATTGAGATTTCCTATTTTCAAAAGACTTAGAGGTAGTGCATTTTATACTTATAATCTTTTGCCAGAAAGTTGGTCTGCCCCATTTGCGGATACAGAATATCTCAGCTATGGGATTGGTTTTCGATATTATATCATAGAGGATTCTAGAGCTGGATTGAGGTTTGATGTTGCTCGAGGAGATGGTCGATATAACTTCTACCTAACATTTAATGAAGCTTTCTAAAAGCGTCACTACGAGGCATATCATTAAGATTCCAATTTTCTAAGTTTATACTAATGGATGTATATGTACCAGAAGTAGTCAATGAACTAAAAGAATTTTATAAAGATCTATTAGTTGACCTAAAGTCTTACTCCACAGTACATGAGCATCTAAGTGCTATAGCCATGCGAATGCATGAAGGTACTAAACAAAATATTTCCTGCATTAAAACTGAAATTAGTAATTACCATATAGATTACTTAGGGAAAGCGCATCTCATAGAGCCTCATAAATTTACACTAAAAGATTGCCAGCAAACAATTGCGAATGAATATGGATTTCCTACTTGGGAGATATTGCATAGACAAACTGATATAGAATACAATTACAATTTTGAGACAGCTATAAACTTGATGTTAACAGGCGACTTCACTGCATTAAAAAATCTCATAACTAGTGAATCTATTCTACTAACACAGCGGTCAAACTATGGCCACAAAGCTACGCTACTTCACTATGCTGGAAGTAACGGAGTCGAATTCTGGAGGCAACAGGTCCCTTTGAATTTAGCTCAAATTGTAAAATACTTATTAGCGAGCGGTGCCGATATTTCAGCTAGGATGAACGTGTATGGAGGCGAATTCAATACTTATGCTATGGTGACTACAAGCATACATCCGGTTAAGGCAGGAATTATAGAGGAGATGAAAGTTGTCTTAAAACGATGATAAACCGGTTTATTCAAGGAGAATAAAAATTAGAGTTTTAGCCTTGGTTATAATAGGAAGAAGATTTTAGTAAGTTTAGAATAATTTCTTGCCACTAAATCTTGTAAAATTGTTCATGAAGTCTATCTTAAATCTTCGCCCTAGAACGACTTCATCTCCACTTTTTAAGATGATTACCTTCTTATAAGTATCCACTTGATTTACCTGTTCTAGGTTAACTAAACAAGCCCTATTTGCCTGTTGGAAAAATTGGCTATCTAAATCAGTACTTACTTTTTTGAGTGAAAGTTTGATGATGTACTTCTGACCTCCCAGCACATATACATAAGAGTAATTCCCTTTGGTTTCTATCTTAAGTATATCGCTATGTGCTATCTTAATAACCTTGCGTTTGTACTTAACGAGAATGTTGCGATCAGATTCCCTATTGCTATCTATCTTCTTAACTAATTTCCTTATGCCAAAACTTAGCGCATTTTTATCCAAGGGCTTTGTAAAAAATGCTTCCGCTCCTAGTTTATGGGCGATATCCATATACTCCTGCTCAGGATAGCCTGTGCATATAATAAAAGGTACTCTATAATTCTTTACAGATTCTATAAAGTCAAGACCCTTGTCATTGCCTTCAAGAAATAAGTCGACAATCATAAAATCTGGCCTTATTTGGACTAACGATTCTGCTGCAGATAATATATCCTTATAAACACCTAGTACGTTATGATTAAATTTTTCAAGGATCATTTCGTATTCCAGAGCATACGATAAGTTATCTTCTAGGATAAGTACATTCAAAAGTAAAGGGCTTAACTATATCAAATTGGAAAAGTTAAAGTATTTATCCTTTTTCATTTTAATGATCTCATATAAATGGTGATAAGATACATCCCTAGACTGTCTAACTGTAAAGTAACAGTCTAATTTTGTCATATTCTTCCTTATTATGCCGACCTTGCATTAGTTAATATGATACATATGCGCATAATGAAGTTTGAGTTGGTTATAGTGTTAGGTTTGGTACTAGTGGCATTTTATAATAGTTCTTGTAACCCCACCACTGATAAAAAGTCAAAGGAGAAGGTGTCCGAAGCTATTGCCGATAAGGATTTGACGAAGTATGGAATAGCGAATAACCCAGAAAATATTCTAGGAGGCTTAGAAGTAGGGGACACTGCGCCAGATTTCAGTATGAAGGATCAGGATGGTAATGAGGTAAAACTATCTTCGAAACTTAGTGAAGGCCCAGTACTGATGGTATTTCTTAGAGCTGAATGGTGCTCATTCTGTAGGAAACATTTGCAAGCTTTCCAGGAGAGAATACAGGATATACAGCAGTCAGGCAAGGCCCAAGTATTAGCTGTAAGCCCTCAGTTGCCAGAATATATGATAGACTTTCACAAGAAGAATTCACTCAATTATCCCATACTCTATGATGAGACCCATTCCGTGATGAAGGATTATAAGGTATTCTTCCACGTTACAGATAAGTATAATAATTATATCAAGGAAGCAAAAGGCAACAGTATAGAGGCATTTAATGGAGATGATGATCCCGTGATGCCTGTCCCAGCCACCTATCTCATAGGAGCGGATGGGAGAATAAAGTATGTACACTATGATGCCAATTACAAAAAGCGATCAGCAGTGGAGGACATATTACAAATCTTGTAAGTAAGACCTCATGGCACAAGATTCTATCAGTCTCAATAAATTTATAAGCAGTACTGGTGTCTGCTCCAGACGAGAAGCGGATAGATGGATAGAAGCCGGTCGCGTGAAGATAAATGGGGTGATTGCGATGAAGGGTAATAGGGTAGAGATGGGAGATGAAGTAACTGTAGATGACCAGCCTATAGGAGCAAAGCCCAAGTTAGTCTACATTATGCTCAATAAACCACCCGGCATCACTACGACTACAGATCTCAAAGACAAGGATAATATAATCGACTTTGTAAATCACCGACAAAGAATATTCCCTATAGGCCGTCTGGATAAACCATCCACAGGCCTAATACTTCTGACCAACGACGGAGATATCGTCAACCATATTCTGAGAGAAGAAAATGAACACGAGAAAGAGTACATAGTAACCGTTAATAGGCCCATAACAGATAATTTTATAAAGAGAATGTCTCAGCCCATTCCGATGCTTGGCACAAAGACCAAACCTTGTAAGATTGTTCAGCTCAAGAAGAATCTTTTTAAAATTATCTTGACTCAAGGACTCAATAGACAGATAAGAAGAATGGTAGAATTTTGTGATTATAGGGTAGTGACCTTAAAGAGAGTACGTATAATGCATCTCAATATAAATAATCTCAAAGAAGGACAATGGAGGAATCTGACCAAAGGAGAATTGACAGAGCTTAAGTTACAGATAGAGAAGAATTAAGTCCAATTTAATTGAATGAATTTTTCCAATACGTTCTTGTATTATTACTAACTCATACTATACGTTTTATAATGAAGCCACTGAATAGACCATTTAGGCTACACTATTTTTATTGACGGGTAAGTTGATTTGA
>CAZQDZ010000046.1:0-29545 GCA_964591455.1 uncultured Saprospiraceae bacterium
AGGGGTGGTACCATATGGCATCTCTTATTATCACAGCATCACTTCTTCGCTAGAACAAGATGTCTCAATTTCACTGCGTTACATTCGACATGGAAAAAGGGGGTGAGTTAGCAACATGATATGCTTCTCCCTCATTTTCCATATCGAGCGACGACAGGAGTCGAGATATCTTATTCTAATGAAATGAGTAGCCAAAGTATCTCACACTGACTTAGCAATCCATATTGCACATGACCTCTAATTGTTATCACAGCATCTCTACTCCGATAGAATAAGATGTCTCAATTCCACTACGTTTCATTCGACATGGAAAAAGGGGGGGATCCTAGAATCTTTACTCGTCAAAACTTCAATTCTCTTCGAACCTGATTCCACAGAAGAAAGCAATTCTTATTATCTTACTAATTATAACTTCTACAATGTATAAGGACTATACTTTCTACGTATATATCTTGACTAATCCTGATAAGACCACTTTGTATATTGGTATGACAAATAGCTTAAAGCGAAGACTCATTGAACATTACAAGCAGCCAGATAATTCTACCACATTTACATCTAGATACAGTTGTTATATTTTGGTGTATTATGAAGTGTATCAATATGTCGATAAGGCTATCGCACGAGAGAAGCAACTCAAAAAATGGTCACGGTCAAAGAAAGAAGCACTCATTAATCAAAAGAACCCAAATTGGAATTCCTTAAACAGTAACTTTCTTTATGTCGAGGAATGATAGGGATTCATATTATCGAGCGACGACAGGAGCCGAGATATCTTATTCCAATGAAATAGGTAACCCAAGTACTCCACATTGACATAGCACTCCATATTGCCTAAGACATCTACTGTCATCATGGCATTGCCCCTTCGTTAGAACAGGATGTCTCAGGTCCACTACGTTTCATTCGACACTGTGAACATGACATCATTATCATACTTTCTTTTCCATATCGAGCGAGGGCAGGAGTCGAGATATCTTATTCTAATGAAATGAGTAGCTAAGTATTCCCATTATGACCTTAGCAATGCCTAAGACATCTACTGTTATCACAGCATCGCTACTCCGATAGAATAAGATGTCTCAATTCCACTGCGTTTCATTCGACATGGAAAAGTGGTGATAGTTAGCGCTATGAACTTGAAATGGCTCTCCCACATTTTCCATATCGAGCGACGGCAGGAGTCGAGATATCTTGTTCTAATGAAATAGGTAGCCCAAGTACTCCACACTGACTAAGCAATTCATATCGCATTTGATTCTACATATTATCACAGCATCTCTACTCCGTTAGAATAAGATGTCTCAATTCCACTGCGTTTCATTCGACATGGAAAAAGGCGGAGGTGAGTTACTGGGGTGTTAGCTGTATAAACCCTGCGCCACTTCATTCCATTCCACATGGATAGTCATTTTCACCCCCTTACACTTACATCCTACCGCCTTATATCCTATTTTCGCAGTCTAATAGGAAATTATGGATGTGCTTGGTCCTCTCAAACAAGAGATTAAGGCGGGAGTTAAAGTAGTATTTGACCATGAATTGGCAGAGAAGTCAATCATATTACAGCCAACAAAGAAGGAATTCGAAGGGCAATACACCTTTGTAGTCTTCCCACTAGTTAAGGTACTAAAACAAGGGCCTGAACAGCTGGCGAAGTCATTAGGCGAACAACTGACAGCTAGTTCTTCACTGGTAAGTGGCTATAACGTGGTCAAAGGATTCCTTAACCTGGAGTTAGAAGATGTATTCTGGCTAGAAACGCTGGCAAATGTGTCTAAGCCTGACTACCTTACTCTAGAGGAGAAGGATGAGACTTTTATGGTTGAATATGCCTCTCCAAATACGAATAAGCCACTGCATCTAGGACATATCAGAAATATACTTTTGGGTTGGTCCATGTCACAGATTGCAGAAGCCTGTGGATATAAAGTAGTGAGAACGCAGGTGGTGAATGATAGAGGTATCGCCATATGCAAAGGCATGAAAGCATGGGAGTTGTTTGCCAAGGGAGAAACGCCTGAATCAACAGGTATCAAAGGGGATCACTTTGTCGGTAAGTATTATGTGACCTATAATGAGGCACTGAAGAAGGAATACGAAAATTGGCAGCAGTCGGAAGACGGCAAGAATACCTTTGATAAGCTTGGCAAAGATGGTCAAGATGCAGCAACCTTCTTCTCAGAATATAAGAATAAGTACTTTAATGAAAATAGTGCACTAGGTGCTTCTACGCGTGAGATGCTGCTACAGTGGGAAGCTGGAGAGCCAGAGGTTATAGATCTCTGGAAGCGTATGAATGGCTGGGTGTATAAGGGTTTCGATGAGACTTATAAGAAATTAGGCGTCCATTTCGATTACAGCAATTACGAATCTAATACCTACCTTCTAGGAAAAGAGTTTGTAGAGCAGGGCCTTACAAAAGAGCTCTTCTATAAGGAAGATGATGGTAGTGTGTGGATAGATTTGGAGGACGCAAAGATGGATAAGAAAATTGTACTCAGAAGTGATGGTACCTCTGTGTATATGACGCAGGACCTTGGCACAGCGCATAAGCGATATGAGCAATACAAGATGAACCACCTCGTGTATGTGGTAGGTAATGAACAAGATTATCACTTCAAGGTCTTATTTGAAATACTCAAGAGGCTAGGAGAGCCTTATGCTGAGAACTTATATCACCTATCATATGGGATGGTAGAGTTGCCATCGGGCAAGATGAAGTCCAGAGAAGGGACTGTTGTAGATGCTGATGACTTGATTGCTGAGGTAGTAGCTGAAGCTAAATCATCTTCAGAGGAAAGAGGCGGTATAGAAGGATTGAGCAATGAGGAGCGGCAAGCTACTTACAGAAAGGTAGGTATGGCTGCCCTTAAATACTTTATGATAAAGGTGAACCCTAAAAAAGGGATGGTCTTTGATCCTAAGGAGTCTGTGGATATGCAAGGCCAGACAGGACCCTATATCCAGAACGCTTATGTCAGAATTCAATCTATATTTCGAAAAGCAGATGTTAGCGAGGTCAAGATGCCAGAGGAGCTAAGTATACCCATAGAGAATATAGAGAAAGAATTATTGGTAATACTAGAATCATATCCTGAGGTGCTAAAGGAATCCTTAGAAAGATATGATCCATCCAATATCGCCAACTATTGCTACAGTCTGGCTAAGGGCTTCCATAAGTTCTACCATGACTGTCGTATCTTGGGTGCTGAAAACGAACAGACTAAACAATTCCGTCTTTATCTCAGCCAGACAATTGGTAGAACTTTAGCTTCTGCAATGAATCTGTTAGGTATTGAGATGCCAGAATATATGTAAGACTCTTAGAGCAATATTTTCTGAAATTAGAATATTATATAAGACTATTATGAGTGAGGCTAAAGAAGCAGAACACAAAAATTTTATCGACGAAATAATCCAGAATGACCTGGAGGCAGGTACACATAAGGGTAAGGTACATATGCGATTCCCACCTGAACCTAATGGGTATCTTCACATAGGTCACGCCAAAGCAATTTGGATAAATTTCGAGACGGCGAAGAAGTACGGTGGTAAAACCAATTTACGGTTTGATGATACTAATCCTGTCAAAGAAGACGTAGAGTACGTTAACTCCATCAAGAAAGATATTAACTGGCTCGGGTATCAGTGGGAAGGCGACGCCTTGTACACCTCTGATTACTTTGAGCAATTATATCAGTTTGCTGAAGACTTGATAAAAAAGGGCAAGGCTTATGTAGATGAGCAGACAGCAGCGCAAATAGCAGAGCAGAAAGGCACACCCACTAAGCCAGGCACTAATAGTCCTTTTAGAGATACTAGCGTAGAAGAGAACTTAGAAAAGTTTAGAGCCATGAGAGCGGGTAAGCATCCAGATGGCGCTATGATTCTAAGAGCCAAGATAGATATGGCTGCACCGAATATGCTCATGCGTGACCCACTAATCTATCGAATAAAGCATGCCCGCCACCATAATACGGGTGACGCTTGGTGCATCTATCCTATGTATGACTTTGCACATGGACAGTCAGACTCTATAGAGAATATAACGCATAGTTGTTGCTCATTGGAATTTATGCACCATAGGCCGTTGTACGATTGGTTCATAGAGCAACTGGGTATATTTCCTTCTAAGCAGTATGAGTTTGCCCGTATGAATGTCGCCTACATGATAACGTCAAAGAGGCGCTTGCTTAAGTTAGTAGAAGAAGGATTGGTGAGTGGCTGGGATGACCCAAGGATGTCTACCTTGTCAGGTTTGCGTAGACGAGGATATCTTCCCAAGAGTATCAGAAGATTCTGTGCGCTGACAGGTGTACAGAAGAGAGATAACCTACAGGAGATGGAACTGCTAGAGTCAGTCATTAGAGATGACCTTAATGCAGAAGCGACCAGAGTGATGGTTGTAACTGACCCACTGAAATTAGTCATTACTAATTATCCAGAAGACAAATCAGAATTGTTGCCTTCTAAGAATAATCCCCAGGATGAGTCCGCCGGAGAGCACATGATGTCGCTATCTAATGAGATTTGGATAGAGAAAGGTGATTTCATGATAGACCCACCTAAGAAATATTTCAGATTAGCGCCAGATAAGCATGTACGTTTGAAAGGAGCATACATCATCAAGGCGGATAGCTACAAGCAAGATGCTGATGGAAATGTAACTGAAGTACACTGTACTTATTTTCCAGAAAGTAAGAGTGGCAGTGATAACTCAGGTATTAAGGTTAAAGGAACCATGCACTGGGTAGATACTAAAACTGGCGTGCCAGTGGATCTGCGCTTATACGATAGGTTATTCACGGACCCTACACCAACTTCTCATGAGGATAAGGACTTCTTGGAATTTTATAATCCAGAATCATTGGTCGTTAATAGTAATGCAATTGCGGAGGCCTACCTTCAGGAAGTAGGAGAGACAGAACCACTTCAGTTTATGAGAAAAGGATATTATATCAAAGATCAAGATTCCACTAATGATAAACTCGTATTTAATCGGACGGTAGCGCTGAGAGATAGTTGGGCTAAGAAGCAAAAGAAGTAATCCCAATCAAACTGCCGCATGGGAATCATTAAGAGACAAGGCATTAAATCCACTATCGTCAATTACATCGGGGCGATTATTGGAGCTATTGCCGTTCTTAGAGTGTATCCACTTAATGATGAACTTTATGGCTATGCACAATGGCTTTATGCCACCGCACTGCTCTTTGTGCCTTTCGCTACTGGCGGTATTCTATCTTTAGTTGTTAAGTATTTTCCGTCTTATAATAAGGATGATGATGATCATTATCATGGATTTTTGACTTTACTACTAAGTGGCTTAATTTTATTTTTTGGATTATTTCTGCTTTTATGGTTTTTGTTTCGAGATGCCATTATTCGATTTTTAGAGTGGGCTCATATTCCGCAGACACAGCTTATAGTAGAAAATCAAACGTTTCTCCTTGGTCTATTGGGATTAATGATTCTGATTCGTTTTTTAGTACAACATTCAGCCAATGGCCTACGTATAGTCGTACCTGATTTAATAGAAAAGCTAGGGTATAAAATATTTCTTCCCCTGCTCATTCTTTGCAGTGTTTGGTTTGGAATGAATCAGACAACTTTTGCATATGCACTGTTAGGCTTCTTTTTGTTGGTTGTTATCGTATTGCTCATTTATCTAAGATATCTAGGGATACTCAGATTTGGACCAGTGAGTAAGCCCAAAGGTGGAGAGTCTTACAAAGAGATGGGTAAGTATGCTTTTTTTGGAAGTCTCAATCTGCTGGGGACTAATTTCTCCACGCGTCTAGATGCAGTCATGATTCCCTTATTTATCAATATGGTGGAGAATGGCTTCTACGGTAAAGCTGCGTTTATTTCTAACGTTATGGATTATCCGACAAGGTCTATCACAAGCATAGCTAGCCCTATCATATCCAAAGCCTGGGATGATAAGAATTTGAGTGAAATAGATATGATATATAAGAAAGCATCGGCCAATCTCTTTCTGCTAGGCGCTTTTGTATTTCTTGTGATTTGGTTTTTGCTTGATGACTTAATCGCACTCTCAGCTAATCCCGATACCTTTCCCAACGCAAGAAATATCTTCTTGGTATTGGCTATTGGCAAGATGGCAGATATGTTGACCAGTGTCAATACACATATTCTTGTTTACTCTAGGGACTATAGATACAATCTCTTGTTTCTTCTAATTCTTGGCATTGGAAATGTTGGGATGAATGTGTACTTCATTCCTCGACATGGGATAGTAGGCGCTGCTATGGCCACTGCGATTTCAGTATTATTGTATAATATCATCAAGTCTGTTTTTATCTACTGGCGATTTAAGTTGCATCCTTTTTCTACAGGGCTCATTAAAACAGCTGTGCTCCTGGCGCTCTTTATCGGCCTATACTTTTTATTGCCTAGTACGGATTTCGCTATTCTTAATATTATATACAAATCTTTTTTAGTTGGAACAGGTTATATTGCATGTGCTTACTTCTGGAATATTTCTGAAGACGCAAATGACTTAGGTATTCAATTGCTCAATCGCATATTTAAACAAGACAAAACATGACATTCGAAACCTTACTCGTAGACATCACTGACGGAATAGCAATGGTTACTATTAACAGACCTAAAGCAATGAATGCTATCAATGATACGGTAATGAGTGATTTGGGGCGACTCTTTAAAGAAGAACTTGATTTCAAATCCCTAAAAGGTGTCATCATTACAGGTTCTGGAGACAAGGCGTTTATTGCTGGTGCAGATATCACACAGTTTGGAGCATTAGACGAGAAAGGAGGATACGATAAGTCTCATTTTGGGCATCAGGTCTTTGACAGCATAGAGCACTGCTCAGTTCCAGTCATAGCCGCTATCAATGGATTTAGTCTAGGAGGTGGTAACGAGTTGGCCATGGCATGTCACATACGTATATGTTCTGATAATGCCAAATTCGGACAGCCAGAGGTGAAGCTTGGACTGATACCTGGATATGGTGGCACACAACGACTAATTCAGTATATAGGCAAGGGACGAGCGATGGAATTATTGCTAACTGGTGACATGATTGATAGTGTAAAGGCATTAGAGTATGGCTTAGTAACACATGTCACACCTCAGGAGGAACTAATTCCTGTAGCCAAGAAGATTATATCCAAGATTGCTTCGCGAGGACCAAATGCCGTCGCACATATAATCAATACAGTCAACACTTACTTCGATAAGACAGCCAATGGCTTTGTAAAAGAACAACACATATTTGGACAGGCGATGGGATCAGCGGAGTGCAAAGAAGGTGTACAGGCATTTTTAGAAAAAAGGAAACCCGACTTCACTAATAAGTAACTTGTATTGTATTAATCTGAGAATACGTGATGATTAACTTCAATAGATAAGAGGCACCAATTTCTTAGTTGACCGGACATACTCCTTGTAGGAAAGTAGTTCTCCATACCGTTCATTTTGTGAAACTGCTAAGTAAGGAATACCACTAATTTTATTGAGCAATATAATTATCCAAATCGGACTGACAATACTAAGCAAGGCCCAACCCTCCAAATAAGGCCAACAGGTAATGAATATTCCAATCCATACCATTATTTCACCAGTGTAATTTGGAAAGCGGACGAAGGAGTAAAGTCCAGATGAAATGAAATTACCCTTGTTTTCTGGTTGCCGTTTAAATCTAAATTTTTGGAAATCAGCTATGGACTCAGTGATAAACCCGATGCTGAAAATAGCTATTCCAATCAAGGAGGTAATTGACAGCTCCCTATCCTGGACTAAATGAATGCTAGAATCTAGCGCCAGAACATAAGGCAGACTTATTACCCAGATGCTCAATGCTTGTATCATCCAGAATCCTCCAAAACGCCACCAAACCCTACGTATACTATCAAATCTGTAATCTTTTCCTTTGAGCAATATTCTATAGAATAAATAACTCCCAAGTCTGATGCCCCAAATTATAGGTAATGAAGCAATTAGAATTGAGATGTCCGTTATGTTTCTAGACATGAAGAATACAGCCAATGTGATAAAAGTTAATGAGTACGTTAAGTCAGTTAGTTTATCTGTTTGTAGATAGTATGCAATGAGGTATGCGGCGCCATTTATTAACATGACGATCAGTAGACTAAGAAAAGCAGTTGCTTCTATCACATAATTAGAACCACCTGTGGATATTATTGTTCTTTGTAGAGAAATTGAATTCCTCATAAAATAGTTGATTTCACTTGGTCATGAATTCATTCTACCACCTTATTATAATATCTTCGCATCACTAAATGCACGCTGTATGGAAAAGATTGCACCTTATCAGTCCTCTAATAAAGTAAGAATATTGACGGCTGGTTCTCTCTTTGATGGTCATGACGCCGCTATCAATATTATGAGAAGGATTATACAACGTTCAGGGGCAGAGGTTATCCATTTAGGACATAATAGACCTGTTCATGAAATTGTGGATGCTGCTATCGAAGAAGATGTACAAGGTATAGCGCTCACTTCATATCAGGGTGGGCATAACGAATTCTTTAAGTATGCCTACGATTTGCTCAAAGAACGAGGAGCTGGCCACATCAAAATATTTGGAGGAGGTGGCGGTACTATATTGCCTTCTGAGATAGAAGATTTGCATGCGTATGGTATCACTAGAATATACTCTCCAGATGATGGGAGAGAGATGGGCCTACAAGGGATGATTAATGATTTGCTTAAGCAGTGTGATTATCCTATCGCCGCAGAACTGAATGGTCAATTAAAGAAGATTAGCAATCAAGATACGTTAGCGATATCCAGATTGATTTCTGCATTGGAGAACTACCCCGAAAAAAATCAAGGATGGATAGATGAACTGAAAGAGAAGGCAGCCAAATCTTCGACACCTGTCTTAGGAATTACAGGGACAGGAGGAGCAGGAAAATCAAGCTTAGTAGATGAGTTGGTACTGAGATATCTTGCGGCATTCCCTAAGAAGAAACTAGCTATTATCTCAGTAGACCCTTCTAAAAGAAAGACAGGAGGCGCATTACTAGGCGACCGTATAAGAATGAATGCCATAGCAGATTCACGCGTTTACATGAGGTCATTGGCCACGCGTCAGTATAATGCAGCGCTTAATAAACATATAGATGGTACAATCGCTATTCTAAAGAATGCGGGTTATGATCTGGTAATCCTTGAGACATCTGGCATCGGCCAATCAGATTCAGAGATTGTGGATCATGCAGATACTTCTGTGTATGTTATGACACCAGAATTTGGAGCAGCAAGTCAGTTGGAGAAGATAGATATGTTGGACTTCGCACAGATGATTGTGATCAATAAGTTTGACAAAAGAGGCGCATTAGATGCATTAAGAGATGTAAAAAAACAGTTCCAGCGTAATCATGATTTATGGGATAAGGCTGTGTCCTCAATGCCAGTATATGGGACCATCGCTTCTCAGTTCAATGACCCTGGAGTAAATGTTGTCTTTAACCAAATGATGGATTTGTTATATCCTTCCATGGATCTCAATGACTTGCCTGAAGGGGACAGCGCTAAGCAATACATTATACCCCCAGCTAGAGTCAGATATCTTTCAGAAATTACAGAGACAATAAGAGCCTATAACTCAGATGTAGAAACCCAAAGTGATATTGCTTCAAAGCTCTATGGATTGGATCAGACCATGGGCATGATAGATAAAAATGGCTCAGCACATGATGAGTTGACTCAGATTAAATCAAATCTGGAACAAGATCTAAGTCGTGATAATCGTGAAATTTTAGATAACTGGGAAGACAAAGTAAAAGCATATAGAGAAGACACCTTTATATATAAGGTCAGAGATAAAGAAATAAAAGTGAAGAACTTCACCAAGTCACTTTCACAGCAGAGCATACCCAAAATTGCGATGCCAAAGTTTAAGGATTGGGGGGAGATACTCAGATGGGTAAAGCAAGAGAATGTGCCTGGAGAATTTCCTTTTACAGCAGGCGTTTTTCCATTTAAGCGAAAAGGGGAGGACCCTACACGTATGTTTGCAGGTGAAGGAGGACCAGAGAGGACAAATAAGCGTTTTCACTACCTGTCACTGGGTATGCCAGCTAAGAGATTATCTACAGCGTTTGATTCAGTGACCTTGTATGGAGAAGATCCTGATCATAGGCCTGATATCTATGGTAAGGTGGGTAATTCAGGTGTAAATATTTCTTCGCTGAATGATGCCAAGAAGCTGTACTCTGGATTTGACTTATGTAATCCGAAGACGTCAGTATCTATGACCATCAATGGTCCCGCAGCCACTATAGCCGCATTCTTTATGAATGCCGCTATAGATCAACAATGTGAAATATATATAAAGGAGAAGGGCTTAGAATCTAGAGTGGAAGAAGCTTTCAAGAAGCACTATGATGACAAGGGCATAGAAAGACCTAGCTACTCAGGTGATATCCCTGAGGGCAATGACAAACTCGGCTTGATGTTACTAGGCCTTACAGGGGATCAAGTGCTTGACAGTTCTACTTATGCAGAACTCAAAGCCAAGGCATTAAAGTCTGTAAGAGGCACTGTGCAAGCAGATATCCTAAAGGAAGATCAGGCACAGAATACATGCATTTTTTCTACCGAATTCTCTCTTCGCTTGATGGGCGATGTGCAGCAGTACTTTATAGATAGTGGTGTAAGGAATTTTTATTCGGTATCGATATCAGGGTACCATATAGCTGAAGCTGGCGCTAACCCTATCACACAACTGGCCTTTACCTTATCCAATGGATTCACTTTTGTAGAGTATTATTTGGCTAGAGGAATGGATATCAATGCCTTCGCACCTAACTTGTCCTTCTTCTTTTCTAACGGGGTAGATCCAGAATATGCAGTAATCGGTAGGGTAGCACGTAAGATTTGGTCTAAGGCAATGGCGCATAAATATGGCGCTAATGAGAGAGCCCAGAAATTAAAATATCATATACAGACATCAGGACGTTCATTGCATGCGCAGGAGATAGATTTCAATGATATCAGAACAACCTTGCAAGCACTGTATGCCATATATGATAATTGTAATTCATTGCATACGAATGCCTACGATGAGGCCATCACTACACCGACGGAAGAGAGTGTAAGACGAGCCGTTGCCATACAGATGATAATCAATCATGAGTTAGGTCTGGCTAAGAATGAAAACACCTTGCAAGGGTCATTCATTATAGATGAGTTGACTGATTTAGTGGAAGAAGCTGTGATGATAGAGTTTGATAGGCTGACAGAACGTGGAGGTGTGCTTGGGGCAATGGAAACAATGTACCAACGAAGTAAAATTCAGGAGGAGAGCCTCTATTATGAGACGCTAAAGCACACCGGTGAGTATCCTATTATTGGCGTGAATACCTTTTTGTCTTCTAAGGGATCTCCGACAGTCATTCCAGATGAAGTCATTCGATCTACTAACGAAGAAAAGGAGCTGCAAATAACAAATCTCAATGCCCTACATGGCCTTCATGAAAATAAAAGTGGGCAGGCTTTGAAAGCGCTTCAGAAAGCCTCTGTAGATAATGAAAATTTGTTTGAAGAACTGATGGAAGCAACAAAAGTCTGCACACTAGGGCAAATAACTAATGCACTGTATAAGGTTGGCGGTCAGTATAGGAGATCTATGTAGTGGTAATTTAATGGGCTGAGAGGATAGGGCTTCTAGCCACCATCCACTTTGAGAATCTTTATTTCAACCCGCTGATTTTTCTTTCGACCGGAGACGGAATCATTGCTAGCAATTGGATTTCTTTTGCCATACCCTTTATATGAAATACGGTCTTCTATTATACCTCTTTTATAAAGAAAATTGGCTACCGTTTTGGCTCTGGATTGAGATAATCGATCACAGTAATCATCCGTAGGTTGATTATTTGTGTGACCACCTATTTCAATAAATACATTCTCATTTTGATTCATAAAATCATACACCTCTTCTAACACATCATAAGAATCATTACTCAATGCGCTACTATCCGCCTGGAAAAAGAGTTTATTAATTTGAAGTGTTTGTCCTACTCTAATCTTAGCAATATCTAAATCAGGAAGTATCTTTGGTTTCTTGATTTGGATGACTTCTTCTGCAGAACAACCGTTTGAATCAGTAATCGTCACATAGTTAAATCCAAAGGACAGCTTCTTGGCTTCCAGTCCTTTCTCACCATTTCCCCAGAGAACTTGATAGGGTGGAGAACCTCCTTTTGGACTTATAACTGCATAGCCATCTTTACGACTTTGGCTGGAAACATTTTCAGTTTTTACGGTTCTGTTTTGGAGTGGCTTGGGGTCATCTATCTTAATAGAGGCATAAGTTCTGACACCCAAATTATCTTCTACTGTTACTTTATAATTTCCAGCATTCAATTTTGTAGGATTTGATTTGCCTTTGAGTCGGGCTCTTTCCCAGTAATATTTATAAGGGGACTGACCTCCTATCACGCTTAATCGGAGACTGCCATCCATAGCACCTGGACAACTTATTGGGTTCTCTAGTAAAATAGAAATTTTCATTTCAGCCAAATCTATACTATCAGAATATATCCTGAATAAGCCTGCATCTTCCGTTCCTAACCACAATGCCCCAGAATTATCACATGCAAGAGACATACATTTGCTGGCTGCCAATCCTAAGTTTTCTCCATATTTTTCTAGTCTGTCCTCATAAGGATTAAATCTTGTAAGAATATCAGAGGCAACATATAGATTGTTGTTTTTATCCAGAGTGAGGTCATTGACTTGGCCTTCAAACAAACCTCGCTTCAGTCCTTGTGGATGTTCTCTTCCTTTTATCATTAAGTATAACTCCTTATCTGAGAGTAACCATAAGCCATCTGGATTTTCTGTGGCTGCAATCATTTGATGGCCTTTGTACTCAGTTTTCCATTTTTTGTTTCTTTGATTTATCTCATAGGCACCATCTTGACTGCCGACCCACAGACTCTCATTGTTACTACTATAAATGATAAATGAAATGTCGTTTGATCTTAGGGCGGAGTTTTTGGGAGTATAGTGCTCTAATAACTTTTTTGTCTTGAGATTAAAGATGAAGATGCCTTGATTGGACCCTACCCACAACTCATTATCATATACTTCTATATCTGATACCTCAAAACTCTTATCTACAAACCGCTTGAAATTGGTTTCTATATCTATAAGATTGTCTTCGTTGTAAAAGAGGGTTTTATCATTGTATGCAGAGAAAATGTTACCCTTTTCTGAGACTTTGACTGCGAGGGCTTCATCATGTTGCACTATCTGAGATAGTGTATTATCATTATTATTGAAGGTAAATATACCATCCTTACTCGCTATCCATACCCTATCATTTCCTATCTCAATATCTTCTATTCTGTCATTCGACCTCAAACCGTCTACACGTTCTAGTACTAGTTGCGTCTGACTGAGGAGTAAAAGGGATAAAAATGTAAAGCTTAGGGTTAGTATTTGTCTCATGATTCTAATTGCACTACTGTAGTAACTCTAATTTACGTCCATTCACTTAGAAGTAAGGCGTATTTAAAAATATATTAACTCACTTCCAATGTCAATCATTGTGTAGACACTGTATCACTTTCTTCAAAATTTGGGAGAATTAGTCAGCTGCTTGTCGGCCAATTTGGTTTTCAAACCTATCCAACTCAAAATCCTGAAGACTGTCTATGACCATATCTGCTTCATGAAGAATACTTGGATTTCCTATGCCTAGGACAGGGAAATTAGCTTGTTTAGCTGCTTTTATTCCATTATACCCATCCTCTATGACAAGGCATCTATTCTCGTTTATCTGGAGATTGCGAGCACTGTTGACAAATACCTCTGGGTGTGGCTTAGACCTTAGAGTATTAGTTGAGTCCAATATTGACTTGAAATGAGTATCTAGCTCGGTTTTACCCAGAATGAAATGCGCATTTTTGCTTGAGGAAGCGACAGCCATGGAAATAGAGTTGGTTTTAAGGCTTTCAATAAAGCTCAAGACCCCATCTAGGATTATTTTCTCAGGATTTATTGGCAGGCTATTGAGGAACACTTTATTTTTTAAATCCATAATTTCCTGCTTCCGATGGTTATCTAACTTTAATGACGTCGAATCTAGTATAAGATTTAGTGAGTCTATCCTGTTAAGCCCCTTTAGGCTATCCTTTATTCCTGGCCGTATCGAGATGCCGAGCACAGAAGCAACATGTTCCCAAGATAAGAAGTGATAATCTGCGGTATCGACCAAGACCCCATCCATATCGAATATTACAGCTTTAATCATGCGTTTATTTATCGGATTGGTCATCCTGATTGGAGGTTGTGGAATCTCGATATGCATATCTGTCATATAAGACTTTCTGGATTCGTTGCAGCATCGGATGCTGATTAATGGTGCTCAAGCGATGATTGACTTTGCTCATAAATTGAATGGCTTTTTCACCTATGTGGTTATCCAGATAATCAATTATGGTTTTCCGGTATAATACTTCAAGCTCAGGTGCTAGGTTTCTTTCTAATAGCAGTTTATCATAGACCTTTATCCATTCTATATCATTCTTTTGTTCTAAGGCCTTTAGCAGCAAATTGTTGGACTGAGCTTTAGCATATATGTTGCATTGATTCTTAAATGATAGGGTCTTTATCCATGTTTGTAGCTTGGAAATAGATGAAGATAGATAGTCGTCACTCAGATTAGTAAGCAGCAATTCCAGTCCGATCATATCATAGTGTTCTTCATTTAGTGCTAAGATGGCCTTATCTAATTTTCCATATTGAGCTTGTTTGTGGAGAATAATGCACTCCAAAATCTTGCTATTGTAATTATATCCAACACCATGGCTCGAGATTATATATCGGGCCTCATTCAGGTGATTTTTTTCTATAAGTAGTATAAGACCTTTGAAAACCTCTGTGTAATCTAACTCAAATAGAATTTTTTCATAGTTTTCTGTGGGCTGATACGATAGAAGTAATATCAGGAAGACAAGTTCTGGATTTTCTTTCTGATGTTGATATTTCTGAATCAGGTTATTGACAAGTTCTTCAGATTGGTCTGAAGACCAAGAATCTGATTGATGCAAACAATACCAGATATCAGGCGTGGAAGGGAAAAAATAAGATTTTAGGACTAGAGCATGCATGTCTTGTTCTATTTCTGCTCGTAAACCTGGCGCAATCTCCGACTTAATCAACAATTCCAGACCATTCACAAAAGTTACCCTGTACGACTCTATGGCTTTACTTTGCCATATATACTTGTACTGGAGGTAGGCTATTTTGTCAAGACAATTTTTTATTACATAGTAACTCTCTCTGAAGTTTTGTGTACTCAGAAGATCACCCATCTGATAGGTGAGATCTTGCAGGATAACATTGATTATTTTCTTTTCCTTTAGGCTGAGTTTTGGGTGTGCTAGCGTATGAGGCTTGATAATCTGACTAAGAATACCATAGTACTTACTATCCTCATCTCCAGTTGTAACACGAGATATAAAATGTGCTTTCAGCGCCATTTCAAATTCCCTATCATTCTTAGCATACTGCGTCAGATAGACCTTAAGGTCCGATTCTCCTATCTGATTCAGGATTTGGGATAAGCTAAGTGCTTGTTTTTTACGTCTAGCCAATAAGTCTAAAGTAGCTTTGTTTAAAAATCGAAAATCAATGAATTCTCGGTATTCCTTTTATTACAACCTAGCTAAAATAAGAAATGTATTTAATGGATAGCATGAATAGAAACCTTATTATTGTTTTCAATACTTCTATTACATGAAACATGTACTACTTATTAGGCACGCTAAATCTTCATGGAAAGATATAAGCCTAGATGACAAAGACAGGCCGCTTAATAAAAGAGGACTGAGAGATGCCCCATTTATGGCGCAATACTGCAGGTCACAAGAATTAATACCCCAGATAATTGTCACTAGTCCAGCACGAAGGGCTAAAGCCACAGCTAAGTTCTTCCAGAAAGAATTTGAGACTGAATTGACAGATTTCGTTACAGAAACTGATTTATACTTTGGTAGTCAGAGAGATTGGATTTACCTGATAGAGATGCTTGAAAAGGATATAAATTGTGCTGCTTTTTTTAGCCATAACCCGACTATAACATCGTTAGCCAATACATTTACCAAAGACTATATAGACAATGTACCTACTTGTGGTGTCATACATTTAGAGTGTGATTTCTCCGATTGGTCAGAAATCAGTCCGTCTAATACGAGAATAAAGAACTATTATTTCCCTAAGCTAGTTAGGCAAGCATGAGAAGGATTATACTCTTCGGTATATTAGTGAATATGACGCTTGTATTGTGTCAGTGTGGAAACACGATTAAAAATGAATCTAGAAATTATGTAGATGAGAAGCTAATTGCAGTTATGATTGATTTATATACTGCGGAGGCGGCCATGCAAGATATCAATGTCGAGCTACAAGACAGCTTGACCTCATTATACAGAGATCAGATATCAGCCATTCATGCCGTTGATATCAAGCTGGTCGAGGAAGATTTAGAACGATTACAATCTGATCTCCCTCAATATGAATCACTCCACCAAATTGTAAAGGATTCTATCTACGCCATAGAAAAAAGAACATCTGGTCTCATAACCAAAAATGCTAAGAAGTCTACCAGTAAAGAGAAAATCAAAAAACAACTTAAATAGTTACCTTGCTTCAAAATAGCCCTCTTAGCTATCGTTGAATGTTTATTATCAAAAATAGATGAATGTCAGTATCCGGTAAGATTCTTATTGTAGAAGATGAAAAAGACATTGTAGAGATTCTCGCGTACAATTTGGATAAGGCGGGATACGAAATTGAGACTGCTTATGATGGAGAAGAGGGTCTTGAAAAAGCTAGGAAATTCATGCCTGACTTGATACTGCTTGATATCATGATGCCTAAGATGGATGGGATGGAGCTATGTAACCAGCTAAGATCAGAAAGGCAATTTGATGGTACATTAATAGCATTTCTTACTGCAATCGGTGAGTCTTTTACTCAGGTATCTGCGCTAGATTCTGGAGGAGATGATTATATCACAAAACCAGTAAAACCTAATGTTTTGCTGAGTAGAGTGCGGGCCCTTCTCAGACGACATGCAGGGGTGAGAGAGGAAGGTAATCAGTTGGAGTTCGGAGAGCTTAATATAGATTTGGAGTCATTCTCAGTTAACATAAGTAACAAAAATATTCCTATAGCAAAGAAGGAATTTGAATTACTTGCACTATTGGTTTCTAAGCCAGGTAAGGTATTTAAGAGAGAAGAGATTATGAGAAAAGTCTGGGGGAATGAAGTCATAGTGGGCGACCGTACCATTGATGTCCACATCAGAAAACTGAGAGAGAAAATAGGTAATGAGTACATCCACACTATGAAAGGCGTTGGATATAAGTTCATATTTTAGTATTCTATTTTTTTTGAAAATTTTTCTTTGTTCAAGAATCTTACAATAAGGCAAATTTCAATTTACATATCTACGACTTTGTGGATACTACAAATGCTTTTTGCCTACTTGCTTCTCCTCAGTCTAGGTAAAGTTAATTACAGTATTTTCCCAATTTTCTGGTTCGCCTCAGGCTCGTTTTTGGTGACGTACTTGGTTGTTCGTTATTTGGCTGAAAGATATATTTTCAGAAAAATAAAGCTGATATACAAGGTTATAGGTCGATCTAAAAACTCTCTTAGGAATGAAGATTTGGACAGTAATGTCACTACACTAGAAGATGTAAATGATACGGCCATGGCCTGGGCTCTTAGTACTGAAAAAGAAATATCATCTCTGAAATCACTAGAGAACTATCGTAAGAACTTTATTGGAGATGTATCACATGAATTAAAAACACCTCTATTTTCTATCCAGGGTTATTTGCTTACTTTATTAGAAGGGGGACTCTATGACGAGAATATTAATAAAAAGTATCTTCTAAGAGCAGTAGACAATGTAGATAGACTGAAGAACATCGTTGACGATTTAGAAATGATAAATTCCCTTGAATCAGAAAAGAATGTTCTGGTCAAACAAAAATTTAATATCAAAGAGTTGGCAGAGCAGGTATTTGGAGATTTGAAATTTCAAGCTGCAAAGAAAAATATAGAATTGAAATTCAAACCTGGCGCCAACCAATCCTTCAATGTGACCGCTGATAAGGAAAGAATTCGTCAAGTATTATCTAATCTGGTCGGTAACAGTATCAAATATGGAGTGGAAGATGGGCTCACAAAGGTCAGCTTCTACGATATGGAAGAAAGAGTGTTGGTAGAGGTCTCCGATAATGGTATTGGAATAGGAGAGGACGATGCCAAGCATGTATATGATAGATTTTATAGGGCAGATAAGAGTCGTTCTAGAGATGTGGGAGGCTCAGGGTTGGGATTAGCTATCGTTAAGCATATCATCGAAGCTCATGAACAGACCTTAAGTTTGAGGAGTACAGATGGGAAAGGGTCTACTTTTGGATTTACCCTAGTGAAGGCGAATAATAGAACAGGATAATTACTCTTGGGCCATGGATAGCAACTCATCACTCAACTCCAAATATTCAATCTGATTTAATAGATTCAATAAGCTGTCTCTCTGAGAGTAAAAGGATTCCATCTCAGTTTCGGGTAATGGGTCTGCTGGAGGGAAATTTTCTCTTCTATGGTTGACCTGACGACCATATTTCCAGAATCGGAAACAAACATGTGGGCCAGTCGCAAGCCCAGTCTGACCTACTTGACCAATCACTTGTCCTTGTTTAACACGGACACCCTTTCTAATTCCTTTTGCAAATTTATGCATGTGCAGGTACTGAGTCTGGTATATATCATCGTGTCTTATCTTGACATACTTACCATTATTTTTCTTGTATCCTGCTTCTGAAACCACACCATCTGCCACAGCAAAGATAGGCGTGCCTTGAGGTGCGGCATAATCTGTACCTAGATGTGGAATCGTTCTTTTTTTGATAGGGTGAAAGCGCCTTCTATTGAAAGAGGACGATATTCTTGAGTATTTAAGCGGTGCTCTAAGAAAGGTGGATTTTGTAGGGCGACCTTTTAAGTCATAAAATCCTGCATAATTTTCATTTTCATAGAACACAGCATAGTGTTCCCCATTGTCATTTTTGAATGCTGCCGATATGACTTCTCCATAACCTACAGCCTTCCCTTCTATATATCTTCTCTCAAATATCAGCTTGAACTTATCTCCTTTCTGAGTGTGATAAAAATCCACACTAGAAGCCAAGGCATCTTCCATTTTATCTATCAAAGAGCCAGTCAGTCCTGCATCCTTCATTGCCAACCAAAGAGATGATTCTATTATTCCTGAGGCTGATTCTATACAAGTTTCGTACTCTCTATTCACAACATCTATCTCTATCTCATCATCTAGATAATACTTTACATAAGTGAATTTATTGGGTTCGTATACGATACAGTGGGGTTCTCCGCACTCGTTTTCTCTTATTAAAGTGAATGGCTTTTGTGCTCTAAACTTCCTGATACTGAAGATGTCAGTAGATAATTTGTCCAATTTGATAATACTATCCCAACTCATTCCTTGCCATAACAGTAAGTCACCCAGGTTTTTGTTAAAACCCAATTGGTAGGTCTCAAAGTGATAATCTGATTTTTGAAATCCAAATTTGCTTGGGACTTCAGCGGTAGCTTTAGGTAAAATATGGTTGGAAGAGCCTTGTTTTATATGTGTAAACGCAAATAGACACCCTATTAGGATGGTAAGACTAATTCCAAGATTTATTAAGAGTCTCTCTGATTTCTTCACGTTGTCAAAACCGTCTTAGTTCAGAATACATGCTAAAAATACTAGAATATATCTGATTCTAGTACCTAAGACTAATATCAAATATAATTCCACCTCAAACTGGGGAGTTTTCATATGGTCATTTTTTCATATGTTATTAGAAAATAGTCGTCTATCTTGCAGTCCTTATGCAAACATTGAGAATTGGAAAGCAAGTTTTGACTCTGGAGATACCCTTGGTGATGGGCATCCTTAACCTGACTCCTGATTCTTTTTATGATGGCGGTAGGTTCAATGACTTAGACTCAGCCTTAGCCCAAGTCCAAAAGATGGTCAGAGAAGGTGTGGATATTCTAGATATAGGCGCATTTTCCTCGAGGCCTGGCGCAAAACCTGTTCCAGTAGAAAAGCAGATTGAGGTTCTGAAGCCTGTGGTGGAAGCAATCATGGCTAATTACCCTGAATTACCTTTGTCCATAGATACTTGTTATGCAGATGTAGTTAATAGTCTGGCGGAATTCTCCAGTTTCATAGTAAATGACATTTCTGGGGCACAATGGGATAAGGGATTGTTAGATGCTGTAGCTTACCACAATCTGCCATATGTTGCAATGCATATTCTTGGAACGCCAGAGACTATGCAGAATAATCCTGAGTACCAAGATGTCTGTGTTGAAGTGCTTAAATACTTGGCAAACCTTCAAACTAAACTTAGAAAGAAAGGCATAACAGACGTAATAGTGGATCCAGGATTTGGTTTTGGCAAGACATTGGAGCATAACTATAGACTGCTAGCTAAGATGGAAGTTTTACAAATCTTAGAATCTCCAGTATTAGTGGGTCTTTCGAGAAAATCGATGGTTTATAAACCCCTTAATTTGAGTGCTACCGAGGCTTTAAATGGGACAACAGCATTACACATGATGGCTTTGTCCAAGGGTGCACAAATTTTAAGAGTTCATGACGTGAAAGAAGCAGTAGAAACCCGTAACTTGTGGCTGCAATTACATTCTTGCGTTAATGATTGATTAAATAATCATTTGCAAGGCTTAAGTCGACCTGTCTTTTGGTTTATAATATTATAACCCTAAGGTTTCAGGTCATTTTTATTTATACATGGCAGAAAAACAAAAACAGCAAACAACATCACCGCAAAAGAAGTGGCCACTTAGAAAGATACTGTTGTGGACGTTTCTCATTTTACTGTTTTTCTTGCTCATTACTCCTTTACTCATACACTTTTCTCCAGTACAGAATTGGCTTTTAGACAGAGCTACTAACCGGTTATCTAAATCTTTAGGAACAGAAATTTCTGTCAGCGAAGTAGATTTCTCGGTATTTGATGGGCTTGTCCTCGAAGGGGTATATGTTGCTGACCCCATGACGAAAGGAGATACTCTAGCTTATATAGGAAAGTTTTCTGGGACCTTAGAAGAGAATTTTTTGAGTGTATTTAGTAATAAGTTAGAACTGCATGAGATATACCTTTCTGATGTTCATTTACATATCAGACAAGAAGAAGGACAATCACAGAGTAATATTCAATCCCTGTTTTCCTATGGAGATTCTGATGGCAAAGACCAGAATGAAGGGAAGGCATTAGACCTGGACTTAAAAATCATACACCTTAATGATGTCAATGTCATCATGGAGGATGCGCCTTCTAATACCAAGAGTACAGTTGCCGTGAAAGAGGGGATAGTCGATATAAAGGAATTTGATATTCATAATAATAAATTCCACATCAAGAGATTGCTCTTGGCTCAGCCGCAATACATCTCTACCAAATCTAAGAGCAAGCTGACAGAACTCACTGCCACCGAATCCACATTGGTCAATGATTCCTCAGTAACTGAAGAACCAAAGGAGCTAATTGCAGAAGAAATACAATCTAGTCTTCAGTTAGATATAGATTACATAGAAATATCAGAGGGTACATTTATAAGAGATGATTGGGATAAGACTGAGAAAGAACGGACTAATGTCTTGGATACAGACCACCTAAATGTCACTGACATAAATATCAATGCCGATAGTACTTCTATCGTCATGCCATTTAATTTGAGTACGCATTTAAAGTCATTGACCTTGGATGAAGACAATGGTTTTCAGGTCAATATGATGAATGTAGGCCACTTTAATGTATCTACGACAGAATTGACCTTAGAGGATTTTATTCTGGATACAGGGAAAAGCAAACTTGGAGAACAATTGCGATTTGAATACAACGATTTCCAAGATTTTAAAAAATTTGCGGAGAATATAGAAATCAATGCAAGTCTGGATAATTCTAGTATCTCTTTTTCTGATTTGGCTTATTTTTTTCCTGACCTCAGTTCCTCTGCTTTTATATCAAAGAACAAAAACAAGTGGGTAACATTGTCAGGTGATATCTCAGGTACTGTAGATGAACTAGAAGCGGATAATCTAGAATTGTCTTTTAGTAACTTAGTTGAATTAAAAGGGTATTTGAGTACGCTAGAATTAACTAAACCTGAATCAGCGTTAATAAACCTGCACGTAGATAAGTTCAATACTAGCCTGAGTAATTTAGAAAAAATAATTCCGAATTTCAATATACCTGACCAATTCTATAAGTTAGACCCTATAGTATTTTCAGGAGACATTGATGGGTTCTTAAAAGATTTTGTTGTCTTCGGTAATTTGGATAGTCCTCTAGGAAAAGTAGGACTTGATACAAGATTAGATATAAAGGAAGGTGTTGATTTAGCAAGATATTCTGGGTCCATATCTGTAGAGAACTTTGATATGAAGTCTTGGACTGATAATCCAGACCTTGGCTTTGCCACCTTCTCGGCAGAGATTGATAATGGACAAGGCCTTACTATCAATAATGTATACACTGACTTGAAAGCAGAGTTGGTTTCTTTTGATTACAAAGGATATACTTATGCTGATATCAGATTAGATGGAGAGTTTGAAAAGAACCTTTTCAATGGGCGCTTTATCTCGGCTGACCCAAATGCCAAAATGGATTTCGATGGAGAAATTAAACTTATAGAAGGAGCAGTCTTTTCAGATTTTGTCACTGACATTGAGCATATAGATTTGGTTCAGTTGAATCTTTCTAAAGACGTGAGTACCATAGATGGTTACATTAATTTGAAAGTGGAAGGGTCTGACTATTCAGACTTTGTAGGGACAGCTGACGTTAAGGAATTTTCGCTCAATTATAAAGGAGAAGAGTTTAGATTCGATAGCCTCCTTGTTAGTTCATCTCCACAGACAAATGGCTTTAGAAGTATTATCGTATCCTCAGATATTCTTAATGGGACTTTGAGTGGAAAATTTGATTTCAATGATTTAGTCCCTGCTTTTCAAAACCACCTATGGGAAGTGCATCCTGCCTGGGCTGATAAATTGAATATCAAGAATAGTGGGGGTATTAGGTCTGACCAAAAATTTGCCTATAAACTAGAGATACAGGATACTAAATCATACTTGAATTTAGCAGAACTGAGAGATTTGCGACTTAAAAATGTAAAACTACTTGGTTCAGTAGATGTAAGAGAAAGTATATACAAAAGTGATATCAATATTGGAGAAATAATACACAAGAATAATATCTACTCCCAATTAGATTTCGACTTATCGGAAGAGAATAAGAATTCTGAATATTCCTTATCTGTGAATGAAATTAAGTTAGGGGAAAATGTATTTAAGCCAATCGATTTAGTCGGTAAAATGGAAGGTGATAATGCAGTAATCCGTCTGATGACCATAGATTTATTTGATTCTATTCAGACGTTAGATTTGACTTTCCATGTATATCCGAAGGATGATTTGCTGATAGGGACTGTGGCGGATAATAACTTGCAGATGTTTAGTTCTACATGGAATATCAATCCTGCTAATAAGATACAATACGGTGATAAGACACTAGACATACATAAGTTTAAAATTTCCGATGGGTACAGGACCTTGTATGTTAATGATATAAACAAGAGAGGCATAAAAGCAGAGTTGCAGAATTTCGATTTTCTTACGATTAACGGATTTATCGACTATGATAAAATTGCGTTTTCTGGAGAAGGCGATTTGAGAATAAGTAAGGAAGATTTGTTTGAAAAATCTCCAGCATCTTTGAACATGAGTATTGATACTTTTTCGCTTAATAATACTGATTACGGATCACTGAATATAGACGTGACAGACGATGGTTCTGATACCGTAGTCGCAAAGATTCTCTTAGATAGAAAACAAGATGGGATGTTTCTCAATGCAGAAGCTGTAGTTAACAAGAGTTCAAAAGGAATAGATGGAACTGTCAGTGCGAATGATCTTCCGATGGAGACTTTTGAATTTATCATAGATGATGGTATATCTAATACGGCAGGAGATGCTGATGTATTCAATGGAAGACTTTATGGAAGTCTAGATGATTTCAAATTATATGCTCAGGCGAAAGTTACAGGAGGTACCACCAACATAGATTATTTAGGTGCCCAACTATTTCTTGGTGATGAAATATTTAAGGTCACTGAAAGTGAAATAGAATTATCAGGAACGACCATATCAGACAAGAATGGAAATATAGCAACTATGGAAGGTGGCTTGTTTCATAAAACATTCAAGGACTTTACGACAGAACTGACCATGCAGTCCGACTACTTTTTAGCCTTGGATACGGATAAGTTTGATAATCCATCTTATTATGGTCAGGGGGTAGGAGATTTAGTTGTAGAATTTAATGGTCCGTTTTCCAGCACAGATATAGCTGTAGCAGCGACGACTAGCAGGGGCACGGAAATCAATATTCCTGTAGGGAGTGTGTATTCTGATTATGACCAGCACTTTATCAAATTGGTATCTAGAGAAGAAATATTAGGAGGACTAGACAGCACGATTTTCCAGATTGTTCCTACACTTGAAGGCGTGGATATTCGTATGGACTTAACAATCACGGAAGACGCTAAGATTAATATCATTTTTGATGAGAACAGGAATGATATTATCAAAGGAGTGGGTAATGGGGATATGAGAGTGGTCGTATCTAGAGAAGGTGATTTCAATATTTTTGGAGACTATGTAATTGAAAGTGGGGATTACCTGTTCACCTATTTGAATGGTATCGTATCCAAACCATTTTCAGTATTAAGGGGTGGACAAATTACTTGGACAGGAGATCCGATAAATGCGAATATTAACCTCCAAGCTAACTATGAAAAGCTAAGGGCGCCAATGACCACCTTCCTGAGAGAATTTCTTAATCCAAATAATGAACCGGTGGCTCGGCAACGTACAGATGTAGATCTAAAGTTGTTTATACAAGGTACTCTCTATAAACCAAATGTGACGTTTGATATTGAGTTTCCAGAATTACAGGGGGAGATGCGTGCATTTGCTGAAAGTAAAATGCGAGTCCTAAGAGATAATGAAGCGGATCTCAATGAGCAGGTCGCTGGATTGATTATGTTTGGTAGTTTCTTGCCTTCGTCCTCGCTGGGTAATCAAGTAGGTTCTGCAAGTGGGGTAGTACAGACAGGGTATAATACGCTGAGTGAAATGATTTCTAATCAGTTGTCTCATTTCCTGTCTGGGTTTTTGCAAGAAGCCCTCACAGAAAATGGCTTTGTGTCAGGCATTGATTTTGAATTAGGTTTTACCAAGGATGCAGATATCTCTAATCTTACAGGAGGTGGCGGTCCCACACAATCTGGTAACAATAGTTTTATTCCTGATGAAGTCGAAGTTCACCTAAAGCCTAGGTTTCAGAATGATAGATGGGAAATAGATTATGGTACCAGCATTGTAAATAATCGAATTACTAATGCAAGTAGCCAGAGCTTCCTTATACATGATTTTGTGATTGGTTTCCATCTGACTGATGATAGAAGGCTCAAGTTAAAAGCCTATGGTAAATGGGATAGAATATTAGCCACACAACCCGGCCAGAAATTTGGCTTTGGTCTCAATTATAGAAAAGAATTTGGCAGCTTGACTGAATTCAAAGAAGGCCTTTCAGAAGAGATAGCCAAACTCAAAAAAGATGCTAATAGCCCAGGCCAGTAATCAGCTCTGATGTCAACACAGTTGGCTCACAACCGCATTGCTTTATACCTAATTAAATGATCAACTATAACTAGTGCAGCCATTGCCTCAACAATAGGTACTGCTCTAGGGACTACACATGGGTCATGTCTGCCTTTGCCAGATATAGTTACAGCTTTATGCTCAGTCGAAATTGAATTTTGTTTAGACATAATGGTGGCAACTGGTTTGAATGCGACATTGAAGTAGATGGGCATGCCATTACTAATACCTCCCTGGATCCCACCTGAAAAATTTGTCTTAGTTACAGGCATATCCGCTTCCATTACCCAGGCATCATTGTGCTCAGAACCATTCATATTAATACTGCCGAAGCCGCTTCCGTATTCAAACCCTTTTACCGCATTTATAGATAACATAGCTTTACCAAGGTCAGCATGTAACTTATCGAATACGGGCTCTCCTAGTCCGATAGGAACACCAGCTATATAGGCAGAAATTCGACCTCCAATGGTATCTCCATTACTTTTCACTTCTGCTATATGTAATGCCATCTGTTCTGCTATCTTGCTATCAGGGCACCTTACCACATTATCTTCAGCTAGTGACCAATCTATATGCTGTATTTCTGTATCAAGAGTGATGTTGCCTACTTGGGTTACACCGGCATTGATATTGATGCCATGTTGATGTAGAATCATTTTTGCTATTGCACCAGCGGCAACTCTAGTAGCAGTCTCACGGGCAGATGACCGCCCTCCTCCTCTATAATCTCTTATGCCATATTTTTTTTGGTAGACGAGGTCAGCGTGGGAAGGCCTGAAACTGTCTTTGATGTGGCTGTAATCTTTTGATTTTTGGTCTTTGTTTTGGATGTAAATCATAATAGGCGTGCCCGTGCTCTTTCCTTCAAAAACCCCCGACATTATTTCAAATTGGTCTGGCTCCTTACGTTGGGTAACAATCTTGGATTGACCAGGTCTACGTCTGTTAAGCTCAGCCTGGATAAAGTCTTCGTCTATGGATAGACCAGGCGGGCACCCATCTATAACAACACCGATACCCTTACCGTGGGATTCCCCAAATGTAGTTATCCTAAATAGAGTCCCGAATGAATTTCCTGCCATTAATACATCTTGTAGGTCGAAGGTAGCTTAGATAAGTCAGAGTTAATAGTCCATTTTAGGTTATAATGAAATCGGCATAAGCCTATATTTGTACCATGCATTTATATCCTTCTGACATATTTCAGAAACTGGAGTTTGATAAGATTCTTGATAGACTTTCTACTTACTGTCTTGGTGCACCTGCCAAGCAAGTAATCTTGAGAATGAAAACCTTTGATCATAAGCAGAAGATAGAGCGATTGCTGGATGAAGTTGTGGAATACCAAAAGTCAATTGATTTACAAAAAGTATTTCCTATATATCACTACGAATCTGTCATAGACGAATTAAAAGATCTTCGTACTATAGACATCGTCTTGGATATAGAAGCGTATATCAAGATATATACCCACATTAAAAACATAGCAGAAATTGAATTATTCTTCAGAGATAAAGAGAATAGGGCAGCCTTTCCCCTCTTATTTGAGATATCTGAAAGAATCGAGTTTGAAAAGGTATTAATAGAAACATTCCAAAAAATATTTACTGAGGAGGCGCAGATTAAAAATGATGCCTCACCAGAACTCGCTAATATATTTAGCTCTATAAGTTCCAAAGAAAGAGAATTGGAACGTGTCTTTAAAACTTTAGCTAAGAAGTATAAGGTAGATGGTTACCTCACCGATAATGTAGAAAGTTTTAAGAATAGTCGTCGAGTTCTGAGTGTAAATGCAGAAAGTAAGCGAAAAATTAAAGGTGTCATTCATGATGAATCATCTACAGGCCGAACAGTATTTATAGAACCAGAAGAAGTACTAGGTATCAATAACGATCTCTTTGAGTTAGAAGCAAGAAAGCGGCATGAGATATATAGAATACTGAAGGAGCTAGGTAATTTCTTAAGACCTTATATAGATGACTTTTTAATCTGGCAGAGAATATTAGTTCGTTTTGACCTTATCAGATCAAAAGCACAATTTGCATTGAGTTATGATGGCAATAGACCTAACTTGTCAGAAGACAATACACTTATACTTAAGGAAGCTTATCATCCCTTATTGTATCTTTTAAATAAAGAAGCACATAAAGAAACCATTCCATTTGACTTAACACTGAATGAGCAAAAAAGAATACTTGTAATCAGTGGACCCAATGCTGGAGGAAAATCTGTGACCTTAAAGGCAGTAGGACTATTGCAGATGATGTTACAATCTGGAATGCTAGTCCCCGTGCACGGCAACTCCCAATTCAGACTTTATGGCAAGATGATGATTGATATAGGTGATCAGCAATCGTTAGAAGGTGATCTGAGTACCTATAGTTCTAGATTGCTCCACATGAAGTATTTTATGGATAAGGCTGATAAAGGAACCATGGTGCTGATGGATGAATTTGGTAGCGGATCTGATCCTAAGATGGGCGGTGCTATAGCAGAAGGGGTACTGGACAGATTGGTATATAAGAAGTGTTATGGTATCATCACAACTCACTATAGTAATATCAAAAACTACGCTTACCGGTCTAAGAATATTCTTAACGGGGCCATGCTATTTAATAGAGAATTACTCAGCCCTACATACAGACTAAAGGTCGGCCAGCCGGGCTCTTCCTTTGCCTTTGAGATAGCGGATAAAATAGGGCTGGATCAGCGTATTCTAAAGTATGCAAAACATAAGGCGGGAAAGGACAGCAAGACAGTAGATCAGTTACTGATTGATCTACAGCATGAGAAACAAGCTTTAGAGAAAGAACTTATCGAAGCTTATGATGAACGACATCGTCTGAAAAAGCTCATAGAGACCTACGATAATATGAAGGACTCTTTAGAAATCAAACGTAAACGATTCAAATTACAGACTAAAGAAAAAGACCAGTTCCAAATCTCAAAGTATGAGCAGGAGGTTCAGGATTTGATAAGGGAACTAAAGAAGGAAAAGAATTTGGAAAAGGCTAAAGCTGCCGCAGAAAAACTAAAACAGCAGCGCAAGCAACAGCATGAAGAGATTAAAGAAATTTCTGATGAAGTCTTTAAGGTGGAGTTAGAAAAGGTGAAAGATTTAGAGCTAGGACAATATGTAAAATTTAGGAACGGCAGTGAGCCAGGTAAGGTAATTGCCATGGACGAGAAGAAAGTTAAGCTGGAGATTGGTATCATGCAATTCGAAGTTCCTAGACATGACCTCATTCTCGCCAATTCACCTGTGAAGAAAAAAGCTAAGATTAATCTAGACACCCTATTTACTGATTCAGGAATAGAAACTGAATTAGACATTAGAGGATACACAAAAGCAGAAGCTATAGATGCGATAGAAGTATTTCTAGATGATGCTTTAATGTCTAATGTGGTGACTGATCTTAAGGTATTACATGGGAAGGGTACTGGAGTATTGAAGCGTACTTTGTGGCAAAAAGTTAAAGAGTACAAGGATATCAGAAGAACATGGCACCCAGAAGAAGAATACGGCGGGACTGGGGTGACTTATATATCGTTTTGAAGAAGAATTGTAAATGAGGAATTATGAATGAAGAATGATAAATTAAAAATGAGGGTAGTGATTCGTATAGACCACAGTTTTAAATAACCACTTTCGTATTTCGAGCGACGGAGGAGCCGAGAAATCTTATTCTAATGGAAACTGAAGCCAAGAGTTCTGTAAGCTTCTAACAACAC
>CAZQDZ010000047.1:0-28947 GCA_964591455.1 uncultured Saprospiraceae bacterium
CTTGTTGTATGACTTCCTTTCCTTACCTTTGACATACTTTTTATCCCAAAGATAGTAATGAAATTTATCGCTCTAAAGAGCGAGGATTTAAACCTTTATTGAGACCAATTAAAGTAAGTACAATTAATAGAATTAAAATAGATCACAAATAACACCTCCAATTTTGATAAAAACTGAAGCTAAGTTTGACGCAGTGATGAATAACTATCCTGACTTTGTAAGAGATAAAATGCAGTTCTTAAGAAAACTAGTTCATGAATGCGCAGAGGAAATGCAACTTGATTCTCTTACGGAAACATTGAAATGGGGAGAACCTAGTTTTGTCAATAAAGAAGGAAGCACCTTAAGAATGGACTGGAAAGAAAAGAAGCCAGACCAATATGCTATGTACTTTAAATGTACAAGTCGGCTTGTAGAAACTTTCCAGCTGGTGTTCGGTAATGAATTCAATTACGAGGGGAAGCGAGCTATCGTCTTTGGATTAAATGAAGAGATACCTATAGAACATATAAAGAAGTGTATTAAAACCACATTACACTATCACAAACTAAAAAAAGAAAAGACCTTGGGTCTATAAAAGTAGGTTTTGTAAGGGTCTTAGGGTTTGAAATTCAGATTCTAAGCTAATCGGCAAGTTGTATTTTCAAAAATTATTAGTAAACTCACCATCAATCGTTTAAATATTTTATATTTTTATAATATGTTTTAAAACAAACGAATATGAAACAATTAATTACATACCTATTATTCTTACAAGTATCATTTCTTTCTGCCCAGTTCTGTGATATCGCCAACGGAGATTTAGAGGTATGGGAAGATGTATCAGATATAGTAGAGGCTAGTGAACCGCTACCTCCTGAAACGATTATACTACCTGAAGGATACTTCGGTATTCTTCGATTCATATTTTCTGCCCTGGGAGATATATTAGGTGGGATAGCTGGAGATGAGTTATTTGACTTTGCGGAGGATCTGTTCGGTGTCGATAGAGTCACTGATGCTACCAGTGGCCAATTTGCCTTGCAGTTAGGTGGTGATGAGAATCTACCACTAGCCGACCTCATAGGCGTTTTTGATTGTAGTCTCGCTATTCCCGATACATTCTATATTGACGTCAGACATGTAGGCAACGGAACAGATACGCTTTTAATCCAAGGTTCATTAGGCCCAGATTCTGATATACCCTTTGATTCCTTGACGCTTATAAATGGTGTGGCGGCTTCTTTTAATCACACACTAATAAGTAATCAAGATACAGAATATGAGACACTGGCTATCCCAGTAGTAGACAATGAAAATGGAATAGATTCTGATACACTTATCCTATTTATGGTCGTCTCTGGGGATGAAGAATTTCTTGCTTCAGGAGAGGTGAGTGCATTTAGATTAGACAATTTAAGGTTTAGAAATGGTAATGTACTCGCCTTAGATGATTTCGACTTAAGTGGACACTTTGCGTCTTCACATAATTATATACAAATAGAAAATAGTGCTGCTGGAAATAACGATGAGGTTACTTTGGAAAGAAGTGAATCTGTAGAAGGCCCTTATGAAACAATATATCAGTTAGAAGATAGATATGCAGAGGTGTATAAAGATTATAGGATAGAAGATAACACAGTTTATTACTATCGTGCCAAAGTAACTGACTTACTAGGAGAAATATTCTATACTGATTTGCTCAGTATCAGTACGCAGGATATAGATCAAGCAGTCACCTTAGAAATAAATCCAAATCCAATTAGTAGTGATGGAATTATAGAACTTGAGCTAGATTTAGAAATCAAGGATGCCCGCTGCCTTATCTATAATGCAAATGGTAGAATGGTCAAAAAAATAAATCTTCCTAAAACCTTGCAGAATGGTGTCAATAGAATTAACGTAAGCTTGGAAGACCTTGCAGTCGGACATTACACTTGTCAAGTAATATCTGATGATAATGTTTGGACAACTTCATTTGTCAAGATTTAACTATAATAGATTATGCATTAAATCTAATTATATTCAATTTTCAGTTCAGCTATGAAAAGGAAAATTGAAAATAATGCGGACATTAAGCATCTCGTGGACGCCTTCTATAAGAAGGTTATCAAAGATGAGTCTATAGGATTTATCTTTACAGATATCATTCAGCTAAACTGGGAGGTGCATATTCCTGTCATGTACTCTTTCTGGGAATCAGTCCTTTTATCTAAGCCGTCATACTCTGGAAATCCAGTTCTCAAACATGTCGAACTAAATCAAAAAACGCCATTGACAAAAGCGCATTTTGATAGATGGTTGGAACTATGGTTCTCCACTTTGGATGAGAATTTTCAAGGAGAAATTGCTAATTCCGCAAAAGAAAAAGCCACCATGATGAAAGACCTGATGCTATACAAAATAAAAAAGAGCTCCGACCCTAACTTTATTGGGTGAAGTCAGACTATTGTTTTTTTCCTCTTCCTTTTCTCTGTAATCTTGGCGCATTCTCAAATTCAGTACGCGATACAAATCTATTTCAATCAGAATCCATCATCGTATATCGTCTAGCCATAGGACTCTCTCCTATTTCCGCTTTGGATAATAGCCCGTCCTTATTGGCATCCATTTCGAATACTTCATCGTCCTAAGGTGGTGTTCTTCTATCTCCATTTTGAGGTCTTCTATTTCTCTGCTCTGTATTATAATTTGGCGCTTCTTGTGAGGCTTTCCTTTAAGACTTGCAAGAAATAGTTGGAAGAAGTCATCAACTATTTTCATTGTAATTATTATAAAATATTGCCACTACTACTAGGCTTTCTAATGTGTGCTAGTCAAGGCTAGCTTACTTCTATACCAGTCCAAATTGTTCAAAATGATGATGGATATGTTTTCTATTCAGCAAATCCCATTCAAACTTTGACAACGGTCCGAAAGTAGGATTAAGTGTGAGCTTGCCTTTGTTTTCCTTAAAGAAGGTTTCGTACTTTTCACGAGTTTCAAATAAATTTTCTATTGCCTCAGGAAGAGATTTATACTTTAATGGTTCCAACTCATCTCTCTTAAGCATAGAGTTGTAGAATCCTCTCATCATCGGCTGATGATTATATACGACCTCAATAAATTTTTCCAATCTATCTATTGGTGTGGATAACCTAACATGTATTTTCTCCATTGCGATTTGATATTGCATCTCAATGTGCTCTATCATATGCTGTGGCTTAAGGATACCCCACTTAGCGGTTGTATCTTCTGCAAGCTTAGCCAGTCTAATTCTGAGGCTTTCATTATCTATAGAAATATAAGGATTCTTCTTTTGTACTAAAGTGAGAATTGTAGCCATGGCTACTAGCTCATCATTTTCATCAAACATTTCCATGTACCACTTAACCACACCAGCAGGAAGGTTCTTTCCTTTAGTATCTCTATCCATCTTCTCCTTACAAGTGAGTCTTACATAGACAGTATCATTATGATAGATAGGTCTTACAAATCTACATTCGTCCAATCCATAGTTAGCCCCTACTGGACCTTTATCTGGCATAACAAAAAGGCCTGCTGCAGCTGCTAGTAGAAAATACCCATGAGCTGTTCTTTTTTCGAAGATACTGCCATCCAAGGAGGTAATATCAGTATGGGCATAAAAATGGTCCCAAGTGATGTTAGCAAAATTGATGATGTCTGTATCTGTTATAGTACGCTTATGCGTTTTGATAGACATGCCAGGCTGAATCTCTTCAAACTCATAACTGAATGGGTGCAAAGGGCTCTCTTTATAAGCGGCATTAGGTTGGTATATGCCAGTAATATGAGAGACAGTGGTCGGTGAGCCTTGTATGGCACAACGCTGCAGATAGTGCTTAATGCCTCGCATACCGCCCATCTCTTCCCCACCACCCGCACGACCTGGGCCACCGTGCACAAGGTAAGGCAGTGGTGAACCGTGCCCTGTACTCTGCTTTGCACTCTCTTCATTAATGATTAGGATACGACCATGATGCGTAGCGGCGCCAAGCACAAATTCTCTTGCTTCATTATCATCTGGTGTCGCTATAGAACTTACGAGTGAGCCCTTACCCATCTGTGCTAAAATAATCGCTTCATCAGTTGTCTTGTATGGCATCATCGTACTTACAGGACCAAAGGCTTCTACATCATGAACTGCTGTATTCTTAAATGGATTCTTTTCTAGAAGTAACATTGGACTTAGGAATGCTCCTTTTTCGGCATCCGCTTCCATAAGACTGACTTTATCTAAATCTCCGAAAACAATCTCAGCTGTCTTGGTCAACTCCTGCACACGTTCTCTTACTTCAGACACTTGGTCCTTACTCGCTAAAGCACCCATTCTCACGCCTTTCACTCTTGGGTCTCCAATAGTGACTTTATCCAATGCTTTACCGAGCGCGATCTGAACATCCTCTATCAGATTTTCGGGTACAATTATGCGTCTGATTGCCGTACATTTCTGACCACACTTAACAGTCATCTCACGGCGAACTTCTTTTATAAATAAATTAAACTCTGGTGTTCCCGGCGTAGCACTTAAACCTAAAACCGAAGAATTCAATGAGTCCGCTTCCATATTAAATGGCACAGCTTCTGAGATTACTCTTTCATTAGATTTTAGCATACGACCAGTGGTTGCAGACCCCGTAAAGGTGACTATGTCCTGAGATTCTACATGGTCCAAAATTCCTCTTGCGGAACCACAAATAAGCTGCAAAGCCCCTTCCGGCAAAATCCCTGATGCTATAATATCTCTTACCACAGCCTCAGTAAGATATGAGGTAGATGTGGCAGGCTTTACTACTGCTGGCACTCCCGCCATCCAATTGACCGCACACTTTTCTAGCATTCCCCAAACTGGGAAATTATATGCGTTAATATGTACAGCGACACCTCGCTTAGGCACCATGATATGATGCCCCATAAAAGTACCACCCCTGGAGAGGTCTATGCCTTCTCCATCTATATGAAAGCTTTGGTTAGAGAATTGGCGTCTGAGTGATGCATTAGCGAACAAATTTCCAAAACCACCTTCTATATCTATCCAGCTGTCTGCTTTGGTGGCACCTGTCATGTAGCTAATCTCATAATAACTGTCTTTACGCTTAGACAGATAGAGTGCTAGCTTCTTTAGCATAATACCTCTCTCATGAAAAGTCATTTTCCTTAGTGCAGGGTTTCCTACTTCTCTGCCATGCTTTAGAATGCTTGCAAAGTCTATCCCTTTAGTAGAAGCATAATGGATTAGCTGTCCATTAACAGCATTGTATATCGGACTTCCTTCACCTTCTCCATCAATCCACCGGCCTGTAACGTAATTCTGTAATTTCATTTTAAAAATATTTTATAAATAGTCCAATTTTCCTTCTTGTGAAGACATCCCTTAACGCTGAACCCTCTCTTTAATTTTTTAATAGTTTTCTCCACTTCAGTCGAGAAGAAAAACAAAAGAAATTCTACTTTTCATGTCGACCTTGCGGAGACATCTTTTAACACCAAACCTTCTCTTCATTTTTAATAGTCCTCTCCACAAGGTCGAGAAGAAAAGAAAACCAAAAGAATTACTCCAATTGAGAAGAAAAAAACTAAGTGCCTTCTACTTCAAAAAAAGTTCTGTTCTCTCTACCTAATCGTCTGAGCAGCGGACAGCATCTATATCTATCTTCTCTATACTCTTCATACAATGCATCCATGCTATCTACAACATTCTGTATACCTATCTCATCTGCCCACTTCAGTAATCCTTTCGGATAATTTACACCTTTAGTCATAGCCGACTCTATATCTTCCTTACTAGCAATGCGTAGGTAAAGGGTATCCACAGCCTCATTGATAAGCATTATAATGACTCTATAAGAAATGACCTGCCCCAATTCCATATCATTATTAATCGCTGGAGATTCTGCATCTTCACTGTAATCATAATAACCTCTTCCAGCCTTTCTTCCATGATACCCCGCCTCAGACAATTTCTTCTGAGTTAATGCTGGTTTATATCTAGGGTCATAATAAAATGCTTTGAAAACAGTTTCAGTAACTATATAATTGACATCATTTCCTATAAAGTCCATTAATTCGAAAGGACCCATACGGAAACCCGCCAAGTCTCTCATAGCCCAATCAATCGTTGCAAAATCAGCTATGCCTTCTTCTGCAATACGCAGTGACTCTGAATAGAATGGCCTTGCTACTTTATTGACTATAAAACCTGGTGTATCCTTAGCCGTTACAGTCAATTTTCCCCAACTATCTATTACAGCCTTTGCTTTGTCCAGAATCTCGGTGTCTGTTTGTATAGCAGGTATAATCTCTACCAATTTCATCAGTGGCGCAGGATTAAAAAAGTGTATACCTATAAACCTCCCTGGCTTGTCTAGGCTAGCAGCTAAATCCGTCACGGAAAGTGAAGACGTGTTAGTAGCAAGAATGCAATCATCTGAAACCAGCGCCTCCAATTCTTTGAAGACTTTCTTTTTTATTTCTGAATTCTCGATAATAGCTTCGATAATCAAATCAGCGTCAGCCATTGTATCCAACGACTGGACATAGGTGATATTAGATTGAATAGAATTTTTCTTTGTCTCGTCTATCCTACCCTTCTCGATTAATCGATTGAGAATTTTTTCTAGTTTCTGAGCACTTCGGTCAAGTGCTTCTCTATTCATGTCATACAATAATACAATACAATTATGTGATGCAGCAATTTGAGCTATGCCGCTTCCCATTGTCCCTGCACCAATCACAGCTATTTTCATCGTCCTTGGAATTTTGGTTTTCGTTTGCCTAGAAATGCGGCTACGCCTTCTTTGAAGTCAAAAGTGTTTGCAGCTTGAACCTGATATTTCTTTTCTATCTCCAACTGCTGATCCAATGTATTAGTAACCCCTTTCTGGTAAGCTAACTTTGTGAGCGCCAACCCTTGTGTCGGCATATGAGATAATTTGACAGCAATCTTCCAAGAAGCTTCGTCAAAGTCATCTTCTGAAAAATATTTGTATATCATACCCATTCGTTCTGCTTCTGTTGCCGATATTTTATCTCCAAGTAAGGTAATCGCTAAAGCTCTCTGATAGCCTATTAATTTTGGCAATGTATAAGTGCCACCAGAATCTGGAATTAATCCTATCGCACTGAAGGCCTGAATAAATTTGGCTGATTCTTTTGCTACTACAATATCACAAGCCAAAGCTATATTTGCTCCGGCTCCTGCAGCTACACCATTAACAGCGGCTACTACTGGTTTTTGCAATCCTTGGATAGAGCGGATTATCGGGTTGAAATGATTTTGTACAAAGTAATCTAATTCTCTAGGATTTTCCTTGTCAGTCGCTTCCATCAGGTCCTGACCTGCACAGAACGCCTTTCCTGTACCTGTCAAGTAAACAGCTCTTATTTCTTTGTCCTTAGCGCATTGTTCTAGGTGCTCTAACAATGGTAAGGCAATGCCCTCGACCATACTATTATATTTATCGGGTCTGTTGAAAGTAATTTTTGCAACAGCGTCAATTTTTTCTAAAAGAATTAAGTTAGACATGTGTTATCGTTTAAAGGTATTGTGAGTGATGATAATAAATTATGTAATCAACTCGTATGCTGGCCTATAGCGATGTAAAAATAATTTATACTTTTCTTGGTGTAACTTTTAGACCAAGCATTTAAAATAATCAAAGGGCTCTAAGCATTCATTACATTGGAACAATGCTTTACATGCAGTAGAACCAAACTGACTAATTAATTTGGTGTTGGTGGATTGGCAATTGGTACATTTTACAAGCCGCTCTCCATCATGAAGTGCTCTCTTGTCCATTGACTCTGACAAGGGTACTGCTACGCCGTACTTCTCTAATTTTATTTTACCATTCTCAGATAGCCAATCAGTAGACCAGGCTGGAGACAAGACCAATTCTACTTTAGTTTTGATACCTGCTTTACCCATAGCCATGACAATATCAGTAGCCATTGTATCCATGGCTGGACAGCCAGAATAAGTCGGGGTCAACTTCACCAGCACCTCATCTCCGTATCTCTTCATTTCTCTCACCACCCCCAAATCCAACACAGATAATACAGGAATCTCAGGGTCAGACACTGATTCAAGTATTTGACGCCAAGATTCTTCCTCTATATAAGGCTGAGGTATTACCATGTCATGTTAGGATAAGCTCTTTGCATGTACTGCAACTCATTCAAAATATATCCCATATGCTCTGAATGAATCCCTGATTTGCCTTTGACCACTCGAGGAGGCAATTCCGGTATGTCTATGTTTGCTTCTACTAGCAATACATTGACTGCAGCAAAGTAATCAGATTTCATAGACTGAATATCTGCACCTACACCATCTTTGTACATTGCTTCTTCAGTCTCTGTGCTAGCAAAAAACTCGTGTGTAAAAGGCAGAAGCTGCATAACTGCATCTTTCACTCTCAGATGACTTTCTTCTGTTCCCCCTCCTAACCGCTTTATCCATTGTGAAGAAAATCTAAGATGATACTTTGACTCCTTAATTGATTTAGTGGCAATCGCAGCTATCTGTACGTCACTGGATTGTTGTAGCACTGGCAATAACATACTCTGATACAAATCATAGAAATACTGACGTACAACCACATGTGCAAAGTCTGTATTGGGTTGCTCCACTAAGATGACATTAAGATATTCTCTTTCAGGCCTAAGAAATGCAATCGTATCTTCGGTCGTCTCTTCTCCATTCAATGATGCCGCATACTGAAAATAATTCCTTACTTGACCATACAAATCCAGGGATATATTAGTCAAGGCTATATCTGTCTCTAGGCTAGAACCATGGCCACACAATTCTGATAATCGATGACCCAATACCATCGCATTATCCCCTAACATCAACAGATACTTATATAGGTTGTCGGACATCTATATGTGTTTTAATTCTATAGGTAATTCATAGAAAGTAGGATGACGGTATACTTTATCCTTCGCAGGTTCGAACAGCTCTCCTGCTTTCTCAGGGTTAGAGGCATGAATATGTTTAGATTCCACGACCCAAATGCTTACACCTTCTTGCCTACGTGTATATACATCGCGAGCATTTTCCATAGCCATTTCTTCATCTGCTGCATGTAGAGAGCCCACGTGTCTGTGGTCTAGTCCATTTTTGGAACGGATGAAGACTTCGAAGAGGGGGTATTCGGGTATTGGTTTTTGGTTTTCAGATTTTTTCTTGGACATGATATTGTTGTGATTTGTGGTTTTTATGTCCATCGTTCAAGGTATATCGGTTTAACGGCGCAATGGTGAATCGATGAAATATAAATGGCCTACTCATTTATGATCTTACAATTTTTAACTTTCTGAGCATTGCAGAAACATGTTTACATTTATCTAATAATTTATCTGCTTTCTCCTCTGGAATAAATCCAATTTATTTTGCTATTATTAACTGAGTTATCAATTCTACTACTGATCCATTAGAATAGAAAAAATGTTTTACTCCTTGCTTTTGAGTACTGAGTTCATCTCCTTCGGCTATATTATAACAATGGATACGGCGCTGCTTGTTAGTTAGCTCATAAGTCTAATATCATTTTTTTAGTCTAGGTGATTCTGCAACTAACCGATACACGTTCACTGCAATGTCTTTAGCTACTGACCAAACTCTCAGTTTTTTAAAGTTACCTTAAGTTTTAAAATGACATGTTCAATACAAAACTTGTCAAAACTTGACTCTAAAAAAGACCATAAACTAAATTAATCTATCCTGCTTGACTTCTAACTTCTTTTTCTAGAACCTCTTTCTTCCGACTATATTCCATCGCAGCTTCTCTAACCCAGCGACCATCGTCCCAAGCTTTTTGTCTAGCTGCTATTCTTTCTTTATTACAAGGACCATTGCCTTTAACTACTTGCCAGAATTCATCCCAATCTATCTCTCCGTAGTCATAATGCCCTTTTTCTTCATTCCACTTGATTTCAGGGTCTGGCATTTTGAGACCGAGGTAATCAGCTTGTGGCACAGTGATATCTATAAATTCTTGTCTGAGTTCGTCATTTGTTTTTCTCTTAATCTTCCACTTCATCGACTGTGCAGTATTGGGAGATTCCTCATCCCTTGGACCAAACATCATAAGAGAAGGCCACCAGAATCTATCAAGTGCATCTTGTGCCATCGCTTTTTGCTCTTCTGTTCCTTGGCAAAGTGTGAGCATAATCTCATATCCTTGTCTTTGATGGAAGCTTTCTTCCTTGCATATTCTAACCATTGCTCGTGCATAAGGACCGAAGGATGTACGCGTCAGCATGACTTGATTAATGATAGCGGCACCATCGACTAACCAGCCTATAGCGCCGATGTCTGCCCATGTAAGTGTTGGGTAATTGAATATAGAGGAATACTTGGCTTTGCCCGAAAGCAATTGTTTTGTCATCTCATCCCTAGATATACCCAGGGTTTCTGCTGCGCTATATAGGTAGAGGCCGTGTCCAGCTTCATCTTGCACCTTAGCCAGAAGTCCCAATTTTCTTTTTAGTGATGGCGCTCTTGAAATCCAGTTACCTTCTGGTAACATACCTACAATTTCAGAATGCGCATGCTGAGAAATTTGACGAATATGGGTTTTCCTATACTTATCAGGCATCCAATCTTTAGGCTCAATCTTTTGTCCATCGTCTATGCGATTCTGGAATCTCTCTGATAGCTGCTGTACGTCCATTATTGTCTAATTTTATTGTTTATCCACCCAAAATTGATGTTTAAATCCAATATCAACATAGTAAGAAGTATAAAACTAACGATTGTTAGTTTTATAAACAAGTTGATATTAAAGTGTTTTTTTGCTTTTACTTTTTAATAAAACATATGTATTTTTCCATTAATAAGTTAGTGTAAGAAGAACACCTTGCTATTCAATGTCCTTTCCTAAATGAATTTTTTTAGAAAATTATATCGAATCGGTTTAGTTCAAGGAGAACATCCATTGTCTGATTTACGTACTTCTATGACGAATCTGATAATAATTGTAACCATTCCTTTCATACTTAGCTACTTCCCATTATTCATTAATTTAGGTCACTATAAAATTGTGTTTGTTTACCTTCTTCTGATTCTTGCCTTATCGGGAGGATTATATCTAAATTACAAACGCTACAAGAAATGGGCGACTCGCGTAGTTTTCGTATGTGGCAGTATCTTGGTCTTCATTCCAGTAATAAGTTATGGCAGAAACTCCGAGTTGCAATCAATTTATCCTATCCTAATCATATTTGTGTTTATATTTTTTGATAAAAAGTTAGAGATATTATTGGCTATTTTATTCCTTATCACTCTTTTTCTCACCTCCTTTACCATACTGGAGATTCGACCACCTTTAATTTCTAATAGTACATTCAAGTACGAATACTTCGCCAACATGTTTTTTTCCATTTTCTCTTGCGGATGTCTATCGTTTGTTATGATGAAAAGATTAAAAAACTTTTTAAAACAAAACCAAAAGGCAGTTTCAGAACTGACAAAGCAAAATGACATCATCAATATCCAAAAAGACGAGATGGAGTTATTTACCTTGATGGCATCGCATGATCTAAAGACACCAACTAGAACTATAACAAGTTATCTGGGATTAATTGAAAAAACTGGGGAAATTAAAAATACTGCAGCAAAGGAATACTTGCAAATGGCACTTTCAGGTGTAACGCAATTAAATAACCTGATAGATGGCATCATTGAATTTAGATCTCCAACCACATCTAATAAAAAACTAATATATGAGTCTACAGCAATTGTGTTGAGTAGAGTATTAGATGCCAATGGAATCTTGGAAGATAATTCTATATCATTAGACATTAAAGTCAATCATAACATCAAGATTCCAGACTCAGAGCTCTTTCATATTTTCCAGAACCTAATTCAGAATAGTATTAAATACAATAACAGCAAAATCAAAAAAATAGAAATAAGTTCTCAGCTATCTGAAACTCATATTGAGCTTATATTTAAAGACAATGGAATAGGTATAGAAAAGGATTATCTAGAATATATTTTCGAACCATTCAAAAAACTAAATGCCTCTGACAAATATAGGAGCACTGGATTGGGCTTGTCCACCTGTAAGAAAATATTAAACGGTTATGGTAGTTCTATCAGAGCTGAATCTGAAGGGCTCGACAGAGGCGCTGTCTTTATACTTTCTTTTCCTAAAAATCTACTGCTGGATTAAATATATAGTTAGCATAATCAGCTATCAAAATCAACAACTACCTTTTCTGAGAGTGGAAAAGCCTGACAAGTGAGTACATAGCCATTTTCTATCTCTTCTTTCTCCAATCCATATGCAACGGGCATATCTACCTTACCTTCTATAAGTTTAGCTTTACATGTACTACAGACGCCACCTTTACACGCATAGGGTAAATCTGCACTATTGTTAAGTGCTGCATCTAATATATTATCTCCTCCCATCGCTAACTCAAACTCCATCGTCTTGCCACCTTCTATGAGGGTTACGGAACACGTTCTTCCCTTAATCTTTTCTACGACCTCCTCGGCTAATTTAGGTTTCTTATCGCCTATATTAAATAGCTCAAAATGAATGTTATCCTCCTGAACAGATTTATCTACTAAGAAATCCTTAATGAGAAAAATCATAGACTCAGGTCCACAGATGAAATAGTGATCCGTACTATTGATATCACAGATTGTTTTAAATATCGTCTCTAATTTACCTTTATCAATACGACCATTAAATAATTCTACAGAACGATTTTGTCTGGTTAGAAAATAAAATATCTCAAACCGGTCCATGAACAAATTCTTCAGTGCTTCTAATTCCTCCTTTAGAATTATAGAAGAAACCGTCTGATTGATATAGAACAACTTGAACGTCGCCTCTGGTTCTGCTTGAAGGTGGGTTTTGATTATAGAAATCATTGGCGTGATACCACTACCGGCCGCAAAACAAACATAGTTTTGTTGCTTATCCTGAGCCACATCCACATAGAAATTGCCTGCAGGAGTCATGGATTCAAGTTCATCTCCTTCTTTAAGTTTCAGATTGGCAAAGGTCGAAAATAGCCCATGGGGTACTTGCTTTATGCCCACTCTCCATTCATTATCCAGCGGAGAAGAACAGATAGAATAAGACCGCTGCACAGACTCACCATTAATGATTGCTCTCAGTGTTAAATACTGGCCCTGTTTGAATGTGAAGGCTGCCTTATGCATTTCTGGGACATCAAGTGTAACGAGCACACAGTCTTCTGTTGTTTTCTCTATGTGGCCCACCTTTAATGAAGTAAATCTACTCATATGCTAAAACTAACGATTGTTAGTTAAATGTACAAATCATACTTCTTGTTGAGTATGTAGCATTTTAAGATTGTCTGATGCCGTAAAGTAAATTTTGGATTAATTCCTTTTTTAGCGTCATCACATCTTTCTTTTGGTATTTTGTATGCCAAGAATATAGCCATCGCAAGGTGGAAAGGATGGAAAACAAAGCCACATCTATATCTACAGCAGCAAGCTGTTTTTCGCTAACAGCATTCTGAATAATCACTCTGAAGTCAGCCTCATAGGTATTTCTAAGTTCTAAAAACGACTTCAAAGTTGGTTCTTCTAGATGCACCCATTCTGCTGGTAATAAAGAAATGTCATTAGTATGCGCGACAGTAAGGTCGACATGTAAAGAAATCAGCGCCTCCAATTGCTGAATAGGCAGGGTATCAGAATGCTTAATATCAGCCATGCCTGAGGTGAACAATTCTGCAATATGCATCAATAACTCACTCAGTATCCGCTGCTTAGAGGCGATATGGTTATAGAGACTGGCTGCTTCCATCCCCATTTCACGAGCTATATCTCGCATAGAGGTCGCAGCATATCCTTTCTTTCTGAATAAAGATGAAGCGACACTAAGTATTTCTTGTTTGCGTGTAATGTGGCAAAGGATTGGTATAAAAAAGAGAAAGCCGCTATAATAAAATCGATTATAACGGCTTGATTCTCAAAGTGGTTCCACAAGGGCTCGAACCTTGGACCCTCTGATTATGAGTCAGATGCTCTAACCAACTGAGCTATGGAACCTAACTGTGTTTTCAGTATAAAAAATATTGTCTACGACATTCCGGAGACAAAAGAGGACAAATATAATATATTCTTTATTTGAAATGTCAGCTAAAAAATGGATTATCCTAGTTTCTCCCCAAATCTAAAAGAACTAAAGAAATAATGCAGAACACCAACTATATTCCTATATAACCCATATTTTTGTCATATGTAAAAAAGTAAGGCACAAAGACATGTGTAATAATTAACCATTTAAAAGCTAAAAATTATGGCTGCTAAAAAAAGAAAAACATTAGACGTAAAATACACTAAGACACAAATCGTCAATGAAATTGCTGAAGACACAGAACTTTCAAAAAAGCAAGTAGGTGCTGTTTTGGAATCTCTATCAGATCTTATCCAACTTCACATCAATAAAAAATCTGTGGGAGAATTTGTTCTACCAGGATTGATGAAGATTCAGACAGTGAAGAAGCCTGCAAGAAAGGCTCGTAAAGGCATCAACCCTTTCACTAAAGAAGAAGTGATGTTTAAGGCTAAGCCGGCATCGACTACTGTAAAGGTACGACCGCTTAAGAAATTGAAAGAGATGGCTAACTAATTAGCATAATTTCTAACAAAAAAAGGGAAGGGTAATTTTACCCTTCCCTTTTTTTTGTTTTGGCTATTCGGTGGACGATATGTATTTATCATAGTCGATTGAGCTTAGTTTAATCAACGGTCAAATCTTGCATTCCTAAAAATGAAAACTCAATTTTATCTGACCAATATTGAGTAGTTTTAGTTCTGACCAAGATCTATTAGCATTAGGACTAAAGTCATCACCATCTGAAACTTTAAATCTCAAAAAAGCTAAGGTTGGCTCAGTCGAAACTGAAAAATGATTTCCAATCTGAAATAGAAAACCTATAAATATGAATCCACCATAATTACTATTAATCCTTTGGCTACTTTTTAAATTGGTTCTTCCATAATTGAAATCAAACCCTGCATAATATTTCCAATTAGTCTTATTTAGAAAATATCTATCCAGTCCTATTCTTAATGAAACATCCGAAAGACCATCTTCTGCCGAACTAAGGTCTCCACTATATGCAATTCTAGCATTATATAGTGAGTCCAATCTCAGTCTATAGGTTAAGTCAAGGTTATTTACTTGTTCATTGAATAGTATAATAAATTTAGAGGCATTAATGCCAATCTGATGCTTGGTCGCCTGCGACATTAGCATATTGAATCCTAGTAATAGTAGCGTCAAACTAATAATAAGACCTCTAAGCATTTTACTTATACCAATCACTGTGAACTAAACTCTACCAATCACCAGTGAATTCTCTCACTAATACTTCCAAATCTCTGATAAAACTATCATAAAAATTTCTACCATCTTCTGAACTGTTATCTTTATAAAAGACAATTACTGTCTCATCATCTGTGTCAATCTCTAAATCAACAATCTTGGTTCCATTAAATAATAAGTCCAAATCTAAGAGGCTGTTTATAGCATTCTCAGAAGGGTCATCCATACTAATAAGTTGTGCAGCTCCCGCTAATGATTGGATGCTCATTGCTCCAATACCTACTCTTCCATGCAACTTTTCGAATGAGTCTTCTGTAAGATTCTCAAAATCATCATCTGTTAATTCAATATCAATTTCGGCTGTATAGAGACATAAATTAGCATCAGTCATAGAAAATTCAGCTAAGAATTCAGTAGTAGAATTTCTCGTAACCTCAGCTGTCACAGAGATTGGGTCAAAAAATACCTCCGCATCTAATTCTATTGGAATTTCAAAATCTGCATTATTTGCATAGGTCACTGAATTTAAATTCAATTCGAAAAGTAGTTCTCCATCAACCTCTAAGGTTATATGACATGCAGTAGGCAACCAATAATCTTCGTTATTTATAGTGACTAGGTTATCCTCGTACCTATCCATAGATAATATGGCATTATTAGTATTCTCAGTTCTGCCAGAAGGAAATTCAAAAACAATATTACTTGTATTGTTGACTTTCTGCCATGAACTAGAAGAATGGACATATTGATGCGTACCAGAGTGGAAAGCAAAGTCTAATCTATTGTTATCTTCTACATGGTCATCATCTACTACTTCCTCTAGCTCATCTGTAAGGTCATCTATCCAATCCTCATTCAAAACTTCACCATCTGACATCCTTAGAAAATCTCTCAGTAAGGTCTGAGTTGCTCGTGACTGCTTCAAATCAGTAACACAAGAAAGAACATTGTCTAGGGTGGTTTGAATATTATCCCTATCCTCACTTACTGAAGTGTCAGTATCGCACTCATTACAGTCTCCTCCACAATCTACCCCTAATTCATTACCATTCTGAATACCATCACTGCATGAAGCAGTTGGTAGCTGCCCAGGATTTGGCAACATATCCTCTGAGTTGCAAGCAATAATCGAAATCAGAAAGACAAAGATCATTATGTTAGCTAATAGTTTCATTAATGTTGTTTTCTTAAATTATTAAATTGAGAATTTAGAAGATACAGTAGTTACTACACAGGTTTGAAAATTTAAATTACCTTCTTCTAACACTACTGAACATGAAGTAATACTGTGTTAGACTGATCCTGTGATACCGATTAATTAATCTATCTTTTATAAGGAAATTTCTTAGCTCCCTTCTCCATCAGTTTCTCCATGACATCCTTAACATCAGACCCTGCACCCATCTCTAAATCATCTGAGTAGTTCCACAACCTGTCTCCATGCACTTTTTCAAAAAGCCCGAGGCTACATGATCCCTTGTTTGTTGTGGTACTGACCCCTTTTCCTAAATTTCCGAGTACACCACCTGCTGAGCGAGCTAGACCTTTGGCAACATCCAATCCTCTTGCTAGTTCGTCAGTCATAGGTTGCTCGGTCTCTATTCTACCAACTACTACTGCATCTACTCCGAGAATACTTGCTAATTTAGTCACATCGACTTCGGTGATGTTGCTCAGATTTATGTTAGCGCTTCTCAGCTTAGAATTAGTCACACTTTGACTTTGTACCCGTACCCGAAGTTTCTCACCTATAAGAAAGGACTCTACTGCATTCTGTACTTCTTTGCCTTGCGCAATGTTGAGTTCTTTCAATTCAGAATCTGAAATATTTGCTTTTTGCCGTTTCTTCAGATTTATTTTTGACTGGAACGGCACGACAGCTATTCGCTGGTGATCTGCTGTTTCGGCATCAAATTCTGTAATAGTGTTTTTAGAACCGCCGCATGATACTAGCAATGAAATCAAAATGAGTATAGCTATTTTTAAAGATGTTTTCATCATATTGGTTTTAATCAGAATTGAGAAAGTGATTCAACTTTCTCATTATATTCAAAATTGTCTAATTGGTCTTGTCAATTGGCCAGGCTGTGTAAATCCAAAATCACCTGTATCCATACCCATAACTCTTAAAAAATATTTATTAGACCCTGTACTTGACCTAAATAAAGTTGAACTCCAGTAAGCAGCACATTCACCACCAATTAAACTTAAATTTGGAATTAAATTTCTTTGGTCTCTCAACAGCAATAATTCTTCATCGGATGGCATGAACCAATCAGAAAAACCACCTTCAGCAATTGTTTCAATCGGCAAAATGGATGGACAAATGTTTTCAAGAATCTGTGTATTTAATTTACCTGTCCCTACTTCAGAACTGGTGCCTCTATTATCTTCATGTGATACACCACAATTTGGACCTCCACATTCTATATCATTATTAGCTGCTTCCAGATATCTCCATCCATCACTATATTCTCCTTTATCAAAGAAAATAATTCCACCTGCTTCTCCAACTAAACCTACCCCATAACACGATTCGCAAAGACCTCCACCGCAATCGACTCCAGTTTCATCTCCATTCTGAATCCCATCATCACAAGTTTCACAAGATCCATCATTAACATCAGCTGAAGCCTCATAGTTATGAGCACTAATATCTGTGCACCCATTAATTAATTCAGGTTCTTCATCTCCACATGATGTAATAATTAATGTGCAAGGAATTACCAAAATAAATACAGCAACTTTAAAAAGTGTTTTCATTGATTTCATTTTTATTGTTTTATAGTTATAATTCATCTTCATTTTTACTGATTATACATTTCATTAATTTTCTTAGTCACCCATCCTGGGATCTTATCTTCTCTCGGCCATTCAAAAATTTCTTTGGCTTCCTGAACAAGTTCATCGAAAGAAGAGGACCAGTTATCTCTTTTAAACTTGGACGGTTTGGTAAGTGACTTATTAATCATATCTCTTGCCCAAGAAAATCTCTTATCATCTTCATGGAATTTTGGATATATTTTACTAGCTACCCAGAATAATTTTTCTACCTCAGCAGATCTACCCACACAACCTTGAGGCGCATCAAATATTTTTCTACTTGTTTTTGCTAACCAAGCAGCTCCTTTATCTTCATGAGGCCAGGGATACATTTTTTTTGAAATAGACGCTAATGCATCTTGCAAATCACTACATCCAGCGTTAGAAGTTACGGGTTGCTGCGGCGCTTGCTGATAGATGATGGTTGTATGACCTAGCTGCGTTGGTTGTGTAGTACCGCCTGCACATGGTGTCTGAGCAATATCGATTCTGATCTGTTCATCGAGCAATTGATTGATTAAGTTGTTGCTTGCTTGGCCAAGAACAAAATGATATCCATAACTATCTTTAGAACATTGTATTTCACCGGGGTAATAGATCTTAGTTTTGCCTTCTCTCGTGACGGCAATTTCCTGATGTCCCCCTGCTCGACTATAGGCCGCAATGTCTACTTTATTGCTCGCAGATGGGTTAGCGCCTTGAGGATATGCCTGTATAACAAAGGCGCTATTCTCATCAAGTTTTATTAGTCGACCATTATAAACTGTATTCTGATTGGATTTCAGAAGACTGGTATTATTTATGGATAAGGTAGAAGTAAAGCAGGTGCCTCTACTCATTGCTATTCTGATGTCATCCAAATGATAGCTTTGAGAATATACAATACTACTGATACAAATAATTAATTGTACACAAAGCCATTTTTTATAAATTTTTATAAACTCGTTAACCATGCTCATATTTTTTCATATTCAAAGAAAGGTCCTCCAGCATCTATCTGAATAACAAGAATTCCAGCATTATTCAATGAATTGAAACCATCATTGAATAACCATTTAAACTCATTTGTAGCTTCTGTATTCACAGTTGCGAAAAAAGTTGTGGTTCCAATGTCTACTTTAATGTCAACTGAAGCAACCTCATTAAGAGGAGTTATTGTAATATTGCTACTTCCAGAATTTGAAATTTCTCTCCATATTCCAATAAACTTCTGACGTATTTCAACATCACAGTTTTCGCCTTCTAAAAAATCAAAACATTCATCACAGTTTATACCGGTAAATCCTTCTTCACATTCACAAACTCCATTGTTACAACTTCCATTATTGCAATTGATTCCTTCACAAGGATTGTCAGCGCAAGACAAGAGAAAGAAAAAAATGAAGAATGAGCAGCCTAGAATTAATCTTAATTGTTTCATATTCAGATTACATGTTTTGTAATTAAAGTTCAAGTTATTCTTTCATAATAATTAGCCACTAAATTTTCGATAAGTCACATCTTAATTCAATCGCATCTTTTACTCGTTTAGGTTCTTCGACTATAAAAATGTTGCTTGTTTTATTTTTAGACATTATCATCAATCCACTAGTGGATATCTGATATAAGTTGTGATACTTAACAATGTCTATTTCACCATAAGCCAAATCAAAATCTAAGTCAGTCTCTGAAAAATCAGCTAGCCTAAACTTGATTCTTTTCTTCTCCAAGATTAGCTCGCCCTTAATCTGTTTGAATCCGTCCCAGAGTATTGCTTTCATATGTCTTATTCGGTTTAAAACTACTACTGTAATTCAGTTTATAAATGGTTGAATTACCCAACGGTAGCATATAGATAATAGATGGTAAGATGAGGTCTAATTCGGGTAATATTAAAAGTCAGATTCAGCTTAGTTTACTGACATTCAATTAAGATGATACTAGGACTAAAGGCCAATTTACTACTCATATAAATCCAGATCTAATAAAATGTACTTACTCATAGACCTATTACTATCTATGAATATTATTGAAAGGTATCATCTATCGAAAACCTATGTTCCTTAACTTATGAACTAATGAGTCAATAGAGTAAATTTGATTTATTGGAACATTATAATCACCTTCGGTGGTATGAGTTATCTTGGTTTCCATTTTTGTTTTAATATAGAATATATTTTGCCTAGCGACGACATCTGATATTACTTTAATCTAAGCAACTACAACTCCCCAGCCTGCTGAAGCAAGTCATTTCTAAGACCACTTAGCCTTTGTTTAAGTTCGGATTTAATTTCTTTCTTACCGCCGCCGCTAGCTAGACCTTTACACCAATCCATTGCATTAATATCATCTGCTACATTTACCAAGTCATTAGAAATGCGCTCCAAGGTCCTTTTAACCCGTCTCGTTTCATTCTTAGTCTCACCTTGCTTTCCTTCAAGGTCTTTAAGGTCTGATTCTAAATCTCTAATCTCCAACTTAAAGTCTTCAATCTTTTCCTCTAATCCTTTCATTTTCTCTGCACAAGAAGCATCACCAGTAGAGCCCATTTTTACAACAAGTTCACTATTACGAAGCGCAGACTTATAGCTTTCTGACATTAGGTCAAACACCTTGGAATTAGTAGAGAATTTATCTTTTTCATCTATGATTAACCTATTAAGCTCTAAACTATATTTAGCACGGTCAGTATCTGTATCTGCCTCGTTAAATTCCTTAATGAATCCATCAGCCTTAATCATAAAATGTTCTAAGGCTACAACTTCATTTGTGTCGACCTTAACCTCAGTGGTAATTTTTTCTTTGACGAATACATAGCTATAAATCGCATAGCTGACTAAGCCAACGACAAGCAAGTTCATTGCTAAGAACTTTATCATTGCTTTGGTTCTCTCTTGTTTATTTATTGGTTGCATTGCTTAATGTTTTTCGTTGAATAAATATTTTCTATCTTATTTTTTGCATATGGATTAACCTCCTATCATGACCGTAGGACAACCAATAACAATAGATCCGCCATGAGCTGTACTGTCTCCCATTCTAGCTGCTGGTTTTCCTCCTATCATTACGGTTGTAGATCCCATAATTATGGAATCAGGAGGCCCTACACAAGTACACATAGTACCTACAGTAGCTGCAGGCATCCCTCCTATCATTACTGTCGGTAGCCCAGGTGGCAATATAGGTCCACCCACATGCGGTATTATTCCTGTAACCATTGGACATACATGCATATCTCCTACTCTTGCTGCCATTCCCATAATTCTAAAATATATCTAGTTTACTTTTTTTGACTACCTTCTCTTGTACGACATCTACCCGTTCTACCGAATGATATTCTAAGTTGGTAGCTTTACTTGCGAAGGATTTTAACGTACTCAAACATCTCTCCGCTTCATCAAAAATTACATTTAGATGCATGGGGTCATAATCTATATGGCTTAGCGTCTGCATATCGCCTTCGAACTGGTGTGGCTTAAACCCTAAGTGACTTTCATAATAGCGCAGTAGAGCTTCCCTATCTTCACTTTTCATACACTTAAGAGCTGTCTGTACTATTCTTCCAAAACTATTGAGCACGGAAAAGAGATGTATAGGTGATTCTTCTTTATACAAGGTTCTGATATGATTCATATGTTGAGCAAGGAAAAAAACAATCTTTTCCATTAGGTAAAATGTATTCTCAGCGAGATCATTAATCTCACCTCGTCTCTTCTTAGATCGTGCATTTTGGACAACTTGGGTGGAGTGGACTCCAATATCTGCTATGCTCTCTTCTATAGACATATAGCGATTTAATAAAGTGTTGTGTGCTATTACATTGTAACATGGAGGCAAATAATTGTTATCTACTTTATATCTATCTGCCTCTTTCAATATTCTTCCTACAATTACATAATCATCTGCAAATTGAACACTTTGTACTTGATCTTCAGCTACCAATGAAAACTTATAATTTGGGACAGCGTAAGGCTGTCTTGGTGGTAATTCTTGCGGGTCAGGACTTCCCGTAGGAGAAAAGTCATAGGGGTCCATAGAAAGCACTACTATTAATTTTTCCTGACTAGCAAGATTAGAATTTTCTATAGCATTCAAATCTATCTTAGATTCATCTTGCCCTACTACTTCTATAATAAGTCCATTTCTGTTTATCGCATTACAGTAGCGCAAAAGCAAAAAATGATCTTCTATATAGATATTATCTAACTCACTAGTATCCGCATGTTGCGTCAGTCCAAACTCATAACTTCGTAATAAATTTGACACAAGACGTTGGCCTTTAAAGGCACTTACTTTATCATTATGGATAAAATGAGACTTATTAATTTTCATCCCATCTACCCAGTTTACATTTAGGTATTTATTCATCATCAATGTTTGTAACCGGTTCATTCTGCAGCTCAGTTATTAGATCTTCTTGTGTTATAAGTGAATCATCTTCAAGAACATCTATGCTTGGTTCATATCTTTCTACTATAATAGAGTCACCTTCTTTGATGCCTTGTTCCTCTATGGAAAGCAAAGGATCTAATATGTTTCTATTGGCTTCAGAGTCTGGTTTTCGCTTAAAAATCCATTGGTATAAATCTTTATTAGTATTGTCATCGGATAGATAAATTGGCGCACTCGGATTCTTGTCATAATTGTACCTGTGTAAAAAATAATGCATGAATTCTCCAAGCTTACAATTCATGGGAACATTTAAGGCAAACTCAGCATACTCATCATCATGCTTTTCTTTGGCTATGTAGAACTTAACCTTTACAGGATTTATAACTTCCACTACCGGTACTTCTTTCCCATAGGGATATGCCCAACTGGTAAATACTTTTTTGGGAATGCTTAAATATTTTTCAAAGGCAACCATAAAAAACAATGGGACAGAGAAAAGTAAAAAAGCCCAAGCATACGATAAGGGAAGTGTAGGCAATACATCTAGGAGAGCACTTAGTTTATTAACACCTACTCCAACTAAAGCCATTACTGTTGTGAACAAAATTACACTCTTATCACTGTAGGATTGCACCCACTCGAAAAGTCGTAAAAGTCCAAGGATAAACAGCATGCCACATACAAATACCAGAATCTGAGTCCACATATAACTCTGCACTGAATAGTTGTCGCCACCAAATAAAAAAGTAATACCAACAAATAACAAAATGAAAAGTAAGCTGTATAATATAATGCCACCATACCTTTCCATTAAGGACTTCAGCAAACCTTTTGCATTTAGTTTTTTTACTTTTATCTTCGATGTTTTCGTTGGAAGTTTGTTTGGTGTTTTCATCCTATCTACATTTATTTTAAATTTGAGTACTGTATCCTAATCTTTGAGTGCCCGTAACATAATTAGTCTTGTCCTCGAGAATGAATTCTGATTCTACAATAGTTACATTAATCTCTGTCTGGATTTCTAGAGGAAGAAAATATTCGATGAGAATAGCTAAAGATTTCATACTTCTTCCGTCTGGCAAGAATTCTAAAGTGCTGTCCACAGAAACTGGCCCAACCTCTATAGTGTAGATCTTCTCTTTTTCTTCAGTCGTATTTCCGAGAATAAAATCTTCTGACAGAATACTTGTCCCTAAATAATTCATAGTAATAGCTGGAAGAGTACCTGATTTGTAATTCTCCGAAATGGTTAGTGGAAATCCTATCACCATTTCAAAAGCCACTCTTGTATACTCTAAATTTCCAATTATATGATGTGCCATCGGAAGAAGTGTAAATAATATCGTCTTCTGATAATTATTCATTGTAAAATCAAAATCTCCCCAGATAATATCAAATAAAGTATGACTAGACTCTAAAGGAAAACCAGTAAGCATTCGCCTTTCCTCCTGTTCTATCAGAATTCTATATCTATTTATTACTTGATCAAAAGGCGCAAAATACTTTCTAGCTTCTTGCTCCTCTTGTTTCATTCTTTTAATGTTGGCAAGAATATTATTTTTGCTCCCAGAACTATTCCTACTATCGTTTGTCCCTAGAGTATGAAATAGACCTGCAGGCAGCGCATCATACAATCCAGGCCTAGCAACGGTAACTTTTGTCCTTTCTTCCCCATACTGATTTTCCTCTTTTCTTATATCACGTATATCTCTACCTACTGAATGATTAAATTTTCCATTGGGATGTATTGCCAGATCATCTAATGAAATATCTGATCTTCGTTCCAGTAATTCTGCAATTAATACTTCAGCTTTAATGTCTAAGAGATTATATATTGACTTATCCATCATGCAGCCTTTGTGATTATTCTTATTGGGTTCATTCCAGACGACTTAGCTTCTAGGCTGACTTCTGTCTCATTACATAAGATTTCCCACTCTTCATCTGACAGCATCGAATTAGGTTTACGTACCACCAATACATCTATCGTTCTTATTATACCTTCATTTGCATTTTTACTTACAACTACTCCTTTCGTAACCTTGATTGATTCTACATTGCGAAAGCCCAATGCATTATTGCAAAATATTCTGATATCCTCAGCAGTGACTATCCTTCCACGTGTCATGATGACTTCTTTAAAAGCATGTATACTTTCGACAGCTTGCATCTGGTCCTTTCCGCCTTTAGTTGTGGTAACAAGCTGTAGGGAGCTTGCGATTAGATTACTGTTAGAAAATAATTTGAGTGGTGTGCCAAATGGGATACGATTGGCAAGAGCACCATCAGTAGTCCAGTATTTAACATAGACTAAATTATCGTCAGGAAACGGACTTAAAAATAAAAACGTCGTGTCCTCTATTTCGGCTTTTGACTTTTTGAAATTTTTTCTGATCCTTCTAAAAACAGTCTCTAGTTCTTTAAAGTCATCACCTAAGGCATTGTAATCAAGTCCTCTAAAGGCAGCGGCCTCATGACTGATCTGATCTAGGGTATAGTTTAGAATATGTTTTGCTTCTCTGGTATCAAAACGCTTTACCCCTCTTGTTCTCAATGAATACATACCATAATCTTCTTGGTTGATATTTCTGAGCGGTACTTCTTGATAGGTTTGACTACTACTATTTGTCATTGTATCAATAGATAGAAAATGTGCATCTCCAATATCTACAGGAATAATATGAACATCATTACTAATCTTATTTTGCTTTTCAAAATAATTTCTATTGATAACAGGGTAACAATTCATCAAACAGTCCATGCCACTGACATGTTCTTTTAGCCCTTGGGGAAGAACTACTCTTATCCAGAGAAGATCTTCCTTAAGCTGCAACAAATCCGATTCTATGAATATGTCACCTAACTCAGAAGGATATGAGCTGGAGTTATCTTGAATGACTAAATTACTATCTTCTATAGTAATAAAGTGATTAGATGTTATGCTGAGCACATTGTTCTTAATATACTTCTCTATACCCAGGGAATTAAATTTTGCAGTTTCCTCGCCTGGAATATTTTTTTCAGAAACATTGTGTCCTCTTTTTATTTCTATTTGGTTATCGCCAACATACCATTGCGCAAGTGGTAAAAACTTAAGAAAAGAATTTACTCTTACTTGATTTTTCCAATCAAAAAAGAAGGTAAAATTCTTCATGCTCCGAATCTGTGGATCAACTTTTATACCTAGGTAAAAAGTGCCAGGATTAATATACTTGCCGTATACACTTTCTATTAGCTTATCTTTTTCTAGTCTATCATTAATCTTGACAATGGAATTGTCAAAGGCCATTAATTCTATTCTTGTATTATATATCTTGTAAGCTTCAGGTGCTGAAAAAAAGATATCTTTTTTAGCTTCTAGATGTTTGTGAAATACAAGATCATAGGGACTAACTATATGCATATGTTCAGAAGGCATGGCATGCATTATAGAATAACCCGGTTGCGCTTTTGTCATTACATCTGGCGTCAATATTTCTACGATGCGTTCGAGCATCCGATTTCTACTATTGGTTATATCATTAGAAAGGCGTTCTAACTCATAACTACAAGCACCTATCATTAAATCAACAATAGGATCAAAGGCATTAAGATCTATATCCGAAACACCTCTATAATTCCACTCTCTTGCAGCTTCTTTTAGAATACGTTCCTTAATGTCATTTCTTGTTTCAAATGTTTTCATCTTTCCCTATAAGTTGATCTATGTGCTGTTTTGAATAGCATTAAGAAATTGATATTGGACTAAAAACTATGATATAATCTATATCATCTATTTTTTCATTGGTTTCTGTAAGCACCATTTTAGAAATCGTTATTATAAATTTTTGCTTCGAGTCATGTTCATCGGCATCATACTTTACAACCTTAGCTTGCATTTCAAAGGTTTTGTCAATACGTGGTTCAGCAGATCCTATATCTTCTTTGAGCACTTTGACAATTTTATCATTCCAGTTACTTTCATTTATCCCTACATCAAAATCATTATCCCAAAGGGCATTCCCATATCTGGCATCAAATCCACATTCACGTAAGCTGGTCATCAGAATTAGATAAATATGTTTCCTGACAGATTCTTCAGTAGAGTACCTAGGTAATTTCTCACCATTACTTAATGCAGCTGTGCTGATTGGGTATCGATAATTCTCTAGCATGTTTATCAGTTTATATTGACCATTCCACCTTTGAGAACTGCCATAGCACTACCTTCCACTTTTACTTGCGTACCAGTCATCTCTGCTGAGGTATCTCCAAATACACTTGTTTCCATTCCTGATAAGCTTGCGGCCTTATCAGCAGACATAGAAACATTTACTCCTTTCATTGTTACGTCTTGACCTGCTTCGAGATTAATAGCACTATCCATTTTGATATTAAGTTCATCCCCCTCCATATTGATTGTTTTACCAGTGAGATTGAGGACACCCTCAGTGGTGATAGAAATCTGACCATCTTCAGCAACATCTAGGACAATTTGGTTTTTATCATCTTTGGTATATATACTTATTGTAGAAGCGTCACCATCTTCGAAAACAATTCGATGCCCGCATTTAGTGTGAATCGCTTTTATAGTATTATCTTCTGAAGCATATTGCGGAGGTAACTTACCATGATAAACACTACCCATCACAAATGGTCGATCAGGATTATTCATCTCAAAACCAATCATGACTTGATCATCAATTTCTGGACAAAAATAATTGTCTCCTCCTCCTGCATAAGGATAGGTGACTCTAATCCATGGTGTCATTGCGTTCTGGTCTTGCCATGGAAATCTCACTCTGATTCTTCCCAGGTTCTCAGGATCAGCATTTTCTACGACAATTGCAGATTGTGGTGTGGCATCCACTAATCTTACATTAGGATTTGGTGGGGGTACATTTAGACTTGCAGGAACTGCTTTGTAATGATTATTATAATTTCCTGCACCATCCCAAGTATGATTTACATCAGTTATTAAATACTTCCCAAGACTATTTTTGCCACTATCATAAGTTTCTATGAGGGTACCTAATCCTATACCGGGGTTTCTACTGTCTCCAGCAATTTTGCAAAGCTGAGCACCGGTAGCATAATGCCTGTAGTTTGCGCCATTCCTAAATTCATTTTCTGCCACAAATAGATCTGGGAGCAAGGTGTTACTATCTCTAGTAAAAAATTCTCTAGCGTTATCAAATGTCGCTTGTCCATATTTGTCCAAAATAGGTTTTGCGCTATCTTGATGAGACAAATTCCAGGTTTCATCAGTCTTATAATCATAATAGGTGTAACCTCTATTAGTCGGTAACATGGTTAATTCCATGCCTACCGAACGCATCTCCTTACTAAGATTTAGCTTAAATTCTTTTTGTTCGTCATAATCTCCAAATACAAATCTTGTTCCATCAAAGTAGAACCAACAACCGTACTTAAATGCTAAACGAGACAAAAAATCAAAAGGTGTTTCTCTGCATTGTACACAATAAGAAATAGTCACATCGTTCTCGATATTAATGTCAATCCTATAGTCGAATTCATCGAATACTTTTTTCACTATATCACTCAGTGTCATATCACTGTAAGATATGATATGTGGACTATCATCTAGACAAGTAGAAGGGCTTCGTCCTCTTATACGAACAACATCATAATGTCCATTAGATTTATCAATTTCGATATTTCTAATAATCCCATTATATTCTAGTAGTTCATCACTATTATGTGTATTTTCAATACTAACTACAACGTCCTTGCCCATCAAAGCAGCAACATCACTAGGATCTATCTTGCCATCTTGGTTTCCCAATTTTTCTGCTACAATATCGAAAGTGAAATAATGATGATTATTTACACTTTGGGACAGTGTGAAATGTTTGGGTAAGATAGATTCTCCACCAATTTTGAGAGTCATGTTATAATGGGAAGGCATTGTTTAGTTTTCCATCTAGAGAATATTCAAATTGATTATTTAAACAACTCTACCATTCCATTTCCATACCCTCTCCATCTAACTCCATAACTCTACACGATATCTCAATATGTATTGTCATATCCGAAGAACCATGCGAACTCATATGGTAAGAAAATGACGTACAGTATCCTTCCTTGAATTCTAAATCAAATAGTGATGCGTCCTCATCAATTTTAAAAAACTTGATATTTCCATCTCGTTTCTCACTATCATTCATTCCCCATTTCCATAAATCCTTCATTTTTTCTGAATCCACTTTAATCTCCATAGATATTGAAGAAGGTGTAACTTTTGCAGTTGGCTTGTTAATTTTACTATCTGTCTGCTGTGATACAGAGAAGTGACAATCCTCCACTGTGTACATTGTACCATCTATTTCTAGAATTCCTTTAAATGCCATGATTATTGATTTAGTTATTTAAAATATTTTATAATGAAATTGAGGTTACCCCCATCTTTAGGACAGTTTCTTAGTGAATTTTAATGAATTAATCC
>CAZQDZ010000048.1:0-28684 GCA_964591455.1 uncultured Saprospiraceae bacterium
GCGCCGCCCTAGAACGGGATATCTATGATTTATAATTTATTTTGGACACTTGTGTAATTAGGATTCAATATATTCACTAATAAAATCTGCAGCATAAAGATTTAAATAATCGCCTTTGTTTTTTTCTAACTCATCATATGTTAATTCTTTTATCTTTGTTTCAGATAAACTAATTACATTCTGCTTTTTAATTTTAGAACTTTTAGATACTACACCTATACCACAATCACAATCTAGGGTAAAGACATCAAAGTCATGAAGATGTGTCTTTGCCCAAATCATAGTTTTATAAACATCTCCCATCCAAGCGCCAGAAAAACCTTCAGTCATTGTTGAAAGTTTTATGCTTGGCAAAGCAGCTGTTTCTGATTCTGGATTACAATCATGAAGAAGTACTACTCCATTTGGACTTAAATATTTTAAAGAGTTTTCTAAATCTTGTCGCGACTGTTCATAAGTATGTAGACCATCAATAAATACAATATCGAATTCTTTAGGACTTTTTTTCATTTTGCTGTTAAAAAAGTCGTTGCTTGTCATTTCATAATACTCTTCAGAACCTTTAATATTATTGAAGCCACCAGGTATTAAAAAATTCGGTTCTACAGCTGCTTTATAAGGAACATCAATTTGCAAAAACAAATTTCCTTTCTCCACTCCTATCTCTAAATATGATGTATAACCTTTAGCATTAATGAAATTTTGAATTATCGTACTCCTATCAATTTGTTTTGAAAACAATTTCAATTCTATTGCCTTTTTATAAAAAGTCTTGGCTTTAATGAAATCTCCAGTATGCCTATAATATAATCCAAGTCCTAAGTTAACCCTATGATGATGCGGATTAAGCTCATTAGCTCTAAGGAAATATGGAATCGACTGGTCAAATTCCTTTCTTCGTTCATGCCACAACCCTAATTCAAGAAATATTGGAAAAAAATCAGGATAATCTCTCGCAATTTCCTTAAATGAATTGAATGCTTCTAAATATTTTCTATCAGCAAATAATTGCTTTGAAATCTTATAGCTTGATGCAGCTGAATTTATACTCAAACCGTTTTTTTATTTAATTAATTATCAATTGTAATGTATTCTGCAGATAATATTCACTGCCATTACTGCTCATAACTCTAAACTCAAGAGACTTTCTACCTTTTCCTAAACTAGATACAGGTATGCTTACTTCGAATCCAGCATTAGAAAATTTGCTATTATTAAGCTGCTTTACAAGATATGCTGATTCAATACCATACCGAGCAGGATATTTTGAACCATCCTGCGCAACAAAATATACACCATTAGCTGGCACTTTATATCTAGCATCCAAAGCCCATCCAGATATGACTATTCTATCACCATTCACTTGAACTGGGCTGTTCCAATTCTTAGAAAATTTAGTATTGTTTATCCTAGCTATATTTGCCCACTTATTCTTTCTTTTAGTAAGAATAAGTTTTGATAAATAACCACTAGATTTTCCTTTTATTTTTGATGGTTGAGTTTTGTGTCTATTATTATCAATTTGAGCTTGAGGTTGTATTGATGTTTCGCTTGATGGACTTTTCTTTTCAATGCATGAATGCAAAGATAGAATTGATATAGCTAGAACAATGTAGACGAACTTGAGTTTCATTTTAACGTTTGATTTATTCGACTGCAAATTAACATAAATTTCATTTTACATCATTCTTAGTTAATTATTTAATCTGATTATCCGTGATTATACCTAAGTGAACCATAGATGCACGGAAGTAAGGAATTTGTATCAAAAGTTGATATGAACATATTGAAATTCGTTGAACACTTTCCAGATGAGGCCAGTTGTCGGGGTGACTTTAAAACAAAGCGAGAAAAACAAGGAGTGATTTGCAAAAGGTGCAGTTGCAGGGAACATTATTGGCTTAAGAACAAGTGGCAATGGCAGTGCAAGCAGTGTACATTTCGGACAACCATCAGAAGTGGGACGATAATGAAGAACAGCAATTTACCATTGCGAACGTGGTATTTGTGCATGGCATTGATGAGTATGACCAAAAAGGGCATCTCGGCAAATGAGATGAAAAAGCAACTCGGACATAAGCGCTATGAACCGATCTGGTCAATGATGCATAAAATCAGATCGGCAATGGGTTGTAGGGATGCCATGTATACTTTGGGAGGAGAGTTGGAATTTGACGAAGGCTACTTCACCCACGGAATCAGAAGAGGCTCTAAACCTAAGCGTGGCAGGGGTTCTCAGAAAAAGAAGAATGTTGCAGTGATAGCAGAATCCACACCGCTGGAGAATCTAGAGACAGGGAAAGTGTCAAGACAATGCAGATATTTCAAAATGAAAGTTCTTGATACACATGAGGCCAAAGAGATATAATCTTGTAGAGGATGCCTTGGAAGAAAAGACTTTAGTGTTCAGTGACAAGAGTACAAGATATGTTAATATAGGTGATTATGTTGAAGTACATATTCAAGAAAAATCTGATGCTGACACTACTAAAACAACATTACAATGGGTGCACATAGCAATCGCAAATGCAAAAAGATGGCTACTGGGCATCCATCATATGATAAAAGGAAAATATCTCCAGAATTATCTCAACGAGTTTTGCTACAAACAAAACAGAAGATACTTTGGAAATAGATTATTTAACCGAGTCTCAATTGCGCTGGCTAAATCTTACTGGCATGATTGAGGATAAGCAGTTTATTTAATACTACAATATGTTTTTTACATCTTGATTATTGATAATATAACTAGAGTTGAACTGTCTTTTAGCCAAACTCAAACTTTCACCTATGACATATCCTATCTCCTGATTCAATATAGAACACAATCCAAGTTGTATGAAATTTAATGCGTTATTGTGTTGTAAAACTATACACTTCAATGATTCACTTCCAAATAAACTATTATGCATAGCAGACCCAAATTCACCAGCTAAAATAGATGTTTCTCTTATTAATTTGAATTGATCTAGAAGGGTAAGTTTTTCGATATTAACAATCTCAAAACCCTTAGACACAAATGTGGCCTCTATTTCAGAACTATTTATTAACAATCGATTAGACTTGAGCAAGCTAGACCTACTAAGGTATATTTTCCTATTTCGAGTTAAACTACTACTATTGCTACTTCCTTTTTTAAATTTGTCAAAGACCCACTTCGTTTCCTTAGATACATGTGAACCATCCCCAAATCGCAATTGAGTAATTAAAAAGCCAGATTCAAGAGTTATAAATTCAGTGTTAAAATCATAAAATTCAATTTGGCTTGTCTTTACACCAAATAGATGTAGCAAATCAAGCCCGAAAGGCTTAGCGTTTTTAGGTAATAAATATTTAAAATTCTTTAGATATTTATTTGCAATAGCAATTCTTGGCAGAATATCAATTAACCAATGTCCATAAATATCTATACCTCTTGTAGTAAGTATTACTGTATTTCCTTCAATATATCGGCTATTTTTTCCTGTTTCGAGAACGTGGATACAGTCACTCTTAATACTTCCAACATCCACCCTCCAGCTTTTGTAGATATCCTGATTGTGAAGATGAGTAGGTTTAAAATATAAATTATCTCCATAGAATAATTTATCGTTCTGGTATACTAGCCCAATTCCTAGTATTCTAGCATCTTCGATTTTGTATATCCCTGTAGTTCCTTGAACCTTATTGTTGGTCTGCTTTAGTTTACTTAATATTCTATTTGATTCAGCACCTTCGATAAAGATGGGCAATTGTCTTTCAATATTACCCCGAGGTGTTAGTTCTAAAAAATTGACATTTTTAGATTCAGCAATATTTTGAAACTCTATCAAAATTTCAGATAAAATATATTTTCATCACAGTTCGGCAAATCCAACATAGGAAATAATTGAAACTTAATTGGTAGATTTACATTCCTATAAACATCAAAGATGTAATTAAAACTTGACCTAACAATAATAGGTTTTGTTTTCGTGTTTGCAAATTCCAATATAAGTGCTAAAAAATCATCAGTAGTTATATTAGTGGTATCTAAAAATACATAAGCTTGGTCTTTGAATATACTACAAATATCAAATTTTGACCTCCAATTGAAATAGGACGTATCCAAAAAATTTTTTTGAGAATAAAACTCAATTCTTTTTCTCATTAGAGCCAATCGATCCTGATTTTCACCATTCATGCTGGCAATAGTTATTTGAACTGGCAAATCACTATTTTGAGCAATAATTAAATCTAAAAACGATTGAGGGTTAATTATAAGTACTTTACTATTTCTACTTATTGCATAGCCTAAATAGCTACATAGGTAATACAAGCATAAATTTTGTGGAGAAGAGAAATATTTAGGAGCAAAAACCCTTAATTCCCCTAAACGTTGACTCAACAAACATATTATCGTGTCATAGCCAGTGTCAGCTTTTTCTTTTGATGGAGAAAAATCGAATTGAAATCTTAATAACTTCTTATAATTTTCGAATAACATTACATAAATGTAATTTATTTAGGATAATAAAAAAACCTTAGACTGATTGCCAATCCAAGGTCTTTTATCTTCAAGGTAAATCCGATTATTTAGATATCACCATCTTTTTAGTAGCTAATACTTTCCCATCTACTATTAAAGAATAGGAATATAATCCACTACTTAGAGTTTGGGTTGATACAGAGATTGTGCCTTGGTTGTCGATTAAGTCTACTTGTTTCATCACTAGACCATTTACATCGTAGAAAATCATTTGACTTTGCTTTACATTCTGAGGAAGAATATAATCAATTTCAGTGTTTCCATAAAACGGATTAGGTCTATTTTGGTCTAATTTATATTTATTATTTTGATGTAATGTTATATTTATTTTACCTTGGTTGCTTTGATTCAATAACTCGACTATCTCACCTACCTGCGATTTCAGTTCTTCTAATTCCTTATTCAATTGTGCATTCTCAACTTGGTGATTTGTAATTATTTGCTGCTGTTCTTGAACTGCGTTAACAAGTGTAAAGAGTATAGAAGATGGGTTATAGTACATAAAAGTCCTCTCAGACAACACCTTATTTGGATTTTCTTCATCAAACTCTTTACTGATATATTCTCCTACTGCTTCTGGAATAATTTCATTAAGCTCTTGTGCCATAATGCCGAACTGCATTTTATCTGTCTTAATACCTCCTAAACCATTATAATTAAATGCATATGTTTTCATCATTAAGATTTCCTTTAACCCTCTTCTGTAAGGATTAACATTAGACTTTAGTCTTCGGTCAGAAGAGACTAAATTACCATTGTACATAATATCACCATTGACATGTAATAATGCCTGTGGGCTTCCTGTACCTATTCCAACATTTCCATCTCGATGCACTCTCATTCTTTCTGGGCCATTAGTGTTGAATACAATATGTGCATGATTTATAGACCTTATGTTAAATGACTGAGTACCAAAATGTTGAAGTTGAGTAGATCCAGTACCTGTTCTAGTAAACCTAAATCCCCCTGATGGAAAATTAGATGCATCAGATATTAGCTCCATCGTTGCTGAACCATTTGAAGCTCTTCCAAACCCAATTCTCATACTTGCATTTAGATTAGCTGCATCTCTTCCAACTTCTAACTGTGTACCTCTAATGGCAGCTGTACCATTCACTTCCAGAGTTCGGATTGGGTTAATTCCTCCAACACCTACCTTCCCATTAGAAATTACCTTAATCTGGGAATAGCCAGTTGTTGCTAGAATGGCTAAGAAAATTGCTAATAAAATATTTTTCATGATTATAAATTTTAATCGTTTTCTAAATAAAAGGAGTCTAAAGACTTAACAGTTCAAAAATAATACTGATTCAGGATTCAACAATCCCCCATATAGGTGAAAATGGTATTAATAGGTTTTTCCTTCTAATTATGGAAGTAATCATATAATGTTCCATTAATGCCTTGATATTAAAATAATTTTGAATATAACGATAATAAATTCAATTTTTGACTAAAATTAGCATTTAACATGAACATCTCCATTATAGGAACGGGTTATGTTGGCTTAGTGTCAGGTACCTGCTTTGCAGAAACGGGAAATAACGTTACTTGTATAGATATTGATGCAAACAAAGTGAAGATGATGCAAAATGGCCAAATTCCTATCTATGAGCCTGGCCTAGAAGTTCTATTTGAGCGAAATATAAAACAAGGACGTCTTCATTTTACCACAGACTTAGAGGAAGGTATCAAGGATGCTGAGATTATATTCCTTGCGCTACCTACCCCACCAGGCGAAGATGGGTCTGCTGATTTGTCCTACGTGCTTGGCGTCGCAGAGCAATTAAGTCATATCATCACTGATTATAAAGTCATAGTAGATAAAAGCACCGTACCTGTGGGGACAGCTGATAAAGTGGCAGCCAAGTTGGGTGCTAATTTAGATTCATCGCTTTTTGATGTCGTATCTAACCCAGAATTTCTACGTGAAGGTGTAGCCGTTCAAGACTTCATGAAGCCAGAAAGGGTGGTTATCGGATGTTCTACTGATAAGGCCGCAGAAGTAATGAAGCGATTATACTCCCCATTTGTGAGACAAGGCAATCCCATAATAATCATGGACGAGAAATCTGCCGAGATGACTAAGTATGCGGCCAATGCCTTTCTAGCTACAAAAATCACCTTTATGAATGAAGTGGCTAACTTATGTGATCGGGTAGGTGCTGATGTAGATGCTATACGAAAAGGCATCGGTACTGATAGTAGAATTGGCAAACGATTCTTATTCCCTGGAGTAGGATATGGTGGTTCTTGCTTCCCTAAGGATGTACAGGCGCTTCACAAAACAGCTTTGCAGAACGACTATGACTTTAAGATTCTAGATGCGGTGATGCAGGTCAATCAAAAGCAAAAACTAAGAATCGTTGATTTGGCTGTTACACATTTTGGTAATTCACTAAGGGTTAAGACAATAGCACTATGGGGATTGGCATTTAAGCCAAACACAGATGATATCCGTGAGGCCCCAGCCATTTACACTATTGAAAGTCTATTAGAGAAAGGCTGCAAGCTCAAAGTGTATGATCCAGAAGCGATTGAAAATATTGAAGCTATTTTCGGGGACAAGATTGAATATTCTGAGGACATGTATGGCGCACTGGAGGGTGCAGATGCCTTAGCTATTATGACCGAATGGAATGTATTCAGAACACCCAACTTTGGAAAGATAAAAGAATCACTGACTGATAAGGTCATTTTCGATGGTAGAAATGTTTTTGATCCAGCCAATGTAAGAGAGAAAGGATTTACATATTATTCAATAGGAAGACCATGAGCAAACGCGTACTGATAACAGGAGCAGCAGGATTTTTAGGATCACACCTCAGTGATAAATTTATAGATGAAGGATATGAGGTCATTGGGATGGATAATCTCATTACTGGCAATATGGATAACATAAGTCACCTGATGCCCCTTGAGTCATTTAGCTTTTATCATCATGATGTGTCCAAGTATGTCCATGTTCCAGGAGAACTTGATTACATTCTACACTTTGCATCACCAGCCTCTCCTATTGATTACTTGAAGATGCCTATCCAAACGCTGAAGGTTGGGTCACTGGGCACACACAATCTGCTTGGGCTGGCAAAAGCGAAGAATGCGCGAATGCTGATCGCTTCAACTTCTGAGGTATATGGAGATCCGTTGGTGCATCCTCAAACTGAAGATTACTGGGGCAATGTGAATCCAATAGGACCAAGAGGCGTCTATGACGAGGCCAAGCGATTTCAGGAAGCAATGACCATGGCTTATCACACCTATCATGGGCTAGAAACTAGAATCGTGAGGATTTTTAATACTTATGGGCCTAGAATGAGAGTCAATGATGGCCGTGCTCTGCCCGCTTTCTTTTCGCAAGCTATAGAAGGTAGAGACATTACAGTTTTTGGAGACGGAAGTCAAACCAGGTCATTTTGCTATGTATCTGATTTGGTAGAAGGCATCTACAAATTGCTCTTAAGTGATTATTCTGACCCGGTGAATATTGGTAACCCCGTAGAAATTAGTATCAAGGATGTGGCAGAAGAAGTAATCAAGCTGACAGCCACAGATTCTAAGGTGGTATACAAAGACTTACCTAAAGACGATCCTAAAGTGAGGCAGCCAGATATCTCTAGAGCTAAAGAAATATTGGGATGGACGCCAAAGGTGGTTAGAACTGAAGGTCTGAAATTGACTTATGAGTATTTCAAGTCTGTTTTAACCTAGAAGTTTATCTAAAGATATTATAACGAAGGATACAGTAAATGGCCCTGAAACCATCCTTCCAATTTATCTTTTTGCCTTCATCATAAGTTCGACCATAATATGAAATGCCAACTTCATAGATACGAATGTCTTTAATCCTAGAAATCTTGGCCGTCACTTCTGGTTCGAATCCAAATCTATTCTCTTTGAGTTTGAGGCCTTTTAAAAGGTCTGCTCTAAAAAGCTTGTAACATGTCTCCATATCGGTCAGGTTTAGATTGGAAAACATATTGGAAATAAAGGTTAAAAATTTATTTCCGATACTATGCCAGAAGAAAAGTATCCTGTGTGGATTACCGCCCATAAATCGCGAACCATATACAACGTCAGCAAATCCATCTAGTATCGGTTGTAAGAGTAAGTTATATTCGTTAGGGTCATATTCCAGGTCGGCATCTTGGATAATGATGTAATCACCAGTTGCCATGGCAATGCCTTTGTGTAGAGCAGCCCCTTTACCTTTATTCACTTCATGCTTATCAAACTTATAAGTGGCTTCCTTATCTGCAAAGTAATCGTGCACTGCCTTGTCAGTGCCATCGCTACTACAGTCATCTACAATTATTATCTCTGTCGTTATTGAAGAATCCCTAAACTCAACCGCCAAGATTTTATCCAGAATCTTATGAATCGTTTTGGCTTCGTTATACGCAGGAATGACTACGGAAAGTAACATAGGACTAGTATTGCTGCAAAGGTAAACATATTACTAAGTATGTATATATGTTCTCTATACTTTTGCTATTCTGTAGACTTTAACCTCTACCCTTTGGTTTTTCTTTCTTAAAGAAGGGGTAGAATTTGGAGATATTTGCTTTCGCTTGCCGTGCGCCTTTGTTGTTATTTTATAGCAAGAAATGCCTATGTCATATAGATACTTTTGGACGACTTGGGCCCGCTTTAATGACAGCACATCACAGAAGTCATCGCTAGGAATCCCATTAGTATGGCCATGTATAACCAAATGATACTGCGTTCCAATCTCTAAAAATTTAGTCACATGACCCAGACCTAATCTCTGGACATTAGTAAGATTGAATACATCATCATCAAAGTATAGTGTATCGGAATATACCAAGGTATTTGCTTCTGTAGAAAACTCAATGGTCTTTACAAGCTGAGTCCGCCTATCACTGAGTAGGCGCACTTCACTATCGTTAAGAGCTCTATTATAGATAATCAATTCATCTATTGCGCCAGTAAAATGATTTTGAAATCTAGAGCCGCCTCTTTTCCCTAGTCTTAAAGGGGCATTATTCTGAGCAGAACAGAATACATTGGAACCACGTCGTCGCTTGAGTTCACCGTCTAGGTATAAATAAAATTTTCCGCTGCTCACATTGAGCAAAATGTGATGGAAGTCCGATTCTGATGGCACAATCTTAGTCTGGAGATTAGTCGCTCCTTTGCAAGAAGATTTAGCACCTCCATACTGCGCAGAATAAAGTTGATGGTTTTGGCGGCGCTTCTGGTTGATGACTCTAAAGACAAAAGGATAACCCTCTCTTTCATGCTTCATGCTACTATCATCTATCACCCACTTGCTTATAATATCATTGTCGGAGGTATCTACATCAGATTGACTTTCTTCAATCCGTACCCAAAATGATATCGCAAAATCATCTTTGCTACTAAAATCAATTAGCTCAGTATGAGGTATTTCTATATAATCATCCTGACCGTCAAAAGACATGGCTGTTAGGAAAGTACCATCTAAGCCGGTCGTAGCTGAAGCGCCATATACCTGGCCATGATTACAATTACCACTATAATCATGTGCATCACCATTTAGAGGATAGTATCCTACTAGTCCATCCAGCAAACTCCCTTGTCCTACCGACGTGAAATGAGCGAATGACATCGCCACTAGAAGAAACACAGATTTGAAAAATACAAGCTGACCCTCTATCATGTTTATTGATATAATAACGATGTCAAAAATAAAGTCTGGGTCGGATACACTTAGTTAATTTCTCATTAAAGCGAAAAATAAACTATAATGACAAACAAATCTGATAGTCTAGAAAGTCTTATGAGATAAATAGAAAATATGAAATATCTAGTAATTATAGGTTTGCTGCTATCAGGAATCCTTGTATCATGTGGCGATAATGATGAAAACTGTCAGACGTGTATACTGGAAGGGTGTGGAATAGTTGGATGTGAAGTCCTAGAGACCCGAGAAGTTTGTGATGAAGAAATAGCTACCTCATTGGAACAAAGTTCAGAGGATCCGTTTATCTGGCGATGTGAATAGTGCTTAATTATTGCAAGAGATATTGGCATTGACTCGAAAGTATGGAGAGTAATGACTTATGGTAATTGTCTAAGCCATTTCAGTAGATTAACATATTAACATCTCTGCAATTTTCCAAGCCCATCCAAATTGATTTACTTTGTGCCACTTTCTGATAGTATATCAGCTAGGTATAACAAAGTAAGAAAATGAATATTTTAATAACGGGAGGAGCAGGATTTATTGGCAACCATGTCGTCAGATTATTTGTCAATAAATATCCTGAGCACACCATAATCAATCTGGACAAGCTCACATACGCTGGCAACCTAGAAAACATCAAAGACATAGACCAGGCACCTAACTACAAGTTTGTCAAAGCAGACATAAGAGAGTTAGAGGAAATAAGAGCGGTATTTAATAAGTATAAGGTAGATGCGGTGATTCACCTTGCTGCAGAATCACATGTAGACCGATCTATATCAGACCCACTTGTTTTTGTGACCACAAATGTGATTGGGACTGGGACTTTACTACAGGTAGCTAAGGAATCCTGGAAAGATAACTATGATGGCAAATTGTTCTATCATGTGTCCACAGATGAAGTATACGGGTCACTAGGAGAAACAGGTTTTTTCTATGAAGACACCCCCTATGACCCAAGAAGCCCATATTCAGCTAGTAAGGCAAGTAGTGACCACCTTGTAAGAGCCTTCGGACATACATATGGGATGCCTATTGTATTGAGTAACTGTTCTAATAATTATGGCCCTTATCAATTTCCCGAAAAATTGTTGCCCCTTTTTATCAATAACATTCTTCACAACAAGCCTTTACCCGTGTATGGGGAAGGTGTCAATGTAAGAGACTGGTTATACGTTGTGGATCATGCAAGAGCCATAGACACCATTTTTCATAAGGGCAAGCATGGAGAGACATACAATATAGGTGGTCATAACGAATGGAGAAATATCGACCTCATCCACTTGCTGATTAAGCAAACGGATGAGAAATTAGGAAGAGCGGAAGGAACATCTAAATCACTCATCACTTATGTCAAAGATAGGGCTGGCCACGATATGCGTTATGCTATTGACGCAACCAAAATCAAAGATGCACTAGGATGGGAGCCATCACTCCAGTTCGAAGAAGGACTAAGCAAGACGATAGACTGGTATCTGGAGAATAAGGAATGGTTAGAGAGTGTGACTAGTGGGGAGTATAAGAAGTATTATGAGAAGATGTATTCTTGATTTTTGAATGATTAGTTTGGATTTTTGATTTTTTGATTTTTGAATTATGATTTTTTGATTGTCAATTTCTGAATATGGAGGAGCAAATTAAGGCGAGACTTAAGAAGTTACTTCTTTTAACAATCTCTGAAACTAAAGGACTACCAAAATCGGATGAATATTTCATCATCAAACGGCAACTAATCAGATCCATGTCTTCTTCTGCAGCCAACTACAATGCAGCTTGTAGAGCAAAATCAAAAAAAGATTTCATATATAAACTTAAAATTGTAATAGAGGAGCTTGACGAATCTTATTTTTGGATTGATATTTTAAATTGCCTTCCAGATAATCCTCAAAAGTTAGAAGAACACCTTAAAGAAACCAACGAATTACTTTCTATTATGATATCCTCAGTCAAAACCTTGGAGACTCGAATAAAATTCAAAAATCCTAAATCATAATTCTAAAATCGAAATGAAAGGAATAATACTCGCCGGAGGATCTGGCACTCGACTATACCCAATAACTAAAGCTATCTCTAAGCAGCTCATGCCTATATATGATAAGCCGATGATATACTATCCCTTATCTATACTGATGCTGTCAGGTATAAAAGATATTCTAATCATTACGACGCCTCATGATAGTGAATCATTCCAGAGGTTGCTGGGAGACGGTTCTGACTTGGGTTGTAATTTCCAGTATGCGGTTCAGGAGGTGCCAAATGGACTAGCGCAAGCTTTTGTGATTGGAGCTGATTTCATAGCAGGTGATAAGGCCAGTTTAATTCTGGGGGATAATATCTTTTATGGATCAGGCTTGTCTGCCCTATTGCAAGAAAGCACACAAATGGCATCCGGCGCAAGGGTGTTTGCGTATCCAGTCCATGATCCAGAAAGATATGGGGTAGTAGAATTTGATAACAATAAGAAAGTGATATCTATAGAGGAAAAACCTCAAGCACCCAAATCAAACTATGCTGTACCTGGGCTCTACTACTACGACAACAAAGTATGTGACATTGCCAAAGACTTAAAACCATCTGCTAGAGGAGAATATGAGATAACAGACTTAAATAGAGAATATCTAAAGCTGGACCAACTTTCAGTGGGTATTATGCAAAGAGGCACAGCTTGGTTGGATACAGGTACTTTTGAATCCTTAGCAGCTGCGTCAGAATTCATTCGTGTTATAGAACAAAGGCAAGATTATAAGATTGGATGTATAGAAGAAGTAGCCTACCGCATGGGCTATATTAACGAAACACAATTAGAAAAAATAGCGGCACCCTTAAAAAAGAGCGGTTATGGCGAATACTTACTTAGGCTGATTAGAACCTAGTTAGTTGGCACATGGATCTAGAATTATTTCTAGTTGACCACCTAGCTCTAATTCAAAACCAGGCAACAACTCTATAGTCCCTCCAGATTGGAATTGTGCTGAAGTCGTGGGAGAAATTAAGCCCGCCGCTTCTATGAGTTGGTCCGCCACATACAGGGAGTCGTTTAGATCACCTGATAAACTCAATGTATCTCCTTGGCAATCTATCGGATTAATAGAACCACAATTATCTGTCACAGTGACATCGAACGAGCATTGGCTGACATTCGTACAATCATCTTGAAATGTATAAGTTACACTTGTGGTACCTAGGTCAAAAAGAGAACCAGAACTGGCCGTAGAACTAATTGTTACCATTGTACAATTATCGGATATCACAGGTTCTATCCAAGAGATATTGGCTTGACAATTGGAATTGGATGGTGTAGTTATGTTCAAAGGACAACTGTCTATCTGCGGAGCTTGTTGATCGTTGAGAGAAATGTTTTGTACACAACTTGCGTTGGCTCCTCCTCCATCGGTAGCAATCCATGTCCTATCTATAGATACGGTACATGAGGTGGATGCAATCACGTCAGAGTAAGTTATAACAGCACCCATTGTTGTACTCATCGCATAGCCACTAACATCTGGGTGATAATCTAACGTATCGCAATTATTCGCTGCAATGTAGGTCGGAGGGCATGAGATATCCACCATACTTGACCCAGAAGGTGTGTATACAAATTCCCAATCAAAAGAAGCAGAACTCCATCTGTTGTCCCATTCTATGTAATATGTTGTTCCTGCAGTGACACTATGATTAAGAATTTCTGAAGCATAATTAAGATTCCCACTACTTGTACAATCATCATCACTGAGTGCCAGAAATACTAGAGAACTGCAACTTCCAGAATGCAACCATACTCTAGTGTCTACCCCTTCATTGCATGAAAAGAAATCTATTGTCCCATTACTGTCGGGTGAAAATTCAAACCAATCTGCATAAGTAGCGGAATTAGATGAAGCCCCATTTCCATTGTTTGGATCAGCGGAATAAATGCCACTTGTGCTCAGTATGTTAGCTTCTTCGCAGACAGGGTTGTCACACATGCATTCTGCATGTTTATCTCTTATGAGTTGTCCCGGTTCAGGTCCGAACCCCTCATTGAAATTAATTCCTACGTTATTGAGATGGCAGTAACTCATTACCGTACCACCAACAGACGGCACTATAGGGTTATTGGGATCGTAACAGCTAGCACCTCCTACCACTATATTTCCACAGTCATCTATTTGTTGATTATTATTAGGACCCCACACGCAATCATGTGTATGTGATGACCCAAAGTTGTGGCCAAGTTCATGGGAGACTACCTGCACATCCCACGAATAAGTAGGAAAGACCGCTGTGGAATTTAAAATATCACTATAGGCATATGGATTATTACCACAGAGCTGATTCACGTAGGCCACACCGCCATTTGCGCCACTATCATTAGTTAGTAGATGTGCCACATCGCCGTTAAATGAAGAAGTGGATGTGGCAAATTGTGATAAGGCCGCTATCCCATTGGGATATCCATCATCAGCTGTCCATACCATAATCTCTGATATCTGAATGCTAATGCTTTCATTGCTATATAGCGTTTGCATCTCTGCAAACATGGTGTTCACGTAATTTGTAACTGAGGTAGAGGATGAAGCAAAGTTCTGATACATTTGAAAGTCACATTCAAAGTATACTTCTACTACTGTGGAACAAGAAGTACTACTCCGATTAAAGGTTTGCTTTGAAGGCTTAAAGTCTTTTGTATCAGTCGCGCATTTCAAAGACAAGTCTTCATTGATACTATTAGATTTATAGAGTATATGATCCCCGCTATCTTTCAATTTACCAAAGTCATATGAATTATCTCCATCCCAGATGACCCCAGAAACTTCATTACCTTGAATAGTCAGTGTTACTCTACTATCTACAATCCCCTCAATACTTCCTTTGTAATAATGTCCCATATTATAGGTCACCGCTTGCTTACCTAATGGGCTGCGCTCATACAGCTGAAAATTGTCAGTGTGTAATTTGATAGCCTCTAGCTGGAATTCTAAATCACTACTATTGAAAAATGGTAATGACAATTTGAGATTTGATGTATTAGATGCAATTGACTTTCGTAGCAAATCGTGATTCACATCTATTATGAGCACTTCAGAATTGAATCTCTGATCTTTCTTGGCATCCTTGATATTGAATATCTGAGCAGCTAAAGGCAACTGCAAATAGATAAGTAAAATAGATAATACCAAATGTCTCAAGTTCATTACAATCTTTTGGGTTCAAATGACTTTTAACTCCCAATTTGTACATGAACTATAACTCCCTGCCTATTCGCAGCCTAATGTAAGTGTATCTTCATAATCTAATAGGTAAATAGAAAATGAATGTCTATCAATTGTCACTAATTCAAATGGAAAGAGGCCTTGCATTACACAAAGCCTCTTTTATATAAATAGGTATTGGAATTTATTTCTCTATGAACCGCACATTAGACAACCGTCGTCCATTGTACATACTTCTCCTTCAATTACCTCTTGCTCTTCTTGGTTCTTTTCTACGTCCATTACTTCTTTCTCCTGGTTATACTTCTTCTTGTAATCTGCACTTAGAGTAAACTTAATAGGGTCCACTGCTGCCTTAGACCTCAGGTAATACATGCCTGTCTTAAGGCCACTTCGCCATGCGTGAAAATGCATAGATGTTAGCTTTGCTAAATTCGGTGTTTCCATAAACAAATTGAGACTTTGGCTCTGACAGATATAGGCTCCTCTGTCTGCAGCCATATCTATAATCACTTTCTGTTTTATCTCCCACACAGTTTTATATAGCTCTCTTATTTCTTGGGGCAAATCATCCATATGCTGGATACTACCATTAGCCGCTATTAATCGTTCTTTCATCTCAGAATCCCATTTGCCTAGACTTATTAGGTCTTTTAGTAAATGCTTATTGACTACGACATACTCCCCTGACAGCGTTCTTCTTGTGTAGATATTAGCTGTATAAGGCTCAAAGCACTCATTGTTGCCTAATATCTGAGAAGTAGAGGCAGTCGGCATTGGCGCTAATAAAAGACTGTTTCTAAGACCATGCTGGCTTATTTTCTCTTTTAATCCAGCCCAGTCCCATCTATCAGAAGGCGTCACTCCCCATAAATCATACTGCAATTGTCCTTTGCTAGACGGGCTTCCTTCGTAACTCTGGTAAGTACCTTCCTGCTCAGATATCGCATTAGATTCTGTAACCGCTCCAAAATATATAGTCTCGAAAATATCTTTATTCAATTGTTTTGCCGCTTCACTATCGAATGGCATTCCTAAAAGAATAAAGGCATCAGCTAGACCTTGAACACCAATACCTATAGGACGGTGTCTCATATTTGAGTTTTCGGCTTCTTTGACAGGATAGTAATTGACATCTATAACCTTGTTAAGGTTTCTAGTAACGACTCTAGTTACTTCATATAACTTCTGAAAGTCATATTCTTGTTTCTCGACATTGACAAATTTTGCCAGAGAAATAGATGCCAAATTACATACAGCAACTTCATCTGGAGAAGTAAACTCCAATATCTCTGTACATAGATTACTAGAACGAATAGTCCCTAAATTCTTTTGATTTGATTTTTCATTACAAGCATCTTTATAGAGCATATAGGGTGTTCCTGTCTCTATTTGGGATTCCATAATAGAAGACCAGAGGTCTCTTGCCTTGACTGTCTTTCTTGCGAGACCTTCTGATTCATATTTGGTATACAGTTCTTTGAATTCATCGCCATACACATCTGCCAGTCCTTTGGCTTCATTTGGGCAGAATAGAGACCACTCAGAATTTGATTCTACTCTTTCCATAAACAAATCCGAAATCCACATGGCATAGAATAAATCTCTTGCCCTTTGTTCTTCTTTACCGTGATTCTTTTTTAGGTCAAGAAAATCGTGTATGTCCGCATGCCATGGTTCTAGATAAACAGCGAAAGCACCTTTTCTCTTTCCGCCTCCCTGATCTACATATCTCGCTGTATCATTAAATACTCTCAACATAGGGATGATACCATTAGATGTGCCACCTGTACCTTTTATATAGCTGCCCTTGGCCCTAACATTATGGATACTCAATCCAATCCCTCCAGCTGACTGGGATATCTTAGCACATCTAGTCAATGTCTCAAATATTCCTGGTATGCTGTCTTCTGTCATCGAGAGAAGAAAGCAAGACGATAGTTGTGGTTTGGGAGTGGCCGCATTGAATAAGGTAGGTGTGGCATGGATAAACCACTTTTCAGACATATAATTATAAGTATCTATAGCAGAATCTACATCTTCTCCATGTATTCCTATGGCTGCTCTCATCAGCAGATGTTGCGGTCGTTCTACCACTGCACCATCGGCTCTTAGGAGATAAGACCGCTCTAAGGTCTTAAATCCGAAATAATCGAAACTATAATCACGATCATATATAATCGCAGAATCTATTCTTTGTGCATTGGCCTCAATGATTGCTAAGTGCTTATCACTGATGAGGCCTGCAGATTCACCTGTTTTGGGATCTATGTACTCATATAGTCTTCTCATTGTCTTAGAGAAAGACTTGTCTGTATTCTTATGTAGATTCGAAATTGCAATCCTAGCAGCTAGGGTCGCATATTCTGGATGCTCGGTCGCTAAGGAGGCGGCAGTTTCTGCAGCCAGGTTATCTAGCTCTGTAGTACTCACCCCATCGAATAGGCCTTGGATAACTTTCTGAGAAATTTCCAAAGGTTTTATAAAGCCTGGATCTAATCCATAGCATAATTTTTTAATACGAGCTGAAATTTTATCAAAGCTAACGTCTTCTGTGCTTCCAGATCTCTTGATTACTTGCATAGTGAGTTGATATAAAAAGGGTTAAAAAAGATCTCGGGTTTGGTTTATGTAGTTTTATTATTTAGCGAGTCCTTTTTTATTGGCTCTAGAAATCTTCATCTAGTGAAAATATCTGTTTACCTTTTTCAGCCATTACACCTGCTTTAGTGTAATCGCCCACTCTTTTCTCAAAGAAGTTGGTCTTCCCTTGTAGTGATATTAATTCCATCCATGGGAACGGATTAGAAGTATTATATTCTTTTTCATTACCGAGACTGACGAGTAATCTGTCTGCCACAAATTCTATATACTCACACATACTCTCAGCATTCATACCTATCAGCCTTACAGGAATAGCATCAGAGACAAACTCTTTTTCTATTTCTACAGCATCACAGATAATCGTCTTGATTGTTTCCTTCGGTAGTTTATTGATTATATGATCATTGTATAGCATACAGGCGAAATCACAGTGCATTCCTTCATCTCTAGATATGAGCTCATTGGAAAATGAAAGTCCTGGCATAAGACCTCTCTTCTTAAGCCAGAAGATGGAACAAAATGATCCTGAAAAGAATATTCCCTCAACAGCTGCAAAGGCTATCAATCTCTCTGCAAAAGACGCATCCTCTATCCATTCCAAAGCCCAGTCTGCCTTTTTCTTCACACAAGGAAGGTTCTCTACGGCATTGAATAAATAATCTTTCTCTTTATTGTCCTTTATGTAAGTATCTATCAGGAGGGAGTATGTCTCAGAATGAATATTCTCCATCATGATTTGGAATCCATAGAAAAACTTGGCCTCTGTGTATTGCACCTCATTCACCATATTCTCGGCAAGATTCTCATTCACGATACCATCACTGGCAGCAAAAAATGCTAGAACATGTTTTATAAAATGCTTTTCATCATCATTAAGATTACTCTCCCAATCTGTCAGGTCTTGATGTAAATCAATTTCCTCTGCAGTCCAGAAACTAGCTTCGGATTTTTTGTAAAATGACCAAATATCGTCGTGCTTTATAGGAAAAAGCACAAAGCGATTTGGATTGTCTGTTAGTAGAGGTTCATTGTGCACCTTCATTCGTTATGTAGTTAGTCAGTTAGTCCTCTGAACTTTCATTCAGAAAGAATCAACAAATTAAGAAATTTTATATATATAAAAGATAATAATATCACTTTAACAAGAGAGTGTCGTTTTCTAACCTTGTCCTGCGACCTGATCTAAATAAACAACGCCAACCTTGAGAGATATGTAAGTGATAATTTCGGTCAAGCTCTAGTTTCTAGACCCCACAACCGACTGCAAATTAAATACGAATAAATCATAATATGTTAATTGAGTTATCCACAGATGTGGATAATCAAAACGATTATATTAGGAGAAATTATATTGTTAAAATGGATTACTTCTTGCTAGTGTTTCTTCCTAGAAAAAGAATCAGTAGAACCCCAATAAAAACTGAGATTGCAAGAAGTACGTAGAAGGCATAAGGACTCTTACTAAATGGTAAGTGTTCCAGATTCATCCCATAAAAACTCGCTACTAGCGTAGGCACCATGAGGATAATCGTAATTATTGTAAGCCTGTGAATAAAAGTATTTTGATTATTAGATACGATGGAAGCATAGGCTTCCATTGTGCCTGATAGGATATTAGTATATACATTCGACATTTCAAGCGCCTGACCATTATCTATAATAATATCTTCGAACTGATCTGAATGTAGTTCTCGCTCTCTGATTTTCAGAAAGTCAGTTCGTCGCATTTTCATCATCAACAAATCATTGGCATTCAAGGAGTTGACGAAATAGACCAAACTTTTCTCTATTCTTAGAAGTTGTTTCAGTTCAGCATTTCTACTCGAATCATAGAGTTCACGTTCTATATGATTTCGTTTTGCATTTATATTTTTTAAACATTCAAGAAACCAAAATACATTTTGTTCGAAGATGTGTAGGACAAATAAGGCCTTATCCGCTGGATTAAAATTCTTCACCTTATGAGCTAGAATCCTTTCTATAATCAGATTCTCTTTTTGAGTGACAGTGATTACTCTTGTATTCTGTATGATTATACCTATAGGGACAGTAATATATACAGCTTCATTTTGCTTTTCATCGTCATTGACCATTGGTGTATTAATGAGAATCAGCTTAGACTCATCTTCTATCTCATATCTAGATCGCTCATCTATATCTAATGAATCTTGTATAAAGTCTAGGGGGATTTCTAACTTTTTAGCCACGTTTTCTATGTCTACCTCAGTTAGTGGAGGAGAGATATGGACCCAATCAGCCCCTGCTAAGTCTGAAGTAGGCTCTACAATTTTTCCTTTAAATATGTAGAATTGGATCATAAGCGATTGAATTTCTGCGGCCTCTTGTCATTCCACAAGAATACTCCATTACTACGCAAATACCAATCCATCATGATACGAGTTTTATTTCAATCAGGTTAGGCTGGAAGCTAGTCAAATCTAAGAATAGAGATAGGCGAGATTGTAGTCACCAAGAAACTAGGTATAATCAAAACAATGGCTGTGACCAGAACGGCCCCTATATTGATACAGAATATACTCCACAAATCAAACTCTATGGGTACCTGGGTAAGATAATAGTTAGCCTCATCCAAGGCCATGAACCCTAATTTTTTCTGAAGCCACCCAAGGCCTAATCCTATAAAATTGCCGAAAATGAGTGCCAGACATATTATATATACACCACTTGCAATAAATATCTTCCTTACCCCTAAATTAGTTTGTCCGAGTGATTTGAGTATGCCTATCATAGAAGATCGCTCTAGAATAATAATGAGAAGTGCCGTAGACATATTTATAATACCAACAATAATCATCAATAGTAAAATCATCGCCTCATTTATGTTCTGCAACTCTAACCACTCAAAAATACTACTCTGTTTTTCCTGGATCGTTTGAGCATATAAATTAGTAGGGAGTACTTCCTGATAAATATAATCGGCGATGATAGATACATCTTCTATATTATCTACATATACCTCAAGTCCACCTACTTTGTCTCTATCCCACCCTATAACATCCTGAATCAATCGCATATCTACAAAGGCAAACTTACGGTCATACTCCTCCAAACCTGATTTATAAATAGCGCCAATTTCTAGTCGTCTTTTGATCTGATTGTTATCCTTTAAGAAATGGACATTGATTGGGTCACCTAGCTTTAGGTGTAGTCTAGACGCCGTCTGTTCTGAAACCATAATCTTCCTAGAAACAGTAGAATCACTTTCTAAATGAAATTCTCCTTCTTTGATATAGGTCTCGAAAAAATCTTTCTTGTAGGTGGGACCTACACCTTTTAACACCAAGGCTTCTATCTCATTTTTTGTGCTGATTATTGTGGGAAAAGTTATAAATGGCGTGACATAGGATACACCGCCTTTTGTATTTCTCATCTTTGGCGGCTTCCCTCTAGGTTCACTGTTGTACAATAATCCTGATATGGCCAATATAGAATCATGTATTGCTGCTGTATTTTGTATAGGTCTTAGTTCAAAATTCCTAGTAGACTTAACATCCGTGATATGGATATTACCCCAAAAACCATAGATTTTATTAGAAATCTCGTTTTTGAACCCTAAGATGACTGAGGTACTGAGAAGCATCACAGCTATAGATAGGGCTATACTGGCTATAGCTAACTTGACTAAAGCACCAGAATATCCTGTAGTACTACTTTTAACAATGCGTTTAGCGATATACAATGAAAAATACATTGACTCAAAAGTAGTCTAATAATTCATTTAGGGCCTTTGTCACCAACATATTCAACCATAACATCATATCACTTAGATAATTTGGTATATTTAGTATTATTTGGGTAATCTAGTCCTAACAAGCAATAAAAAAGGTTGATTTGAGAGTATTTAGTATTATATGTTTGGTATTAGTGTCATTTTCTGTAGTTGCTCAGAATACTATTAGAGGCTCAGTCATGGACAACGAGACGAATGAAGCAATAATTGGTGCTAATGTCCTAATAGAAGGAACCACTGATGGAACAGTTACTGACTGGGACGGCAGTTTTATTTTGAAGACAGATAGAGACTTTCCAGTTAACATTATTATTAGCTATTTAGGTTATGGTGATGTCACCACTACTATTTCTAGTGCTGGACAAGATGTCTCTCTTAGAATGGAAGAGTCTTCTATCTTAGCAGAAGAGATTGTTGTAAAAGGACAACGTGTATCTGACGAACAGAAGAAAGCGCCTTTGACCATAGAATCTTTAGATTTATTATCAATAAAGGAAACGCCTTCTTCCAATTTTTATCAAGGATTAGGTAACCTAAAAGATGTTGACCTCACGACAGCTAGTATAGGATTTACGATAATCAATACAAGGGGATTTAATAGCACTAGTCCTGTAAGATCACTCCAACTTATAGATGGGGTGGACAATCAATCTCCAGGTCTAAACTTTTCACTAGGTAACTTTCTTGGAGCCTCTGAGCTAGATGTCAAAAAAGTAGATCTGATTGTGGGAGCTAGTACAGCCTACTATGGCCCAAATGCCTTTAATGGTGTGCTCAGTATTGAAACAAAAGATCCATTTATTCTAAAAGGATTTTCAGCTAGAGTAAAAGTAGCAGAACGTAATTTATTAGAAACCAGTGTCAGATGGGCTGATGCAATTAACAATAAAGAAGGATATCCTTGGCTTGCTTACAAGTTCAATTTATTTAGATTACAAGCAGATGACTGGGAAGCCGATAATTTCAATCCAGTGGATGATTCTGAGGTAAATATCAACAATCCTGGCAGATTCGATGCTGTTAATATATACGGAGACGAATTTAACAGGACTGCTAACCTAGCAGGAATTGGCACTTATTTCCGTAATGGTTATAGAGAAGAGGATCTAGTGGATTATGATACAAGAAATACAAAAGCTTCTGCCGCTTTCCATATCAGACTTAAGCCTGAACAAGAATATGAATCTCCACAACTGATTCTTGGAAGTAGTTTTGGAGCAGGTACTACGGTCTATCAAGGAGATAATAGGTTTTCACTAAGGAATATTAAGTTTTATCAACATAAGGCAGAGATAAAAAAAGACAATGACTTTTTTGTCAGATTGTATGCAACACATGAAGATGCAGGAGATTCATTTGATCCATTTTTCACCGCCTTACAACTTCAAGAACAATCCTCTGATGATGTAGAATGGAATACAACATATCTGAATTTTTGGAGTCTCAATGTAGTAGATAGAATAGAAGGCTTAGAAGGATTTCCAAGACGTGGTGAATTCATAGGGATGCCAGATGAGTTTAGAGCTGCGGTAGACAATTTTTTGTTGGGTATTCAAGATTCACTAGCCATTTGGCATAATCAAGCATTGGAGAGTACCTTGATTGGTAATGATATCGTAGGAACGCAACCATTCTTGGAGCCCGGCACACCCGAATTTCAGGCAGCCTTTGATGATATCACCAGCAGAATTGCTAATTCTGAAGGTGGTACACGTTTCTTTGACAAGTCTGCATTAATACATCTTCAAGGAGAGAAAAGATTTAATAATGTATACTCAGGAGAAAAAGTAGCTGATTTAGATTTCCGATTAGGTGCTAGTGGTAGATTATATCTACCTAATTCTCAAGGCTCCATTCTCCTAGATACAAATGGCGTAAATATCAACACCTACGAGTGGGGAGTCTATGGAGGTACTACCGTAGGACTGGCTGACAATAAGTTACAAGTAAGTGGCACATTGAGACTTGATAAACATGAAAACTTTGACTTCCTCCTATCTCCTGCAGCTTCAGTAGTATGGACTCCTTCAGAAAATAATTTTCTCAGAGTGAGCCTATCATCAGCTATAAGAAATCCAACTCTTACAGATCAATACTTGAATTATAACGTAGGACCAGCAATCCTTCTAGGTAATCTCAATGGCATCAATGATCTTGTAACGGTAGAATCATTTGTCGATTTACTTAATACTGGTAATAGAGATACCCTTAATTTTTTCAATGTAGATCCTATTCGACCTGAGCAAGTGCGAACTTTTGAAATTGGATATAGAACCACCCTATTTGATGCACTGTTCTTAGATATGAGTTATTACTTTTCTACATATGATGATTTCATAGGATTCCAGCTCGGCATAGATCAGTTTATCCCAGTGGGCAGTGCACTCCCTACTGATGCACAAGTATTTAGGGTAAGTGCTAATGCGTCAGATGTAGTTACAACTCAGGGTTATTCACTAGGAGCCAATTATTATTTCGCAAAATATTTTCAACTTAAGGGTAATTTCTCATTTAACAGATTGAACACTCAATCTAATGATCCAATTATTCCGGCATTTAACACCCCTGAATTCAAATATAATATTGGATTGTCTGCAAGAGATTTATCTTTGTTTGACAATTTGCTTGGATTCTCAGTAGTCTACAAGTGGATTGAGGGATTTACTTTTGAAGGATCTCCACAATTTACTGGATTTATTCCTACTTATGATTTGATTGATGCGCAAATAAGTTACACTATTCCATCTATTAATATTGCTTTTAAATTAGGCGCTTCCAACCTCCTAAACCAAAGAAATTTTCAAACTTTTGGGGGGCCTAGAATAGGAAGATTAGCATACTTAAGCGCAACTTATGAATGGCAAAAAAAATAATTAAACACTATTAAATTATCTACTATGCAAAAAATTTACTTTGTAGTATTTTTTCTATTACTCTCCTTCTGGAGCCAGGCTCAAGAGAGATTTCTAGACCCCATGTTTAATGTGGACGTAGAAAGATCTGTACCTTATGGTAATAATATAAGTATTCTTACAGGTGCCCCTTTGCCTCAGGATTTGGTAATGGACGTATATACGCCTATGGACGACACCAATACTTCAAGACCAGTTATTCTAATTGCTCATACAGGAAGTTTTCTACCACCACTATTTAATGGTGGCATAACTGGTGCAACTACTGACAGTACAACTGTTGTTTTATGCAGAGAATTAGCAAGCAGAGGATATGTCGCAATTGCTTATACTTATCGATTAGGATGGCTACCGACCTCACCTGATCAAAATGTAAGAACAGCAACACTTCTACAAGCCGCGTATAGAGGAATACAAGATACCAGGACTGCTATTAGATACCTAAGAAGAACAGTGGCAGAGGATGGCAATCCTATGGGCATTGATCCAGACAATATTGGCGTAGGAGGTGTAGGAACTGGAGGATACTTAGCTTTGGGAGCTGGAACGCTATATGATTTCGAGGAAGTCACATTAGATAAGTTCATAGATGATGTGACATTGACACCATTTATCGATAGTACAATTTTTGGAAATTTATTTGGAGACACAGACGCCGCACTCTGTACTGCTAATCATCCTGGCTTCAACTCCGAGGTAGACTTTGTTTTTAACATGGGTGGTGCCTTAGGTGATGAAAACTGGGTCGATGGTGGAGATGTCAGAGAAGCTATGATAACTGGTGTGCATGCTACAAATGACATTTTTGCACCATTTACTAATGGTCCAGTAATTGTACCTACTACCAATGAATTTGTGGTTAATGTTGCAGGTACACATGCTGCTGTAAGTGCGGCTAATGCAACAGGTAGAAATGATAGATTTACAGACATTCTAAATGATCCACTTAGACCACTCATGGAGGAGCAAATTACAAGAACTTTCCCTTTACCTGGAACTAATCCACCAATAAATACTCAGTTAGGTGCTGAGAATTTCTATGCTTTTGAAACTCCTTTTCCTGAAGGATCTCCTTGGAACTGGTGGGATTTAGAAACATTAAGAGTAATAGTTGCTGCTACTAATGATGCTTTAGGAACCACTTTTGATGCAGATGAGCTTAATGAGTCTGGCTTAGCGACAAACTCTGATATGTCAGCAGAAAAAGGTAGAGCTCATATAGATACTTTACTTCAGCTTGTACTTCCTAGAGCCTGCGTGGCATTTGAGCTAGGATGCGAAGGAGTATTGTCCACTGTAGATATTGTACAACATGACTTAATAGTTAGCCCAAATCCAGCAATTAATCAATTCAATATCCAAGTGTCAGATGCTGTAATTAGATCTGTGCAAATGTTAGATATCTCTGGAAAAGTTGTTTTAAGTCAGCAAAATATAGATAATAATACTCACCAGATTTCAAGAATAGACTTGAACTCGGGTATATATCTTCTGAATGTTGTCTTTGATGATGGAATTCAAACTATCAAAGTAATGATAGAATAATACCATTATCTAATCAGTATGAATTCATAAAAAGAGATTGATTTCGAAAGAAACAATCTCTTTTTCAATTTCTATGTTCCAATTTCGTACAACCGATTGTCTAATTGAATGTTATACGTTACAAATACAGATTTTAAATTATTTTGAATTTATTACATTAGTTATTGGGATGTTACTTTATGACTTTTAGATTAATCGTCTTTCATATTTTATTATTTTTTACTTGCTTATTACAGAGTCAATCCATTATTCTCGATGAAGCGTTTTTAGATTGGGAAGACAATCGCATACAGACTATAGATGACTCTGGTGATAGTAATTCAGAAATAGATATCTTACGTCTATCTGTGACTGATAGTAGAGATTTTATTTATTTTCTAGTTGAGTTTGACAGAGAAATTCAGTTGCAGGATAATAACAATTACACCATTCAGATTATCAATAGTGGTGTAACGCTTTTCTTTAATTTCGGTGACAGAAGAGGTACACTTAATGGAAATCTTGTCTTTCATAATGACTTAACTTTAGTAGCCTCACCAACTGTCTCATCTTCAATATTTGAAATTCAAATTAGCAAGATATGGGGTGATGATTTTTTCTCACACACAGCATCAGGCCCTATAGAAGTGAGAATATTCGATGACAGAAATAATGGCGATGAAATTCCTAATAATGGTAATTTCATTTCCTACACCTTAAATCAAACTAATCCAGAAGTAATTCCCGCCATTGATATTCCTTCCCAAGCCAATAGTGACTTCAGAGTTTGTAGTTATAATGTACTGAATGACCGCCTATTTGACCCAGATGCTTTTAGTGCATATCAGCGCATCTTTAATGCAATTAAGTCTGACATTTATTTGTTTCAAGAGATTCGTGACTTTGACGCTGGTCAGACATTGACAAGACTATTTAATGTGCTTGGCGTATTGGATTCGAATACAGAGTGGTTTGCCAGAAAGCGCGGTCCAGACAATATAATCATTAGTAGGTATCCAATAACTTTTGCCAGGGAGATTGCAGGCAATGGTTTGTTTATAGTGAATCGTGAAGGGCAAGACCTGCTTGTTATCAATGTGCATTTTCCTTGTTGTGACAATGATTTTGATAGAGAACAAGAAATAGATGTCATGCTTGCCTTTTTGAGAGATTCTAGGAATGGTAATACGAACTTGAGATTAGAGCCTGACACACCAATAATAATAGCTGGTGATACAAATTTTGTAGGCCTTAGAAGTCAAGTAAGTGCGATCTTGGAAGGAGATATATTTGACAATTTTAGTAACGGCACAGACTTCAATCCTGATTGGGATGAGAGTGGACTAATAGATGCGAAGACCTTTGCGACTGGAACGCCTACCCTAACCACATGGAGAAATGACAGAGGAAGTTTTTTCCCAGGAAGACTAGATTATTGTTTTTACTCAGACTCTGTACTTGAAGAAATGAATGCATATGCCTTAGATACTAGAAACTTAAATATAGAATTACTTGACCAAAATGGCCTATCATTCTCTGACACGGATAATGCTTCCGATCATTACCCTGTTGTTGTAGATTTCAGAATAAAAACATCAACCAACACCCAAGACATTCTTTCTTCAAAATACAAGATAGGGCCTAATCCTGTTCAAGATTATCTTAGCATATCGAAATTAGAACCCGGAGATCATATCATTGTCCATGACACCAATGGTAATATGATAATCGAAGGAGCTCAAAATGTGATTGATGTATCAGGTTGGGTTGAAGGCATCTACTTGGTACAGATACTAGACGATGGAGAATTGGTATTTTTAGAAAAGGTGGTTGTATTTTAATCGGTACCTAACCCAAATAGCAGACCTATATCTATCAACTGTAACTAAACTATCTAAATGTCAGATGATTTAAAGCCTTGTCCTAATTGTACTTCTCCCTATGGCTATGCTATGAACGACAATTTGTGGGCTTGTTCGGAATGTCAGCATGAATGGAATCCAAAACAAGAAGACACAAATGAGCGATTGGTCGTCGATGTGAATGGCAATCCACTTAAAGATGGAGACGCAGTGATCGTCATAAAAGATCTACCAGTTAAAGGCGCTCCAAAACCAATCAAAAAAGGGACTAAAGTAAAACGAATAAGATTAGTAGATGGCGATCATGACATCGCGTGTAAGATAGATGGTTTCGGTGCTATGGGTCTGAAGTCAGAGTTTGTGAAGAAGGCTTGATAAAGTGAATGGAATTCAGACAGGTGATTCATGTCTTCAATTATTAACTATTACTTGTCACTATCTTTCTGATACTATTCCTACAAATAATTTGCGTGGAAAGTTTGAATTGCAAGTGTAATATTCATATAAACGGATAAGGAAACCTCGATGGGCATCGGGGCTTTTTAAATTGCAAAATGCTATCATTTCTCATCATTTGTAAAAATAGTTGAGATGTAATCTAAAGCCTCTTCTTTGTACTCAATGATGTCTATGCTTTTAGCCA
>CAZQDZ010000049.1:0-27886 GCA_964591455.1 uncultured Saprospiraceae bacterium
GTTCCTACCCGTGATGTGATCTACATAGAGGCTAGTGAGAGTATGACCGTACAGATCGTAGATATGCTAGGAACAGTCCTTACTTCGTATGAGATTCGTCTTGGAGTTACAGAATTAGATGTTTCTGATTTGAGTACCGGCATTTATATAATAAGAGCAGATAATGGAAGAGGATATGATGCTCAGAAAATGATTATCGAGTAGAGTGGAGTAATGTAGAAAAATGATTTCAGGACAAGACAAAGTCCCCTTTTAAGGAGATTTAGGGGTCAAAAAGAGAGGTGTCCTTCAAAAAAATGTTAAATTTCTCTTAGTACCTAAAAGCTGATAGGCTGAATAACTAATAGCGCCCACCGAACAATAAACTGCCTATCCTCACCATGGTGCTGCCTTCTTCGACAGCCAGCTTATAGTCACCAGACATCCCCATAGATAAGGTATCAAAGCTGTTCATATGGCTATGCTGTTTTTTGAATTCTTCAAAGCATCTTTTTAAATATTGGAATTCATCTCGGGTTGTATCTTCGTCAGCTGTAAATGTTCCCATTCCCATTAGCCCTCTAATTCTAATAGACTTCAACTCAGACAGGGGGCCTATAGATGCTTCTAATTCCTCCCATCCAAAACCAAATTTGGACATTTCCTTTGCAATTTTCACCTGCAATAAAACATCGATTTGTCTATCTGATTTCAATGCATATCTATCTATGGCCTTGGCTAGGTCTAAGCTATCCACTGAGTGAATCATGGAAACGAACGGGGCGATATACTTCACCTTGTTTTTCTGCAAGGTGCCTATCATATGCCACTGGATATCCTTACTTAATTCATTATACTTCTCTACCAATTCCTGTACGCGATTCTCTCCGAAAACGCGGTGACCTAAATCGTACAATTCCTGTATGCTCGAAATAGGTTTGGTCTTGGATACGGCGACCAGTGAAACTCCATTTGTATCTAGAAATCCTTTTAGTTCTTTGTATGCCATCTAAAAAAGTCCAAACAGCTGTCCGTTGATTTGAGTTATAATTTGACCGAAGTCTTCAGGATTGTGGAAGAAATCTGTTTTATCTGCATCGATAATCAGTAGTTTTCCTTCTTTATATGAGTCTATCCATTCATTATACTTCTGATTCAACCTCTTGAGATAATCAAGACTTATAGAACCCTCATATTCTCTACCTCTATTATGAATATGACCTACAAGTGTGGGAATACTTGCTTTAAGATAAATGAGTAAATCAGGTGGATTAATCTGAGAAGTCATCGTTTGGAATAGCGTAGAATAATTCTCAAAATCCCTCTTAGACATCAATCCCATCTCATGTAGGTTCGGTGCAAAAATAAATGCATCCTCATAGATAGTTCTATCCTGTATCACCACTTTATCACCCTTCTGGATATCTATAATTTGCTTGTAACGACTATTCAAGAAATAAATTTGCAGGTTGAATGACCATCGCTGCATGTCGTCATAAAAGTCACTTAGATATGGGTTGTCGTTTGTATCCTCATAATGAACCTCCCAGGCAAAATGCTTACCTAGCATTTCACATAGTGTGGTTTTTCCTGCTCCTATATTTCCTGCTATAGCTATATGTTTTACGTCACTCATCAGTTATGCATAGGTAAATAATAGCGTATTCAATTTTCTTAGTTGGCGAAATTAGGCAATTAGACGGAGATAGCGTGGAACACATCTATATTTGAGAATGATGTGGATAGAATGATGCATATTTACAAATATTAAATCTTATCGTGAGCATAGACAAGCAAACAATAGTAAAGTTGGAATCATTGGCTCTTCTCAAAATGAGTGCAAGCGAAAAAATAGCACTTACCAAAGATTTGAATGGCTTATTGGAGATAATAGATAAGTTGCAGAATGTTGACACTGATGGCATACAACAATTAATCAGCCCAAATGAGGATTGTAATAATACGCTGAGAGAAGATATTAAAGGTCAGCAGCTCAGCCCCAAACAAGCCCTTCAAAATGCGAAGGAACAAGCGCCGCCTTTCTTTACCGTACCTAAAGTAATAAACAAGGATTCATGACAGGATCAATTATATCAACGAGGGATATAAAGAAAATATATACCATGGGTACTGAGAAGGTACATGCACTTAATGGTGTAGATATTGACATCCAAAAGAATGAGTATGTTGCCCTGATGGGTCCTTCTGGTTCAGGGAAATCAACCCTGATGAATTTGCTTGGCCTGCTAGATACACCTACTTCAGGAGATTATATTCTTAAGGATATAAAGGTTAGTGAAATGGATGACGGTGAACTTGCAACAACCCGTAATAAACAGATTGGTTTTGTCTTTCAGACCTTCAATCTTCTACCCAGACTTTCTGCTTTGGAAAATGTGGCCTTACCGTTAGTCTATTCTGGACAGAGTAAAAGAAAAAGATTAGATAAAGCGGAAGATGTTCTGATTAAGGTAGGGCTTGGAGATAGAATAGATCATAAACCAAATGAACTATCTGGAGGTCAAAGGCAAAGAGTCGCCATTGCAAGAGCTTTAGTCAATGACCCTGCTATTATCCTTGCGGATGAACCCACTGGTAATCTTGACACAAAGACATCTATAGAAATAATGGCTATTCTGGAGAAAATTCATGATAACGGGAATACGATTATACTAGTCACACATGAACCAGATATTGCAGCACATGCCCATAGAATCATCAGGCTGAGAGATGGGATATTAGAGTCTGACACAATAAATGCCAATATTATAAAAGCTGCCGACCCCGACCATCATTACAATAAGAGCTAATTTTGCATCAAACGATTATAATTGAAAATCTACACAAAAAAAGGGGACAAAGGAAAAACATCACTCTTTGGAGGTTCTGCAGTAGGGAAAGATGATGCGCAAATAGAAGCTTTTGGGACAGTAGATGAACTCAATTCATTTTTAGGCCTGTTAATCGCGAAATGTGATGGTCTAGACACCACTGTACTAAAACAGATTCAGTCATCCTTATTCGATATGGGAAGTCACCTAGCCTCTGACAATACTGCTGATGAATATCTCCCCAAATTGGAAAATAAATTGGTGACAACCTTAGAACAAGAGATAGATAAAATGACTGCCCAGCTTCCGCCACTAAAATCCTTTATCCTCCCAGGAGGCAATGAAAGGATAAGCTTGGCACATATCTGCAGAACAACATGTCGTAGGGCAGAAAGAAGGGTCGTTGCTCTAAAATCTCATAAATCAATCCCTGACATTATCGTGACCTTCCTAAATAGGTTATCAGATTACTTTTTCACATTAGGCCGATTTCTCGCAAAGTTGGATGGTATAGATGAAGTGAAATGGAATTCTAAAGCATAATTTGTTCACGCCACTTAGTTAAACTGGAGGTAAGGACATATTATAAATTAATTCAATACCTAAGTTTATTCTTACATTTGGTGAGATATAAACGATTTCTTAGAATGATGGACCAAAAGGGTCGAACAAGGTGGACAATGAAGGATTTGCCAAAATGGCTACTGACTATTCTGGCGATTACTATTATTAGTCTATTTTTCCCAGCTCATAATGAGGTAAAATTATCATTTACTGAAGGTGAAGCATGGTCATATGAAAATCTCATCTCAGAAACTAACTTCCAAAAGAACATAAGCTTAGGCATATTAGGCGATTCATTGAATCCTCAAAGAACTATTCAGGTTAATTATAAACAAGGAGATGTCATCGTCTCAAAAAATCAAAAAATAGATTCTAAGACTTACCAAATTCTACAATCCTATATCGCACAGGAGGCAGATAAGTCTAATCCGCTATCAAGGCGGGTCATATACTTTATAGGATACTTCTTATTGACAGCACTGATTATTGGCGCTTTATTGTTTTATTCAATGAAGTATTTTCCAGAGATAACTTCTAGCATTTCAGGTGTCTTGTTTTTGGTTATATGGCCGGTACTTTTCAGCTTTATCGTATTCCTAGTCAATAAAAATCCATCTATCAGTCCTTATCTGATTCCATTTTGCCTAGTACCTATCATTGTCTTTAATTTCTATGGTGGTAGATTGGCATTATTTATCCATATAGTTGTGGTACTGATTTGTAGCTTTTTAAGTGAGCTTGGATATGAGTTTACCTTTCTTCAGATTTTAGCAGGTATTATAACTGTGCTGATAATCTCTGAGACAAGGTACTGGAACAAGTTCTTCATGTGGATACTGATTATCATGGTGACTTACTTAGTCGGTTACTTAGGATTAGCCTTGATTAACAGTGGTTCACTAGTATCTAGTGAATTTCCAGTCTTTGGATGGCTGGTTCTGAATTGTCTTTTGCTTTTATTGGCTTATCCATTCATACCATTGGCTGAAAAGATATTTGGCTTTACATCAAGTATTACACTGGCAGAACTGTGTGACATGAATAAACCATTGCTTAAGGAATTGTCCCTGAAAGCACCTGGCACACTACAGCATTCTTTACAAGTAGCGCATCTAAGTGAAGCTGCAGCTGACAAAATTGGATGCAATGCCTTGTTAGTGAAAACTGCCGCACTATACCATGACATAGGAAAACTCAAAAGACCTGAATACTTCATAGAAAACAGTCAAGGCCAAAACAATCATGCTTCATTGTCCAATTTTGAAAGTGCTGAAATCATAATAGACCACGTGACAGATGGTATCGTAAGAGCTAAGAAAGCCAGACTGCCTAAGCTCCTCATTGATTTCATAAAAACACATCATGGGACGACCAGGGTAGAGTACTTTTATAGAAAGCAGAAAAATGATGAGCCTGATAGAGAATTTGATGAGTCTCTTTTCAGATACGCGGGCCCCAAGCCTAGTAGTAAGGAGCAAACTATACTCATGCTAGCTGACTCTATAGAAGCCGCATCTAAAAGTCTGAAAAATCCCACTGGACAGGACATAGACAAGCTTATAGATGGGATAATAGAGCATAAGGTTAAGTTGGGTCAGTTGAGTGACTCCTCCTTATCATTTATGGAATTGAAGTCAAGTAAGGATGTCTTCAAATCACTCCTTAGAAGTATCTATCACGTCAGAATAGAATATCCTGAGGATAAAACGGTTTAAATAAATGCACTTTCAGATTCTTGCCAAATTTCCTTTAAACATATACTTCTTTGCCAGTTCTATTGACCCTATAAATAGGATTACAAACAGAACGTTGCTAATTAATGAATTTTGAAAGAAGGGAACAGCCGCTGTAAAACAAGCACCAAGCCCTGCTAAGGATTTTGGATACATAGTACTTGTAAGCCATACACCCAGATTGGTAATAAAGAAGAATACAAAGGAAGAAAACAGACTACCTGAGATGATTTTACTGACTACTTTACTTTTTGCCAGTCCAATGCCGAGAATTACTATACCGCCCATAGCCAACAAGTTGAAGTACATATAATCGCTCCATAGTACGAGCCCTGAATGCTCCGGAAAGAATGGTCTGTTAATCGTATTATTTAGTATCAAGTCTCCTAGGTAAAGTGCCACTATAGGTGCAAGGAAAGCTAAGGATTTTCGAGAGATATACATACCGCCCATTAGCGCCATAGCCGCAACAGGAGTGAAGTTTGAAGGATAACCTGGGATTAATCGATATAAAAAACCAATCAAAATACAGGTTAAGGCCAATAACATGTCATTACGCTTCATTGGAGGAATTTGTGCAAAGATGAATATTTTTTAGAAATCAATACACTTTCCTGTCGGCTGAGTTTAAGTGCATCTCGTTTGCAATCACTACTTTTATCCGTTTTGTAGTAATTATGCGGTTCAAACAAAAAATGAATGTACTTTAAGCAGGCTTTTAAGGGTAGAAATGACTGGTGGAGGTACTTGGTAGTGACTATTTTAGTATTCCTTGGTTATAACATAGGTGGCATTCCTATAGTGCTTGCTCGGCTAAAGTCTCAAGAACAACACTCTGAGCTTGGCAATGTGGACTTGAGTACATTCATGGAAAACTTTGATTCGTATGGCATAAATGCCAATCTAGGGCTATCGCTAATGTTATTATTTTTCGTAGCCGCTATTACGGTTTTCTACTTCGTTTTTGGTCCTTTCCATAGAAGAGAATTTAAGACCTTATCCACTGCAGCAACTCGTATAAGATATAGCAGAGTTTTCTTTGCCTTTTTTGTTTGGCTTTCATTGGCCCTAGTAGTAGAGGCTGTTGGATATTTTTTAAATCCAAATCAATATACTTGGAATTTTGACCCTGCGACATTTATCCCGCTTATACTGATATGCATTTTTGTATTACCGATACAGACCAGTTTCGAAGAGTTATTCTTCAGAGGGTACCTCATGCAGGGGATAGGAACTGCAAGATGGCGTAATGTTATTGTTGTTTTCGTGAGCTTTCTTCTAACCTTTGCTCTTGCTAGCCTTACCTCAGATATGAGAGCAAACATGATTGGCAGACAAGCTAATGAGACTTATGTGTCTGTATTAAGTATGGTCAGTAGTATAGTCTTTCTATTCATATTTTTTGTGTTGTGTAAAGTTGGGGTCGACTATGTTAGAAAGAACGAATTACACTCTTTTGGTATAAGGAATTATAAGCTTATACCCTTATTAGTCACTTCGATTTTGTTTGGGTTAGTTCATGGAACCAATCCAGAAGTTCAAAGTTTTGGTACAGGTATCATGATGACTTATTACATAAGTGCTGGTCTAATGTTAGGGATAATGACGATAATGGATGATGGACTAGAACTTGCCTTAGGGACACATGCCGCCACTAATTTCACAGCTGCAGTGTTCGTTGGATACGAAGGGTCTGTCTTAAAAACTGACAGTTTATTTATAACACAAGACCTCAACCCTTATTTCATGACAGTTTCATTTTATATAGTAGGAGCTGTGTTCTTATTTATCCTCAAGCGAAAATATAAATGGACTGCTTTCAATAAACTCTTAGAACCAATTAGTAAACCAGACGAAGACAAGCAATTAGACAAACATTTGTCTAAGCATTTGGTAAATAATTGAATGAATTTAAATCTTAGGTTATGATAAAATATATACTGCCTGTAATTTTCTGCTTATCATGTATCTCCTTAAGTGCTCAGTCAGATCGCTGGCAGCAAAAAGTCAAGTATGAGATGGAAATTGATATGGATGTGAAAAGCCATACTTATAAAGGCAAACAAAAAATTAAATATTGGAATAATTCCCCAGATACTTTACACAAAGTATTCTATCATCTCTACTTCAATGCGTTCCAGCCTAATAGTATGATGGATGTGAGGTCACTTACCATCTCAGATCCAGATAGGAGGGTTTCAAATAGAATATCGCAACTGAAGCAAGATGAGATAGGATACCAAAAAGTAAGTAGCCTTAAGCAAGATGGTAATCAAACTCAGTTCCATACAGAAGGAACGATACTAGAAGTTACTCTGGCTAAACCTATATTGCCTGGCAAGACGACAAACCTGGAAATGGAATGGACTGCGCAAGTGCCAATCCAAATAAGGAGAAGTGGGAGAGACAGCGCCGAAGGTATCAGTTACTCCATGTCTCAATGGTATCCGAAACTATGTGAATACGATTATCAAGGATGGCATGCCAATCCATATGTGGGAAGAGAATTTTACGGAATATGGGGAGACTTCGAGGTAACTATCAAAATAGATAGAAAATACACAGTAGGTGCTACTGGCGTATTGCAAAACATGGAAGATATGGGACACGGATATTCGGACAAGAACACAAAGAAAAAAGGCATTTTCCGAAAGAACTATTTGACATGGACTTTCAAGGCTGAGAATGTACATGATTTTGTCTGGGGTGCCGACCCTGACTATACACATTACTCCAAGAAAACATCGTCAGGTACAACCCTACATTATTTTTATCAGGAGAATGATAAGACAAGAGACAACTGGACAAAGTTGCATGAAGCCATGGATGTTGCGGAGCAGTACATGAACAAACACTTTGGTAAATATCCGTACCCTGTGTATGCATTTATTCAAGGAGGTGATGGTGGAATGGAATATCCAATGGCCACCCTAATTACAGGAGAGAGAAACTTTACCAGCCTTGTTGGGGTAAGTGTTCACGAATGGATGCATAGTTGGTACCAAATGCTTCTCGGAACTAATGAAGCGTTATATGCATGGATGGATGAGGGATTCACCTCGTGGGGTTCTGCATCAGTCATGAATCACTTAAAAAAAGCAGGCATACTAGAAGGTGATCCGACTGATAATCCACATTATAATTCAGTCCGAGGTTATGCAAGATTTGCCAAGTCAGGTTCAGAGGAACCGCTTTCCACGCATGCAGACCATTTTGAGTCCAATACGGCGTATGGAGTAGGATCATACACTAAAGGATTGGTCTTCTTAGAACAACTTGAGTATATAATGGGTAAGAAATCTTTAGATAGAACGTTGCTCAGGTATTATAATGAATGGGCTTTCAAACATCCTAATCTAAATGATTTTCTTAGAGTGGCAGAAAAAGTGTCAGGATTAGAGTTAGATTGGTTTAAAGAATATTGGGTTAACACTACGCATACCATAGATTATGGAATAGGGGGTATTACCGAATCGGATGGTATTACAAGCATAGAATTAAAAAAAGTAGGAGTACTTCCGATGCCGATAGATATCGTTATTAGTTTGAAGGATGGCTCAGAACTTAAATATTGCATTCCACTCAGAATGATGAGAGGTGAAAAGCAGGATGATGTTTTTGAGGGAGACATACTCACTGATTGGCCTTGGACTCATCAATCTTATATGATTAGCGAAAATATTAGCGCTGCAAATATTCTCAAAGTAGAAATAGATCCTTCTGGAAGATTAGCAGATGTGGAACTAAGTAATAATGTTTGGCCGCAAGAGAAAAAGGATTCAGAAGAAAACTGATAAGTTCTTCTGAAGAATGCCAAACGTATAAAGAAATATTATAATTAAAAAAAAGAGGAAGTTCGAATTCGAACTTCCTCTTTTTTACTTTTTTGAAATAGAAAAGTTATGCTCTAGTCTTGGCAATACTCTTAATCTTTTTCTTTCCTTTAGTCTGCCCAGCCATCTTAATAGCTTTTTCTGCATTAACTACACCACCTGATACACTCAGCTGACTAAACGGTTTAGTCACTCCATTCATTCCAGGTACTTTCACAACGTTGTTCATTTTGACTGAAGAGCTCATTAGTATCTGCTTGACCTGAACTGCTGTCAATCCAGGGTAGTATGATCTTATAACTGCTGCTATTCCTGCTACGACTGGGGAAGCCATACTGGTGCCTTGTAGTGGTCTGTATTGATCATCAGGAATAGTGGCGTGGATAGCCATTCCAGGTGCAAAGATGTCTACATTCTCTTTTCCATAGTTAGAAAAAGGGGCAGATAAATCCTCACCATTTTTAAAATTCAAAGCGCCTACTTCCATCCAATTTTTGTAGTTCTTGGTTTTACCTTTGAAGAACAAAAAGCCTTTCCCTTTATAAGTGTCATTAGGAAAATTATCAGTCGTATCATTATTTTGACTACTGTTACCAGCGGCATGCACTAATAGTACGTCATGCTTCTCAGCATATTTTATAGCATCTTCCACAACTTTCTCATACCATGAATATCCTTTTCCGAAGCTCATATTTATAATGCTGGCTCCATTATCCACAGCATATCTAATTGCATTAGCTACATCTTTGTCTCGTTCATCTCCATCTGGCACCGTTCTAATAGACATTAACTTCACATTATCAGCAACACCATCCATTCCTACAGAATTATTTCTTACAGCTCCTATTATTCCAGCCACGTGAGTACCGTGTAGTGCATCTGGCCCTTCTACATCATTATTTCCGTAGTATTTTTCATTCTGATCAGAATAATTATCACCTACAATCTCTCTTGTATTGAAGTCAGGGTTGTAAGCATATTTTTGCTGTCCATCAAAGAAATCTATAGCGCCATCTAACTCTCCAAAAATTTGTTCTTTGAGTGTTGCAATAGATTCTACAGGGTTCCCATTAGCTAACTGCTCTAATAGGATATTCTTTCCAATAGTCATCGCCTCTCCAGTTGGTTTAATTGCTTCTAAATTTCCTAGAGTTACCTCATTTGTATCTAGTGCTGCTGCAATTGCATCTAAGCCAGTATCCACATTCGATTTTGATTGATGGTATCTGTCTAAGTTGGTGCTTGCTCTTTCGAGTTTACTTTCTACTTCTTCCTTACATTTTACATATAAATCATACTCTACCTTTTCTTTCTTAGAAAGCTGATTTCTATCCGCTTTATCATATTTATACTTATACTTCCCATATAGCCTTGTTACTTCATAAGTATCAGGACCTACATTACCTTTAGGACCTCCAATGAAGTTCCAACCATGTACATCATCTATATACCCATTCTTATCATCATCTATTCCATTATCAGGAATCTCACCAATATTAACCCATATATTATCCCTCAGGTCTTCGTGCTCTATATCAATCCCTGAATCTATCACTGCAACCACAACAGTACTAGACTGTCTACCTTCTAATTGTTTGTACATTGATGCAGTGGCTATACCTACTGAACCATCCTTATCTGCTGGACCGTGATGCCAGCCATCTTCTTGAGCAGTAACGCCAAAAGATAAAGCCAGACATAAGCTTATTATGCAAGTAATTTTCATGCTTGTTTATTATTTTCTAATATTATCTAATTTATTCAAAAGAGTCACCAAGATATGATGTTATTATTAAGCGAAATTGTAGTTTTTAAAGTTCGATTGCGACATATATAACATTCTTTTAACTTCTAATTAGGGATATCCAAGACTTAGAGAGCTTAAAAGTGGAATGCAAATATAATACCTCCTAACTATTTACCACATAAAACACTGACAAACAAGGCCTTAGACATATTGAAACAATACTGGGGGTTTGATCAATTCAGATTGAATCAAGACAAAATAATTCAATCAGTATTAGATAAAAAAGATTGTCTAGTTATCCTACCCACAGGAGGAGGTAAATCTTTATGTTATCAAATACCAGGTTTATGCTTTGATGGGTTAACGCTGGTTATATCTCCACTTATAGCATTGATGAAGGACCAAATTGATGGGTTAACGAGGAAAAGAATAAAAGCAGTAGGTCTCTATTCAGGTCAATCAAAAAAACAACAAGATATCATCTTGGATAATGCGGCGTATGATAAGAGAATCAAGTTTCTGTTTGTCTCACCCGAAAGGTTGAAAAGTAAAGTATTTCTTTCTAGAGTACACAAGATGAAAATAGCGCTCTTAGCTGTGGATGAAGCTCATTGTATCTCTGAATGGGGGCACGATTTCCGTCCGGAATACAGACAAATAGCAGATATAAAAGAAATACTCCCTTCAGTCCCAATAATTGCTCTGACTGCAACAGCAACACCAGAGGTAAAAGAAGACATTCTTTCTAATCTTCAACTGAATAAGCCAGCTGTATATCTGGGTTCTCCAGTCAGACAAAATCTAAAATACAGCACGCTTTATTCCGAATCAAAAAAGGAAATGCTGCACACATTGGTGAAGAAAATAGATGGCAGTCAGATTATCTATACAAATACTAGAAAGAGTGTAATGGAAATCCAGCGTTATTTCAATAAAGCAAATTTTCCTTGCAATGCCTTTCATGGAGGCATGAACAAAAATGAAAGAGAAGCATGCATCAACGCATGGAGTACGAATGAAATCAGATTGATTGTAGCCACAAAGGCTTTTGGAATGGGCATAGACAAATCAGACGTTCGTCAAGTTCTCCATTACAATCCACCAGGATCATTAGAAGCATATGTACAAGAAGCAGGCAGGGCTGGAAGGGATGGGAAAAGTGCAAGTGTAACTGTACTGTATAATAAAGGTGATGTTGCTAAAATTAAGCGACAACTAGACGAAATAGTGCCTGAAATAGATTACATGCAAAGTATTTACAAAAGAATATGTCAAGATTTAAATGTAGCTACCGGCCCTTGTGATACAGAATTTTATCCGTTCTATATTAATGAATTTTGTGCCAAGTATAATCTAGGAAAATTCAAAGTGGCTAATGCGCTCAAGTTCTTACATCAATCAGAGATAATATATCTATCAGAGGCAATTCGACATCCATCAAGGCTAAGAATGTATGAAGGCCAAACCAAACAATTACTTTCCAATCCCAATCTGTCATCCAAAATGGATCAGATGATCAGACTCATACTAAGGACCTATGAAGGTCTTTTCTTAGGAACTACAGTCATAGATGAAAAACAACTATCAAAGAATTTAGTAGAATCTAAATCATCTGTACAAAAAGCACTTAACTGGCTAGACAAAAAAGGAATCGCTTCCTATACTCCTAACTATGAAGGACATACAATTTCATTTATGGAATTCAGATACAGATCTGATAATATTCCAATTAATATGAGATTGTACAAGAACAAGAAGATGCGCATGCATAATGCACTAGACTCTATACTCAGTTATCTATCTACTGATAATTGCAGACAGATACTAATATCTAACTACTTTGGGTTCCAAGAAAATGACTGCAAAGTCTGTGACAACTGCTTCCGTAAATTTCAATCAGTTGATGTTAAAAATGTAAAACATAAAATCTATAAAATACTCAGCGAAGGGCCAGTGGAATTGGAAGAAGTATTAGCCACCTATGATGTTGGACATAGGGATTCTATTGTATCAGTTTTAAAGGATATGTTATCAGAGTCTGAAATTTCAAGAAAGGGAAGTGTACTTAAACTACCATGAGTTCGGACAGAAAAAAACATATCATCATATGCAGTACTTCGTTTTACGAAACGGATAGAAGAATAATTCGCATTATAGAAAGTCTGGTAAAAGATGGATTTGGTGTCTCATGGATATCAAGGATTCATGAATTATCATCTCCGCCCATCCACGGTGTATCACATATAACTATAGACACTTTATTCAAACGTGGACCTCTATTCTACCTTGAATACAATTGGCACATCTGGACTAAGCTTAGGAAGTATAATGATTCAATAATATGCGCTGTTGATCTTGACACGATACCAGGTTCATATCTGGGTGGGAGTTTTAGAAAAAACATCTTAGTATATGATGCTCATGAAATATATTATGAGGTTCCAGAATTAACAAATCGAAAATTTAAAAAGAGAATTTGGAAAACTGTTGCAAAATTTTTCTTACCCAAAATAAGGCACAACTATACAGTTAACACCTCACTTTCTCAACACTATTCTTCTACATATGGAACCAATTATGAAGTTATTAGGAATATTGCCACAAAGCCAAACTTGGAATTAAAGTCAAGAGAGTTCAAGAAAGTCATTGCTTATTTAGGTGTACTGAATAAGGGTAGGGGATTAGAGATTGCTATTGATGCGATGAAGGAGAGAAATGACTATACGCTTCTAATTCTAGGAGAGGGTGATTATAGCAATGAACTCAGAAAGCTAGCAGAGGGTCTGAGGAATGTAAAATTTATGGGTCTAATACCTCCAAGTCAAATTTTTCAAATGTTAGCAAAAGCAGATATAGGCCTTAATATACTTAGTGCCGATAGCTTGAACTACAAACTCTCTTTAGCCAATAAATTTTTTGACTATCTATATGCATCATTGCCTTCTGTCAATATGGACTATCCTGAGTACAACCAAATTTTAACCAATCATCCGATTGGTGTCATGATAGAGTCATACACAACTGAGGCTCTAATAGAGGGCCTAGACAGAATTTCTAATTCAGCTTTGTACTCTAAACTCAAAGCGAATTGCAAAAAGTATAGAGAAAATTATAGTTGGAAAAATGAAGAAGAAAAACTTTTGACGCTGTATAATAGATTAAATGAAATAGACTCTTAGTCAACCTTCTTAGCTAGATCCAATAAAAAAGCATACTCCAAAGCAATCTCATGATAACGCTGAAATCTTCCAGACTTCCCACCATGGCCGGCTTCCATTTCTGTGTGAAGCAGTAGCAAATTATTATCTGTCTTCATCTCCCTTAGTTTTGCCACCCACTTAGCTGGCTCCCAGTACTGGACTTGACTATCATGGTATCCTGTCGTAACAAGCATATGAGGGTAATCCTGTTCTACTACTTGATCATAAGGTGAGTAAGACAATATATAATCATAATACAATTTATCATTGGGATTGCCCCATTCGTCATACTCTCCAGTTGTAAGCGGAATACTGCTGTCCAACATTGTTGTAATCACATCTACAAATGGGACTGCCGCTATAGCGCCATGCCAAAGGTCAGGACGCATATTAATTACTGCCCCTATGAGCAATCCACCTGCACTTCCTCCCATCGCATATAGCTTCTCATTATTAGTATAGTTGTGTTTTATTAGTGACTCCCCAACATCTATAAAATCATTGAATGTGTTCTTCTTTGAAAGCAACTTTCCATCTTCATACCATTGCCTTCCCAATTCCTGCCCCCCTCGTATATGTGCTATAGTATACACAAACCCTCTATCTAATAGTGACAATCTTACAGAACTAAAATAAGGATCCATACTGCTCCCATAAGACCCATAGGCATATAGCAGTAAAGGTGCAGTTCCATTTTTCTGAAGGCCTTTTTTGTATACCATACTAACCGGGACTCTCACTCCGTCCCTAACTTCTAAATCTAGTCTTTCGGATTCATAATCGTCAGGATTAAACTTCCCTAGCACTTCTTGTCTTTTCATAAGTTCCAATTGCCTGGAATTCATGTCGTAATCATAGGTGGTGCCAGGTGTAGTCATAGAAGTGAAATATAATCGCACAACTGATGTGCCCATCTCAGGATTCTGGCTTGTAGAAGCCATATAAGCATCTTCACCAAATGAAACGTAGTAACTATTCTGAACATCAGACCATTCCCTGATACTCACTTTAGAAATTCCTTTATCTCTTTCGTTGACCACTAAGAAGTTATTGAACACTTCCATACTTGAGACCAACACATCATCTCTATGCTCAATAAATTCTGACCAATACTTTTTCTCTGTAGCTTCTTCTGCTGTCGTCATGATTTTAAAATTTCTAGCACCGTCCATATTTGTAATAACATACCACTTGTCTCCAAAGTGAGTTATGCTATGCTCATGTTTGCGTTCTCTTTTCTGGAAAATATTGAATTGACCCATTGGCTGGTCGGCATTCAATATTCTGAACTCAGTACTCACTGTAGCAAAAGAACCGATGACTATATACTTCTTAGACTTAGTCTTATAAACATAACAGTTAAAGGTATCATCCGTCTCATGATATACTTCTACATCTTCAGATGTTGGAGTCCCTAGGGTATGCCTGAATATTTTGTAAGCTCTAAGTGTATCATCTTTACGTGTATAGAATACAGTCGTATTATCATTAGCCCATACTATTGACCCTGTGGTATTCTCTATCATATCAGATAAAAGTTCCCCAGTCTCAATATGGCGAAAACGAATATTATAAATTCTTCTTGACAAAGTGTCTTCACCATAAGCTAACATACTATTGTCAGGGCTAACAGACATTCCCTTTACGTTATAGTAATCATAGCTTTCAGCCAACACATTGACATTTAGTAGCAGCTGATTTACTCCATTTCCCTTAACTGCTTTCCTTTCATATATAGGGTACTCATTACCTTCTTCAAATCTTGTTTGGTAGAGATAGCCATTCATAACATATGGCACAGACATATCAGTCTGCTTGATTCGTTCAACCATTTCTTCGTACAGATTCTTTCGTAAATCTGCCAGATGGGCCATCTTGTGACTTGTATAATTATTCTCTGCATGCAAATAATCGAGAACATCTTGAGTTTGGCTATCTGGTTCTGTTGCCTTCTTCTGTTCATCAGACAACTTCATCCAATAGTAATTGTCAGTTCTTATATGTCCATGTTTCTCTAATTTCTTAGGGCTCTTTTTTGCCTTTGGTGGCTGGACTATTTGGTCATTTGGCTTGTGCATCAACTTTCATTTTTTTCCACAATAAAATATGTTTGTAACAATAGGTCTTAATTATAAGATATAATACATTATGCATAAATTACATGTGTTATATACTGTCAATTAAGGCTTTGAATTCTCTATTTTGATATCATTATAAACTTTGAACTAATCCAAAATTTATAGACAAAAATCTTCCGCACCTCAATGTTTATAACTAGAGGACAAGATAACATATATAAATTCTTCATATAAATGAAAAAACTATATTTGCTCCACTGTGAAGTTAAGAAGTCTACATATAAAAGGATTTAAGAGTTTTGGAAACGAAACCACTATTCACTTCAATGATGAAGTGATAGGCATAGTAGGGCCTAATGGTTCTGGTAAGTCAAATATAGTCGATGCCATCAGATGGGTGTTAGGAGAGCAGAAAAGTAAAGAGCTTCGATTAGAAAAAATGGTTGACGTCATCTTTAATGGCACCAAGAGTAAAAAGAAAGCTGGAATGGCTCAGGTTTCACTCACATTTGAAAACTCAAAGAATCTAATTCCATTAGAATACGATTTCATTAAAGTTTCTAGAATTCTATATGATACTAACGAATCTGAGTATCGTATAAATGATGTCCCTTGTAGGCTCAGAGATATTAGGGACTTATTCTTAGATACCGGAATAGGATCCAATAGCTATGCCATTATAGAGTTGGGCATGGTAGATGATATATTATCTGATAAGGATAATGCTAGACGGAAAATGTTCGAGCAAGGTGCAGGTATCTCCAAATACAAAACTAGAAAGAGAGAGACGCTACTCAAACTGAAAAATACTCAAGGTGACCTGGATAGGATAGAGGATATCCTATTTGAGTTACAGGCTAATCTTAAAAAGTTTGAAAAACAAGCAAAGCGAACAAAGAAATATTATGAGCTTAAGGACACCTACAAAGCATTAAGCATCCAAAAAGCTGTCTATTCCCAGAAAGAGTCTATCTCGAAAGAAACGACCCTAAAAACAAAAATGAATACGCTTCTGGAAGTTTATAATGGACATACGAGAGATATCCATACTTTAGAAGCCGAGATAGAAAAGATTAAGAAGGACAGTCTGGATAATGAAAAGATGCTTACCGAACAGCAAAGAGGATTTGGCAACTTAATAGAGACGATTAGAAAACAAGAAAGCGACCTTGCCATAGGCAAGCAAAACAAATCTTTCATTCTGCAAAACCTAGAAAGAATAAAGAAGAACGAAGTTGAATTTCATGAAACAAAAAGTCTGCTTACCACTGAGTTATCAGGGAAGGAAATTCAATTATCCGAACTCAATTCTAAAAGCACAGATTATAAATCCAATTTTGAAAACTGGAAGGCAAAATTCGAAGAAATAGAACAAAGAAGATTAGCAATTCAGGGTGAAAACTCTTCATACCTAGACGAGCTCAAAGACTTGGAGGATAAAAGATTTGCATTGGAGAAGAGCATTATCGAAATCAAATCTCAATCTGATAATTTTGAAAGCAATATTCAAAATATACTATCTGATGTGACAAGATTGAGGTCAGAATATTCCAATCTTAATTCTTCATTAACCAATACTTCTAAGTCATTAAATAACGTAACTCAGAAACTGAATAGACTATCCGAAGAAAAACAAACTAGAGCGGATAAGTCAAGGAAATTGAATCAAGAAATTGCTGTCAATAGAGAGAACTTAATCTCGACTCATCGAAAGATGGATGCTCAAAACAATGAGCTAAATCTACTAGAGGACATGCTTAACAACATGGAGGGATTTCCTGATTCTTCAAAATTTCTATATCAATCATGGAATACCAAAAAACCAGTATTATCAGATATAATCCAATGTAAGGACGAATACAGAAGTACTTTAGAAACCTATCTACATCCATATCTCGATTACTTCATTCTGGACACGGTCGAAGATGCAAGAAACTCTATCAACTTACTAAAACAGGCACAGAAAGGGAAATCAAATTTCTTCATTCTGGAAAGCTTCGAGGGACTTCCTAATACCCACATTCTGTTTGATCATCTTGGTATTCCAGCACTTAGCGTCATAACTGTTGATCCTATCTATCAGTCTCTTATTCACTACCTCTTAGCTAAAGTGGTAATAGTGGATAGTGAGAAAGTGCTTGCCTCAGAGTTTCCAAGCGAAGATGTTATCTATGTCTCTAAGGATGGAGAATCTAATAGGAGTAAGCACATTATAGCTGGGGGATCTGTAGGACTCTTTGATGGTAAAAGAATTGGCCGAAAACAGGCGATAAAAGATTTAAAATCTGAATTAGCCAAATTGGATAGGACTGCACAAAATCTGGAATCTGTAATCAACCGTCTTGAATCTGAATTACAAAACATTGAACAAGAGGATCTAAATGACAACATACAAGATGTAATCAGAGAAAAAAGTGAGATTGAAATCCAACATGCTCAGCTAAGCACAATGGGAAAGAGTGTGGAAGATAGTATCTCAAGTTTTCTACAAAAATCAGAATTACTTACATCAGGAAAAGAAGGAAACGCTAGTCAGATAGTAAGCAAAGAACAAAATCTACAGATTCTACTTAATGAAATAGAAAACAGAAAAGCAGTCGTTTCTAAACAATCTGGCCAGATAGAGGAAATAGCAAAAGATTTTGGTGAAGTAAGCAGTCAATACAATAGGTCTCAGCTAGAATGGGTACAGCATCAAAATGAGCATGCAACAATAGAAAAAGAAATAGCCTATAAGAAAAATCAAATAGAAGAACTAGAATCCAAAACTCTAAATGCTAAGGATGAAATTAAAATGCTCCAAGAAAAATCATCAGCAAGCACATTGGAATTAGAAAATATAGAAAAGGAATTAATAGAGCAATATAAAGTTAGAGATAGCAAGCAAGACGAATTAGGAGAAATAGAGAAAGTATTTTATTCTAAGCGTTCAGTTGTTTCAGATAAGGAGACCAATCTCAAGAAACTATATAAACAATCCAACGATAGCCAACTAAGCATAAACAATCTGAAAGATGAACTTACCGGTATTGAATTTGAGCTTAGATCCTCTATGGAAAGACTTAAAATCGAATTCAATATAGACATCAAAACCATAAATAAAGACGAGGTGCTGTCAGGCATAGAGAGCATTGAAGACATGTTATCCACCTATGAGAAAATAAGGAAAAGGTTAGATAATTATGGGGAAATCAATCCTATGGCCGTGGAAGCTTATGATGAAATTCTGGAAAGATGGGAAAACATGGAGGCCCAAAAGATTGATATTCTGGAAGCGAAGGCCTCATTGTTGGATACTATTAAGGAAATAGACAATGATGCCACAGAGAAGTTCTTAGAAGCTTTCATGAAAGTCAAAGAGAATTTCAAAGAAGTCTTTAGAAGTCTGTTTTCTGAAGAGGATGATTGCGACCTAGTGCTTTTTGATATGGAAGACCCCCTAAATTCAGGTATAGAAATAATCGCGAAACCAAAAGGTAAGAGACCTAAGGTGCTAAATCAGCTTTCGGGTGGAGAGAAAACATTAACAGCTACGGCGCTTCTATTTTCATTGTATCTCTTAAAACCTGCACCATTCTGCATATTCGACGAAGTAGATGCACCGCTAGATGACCTTAATATCCAAAAGTTTAGTAAACTGATAAGACAGTTTTCTTATGCTTCGCAGTTTATTATTATAACTCATAATAAGTCTACGATGGCCAATATGGATTTATTATATGGTGTATACATGCAAGAACAAGGCATATCAGGGATTACTCAAGTTGACTTTCGAGAATATGAACATTCAGAAGTCTTCCAAACTGTCAATGTGAGTTAGTGTACTGGAGCTAGAATAAGCAAAAAAAGAGCTTGAAAGTATATATTCAAGCTCAGTGGTTTTAACAGTTGCACGTAAGATGCACTTACTATTCATAAGCCAAATTTCATTCCAATAATTATTACCTAAAGAATCTCAATTCCTAAGGACAACAATAAGCGACTAGGGGAGGTCCCAAAATCAAATTGACGGCCAGCGATAAAAATATGATCTCCAAACCTGGAAAAATTACCTTCATATTCCAATGTAAGATCTAGTTTACCCACATTTACCCCAAATCCAGCCCTCCATCCATATTCTGCAGCAGAAAACCTGGCACTCAATTGTTGTAATTCAATCAACTCAGAGGTGGCGTCAAGATGTATATGTGCTACTGGTCCTGCAAATAGATTTAGAAACAAAACATCTATTCCAATCAATAAGGGTATATCTAGATTATTAAAGGATTCTGACCTTATATTACTACCTATTGTACCGTTATCGCCATTAAGCGTATAGTTTACTGAAGTGGAATGAAACATGAGTCTCGTCTCTAAAGTAATCAGCTTCAAATCCAATTTACCAAAGAGTCCCGCTTGGAATCCTAATGGAGAATCTAAGAAATTTATAGACTGGCCATCTAAGAAAATTTCAGAAGGAGATACAACGTCTAGAGAATGGCCTCCTATCCTGACACCAATTTGGCCTCTTACTTGCCCAAAAACAAAGAGACACATAAAGAATAGAAATATGGTTTTCTTTGTATCCATAAAAAAGATTTACTCGACTAAACATAGAACTACTATTCTGCATATATTATTCTTTCCTTTAATAATAATTAATGAAAATACATTCAGTTGAATTTATTGGAAGCTTTGAACGTGAGTCACAATGCCCAAAAAGTGATCTCCCAGAATATGCGTTCATTGGAAGATCAAATGTGGGAAAATCCTCATTGATTAATGCGCTTCTGAATAGAAAGGAAGTTGCTAGGATATCGTCTACACCAGGGAAAACACAGACTATTAACTATTATCTTATAAATGAGCAATGGTACATTGTAGATTTGCCAGGATACGGGTATGCTAGAATTTCTAAAGTAATGCGTCGAAAGTGGAAGAAAATGATAGATGAGTTCCTACTAAAGAGAGCTTCACTATATTCAGTATTTACACTTATAGATAGTCGTCATAACCTACAGCAACTAGACTTGGAATTCGTTAACTGGCTAGGCACCAATAGAGTACCCTTTGTGATTGCGTATACAAAAATAGACAAAGTCAAAGCAGACGATTTGCCTAGTAATATAGAACAGATTCGTAAAGATTTACTGGAGCACTGGGATGAGTTGCCACAAGAATTTATGACATCTGCTACTTCTAAAATTGGTGGCGAAGAGATATTGACCTTTATTGAGGAAATCAACAATAATTGACGACTTTTGCGAAGTACATGGGTACGTCAGCAAAACAATATGAACATATAATTCCTGACCTGAAGGATTGGCCAATTCACAAATTTACAGAGGGTAGGGAGGCTTTTATAGAACGACTCATCGACTATGTCCTAGACAAGGTTTTAAGCTCTCAAATCTCACATTTAGAAATCCTTAATAAAACTGTCTACTTAGAACAAAAACGGGTGAAGCTGCGTCCCTGGAAAGTAGACCCTAGTGGAGAAAAAGACTATTGGTCATCGATTGCTAAAGAAATCATTAATACAAAGAAGGCAGATAATCCTGACAAAGAGCAGATTAAGATTCTCCGGAGAATAATTCACAGATATTCAGAAGAGATTACTGGAAATTTTGTTCCCAAGTCATTTCTGTTTGCAAGAAAGGCCTTAACCTTCATTTTTAAACGCTTATTCAATAACGGACTTGGAAGGAATCATTCCTTATTCTGGGGTAAAAGAGAAGATTTATTAAGTAAAATTAAAGTAGATGGACATCTTGAAACAGTCAGAAAACTCTTCTCTCAGGGCACAGTAGTCATCGTACCTACTCATTATACTAATCTAGATTCCATAATGATTGGATATGCTATAGATAGTGTGATGTGCATTCCAGCTTTTGCCTATGGAGCTGGTCTAAATTTATATGACATGGAACTATTTGCTTACTATATGAATAGGTTAGGCGCATATAGAGTGGATAGAAGAAAGAAAAATCCAATTTACTTGGAAACTCTGAAAGGCATGACTAGTCTGTCCTTGATAGAAGGGCTGAATCATATATTTTTTCCAGGAGGTACTAGATCAAGAAGTGGCGCTATAGAGGATAAACTCAAATTGGGGTTACTTAATTCTGTAATCGATGCCCAAAGACATTGTTTAGTCAATGAAATGGATCAGAAGGTATTTGTGGTTCCTCTAACGCTAGGTTACCATTTTGTAATTGAAGCAGGTTCTCTAATAGAAAATCACTTGAGAGCAGAAGGTAAAGAAACATATGTCAAGGTAAGAGAGAAAAAGTCAGTAGTCAAAAGTCTATGGAATTTTCTAACGAAATTAAGACGAAAAGACAGCGAAATTTACTTGACTTTAGGCCATCCAATGGATGTCCTAGGTAACAAAGTTGATGAGCAAGGCCGAAGTATCGATGAAAGAGGGGTAGAAGTAGACTTAGTTTCTTACTTCACTACAAAAGGCAAACAAACCTTTGATGCTCAAAGAGAATCTATTTATACAAAGTTATTGGCTGAGAAAATCATCAAAAACTTCAAAAAGGATAATAAGGTGTTATCCAGTCATTTAGTAGCCTATACTGCCTTTAGAATCTTAATGTCCAAACACAATTCGGATAATTTCTTCGAAATTTTTAATCTAAGCAGTAGAGATATCAAAATTAGTAAGGATAACATGCTATTCTGGCTTGAGAATTTCCAATCACAATTACAAGAGTTGGAAGTAGCCGGGAATGCAAATTTATCCACTTCTATAAACTTTACAGCCGAGGAGTGCCTCTCGGATGGATTAAAGCATGTTGGTATTTACCACAAAAAACAAGTGCTTATCATCGATAAGAATAACATTCTGACTACACAAGATCTCAGACTCCTTTATTACTATCACAACAAAGTGATTCATTATAATCTAAAACAACCAGAATTGAATCATCACTTAATAGATTGATCAATATAATTGTGATAATTTCGGGGCAGTGAATTTTATTATATACGATTTAGAGGCAACATGTTGGTTAGGAAGACCACCAAAGGGGTATAATGAGGTAATAGAAATAGGTGCAGTAAAGATTAATGAATATGGTGAATATTTAAGCTCATTTGAGAGTTTTGTAAAACCTATTGTTAATCCAGTACTGTCTGGATTCTGTAAGAAACTAACTTCAATTACTCAAGCTCAAATAAATTCAGCACGTCATTTTTCTACAGTAATAGAAGAATTTAAAGACTGGGCTGATATAGATACTGATGGGGAGGACTTCTTCGTAATATCATGGGGGCAGAATGATAAGAAACTGTTTCTGGATGATTGCAGACTACATAAAGTTGAAGAGGATTGGCTAGATTACTATGTTAATTTAAAGAGCGAATATGACCATCTTAAAGGTGCTAGCATAAAAGGAAACCTTAAAAAAATAGTGATTAAGGAAGGCTTTGAATTTACTGGCATAGCTCACAGAGCAATATCAGACGCAGAAAATTTAGCTAAGATATTTTTGAAGTACTTCGATGAATGGCAATTTTATTAAAAAAGCAGCTACCAATTAAGATAGCTGCCTTTTTTTTTAATGAGTACAACAATGTGGCCTAGAAACCCATTCCTCCTCCCATTGCACCCATTTGCTCCTGGAATTCTTCTAAAGTCATTTTCTTATAACCAGATGTCTCTAATTCAAATACAGAATTATCAAATTCCTTGTTTATTTCTGTAGTAGTATATGTCATAGACATTTTACCCATGTCCATAACCAACTCCATCGGAAATCCTTCTATTTCAAACCCTTCAAGACCTTGAATCATTTTATTTGAGGCATGGACTTCAGGAGATATGTACATAGTAAGTGTCATTGGAAATTCACCATCTTCAGATGCAATGGTTGCTTTGTGACATTTATACCCCATTATCTCTTTTGTATCTTCTGCATCATACACAACTTCAATTCCTTCCAAAGCTGCTTTTTGCTCAGCTTCCATTTTCATTCTTTCTTCTTTGTTACTCTCTACCATCATTTTTTGTCCCATTACGTCAAAAAGAAGCGTCATTTTTTCATCTGAGACATTAAAGAGGTTTTTCATCTGAACCATTCCTCCCATCATATTTGATGTTGAAAGATATTGGGCTTCATTAAAATAATAATTTGTTTCAGTTCCTTTCATCATTTCTAATTGTGCTGCCATCTGTTGGTCCTCAGAATTAACATCGGTCAACTCCATTATAATTACCCCTTCATTTAGGGTAGCTTGGGCATTACCTAAGCTTGGCATTATAAGAACTACTGTAGCAAGAAACTGTATTAAGTACATTTTCATAAGGTTTACTTTTATTTATTCAATGATAAAGAAATAAAAAACGTTCCACTTTTGAAATCCTATTTTCATAATTATATCAAAAAATCCGAGCTGAAAGATTCAACTCGGACTTAATATTGTTACCAAATTATTGAAACGTTAATATTAAAAAGTCACAACGACAGGTTTAAATACTTTTGACCCATTCTCAGTGACAATACCCACATGATAAACACCAGAGGTGTTCTGATTATATGGAAGATTAATAATCCCGTTTTTGTCAAACAATTGTTGGCTGAATAAAATTTCACCTAACTCATCAAATACATGCAAAGTAGCATTAGATTTAATTTGAGAGATGTCATAATCGATATTTAGATCAGAAAGATTATTTGTTGGATTAGGGAAAACAGTCATTTCTATTTTCTCTTCCAAAAATCTTTCAGAGCCAAATACAACCTCATTCTGAAGTCCACTACTATTGAGACCTGCTAAAGCAAAAACCTCATAGTCATTAGGAACTAAAGATTCGGTGGTGATTGAACCAATCTGATTATCTGACTTTAAAGTCGTTGACTTTGAACCAGAAGAATCATTGATATCAATCATGAAATCATCGACAGAAGAAGATATAACTTCCCAACTGTATCCATTCCATCCTACAACAGTAAGATTTGAAAGATTACCGTTAGTCAGTTTCTCAATATCACTATTAAAGTCCCAATAAAAAGTCACCTCTGTAGCATTCTCACCACGTATATCCCAATATTCACTGTCAGATACACTAAGCGTCGTTTCCTCTTCAGAACTAGATGCTCTTAAAGTACCAAGATTACTTACAGAAGCTAATTTTAATGGGTTGTCATAATAGTATGCAGCTGCGGTTCCAAAACCACCGCCACTTATTGATATGGGTTTATAATATCCAAGATTCCCTATAGGAAAAGTAAAAGAATTGTTACTATACACAGAGACGAAACCGTCTACATGTTGTGCATCATTAGCATAACTCCAATTTGCCTGTTTGCCAAATGCGACAGCACCAGGGTTTTGAGAGTTTCTATTAGTCACAATAATTCCTGAATATGTTCCCACTCCGTTTGAACTAAATATTAACTCACCATGAATGCCTACTTCAGAGTGGTTATGTACATATACATTACCAGTAGTAAACACACCTTGAGCTAAAGACATATAAACTGAACTACAGCTTATTGCCAAAATCAGAATGATATTTTTCAATTTCTTCATTTACCGTTTATTTAAAAGATTTAAGTAAATAGGGGAGGAGCAGAACTCCTCCCACTTTTATCATAATTGCTCTTAAATTCCGAAGAAATAAGACAAATAAAATTGACTTGGTGCAGACCAATCTTCAATCATATCTGTTCTGTTAACATCTACTGTAATTCCAGTATTAGTAGCAGTACCAACTTGGCAAAGAGTGAATGTTCTGTTATCACTTCCAGTATTAAAGCACTGTAATAGTGCACACTGAATTGGTAATCCTAAATCAGGGAAATTGTATTCAATTCTCATACCAGCTAACTGTCCAGTTCCTGTATTTCCTGAATCAATAGCTAATATTTCCCATGTAACTAATCCAAAACATGTCGTATTAAAAGATCCCATATCTCCAACAACTGCATTTTGCAACGTTGGAATTACTAATGAATCTTTCTTGATTGAGATACCACCATTAGCACCTTGTGGTCCAGGAATACCTTGAGAACCTTGCGGACCTTGTACACCCTGTGCACCAGATGGACCTTGTGGTCCAATTTCTCCCTGGATACCTGCTGGACCTTGTGGACCAGTAGGACCTTGAGAACCTGATACTCCAGGTTGACCTTGTGGTCCTTGTGGACCATCACCGCCTTGCTCACCTTGAGCTCCTTGTGGACCTTGAGGGCCTTGAGGGCCTTGTGGACCTTGTGGACCTTGTGCTCCTTCAGGACCTTGTGGACCTGCATCACCTTGACCTCCTGATGGTCCTTGTGGACCTTGTGGACCTTGTGGACCTTGTGCTCCTTGTGGACCTGCAGCTCCTTGTGGACCATCATTTCCTTGTGGACCCTGAGGGCCCTGAGGACCTTGTGGACCTTGTGGACCTGCATCACCTTGACAATCTATTGCATTGAATGCACCGTCACCATTTGTATCCTCACTTGGATCATTAAATCCATTCTGGTTAATATCCCAACATGGAGCTCCGGCTAAACCTTGAGGACCTGTTGGACCTTGAGAACCTGTTGCACCTACTGGGCCTGCGTCACCTTGTGGACCTTGTGATCCTTCAGGACCTTGAGGACCTTGTGGACCTTGTGGTCCTTGTGGGCCCTGTGGACCTTCAGATCCCTGATCTCCTTGCGCACCCTGTGGGCCTTGAGGACCTTGTGGTCCTTGTGGTCCTTGTGGGCCTTGTCCTCCTTGTGGGCCTTGAGCTCCATCATTTCCAGCATCTCCTTGAGGGCCTTGAGGGCCTTGAGGACCTTGCTGGCCCTGCGGACCTTGTGATCCTTGCGGACCTGTAGCACCATCGATACCAGCTTCTCCCTGTGGACCTTGAGGACCTTGTGGGCCTTGTGGGCCTTGTGGGCCTTGAGCGCCTTGTGGACCGTCATTTCCTTGAGGACCTGCATCACCTTGAGGACCTTGCGGGCCTTGAGGACCTTGTTGTCCTTGAGGACCTTGTTGTCCTGGTGCGCCGTCCTGTCCTGGGTTTCCTTGAGGACCGACATCTCCTTGTGGGCCTTGTGCTCCATCTGCTCCTGCTGGTCCTGGATTTCCTTGTTGACCTTGAGGTCCCTGTTGACCTGGTGCGCCATCATTTCCTGGATTACCCTGAGGGCCTTGTGCCCCTGGAGTTCCTTGTGGTCCTTGTTGACCTGGTGCGCCATCATTTCCTGGATTACCCTGTGGGCCTTGTGCACCTGGTGCGCCTGTTTGCCCAACAGGACCTTGTATACCTTGTGGACCTTGTGGGCCTACAATACCTTGATCACCTTGTGGTCCTTGTGGTCCCGGAGAACCTTGTGGTCCTGGCTCACCTTGTGCTCCTGGAGATCCAGTTGGGCCTTGAGGACCTTGTGGTCCCTGTGGACCTTGAGGACCTTGCGGACCCTCTGGACCATCATTTCCTTGTGGACCTTGTGGTCCATCATTTCCTTGCGGACCTTGTTGTCCTGGCTGTCCTTGTGGTCCTTGTGCACCATCAACTCCATCATCTCCTGCAGGCCCTTCTGCACCTGCACAATCTGCTGCGTTAACTACACCATCGCCATTACTATCTTCACCTCCGTCTCCAATGCCATTGCCATTTAAATCCCAACAACTTATTCCTGAAGGCCCCTGAGGTCCTGAAGGACCAGGTTGGCCTATCTGACCTGTTGGCCCCACTGGACCTTGAGCTCCTGGAATCCCTTGTGGACCTTGTGCACCTTGTGCGCCATCTTGTCCTGGATTACCCTGTGGCCCTTGAGACCCTTGTGGTCCTGGATTACCTTGTTGGCCTTGAGACCCTTGTGGTCCCTGCTCACCTTGTGGTCCTGGATTTCCTTGAGGGCCTTGTGCCCCTGGGTTTCCTTGTGGTCCCTGTGCACCTGGTGCGCCATCTTGCCCTGCTAGACCTTGTGGTCCTTGCTCACCTT
>CAZQDZ010000050.1:0-27557 GCA_964591455.1 uncultured Saprospiraceae bacterium
TAGAACTATATTTTGTTTGTGAATTAGTCTGATTTGTGACAGTTTTTGTAATTAGCTATTTTTCAGAATTTTATTTGTAATCTTTTATGTACTTTAGTTTAACACAAACAATTATTATGAACAAACATCAAACTATTATTATTATTCTAATTCTTTTTATAGGCCTAAAATCTGAAGGTCAATCTTATCAGATTCAAAACTTAAAATCATTTGAGAATGATAACTTCAAATTTAATCTAGATGAATCAGAATATCTTGAAGTAGGTAATAGAATTTTCTTTACTGTAGATCGAAATCGTCAGTTTAGTTCAAGTAACAATTACCAGTCAGTTTATGTGGGTGTTGCCAATCTTGATTATTTTTTTGAAATTGATAATTTAGATATATTTCTAATTCTCGGGACTACTGATACTAGAGAGGATTTGTTAATTGAATTCATGAGAGCATATTATGATGATGACGTAATGCCTGTTAGCGAAGGAATTGCTATTAAATTTGATTTAGAATCCAATACACCAGTTTACCCAGTGATTTTTGATTCTGGTAGAATTGTAAAAGCTTCATTTGAAAACAATTCAAGATCAATCCTCGATTGTTGTGATTGTGGTCCAGATGAAATTGGACATCGGATACTTGATCCAACTACAGGTGACTGTGTTTGTTTTTGCGATACAGATCCAAATATTCAGATTACAGCTTCTGGTGGAGTTGTTTTTGGTGATGTTAGTTTTTGGTTATGGTTAGCTGATGGAAATGATGTGGAACCCCCTTGGACAAATTCTAATAATGAAGGCGGAGCAGCAGGCAGTAATAGCGAAGAAGGAGGAGGAGGTGTTATTAATGAAACTATTTGGACTCATACTAAAGAAATTTGTTTCGATTGGGCAAGTGCCGACTCTGGTCGAGCTTGTGGAGAAATTCGTTTAAGAGTTGATCATATAGGAGATTGTCAATTTGTATCCGAAATTCGTTTCTTTTGGAATGAAAGTGTTTTAATAGGTCAAGAATTTGCTGTTGCAACATTTATTGATAGTCAGAATTATGATCCTTCTAACTATGGAGAAGTTGTTGTTTCTGCTCAACTTCAGTCAGCATTACAAGTAGGAGGCACTATTTTAGGTACTGGTGGAACAGTAAATACAAACTCAACACAACCTCCTCAAACTTTGAGCTTTACTATTCCGGACTTTGCTTTTCCAGAGGAATGTAAATAATTATAGAACTTAATAAATAAGAAAAATGACTCGCATTAAAATTTTAGGTTTAATAAGTACTTTACTTATTATTTCTTGTCAGAAAGATGATGTTGTTTTGGAACAAAATAACATAGAAGATAAAGTTCTCTTTGTCCAGTCTCTGGTAAAAGAGTATGGTCTTGAAGACGATTTCACCTTTGATTCAAATAATATTGATTCTGATGATTTTCTTTATTCCGATGAAGATATAAGACAATTTTTTGCAAATTGGAAACCTATGAAAAGTTTTTTAGAAACTGAAAACCAACTTGTAAAAAATCATTTTGACTTAATATCTGAATATAATAGCGAAAGGAAGGAATTACTACAGTGGCAGGACGAGAATAAATTATATGACGAAGTTTATCGGGAAAGGATAGAATCTTTTCATTCTAAACACACTCAAAGATATAGGGATAATCAGCACTTATTTGATAATCCTATAATGCAAGAGAAATTTAATTTTCCACTTAGATAAACAACAATAATTAAGGCAGAGTATTTAGCCGATTTAGAATATAATTAGACCAGGAGTACAAAAGAAAGTCACTTTTTCTCCTGGTCTTTTTTTGTAAAGTACTTTCCCATTTCCTAACAAATGGATGCATGATACTTTTATATAACTATATCTTTGTATTACCCACTTGTTATATGGTTAATTGCCTTCCCACTTTATACCCACCACTTTTATATCCACACCACTGTACCCTTAAAGTTATGTTGTCTGTATAGCAGTATGTTATACAGAATCTTTTAATGTCGCTTTAAAAAATCAATTGATATGAAAGTACTACTCCAGACCTTCATGTGTGCCTGTTTTGTTATTGTTTTTCTTAAGGGTGTAAATGCGCAGGATGCACCTGCTGTAACTCCAGATATTCTAGTAGAATCTAAAGACTTAAAAATATCCCTTGTCTCTAATGAACATGAACACATGTTTCTCTCTGCAAAGTTTGAAAGCGATGGCGAAAATCTTGTTATCAATACTTTCGACGTCATTAGAACGATACTTTTTTATAATGAGAAGGACGACCTTGAAATGGTCGTCCCAGTGAATGCTGATAATGTTATAATAGGACGAAACATGTTTGAGCAAGAAATGTACAGGATAGAATTTCAGTTTGAAGATAATGCAGAAATGGTGACTGCGACCTTAGCTACGAAATAATAAACCCCATTTCTTTTCCACGTATATTTTTTGGATAAAGGCTGCAGAATTCTGTAGCCTTTTCTTATGCTTTGTTTTGTATTACTGAGACAATATTCCTTTTAGAATAGCAAGCGTGATTTCATAGGTAGGCTTCACACCTCCAACGCCAAGACCGCCACTAGCTAAGGTGCTTCCTGTTTCTAATGGATTATCAGAAGCATAATAGGCATATCTCAATTTGACTTTTTTAGAGATGCTTTGTCTAATCATAGAGGCCGCTTGTATCGCTTTTTGATAGTGAGCGCCTTCCATTTCTAGACCAGATACCTTCCATGATGAGAGGTGAAAGTATCTCAGTATATCTTTATTCTGTAGAGAGGTACCTAGTACGGTAATCATTGGCCCAGAATACACTTGCGAACCAGAATCCTCAAATTCAGTTGCTGTAAGCTGATTTTTGAAAGGATAGTTATCTGTACTTCCTTCAAATATGTGTGCATTAGGCACCATAATATCCCCTTTCTTACCCTTAAGAATTCCAGCCTTACCCATGATGTTAATCGACTTCACATTTAATGGTATTTTTTCATCGCCCTTTTCATATGGTTTAAGCAATTCATCCATGCATTCAAACGCCTGTTCTCCGAAAGCATAATCCATCACTATCAGCACCTTCTTTCTTTGGATTTTGGATTGGAAATGTTTTTTAATTTTTGTTGGTAGATCGATGTCATTGACTTCAGATAGGTCAAAAATTTGCACAGTGATGTTAGACCCTGTATTGTCTTTGAGTTCACTCATGCCATTCTTAAGTGCAAATTTTCCAACCTTGTTATTTTGAGTTCCTTTCTTGTCTTGAGATAAGGTTTTGACAATATTCTCGAAGGAAGATTTCTTTGATTTAGTATTGATTACCTCTTTGGCAAAGAGAGAATTTTTCACACTATGAAGGTTGGCGCTGATAATATGCAGTTCTCTGTCCAGTAGCCCGCGCTCCTCGAGGTGGACTTTAATGTTATGTGCCCAGTATGCGCCGAAAATATGCATACCGACAACATCACGCAGATTAGACGAGAAAGATATCTCTCTATCATTCTTTTCTTTTCGTTCTGCAATACTGTGATAGCCTAGCCAGTAGACGATATTAAATAAGGAATTGACACCCGCCGCCTGGTCAAATTTCTTGACAGCTGTCGCGGTCTCTTTGTAAGTTCTTCCTAACAAAGTGCTTATATACGTTATACCGACTTTAAGATTAAACTTTTTCTTGGCTTGTATCTTATCCACAATTTCCTTGAGTAAGAGCCATTCCCTTCTTTCATTTCCACGATTATCGAGTGCATGCCTCTGAATCTTTTCAGCTTCTATGTATAAGAAGGTCAAGTGAGTCAGGACATCATATATGTCACTTCTGCCTCTGCTCATCTCTATATTCATCTGCTCATCATCTATTCTATAACAATCTCGTCGCCTCTTGGCAGGTACTATGGATTTGAAGGCAGATTTCTCATATCCTTCTCTGCTTATAAGTTTTACATATCGACATTCTTCTATGCCCTGCGGTAATCGTTGAAATATGTAGATGAGCCCATTGAGTTCTACACGTTCAGGGTCAGCGATAGAGCCATATATTTCTGGTTTGAGATTCAGCAAGGCACCCATAATCGCCTCTCCGGAAGCGCCTAGCGGCTTATATGATCCCCTAATAAATAAATGACGCATCGCGATATAGAGTCGCTGGATGGCTGCTCTGGAAATCTGAGCTTGACTTATCTGTGTGAGGGGATCCTTCATGTACTCCAAGTTTAAAGTATATAAGTTCAAATATTGAACCAAGTGTATTGCAGGCAGGGTTAATACGCTAGCCCCATTGTAGTACAGCTGTCAATATACGTACAATATTGACCCTCATCTCACTACATAACACAAAAAATAAATATGACCTTACTTCTGAAATTAGTGCCAATTAAATAGGAAAAGTCTTTTTTTTTATTTTTTTGATATTAGCTAGTGCAACTGACAACGGAAATCATATAGGAATCAATAACAACTATTCCAGATAACTTTCCACAGTCACATTAAGATAAGAAATATAATTCTGATATGGCTTACGCCTATGTGTAAGCGATAGATAAATATGGGTAAAAAAAAGAGAGCCTACATCACTCATGTAGAGTAGCAGACCCTCGTGCTCGCGACTAAACGAGACTGCAAACATAGGTCTTCTCTGACACTTTTACTATTGTTTTATATTCGATTTTACTAATAGAGTCAGTGCTATGAAGGAGCACTGGGCGACTTATTAGTTCACCCTTATTAATTCTAAAAACGATACTTATGAAAATAAAAACAAATGTCAAGACCATGATGTGTATGATTATAATGGTCATGACAACTACGGCTTATCTACGAACCCAAACAAATCCTGACAATGACCCTTGTCAGTATAATGCCATAGTGGAATTTCAGGATAACGGTATGGTAACACTTTGTTCTGATGGTCAGATTTTTCAGCAACATACTATTGATGATTTACCCCCTTGGTATTTTAGCGATTTCAATATTTCGTGCACCACTGATGGAGGTTCATGGACACATGCAGGTGGGATATTTACTCACTGTTTCTCGATACCCTGTTGTAGTAGCGAAGATGGCCTAGTATTGACTTGGACACCTAGTGGCACAGAAATTCCTTGTGTCCTACAGATACAGGCTCCCTGCTGCGATGGGCCAGATAGTGACGGTGATGGTGTATGTGATGATATGGAGTGTAATCCTGATGATAGCACTCAGAATCATAGCCCAGGTGACCCTTGTGATGATGGTGACCCAAATACGGAAGCAGATACTTATAATGACAATTGTGAATGTGTAGGTGTCACAGGCGACCCTTCATTCTGCGATGACTTCTATCAGCCTGGTGACTTATGCAGTGATGGGAATCCGCTCACCTTTGGAGATAGATATAATGACAGCTGTGTATGTGTAGGAGAGCCATCGCCTTGTGGGGCAAATCAGAAAAAGTAGTTATATTAAAGTAAATCTATGGTATAAGTATCCTCTCTAAGTCAGAGAGGATACTTTTAAATAAGCAAAAAAACAATGAGATACTTACTTCTTTTTCATATCCTTTTATCAGTCCAGGTGATAAAGTCTCAAGACTACTTTCACAGTACGTATGATATACACATGGATGAGTTTGAGGAAGGAAGAGATATACACATACTATCTGATGGCTATTTAGTTACTGGTACGGGTAATAATGGTGAAGACAATTATACCTATATCATGAAATGTAATCTCAATGGTTCTAAGCTATGGGTAAAAGAGTATACGGAGTTTATAGGAAATACAATGAGAACAACCATAGAAGATTCGATTCTATTTATGCCAGGAGAGCTCGTGTTAGATGATGGTACGCTGGAAGATAATGGATATAGAATTTTCCAATTTAATTTGGAAGGAGAGTTATTGGATACAAGGAAGTATGATCTTGGTTCATTAACTAATCCTCCTATAGATAGTGTGGCTTTCTATGCGCCATTTGGGAACATCGTGTATGGAGATAAGATCGTGATGTTCGGTGAAGTGATTGAAGCCAATTATGGTACTGAACCAGGAATTCCCTTGACTCGGGGACTGATGATGTGGCTTAATAAAGACCTCAGCTTAGATACCATAATATTTATACAACCAAGATATCGTACTGTAGATATTTGGGATGCGAATATAGACCCTGATGGTTTTCTGACTTTACTGGTAGATGATGACACCAATAATAATGGTGAGGTTGAACATTTTAGACGATTTGAGAAATTTGATAGTGAAGGGAATAAAATATTCATGTCTGACCCACTAGAATTAGTAATGTCAAGAAGAGTTTTTCTACAAAGTGCTGTATTACCTAATGGGGATATGATTATGAACTATCTGGATGACGAACTTCGAAGTTACTATGTTGTATCTATAGATAAAGAAGGAAAACATAACTGGACACATAGGATGGAACCTTATTTTAATATAGACGAGAGACACGTTGATGAAATGCAAGCCGCCCAAGATGGTCATTTGATTATAGCTGGAGAATATGAAGATATTACCAGTGATAGACAAGGGACCTTTATCTCCAAGCATGACTATAGAACAGGAGAATTGATATGGGAACGGGTTTATCAAGATTGGTCTATTAGTACTAGGCCGAATCTGCCTTTGAATGCCTTACTATCAAGTATGAAAGTAGATTTAGAAGGCAATATGATAGCTGTAGGTCAAGCCTTAGCTCCATCTTCATCTGGAGGACTTGAAAGAGATATTGTCCTTACCAAGGTAGACACAGATGGTTGCCTGACGCCTAACTGCGGAGGCTTCGAGCAGACGGTAGCTGGCATCCCTAGGTATTATCATATGTTTTATAGTGGGGCCCAATGGTATCATCAAGACCCTCAAGCCAGTGGGGGAGTATATAGAATTTTTTACCAAGCATTATCAAATCGGGAAGACAGTATATTTCAACAAGGTAGAAATGACTGGGAATTGGATCCAACAGTTGTATCAGGTGCGGAAGCACACATAAATTGGTTCAGGATAACCAACGAAGGGAGGCAAATGTATCTTGTAGATCAGGATAATGGCGATTTAGATTTGATTTATGATTTCACCTTAGAGGTCGGTGATATCTTTTCTACGACTTACCTACAGCAAGACTTGGAAGTCATTGCCTCAGATACAATTCTGTTACTGAATGGTGCCAAGCGTCGGACTTGGACTTTGGCCTGCACAGAGAGTCCACAGAATACCATTACCTGGATAGAGGGGATAGGTAGTCATTATGGAATGCTATGGCCTAAGAATTTTTGTGCAGGTGACTATGGAGATGTACGTCTGACCTGCTATTTTGTATATGAACGACTACACTACGTCAATCCAGACATCGGAGGTTGTTTTATATCTAGCACAGATGATGAGCAGTATAATAGCGCCCTGTCTAATATCACAATCTTCCCCAATCCCACCTCCTCCCGCCTCACCATTTCCTCACCAGAGCTGGGCATACACCGGATAGATATTCTGGATGTGCAAGGCCAGACACAATCACTGCACTATGATGATGTACGAGAGATAAAATATGACCTGCAAGGTTATGTGCCAGGCTTGTATTTTTTTAGTGTGCATACAGAGAAGGGGCAGGTGGTAAAGAAGGTGGTGGTTGAGTGAGTTTCCTAATCGAACCGTATAGGAATTCATCAGAATCGGAAGGGTGGCCATGAGGAGTGGTCGTATAAAGTCATACTAAATAGCAGAAGAAATAATAGGTGAGCATATTACATCTGGGTTGCAAACCCAGACGATCGGGGTTGAGACCAATGGTTTGTCACCAGGTATTTATTTTATAATTATAAAAGACAATAAAAATGCAATAATCCAGCATCAAAAAATTGTCGTGACTAATTAAAGTATTCGATAAGGAGGGGATACATAAAAGTCCTCTCCTTTTTCTTAGCTATATTTATATAATATGAGAGCAACTATTGGCATACTCAGCATCCTACTCTGTTGTAATTTATCTGGGCAAGATACCTATGTTAAGATCTATGACTTCTTTGATGGGGTGAGTGAATCGGCAAGGAATTTATATGTAGTTGATGATGAATTACATATACTAGGAAGAGGAGATTGTGATACAGGTTCTTGTCTTCATTATTATGTATTAGACTTGGATGGAGCAGTAATAAGGACGCAGCGATATCCAGATATCTGGCCTACACTGTTTAGTTTTAAGAGAGATTCAAGTATTTATATGGGTGGATTTTTAGCGAGTGACACCTTAGATGATGGATTTAGGGTCATAGAAGTTGACATAGATGGTAATTTGTTGGGAACGGCAAAGTTTGACCAATATGCTTTGACTGATGCACCAGGGTACAATATAGACTCTTACTTTCCACGAGGTGCCATAGCCAATGATGAGAAGATAGTGGTCTACGGGGACACCCGAGAGACGGATGCCATCAATGATAATTTCAGAAGAGGCCTACTGATGTATTACAACCGCGACTTAAGTTTCGATACTCTAGTATTCATCAATCCACGGCTGAGAGATACGGAGATGTGGCGAGCAGAACTCGACAGTGAGGACAACTTTGTATTTCTCTTTGATTATGATGAGAATAGTACGGCGGAAGATTATCGGACAATAGTTAGGTACGACAATGAAGCCAATGAATTATTCAGATGGGAGCCGCCCATATTGTATAGTGAGTCAAATCTGTTTATTCCTCTCTTAGTTACAGAGGATGATAATTATTTGACGCATATATCTACAGACGATTTTGGACGTAGTGAGGATTTAATTTACATCACCGAAGCAGGAGAAGAAATTTGGAGAAAACAGGTAGACTTTCACCGAGTACAACACGGGATGGGCGCATTGAGCCAAATGCATGACGGAAATATTTTAATGGCGGGGTTATCCAATCATCCTACATTTAGAGGTGGACAGATTTCAAAATTTGATATAGAGACAGGAGATGTTATCTGGGACAGAGCCATTCTTGATTGGGAAGATGAGATATTTGGTAATGCATTTTCGACGTTTTTCTGTATAAAAGAGTTGGACGATGGCACTATCATAGCTGTCGGCACACGACCAGAAAGAACCATAAATACTGATGGGACCATCAGTACCCAAAATGACTTATATGTGGTACGCGTAGATGCAGATGGTTGTGTAGAGCCAGGCTGTGGCGGACTAGAGCAACATGTAGCAGGTGAGCCAGATTACTTCTCACATATAAATCATTTTGGCATTTGGCAGTACAGAGACCCCACGGCTTTAAATGGCTTTGCCAAGGAGCTATATGCTACATTTACACCAATAGATAGTTCTTTTAGAGAGTCTCGGTCAGAATTCAATCCTACATTAGAGTATATCCCAGGACCAAGTGGGGAAATTAGACAGACGATGGTATTCAGGTTAGAAGATGAAGGCCGTATGGTATACTTTACTGAAGACTGGGAGGTAGACCCTAACACTGAAGTGTTGCTCTATGATTTTACGCTAGAAGTTGGAGATTTATTCATATCAGACTACATTGACCAGCCATTAGAAGTGATAGAAATAGATACCATGCGTCTCACAGATAGAAGTAAGTCTCGCTACTTTGTTCTTGCATGCACAGATAATCCTGAGCAGACCATTACTTGGATAGAAAGAATAGGCAGCTATCATGATGTGGTGTGGCCACCTGATTTTTGTTCTGGCGACTATGGCCATTCCACTCTGACCTGCTGGTATTGGCATGCGCGGTTAGCGCATATGAATCCAGATGTAGAGGGATGTTTATTGCCATCTTCCACAGATGACCTATCCTATAGGCAGTTAGATGCTATCACTATTTTCCCCAATCCCACTTCCTCCCGCCTCACCATCTCTTCACCAGAGCTAGGAATACAAAGGATAGATATTTTGGATGTGCAAGGCCAGACACAATCACTCCACTATAATGATGTACGAGAGATAAAATATGACCTGCAAGGCTATGTGCCAGGCTTGTATTTCTTTAGTGTACATACAGAGAAGGGGCAGGTGGTTAAGAAGGTTGTAGTTGAGTGAGTGGTCCTGCGCAGCAGGATGTAAATGGACCTTAGAAATGAAGGAACCGTTTCATCAGAATCGGAAGGGTGGCTATGAGGAGTGGTCGCACAAAGTCTATTTAGAAGCAATGAAATAATAGATGAGCATAAAACATCTGGGCTGCAAACCCAGACGATCGGGTTATTTGCTAAAACAATTGACGTAGGAAGCTAGACTATTTTGCTTTGTGATGTGTCGCCCCCACGGGGCTTACTTACTTATGGTAACGCTACACTGGGATAAATCCCAGTGATACAGAGTTATCACCCTTACGGGGTTCTTGAGATGACAATCTGTGATTGATACGATAAAAACTCATTAGAAAGACTCTGTAATTATTGTGGAGCCAGCTGTTGCAATACCAGTGATATATCGAGACTCGAATGAAGATGCGTTTTGGCAGGCTATGAGCAGAGGAATTAGAGCGGTCAAAAAAGAGCACGAAATGGTAAGAGTTGAGATGGTTTTTGTGAGTGGAGCAATAGAGGGTAAGGCACAAAAAATCACTTTTATTGCAACTAGATTTTTGGTCACTTTTTATCGATGAAAAAGTGACGAATAAAAATTAAAATAGGAAGTATCTAATATAATTTTGGAGAATGCAGAGTTGAGGATAGCTGTAATCACCAAATCAAAAAAATCCTGACTATCCTTTCTTCAACAAGCTCAGGACAAGAATTCTGACAAAAATGAGTGTAGTAGATAGATAAATGTAAGACAAAAGGAAAGAGGCACAATGCCCACCTCACGGACATCTCAGGTTAAATCAATCTTAAAACGGCCTCTTAATCGAGTTATTAGTGACTAGATTAGTGTTATAGATTTAGAATACAAGATAAAAACTATGAAGATGACAAGATTGCTACTGATTATATTGGTTACATCATTTTCCTACAGCACGTCTCAGGCCCAATTCGGGAAGCTCCTGGACAAAGCCAAAGAATCTGCAAGTAGCCTTAAAAAAATTGGGTCTGGTGAGGACGGCCTAGATATATCTGGTGGACTCAAAGAGGCATTAGAAAATGGGGTGTCTGAAGCTGTCACTTCACTTTCTTCTACTGATGGTTATTTAGAAAGTCCATATAAAATTCTGGTCCCAGAAGATGCACAGAAAGTAATCAACACTGTAAAAAAGGTGCCTGGCTTTCAGGATGTGGACAAAAAATTAATTGCTAAGATGAACGAGGCAGCTGAGGTCGCTGCAAAGAAAGCAACTCCAATATTTGTAGATGCGATCACTTCCATGAGTATCACAGATGCTAAAGATATTCTCTTCGGCAACGATGATGCAGCGACAAGATATCTAGAAAAATCATCGAGAGAGGCATTGTATGGCGCTTTCATGCCAGTGATACAGGATGCCCTTAGCCAAGTAGGAGCTACTAAGTATTGGAATTCAGTGGTTACTAAATATAATAAGCTGCCGCTGACTAAAGACGTTAATCCAAACTTGGACGACCATGTCAATAATAAAGCCTTAGATGGCATGTTTGGGCTTATTAAAGTCAAAGAGGACGGCATCAGAAAAGATGTCAGCCAGAGGACTAGCCCTCTGTTAAAAGATGTTTTTGGGAAACTAGATAATTAATACCGTTGGTTGAATAAGTTAGAATCGAATTTCACTAAACCAGAAAACAACCTGAGAGATAGAATTGGTGAAGTAGATTGAGTAATGAGTGAGGATGGGTGGAGACTCATCCTCTTTTTTTATGGGCCTTTATGAGCATAAAACTTGCAATCTTCATTCTGAACGGCTCAATTCTTTCCTTTTACAAAGGGTACAAATCTGAATTTTCCATGTATCTCTTTTTCATAGTTCGATTCATCCACCTTCGTGATTTTATACATCTGCTTTACCTCCTCATTGCCAGCAGGAATCACCATAATACCACCTATAACCAGTTGATCTAAGAGCGCCTGTGGCACCTCATCAGCGCCAGCAGTTACTATAATTCTATCAAAAGGTGCAAAACGTGGGGCGCCAGCATAACCATCACCATGTAGTGTTCTCACAGACTCATAGCCACATTGCTTAAGCTTAGCCGTCGTCTCTAGGTATAATGATTCATGTCTTTCTATACTATATATACGATGGCATAGATGGGTCAGTACCGCAGCTTGATAGCCAGAACCAGTTCCTATTTCCAATACCTTATCTTTTTTGCCTACATCCAAAAGCTGGGTTTGAATGGCCACCGTAAAGGGTTGTGAGATAGTCTGATGGGAGGAGATGGGGAGCGCTTTATCCATGTAGGCCTGCTCTTCAAAAGCCGTATCCAAGAACAGATGTCTAGGTACTGTACCGATGGCCTCTAGGACACTTTCGTCTGTAATCCCCTTTGCGACAAGCTGCTTGATCAGTTGTCTTCTGAGTCCTCTGTGTCTATAACTATCCATCATACCGCCAATATAACTCATTATATAATTATGTAATATGATTGTATAGCTAGAAGCAGATATACCATTGTAAATTGTCATTATTATACTTAACTTCTTAATTTTGAGGTAACTATAAAGATTAAATAGACTTCATATGAGTCAGATACAGATTAAATTTGGAACCGATGGGTGGCGGGCTATTATAGCGAAAGAATACACTGTAGATAATGTCAAACGTGTAGCAGAAGCAACAGCTAGATGGATGATAACCAATGAAATGAAATCTGCAGTAATTGGTTATGATTGTCGATTTGGGGGTGCTATGTTTTCAGAAGCGGCGGCACAGGTCTTGTGTAATTTTGGTATCAAAGTACATCTGGATAAGTCATTTGTCTCTACACCGATGGTATCTCTTGGTGTCGTGAAGCTAAAGGCAGATATAGGCGTGGTCATCACAGCCTCTCACAACCCGCCAAGTTATAATGGATTCAAATTAAAATCTGCTTACGGAGGACCTACTATACCAAAGCATATCGCAGAGGTAGAGTCTATCATACCGGATTCTCCTATGGGTAGATTAGAGTCACTAGAGCACTTTGCTAAGGAAGGTCTTCTTGATTATGTGAATTTGGAAGATACATATATAGATCACGTCAAAGAAGGATTTGACTTAGAACTGATTAGAAACTCCCATATAAAATTAGCTTATGATGCCATGTATGGAGCAGGTCAGAATGTTATTCGCAAATTATTTCCTGAGGCGCATCTGCTACACTGTGAGTATAATCCATCATTCTATGGACAAGCGCCTGAACCTATACACAGGAATTTAGGAGAACTCTCGGATTTCCTGAAAGGGAGTTCAGTGTATAATCTGGGACTAGCCAATGACGGAGATGCAGATAGAATAGGTCTCTATGATGGGGAGGGAAATTTCGTGGACTCTCACCATATTCTACTCCTTCTCTTGTACTATACCTATGAGCACAAGAAGCAAGATGGGAAAGTTGTCATCACCTTCAGTGTGACTAATAAGATGAAAAAGTTAGCGGAGATGTATGGATTGGATATTGAAGTCACGAAGATAGGCTTTAAGTACATTGCCGAAATCATGACTAAAGAAGATATTCTTGTAGGCGGTGAGGAGAGTGGTGGCCTAGCCGTCAAAGGACATATCAAAGAAAGAGATGGCATATGGATAGGACTGATGATTATGGAATTTATGGCCAAGACTGGAAAATCATTAAGTGCTTTGATTCAAGAGGTGTATGATAAAGTCGGGTCATTCAAGTTTGATAGAGATGACCTTCATTTGGAAGATGCTAAGAAGTGGGCCATTATGGATAAATGTAAGAATGGAGAGATAACAAGCATAGGCGGGAGAGCTGTCGTTAGTACAGAGAATATAGATGGTTATAAATTCTATCTGTCAGATAATGAGTGGGTGATGATTAGACCATCTGGTACTGAGCCAGTACTTAGAGTCTATGCGCATGCTGCGGATTATGACGCTGTAAGAAAAATATTAAACGATGCGCATAAAACACTGCAAGAAGGAGTGGCGTAGGGGAGACCACATTGTGGCAATGTACCCTTTTCAGTTCAGAGATGTTTGTTGATAAGAACAGCAAAAAAGGCCGCCTTACGGGGCAGCCTTTTTTATATTTGGTCATTCTTAGTTGAGGTAATTATCTCTTATGCCACCTCTGAGTAGATTGTAGATAATAGTAATGACTTCTTTCATGGTCGATTGTGTTTTAGTGATAGATAGATTTAGTTCATTTTCTTCCTTATTGTTTCACCTAAATCATTAAGCGTTTCTTTGATTTCGTTTATGCTTTCGTCTGCATATCTTGCGATAGAATCTATGTTGATTTCTTCCCCTTTCATCGCCAGCTTATCTGAGGCAGTTTTTGCTTTGGGTACAAAAATCCATAACAAGATATATGGCACTATACCCACAACAGTAAAAGCTAAGAATATGAAGATTGCTCTGAATATATTTGGCGTATTCAATCCATAATAAGCTGTTAGCCCAGAAGCAACGCCACCTAGCATGACATCATCAGGATTTCTGAAGAGTCTTTTCTCAGTGGTTTGTTCAGAATCACTACTTTCTTCCTGACCTGAATGAAATTCTTTAGGCATCCCCATTATAGACTGGATTTTCGTTACATGACTTAGAGAGATAATACTTGGACCTCCGTGCAATTCATCTTCAAAAAGTTCTGCTATTCTCGCTTCTATATCATAGATAATTGTTTCTTCTCCTGTATTTCCTTCGAAGTAGTTTTTTATATCTTCCAAGTAATTATCCAATACCTGATAAGCATCTTCATCTATGATGAATGGCTTCCCTGCTAGATTTATATTGATTGTTTTTTTCATTGTATTTGTATTTATTTCAAGTTGGTTATTTAGTGACTTTGTTGACCGCTTTTTCCATGTCCTTCCAGGTGCTTTTAAGCTCACCTAAAAATTCTCTTCCGCTGTCAGTAATAAGGTAGTATTTACGTGGTGGTCCTGATTTCGATTCCTTCCAGTTGTAGCTTACTAGCTCTGACCGGAGCAGTCGATTGAGAAGTGGATAAAGGGTGCCCTCTACGACAATCATTTTGGCGTCCTTGAGTTTTTTAATGATGTCTGAAGGATACATCTCCACCTTATCTATGATAGACAGGACGCAAAATTCTAGTATTCCTTTTCTCATTTGTGCTTTCGTATTATCTATATTCATTGTATTGCAAGATTCAGTAGTATAAAAGGTACTATGTTTAACATAGTTCCAAATTTAACCCAATTCTAGATATAGAATCAAGGTTTTTCCGATAGACTATCTCTTTTTCTAGATGAATGTAGAATAGAAGTTTACGATTATAAGTGGCTTGTAATCTTCCAATTTGCTAGACTCTCTGCATCCCATCACCCCCTCATGTAGAGGTTCTTCCTTCATTCCAAAGCAAGGTTTACTAGCCTTTGATTCTGATGAATCAGAATTATATTCTTGTTCTTAGCCTCTAACGTTAAGTTTAATCATTGAGCTTTGATTGAATTGTAAAAGTGTTTGTAAAGAAGAAGTGCAGTTTGCGGGAGGCCGTTGGTACACCAGTGATAGTTTGAGGTTCGAATGGAGTTGCGTTTTTTGGCAGATGGGTGGGAGTGCAATAAGTGGTCAAAAAAAAGAGCACGAAATGGCAAGAACTGAGACGGTTTTGTAGAACGTAGTGGCGCAAAAATCACCTTTGTAGCAACTAGAGTTTTGCTTACTTTTTGTCGATGCAAAAGTAAGAGAGAAACTATTCGGTCTTCTAGCGAAAGAAAATAATGCTTATAAGCTCAAAGATTAAGCTTTGCGTTTATTGGCTAAGAAATTAAACTAACTAAGAATTCAATATGTTTGACTTAAGAAGTGGACAACAATAATGTACCCATAGTATTCTATGATGGCGCTTGCCAGTTATGTGCTAAGTCAGTACAAGCAATAATGAAGTATGAACGAGCAGCAGAGCTAAAATTCGCGCCACTATACGGTAATACCTATTCTGAATATATTGGTAAGAGTACCGAACGTTCTAGTCCTGAGTCTTTTCTAGTATATTCTCAAGGTCAAATCTTCAGAGAAAGTGCTGCCTTTTTTCAACTAACAGCTTACCTCATAAGACCACTTTCTGCACTTAGCATCTTTAAATTCTTGCCACGCTTTTTTACGGATTATATGTACAGGATTGTAGCTAATAATCGATATAAATTATTTGGAAAGGTTAGAGATGAATGTATGATTCATCCTGATCATCAGAGATTCTTGGATTGACCGTCTCGGAGATGAATGCAGGTCTAGGGTGTTTAGTCGATGGTTATAAGGTGAAAGGCTGACCATGCCTAAATATAGGAGTCCTTCTTTTTCAAACATTTTTTCATCGATTAAAGCGAAGCGACGCAGAGATTTCTCCGTGCTCGTTAAGTATTATATAATCTATAATGAGAAATAACGCTGGCCAAAATTTTGATAAAAAAACCCTGCGACTCTGCTCAGGATATTAAATCATATAATTATTGATTTGAGGATGGGAGTAAAATTTTGAATCACTCAGCTGCACCGTTGCACCTTTTCGCCCATGTAGAGAATTATCTAGTATAATTTGGTGCTTCTTTAGTAATCGTGATATTATGAGGATGACTCTCATGTATACCTGCAGCAGACATCTTTATCAGTTTCGCCTTTTTGAGTGCATTGATGTCCTTGGCTCCTACATAACCCATGCCGGCCCTCAGGCCACCTATGTATTGTACCATCACTTCTGCTACGGTGCCTTTGAATGGTAATCTGCCTTCTATTCCTTCCGGCACTAATTTTTTTACGTCATCTTCTACATCTTGGAAGTATCTGTCTTTAGATCCTTTCTGCATGGCGCCAAGTGACCCCATGCCTCTGTATACCTTGAATTTTCTGCCTTGATATAAGATGGTTTCTCCAGGAGCCTCTTGTGTTCCTGCAAAGAGAGAGCCTGCCATGATACAATCTGCCCCAGCACAGATGGCCTTAGGAATATCTCCAGTATACTTGATACCTCCATCGCCAATAATAGGGATGCCTGTCCCTTTCAGTCCCTCAGCCGCATTCATTATAGCCGTCAATTGGGGTACGCCTACGCCAGCCACGATTCTGGTGGTGCATATACTCCCAGGACCTATTCCTACCTTGACTCCATCAGCACCTGCATCTGCCAGCGCCTTTGCGGCAGAGGCTGTTGCTACATTGCCACCGATAACTTGCAAATCAGGAAAATGATTTTTGATGTGTGTGACCATGTCTAATACACCTTTGGAATGCCCATGCGCAGTATCTACTGCGATGACATCTACATCGACATCTACAAGGGCTTGCACGCGTTCCATTGTATCTTTTGTCACACCGACTGCTGCGCCTACGATTAGTCTACCATGAGAGTCTTTGGCCGAATTAGGATAATCCTTGACCTTCATGATATCCTTATACGTGATCAGTCCTATGAGCTTGTTCCCACTATCCACGACAGGCAGCTTTTCTATTTTATGTTTCTGGAGGATATTTTGTGCTTCAGCTAATGTTGTGCCTTGTGGAGCAGTTACCAGATTAGAATCTGTCATTAGCGCCTTGACCAGTTGTTGGTCGTCTGTTTCGAATCTTAGGTCTCTATTGGTTAGGATACCTATCAGTATGCCATTGGCGTCCACAATAGGGATACCGCCAATCTTATATGTATTCATGAGTTGGAGCGCATCTGCAATCTTAGCATCCTCTCTGAGCACGACAGGGTCGATGATCATTCCACTTTCAGATCGCTTCACTTTACGAACATGCTCTGCTTGTTGACTGATTGTCATATTCTTATGGACAAGACCTATACCTCCTGCACGAGCCAATGCGATGGCTAATCGGTATTCAGTAACAGTGTCCATCGCTGCAGATACTACTGGTATATTAATATGTAAATCTTTAGTGATTCTAGTCTTTAGACTGACATCAGCTGGGAGAACTTCCGAATAATCAGGGACGAGAAGGACATCATCGAATGTCAATGCTTCCTCGATAGGTGTGTGATTTCTATCCATGTGCAAATCTATAAAAAAAATCAGTGCACGTTTTGTCAACTATTTTAAAAAATATCATTCCTTTATACAGTCGATATTGGCTTGTAAATTATCTTGCATTTTATGTTATCTGTATTCTCTGATGAGAGCTTTATGAAGAAGGCTATACAAGAAGCTGAGGTGGCAGCTAATGAAGGCGAAGTGCCAGTGGGTGCTGTTATCGTCTGTAATAATGTAGTTATCGCGAAGGCTCATAATCAGTCTGAGAAGTTAGGAGATATTACAGCGCATGCAGAAATATTGGCTATTACAGCTGCATCTAATTATCTTGGTAGTAAGTTTCTCACAGACTGCACTCTGTATGTCACCTTGGAGCCTTGTGTTATGTGTGCAGGAGCCATCAAATGGGCCAGACTGCAGCGGGTCGTCTATGGTGCCTCAGATGACAAGCATGGATTTATGACTTTTGGCAAGGAAGTATTGCACCCTTCCACCACCTTAGAATATGGCATTTTCCACGATAAGTGTGCTGCCCTGATGAAAGACTTTTTTAAAGAATTGAGATAGATAACCAACCTAACGACACCTTAACACTTGTGTTAAACAATCATAATTCTCTGAATCTATCTCTTACCTCTTATTATTTTAAGAGTCAAAGTACTGATTGGATGTAAGTCAATAATTGCTCACCTAATTAAAACATGAAATATGAAAAAGATAATTCTTTTCACGGCAACAGTTGGATATTTACTCAGCTTGACTTCATGCTCTAAGAATCTGACTTATTTCACCCAAGACCTCTATGAAGAAAATCAATGGAGTGAAAGTGAACTTAAGAGAATACAGTTTTATGTGAGTGAAGATATCGTGTTATACAAAACTGCAAGCGGTGGTACTTCTAGAATTGAAGATGGAAAAATTGAGATTAAGGATAGACAGAAGGTAGATGAAATCGTTATAAAGCGAGGAACACCAGGTACAGTTGTATTTATCCCTAAAGATGACAAGTATGGCGTAAGCTTCGATAATAGTGGTGCTTTTCTCATTTTCGGTCCCGGAAAAAATACACGTGGACGGTATACTCTTAAAGCAAAACGTTGGCGTGAGAATCGCAGAGGTGGTGTCATTACATACGACGGACAAGAATACTTTACAAATTCGGAAAGTGCTTATGCCTCACTGATGGTAGATCTGCGCAAAGCCCGAAAGTCAACTGTCACTAAATCGACCGCAAGCGGAAGGAAGATATAAGGGATGATAAGTTGAATATGTGACTTTTAAGGCCTTTGATGGTTGCTTATTCAAAGGATGACCTTTTTTTTGATACAGAGTATGATTATAAGGTATTGGTCTCGTGTAGCCTTACTGAAAGTCTGATAGTTATTGCACTAGACCCCTGATAGAGAATTGGATATAGTATCTTGCTGCCTGAATGAAATCTCTCTACAATAAATGGCATAGCCAGAAAGAAAATGATAAGTATCTGGAATCTCTAACTCGCAAGGTGGAGCGGGCCAAGTCTACTGATCATCGTCATGCACAAGTAGTTCATGATGAGGTGTTCGAACAGATGGATTGCCTACAATGTGCCAATTGCTGTAAGTCCATACCGCCCATCCTTTCTAATAGAGATATAAAGCGCATATCAAAGAAGCTCGGGGTCAGTAAGGCTGACTTTATAGATAAGTATATTGTCGTGGATGAAGATGGCGATACCGTGATGAATGCCAACCCATGCCCATTTTTAGAGTCAGATAACAAATGTGCTATCTATGATGATAGGCCTACTGCTTGTCGGTTATATCCTCATAGTGGTGATTTTCTCTTCTTTCACAATCTTAAGCACCATAAGCGCAATATGAAATACTGCCCTGGATTGCTGGAGATTATGAAGCGCCTATCTAAAATTTCGTAATCTTAGACTATACTTTGAATTCTATCTCCCTAGACTAACCTATTCTATTTACTATAGATATTACACTAAGAACCGGCTTGCGCACAGGAAAAACGTCATTATAAGACATAAAAAAAACCGTCTAGAGAGCTCTAGACGGTCACTAAGCTTTTAAAAGAACCAATGAATAAGGCATTAAAAACTCAATCTCAACTTATACAACGTCAACAAGTATGCCAATAATTCCCAAATTCATGCCCCGTAGTTGACATTTGGGCGGGATACGAACTTTGAATATTGGTCCAAAATAGGCTACATTTGCAGACTTTTGCGGTTGGATAATTTTTCAGCCCTAATTCCAGTTTTAATTACAGATTACTAGTAAAATAAGGCACTCAAGATGGCTTTAATAGGAAAAATTAGAAAGAACTTTTGGTTTGTACTCATTCTCTTAGGATTAGCCCTGGCGGCATTTATCTTAATGGATATGACCAGTGCAGGTAATGTAGGTGGCGCCCCTACCAGTCTTACAATGGGAAGCGTAGATGGTAAGAAAATAGATTACCGTGCATTTCAGACCACAGAACAGTCATATTACCGTAACTCAGGGCAAGACCCATTCTCTAAGAGAAAGACAATCTGGGACTTTTATGTCCAGAAGGCCTTGCTAGAGAGTGAATCTGATGATTTAGGGCTAACGGTATCTAAAGATGAACTGATGGATTTGCAGTTTGGCACGAACCAGAGTGAAATCATTAGGTCAAATTGGATGAATCCACAGACTGGACAGGTAGACCATGCCAGACTTCAAGACTTCAAAACCAGAATTGAAAATGGCGAAGAACTGGGCACTGAATTCAGATCTTACTGGGCAGAACAAGAAAAACAAATCATCAAGCAGCAACTAGAGGGCAAACTAAATACATTGGTTTCCAAATCAATATACACGCCGACATGGATGGCGGAGGAATCATTTAAATTGGATAATACTAAGGTAGATTTCAATTATGTCAAAGTCCCATTCAGCAGTATAGATGGATCAGGAATTACTGTATCTGATGAAGATATCACTCAGTTTCTTCAGGAGAATAAGGATACTTATGAAGTAGATGAAGAAACAAGGGTTCTAGACTATGTGTCATTTAATGTCTTTCCTTCAGCGGCAGATAGTACTGAGATAAGAAGTGAATTAGATAAAATGAAAGCGGAGTTTTTGAATCAACCGAATACAGCAGCTGATTCGTTGTATGCCATCTCTAACAGTGGGGCATATAGCCACATGTATGGGTCGGAAGATTTAATGCCTGAATCTGCGAGATCCCAAATAATCTCGTTAGAGCCAGGCCAGTCCTATGGACCTTTTGCAGAGAGTGGTTCTTATCTAGTGGTGAAAATGCTGGATAAAAGAAGAATTCCAGATACGATTGAAGCCAGACATATATTTAAAAGTGTTGCACCAGGAGATCCTATAGGATTAGAACAGGCAAGAACATTTATGGATAGCATTAAAAGAGCTTACACCAGCGGTACCTCTTTTGATACACTAGCGTTGAGACATAGTGAGGATGATTCTAATAAATTCACTGGAGGAGACCTGGGACGCTTTACTCAGGATAGAATGCTTCCTGAAATTGCTATACCCACTTTCCAGGGTAGGGAAGGCGGACTATACACTATAAAGACACAAGCAGGAATGCATTTAGTAGAGGTTACAGATAGGGTATTCAATGATGATAATCTTAAGTATAGAATAGCCACTATTGGTAAGCCTATAAAACCTTCTCAAGCGACACAAGATGAGGTTTATGACAAAGTCACTAACGTCATCAGTAACAATACAGAAATGGGAGATGTAAAAGCTGCTGTGGGGAGTATGAGCGGTGTGCAAGTTCAGAGCTCGTCTCCAATGAAAGTTAATGACTATGCCGTCGGTACCTTACCTCCAAATCAGGCGACTAGAGATATGGTAAAATGGGCTTTTGACCCTTCTACAGAAATAGGCGATGTAAGCGGTGATATATTCAGATTTACAGATCCTATACAGTATTACGAAAACAACTACGTATTAGTAGGACTTAGCTCTATAGTGCCTAGGGGATTACCACCGGTGAATACAGTGAGATCTACTGTGGAATCCAGAGTGATGGACCAAAAGAAGGCTAATCAATTTATAGCCGGATGGAATTTCAGTAATGTTAATGAGGCGGCCAGCAGCCAGGGACTGACAGTAGAAACAGCTGCAGATGTGGGTTCTAAGTCGGCACTTATACCAGTTATAGGAAAGGAGCCAGACGTACTGGCAGCAGCACACCAAACCGCGGTGCAAGGTACTTCTAGAGCCATCATAGGGAATTCTGGTGTATTTGTAGTTTCACCACTTAGCCGCGCTGAGGCAGGGACGGCCACCAATTTGCCATTGCTGAAAAAATCACTAGCTGGAACAACCCAAAGCCAGATTAATTTTAATCTAATAAGAAACATGACGAAGAGGGCCAATGTCAAAGATGAACGGTCTACATTCTTCTAATCGAACTAAGTTATAAAGCCCTTTTCCTTTTGGAAAGGGCTTTATTGCATTATAACCTACTATATGAGATTTGACGAATTTGGGTTCAGTGATACTTTATTAGAGGCGCTTTCATATATGGGCTTTGAAAATGCAACACCAATACAGGAGCAAGCCATTCCCTTTATTCAGGCCGGCAGAGATATGCTCGCCACCGCTCAGACAGGCACAGGTAAAACGGCCGCCTTCATGCTGCCAATCTTAGATAAGGTCATCAGAGATGGCACAGAAAAAACAACCGCACTCATTATATGCCCTACCAGAGAGCTGGCACTTCAGATAGATCAGCAAATACAAGGATTTTCTTATACCACTAACGTTTCCTCCATCTCACTATATGGTGGTACAAGCGGACAAGAGTGGGAGATGCAAAGTCGTGCCCTTAAGCAAGGGGTAAATGTCGTCGTTGCAACCCCTGGAAAATTACTGTCATTTATACAAAATGGACACATGGACTATGGGTCTATCAAGTACTTGGTATTGGACGAAGCAGATAGAATGCTGGATATTGGATTCTATGATGATATTATCAATATCATAGGTAAGTTATCTAAGGATAGACAAACCTTACTTTTCAGTGCCACGATGCCTAAGAAAATTGTCAAATTGAGTAGTGAGATATTGACAAATCCAGAGCAAATAAGTATCGCTATATCCAAACCTGCAGAAAAAATTCTTCAAGCGTCTTATTTGGTTTATGATCAGTACAAACTGCCACTGCTATCTCAGTTAATCAAGGATAAGCCTAAATACAAGAGCATCATTGTCTTTAGTTCTACCAAGAAAAACATCAGTAAGATTGTCTCAGGACTGAAGCGTGCCGGTATCGCTGCGCATGCCATATCTTCAGATTTAGATCAGCACAAGAGAGAAGAGGTGATGCTAGGGTTTAGGGCTAAAACAGTGAGAGTACTCGTAGCGACCGATGTGATTAGTAGAGGTATAGATGTAAAAGATGTAGATCTTGTAGTCAATTATGATGTACCTAGAGATGCAGAAGATTATGTCCATAGAATAGGAAGGACAGCCAGAGCAGAGGCAGAAGGCGTCGGTATTAGCTTTATCAATGAGGATGATATGAGAGCCTTCTCGCAGATAGAAAGACTCATAGAGAAGGAAATCATCAAGATGAAAACACCCGCAGATTTTGGACCATCGCCAGAATGGGATCCTAATCGTAGACCATCTAGAGGTCGTGGTAACTCGTCTAAAGGTGGCAGAGGAGGACGAGGTGGCAAAGGCAGGTCTAATAATAGAAAAGGCGGCAGACATTCAGGAAGAAGGTAATCCTTAGAATTTTAGTAACGAGAATAGAACGACCTAACTATTTATGCTATACCAATCAGAAAGACTCGCTTATCGTTATATCACAATGAATGACTTGGAAGACATGTACGAATTGGATTCTAATCCTTTAGTACATAAGTACCTAGGAAAGAAGCCAGTTACTAGCCGAGCGCAGTCAGAGGAAATGATAAAGGACCTAATACGGCAATATGAAACCTATAATTTGGGTAGGGTGGCCGTGATAAGGAAATCGGATAATGCATTTTTGGGTTGGTCAGGATTAAAGTACGAAACCCTAGTAAGACAAGAGTTCGATTACTATGACATAGGATATCGGTTCAAAGAAGCCCACTGGGGACAAGGATATGCCACTGAATCGGCGTTTGCCTCTCTTAAGTATGGATTCGAACAATTACAGTTCGAAAAGATTGGTGGTGCAGCTGAAATAGAGCACGTTGTATCAAATCACATCCTGCAGAAGATAGGACTAAAAAAGGGCGAAGCATTCGTTTTTGATAACACGGAATGCAACTGGTACGAATTGTCCAAGGAAGAATACAGGGGTAGATTTTGATGCATTTAGAAATGCCAAGTCTATAAACGAGTCCCTCTTTAACGACTACTACATATCCTTTACTTTTATTTTAGTGATTAAGCACTTCTCTACAATAAGACACTTTCATAGTAAGTTAAAATTAGGAAGTAGCACTAATTTTGCAATTTCCGATAACAATTAGTTACTAAATAAGCATTTCCAATATTTTAATTTGAAAAATCCTACTTGAACAGAATTATTATAGTTAACTTAATCATCTAAAATTTATAGATATGAAATTATACATTACAGCTTTAGCAATTTTATTTTCTGGTTCTCTACTCGTAGCACAGTGCCCTGGAGGCGGTGGTGGTGGAGGCGGTAGTAGTAATCCTGGATCTTCATTTTCTTCCACAACGACTTCACTAGGGTCTAACACACTAGGGTCTAACACACTAGGTTCTAATTCTCTTACTAATAATATAGCTCAGCAGACGATGCTTGGCTCTATGGCTAAGAACTCTTATGCTGCAACGAAAATTCAGTATAAGCAGATTGAAGGATCTCCATTTTTAAATGATGAGCCGATAGAAGGCACACTTGTATTGAATAACAATACAGAAGTGCAAGTGCCGTTACAAATAGATATGTACACACAAGAAGTTATCGCAACGAATTCTGATGGAGAGGAGATAGCGCTTGATGGCAGATTTTATAAAGAAGTCAGAATGCCATATGAAGGACAAGAATTGGTCTTCAAGAAAGTGGATGATGATAAGCCATCAAAATTCTTCCAAGTGCTCTATGAAGATGGTGACATGGTATTTTTCAAGCAAAATTTTGCGACACTTAGACAAGCTTCTAATAATGGTATAGCTAGAACAGAGGCTAAGTTTTCTCAGAGAACCAAGTATTTCATTAAGTATGGTGATAACCAAGTAGCTAAAGTAAAGCTGAAGAAAAAAGAGATTTTCTCTCACATACCTGAGTCAGAGTTGTATGCAATGCAAGATTATGCACGCAAAAAAGGGATAAAGCTTAAGAGCGAAATTGATTTTATTGCCTTCTTTGAAGGAGCTAAGCAATAAAATTTAATTCTATAAAGAAAAAAAGGCTGCACAAATGTGTAGCCTTTTTTTGTTTAGATACTTGCCTTAAGCATATGCTTGCTAGTGTATCTCACTCACCATACTACTCTTTTTGGTCCATAGACACGAACTCTGACGCTATGATCTCTGAGATATATTTCTTAGTGCCAGCATTGTCTTCATAAGATCTGGAAGTGAGTTTGCCTCTAATAACTACTTGACTTCCTTTCTTCAGTGTGCTTTGCATATTGGTAGCAAGTTTTCCCCAGGCTACTATGTTATGCCATTGCGTTTCAGTGACTTTTTCACCTTTGTTGTTCTTGTAGTAATCATTAGTGGCAATGGAGAATGACGCTTTACTCTTACCACTATCAAAGGTCTTGAGATCTACTTCTTTGCCAAGGTGACCCATTAGCTGTACGGAATTTCTGATATAATTCATATTGTTATTATTAAGCTGTTGTTATTGAATTCTGGTGTAAAGTTGCTATGGATGAAATATAGATTCGTGTATTTAATGTTTGTTTACGTTTATTATACGTTTGTAAATGGAAGAGTAGCGAGGAAGTATGGTTTTGTTTGATTCTCAGGTAATGTCCTTGTCATAGATAATCAAGGTGGTAAAGGTGTAGATAGAAACGGTATAGTGTACGTATGTCTTAAAGAAGTGGGTCAAGAAGCTAGTAAAAGAAACTTAAAATGGCTTAGATAAACGAATTGTAAACATAACAAGCATCATTAATCGTTACGCTACAAGAAATTTAAAATTCTGTAACTTTAGACATGTGAGCATGTGTGTTGGCTGTCAGAATGTTAGCCGGGTTTAGAAACAAGCTCACTGTGTGACCACAGTATATCCTTCTTCGTCGGAAACGCTGGATAAACCAATGCTTGGAATAGACAAAAAGAAAATACCAAAACTCTCTAACATACAAATACGTAGAATATGAGTCAACAGTATTCTAGAATCATTGAGTTTAAAAGCGCAGAAGAAGCAATCAGATTAAAGGAATATTTGGAGCTGAACTATATACCTTGTCAAATAGGACAATATGAAAATTCGAGTAAGAGTGAAACCCCTTCTCCTATTATCCACCTAATAAGTTTTCCAAATGAATATTATGAAGAGTACCACAAACTGAAAACTGAAAATAAACAAATAAAACTATTCAAAATTGAAGAAGTAAAAAAAAGGTCGAAACCTTTTTTCAAAAAATATATACTAATTCCTTATGCTGTAATCATCTCACTGCTATGTTGCAAATTCTACTATTCAAGTAAAGCGGGATTTTCACCAAAGAACTTTGAATATTCTTGGGCCCTCGACAATAAAACATTAAACGCAACTAACAAAACAACTCAGAAACTATCTGCAGTTTATAAAGATGAAAACTATGATGACAACTGGGAAAAAATTTATGAGTATGCTTACAATAGAAAAGTCGCAGAAGCTAGAGATCTAGATGAAAATGGGATATTTGAAGAATATCGTACATTGGATCTAGATGGTAAATTGGCTAGCTTGAACATAGATTCTAATCAGGATGGTATGATTGATACTATCAAATTTATTCTTGAAGATGACTCTGAATTAATTTTAGCTGATAGTAATCGAAATGGCAGGTATGAAAACAGTAGAAATGAATAAGAATAAAGACTGGCACTAATATTATGCAGGACGGCATATCTGTCACCTTCTTAGTCAGAGACGCAGCCTACACTGCTCCCTTATAATACATTGAATCAAATGGAAATAGCAAAAAAATACAGAACCTGTCACCTATGTGAAGCAATGTGTGGACTTGAAATTCACGTTGAGAACAATCAAGTGGTCAGTATCAAAGGGCACAAAGAGGATATTTATAGTAAGGGACACATTTGCCCCAAAGGTGTAGCATTAAAAGACTTGCACGAAGATCCGAATAGATTAAAAGAACCTGTAAAAAGGACTGCGAAGGGTTGGGAAAAAATTTCTTGGTCGGAAGCTTATGATCTTGTCGAACAAAATTTTAAACGCATAAGAAAGAAATATGGAAATGACGCCATTGCAACTTATACAGGTAATCCTACTGTGCACAATACGGGCACAGCACTCAGTTTGTATGACACTATAAATGCCATCAACACTCGAAACAGGTTCGCCTCGCATAGTTTGGATTCTGCACCAGTATTTGTTGCAAATCAAATGATGTTTGGTCATGCTGTTTTGTCACCCATAC
>CAZQDZ010000051.1:0-27276 GCA_964591455.1 uncultured Saprospiraceae bacterium
GAAATTGATGTTAGTTCCTGCACTCCTTTGACAAGTATTGAAGAGAACCTTTTCGAAAAAGGGTATAAAATTTACCCGAATCCGTTTTCAGATGAAATTTTTGTTGAGAATCTGCTTGGTGATGAATACTTCATCATTTATGACTTCTTAGGGCGAAATGTTATTGAAGGAAAATATTCAGGAAATATAAAAACACCAGAAACAAAATCAGGAATATACTATTTGACCATCCTCAACAATACCAATCAGACAACCTACAAGTTAATTAAAAGATAACTGCTTACAATATATAAGGATTTATGTTGGGTCGTACCGACCACACTAATCCTTATATACTAGCGGTAGTTTTGTTTTGTTCTTTTCTTTCAAGTTTATCAATGTTTAGGTTTTAATTAAAAGGGAAAGGTGGATTATTTGCTAAAATTCCACTTATGAATTCATCTACAAAATCATTTGCAGGACTTGCTTCATTAGTAGGTACGTGACCATATCCTGTGACTCTACGTACCTGATGTACACTATTGGGTTCAGCCTCTACAGCTTGTCTAATGCCATCATGTACCCAATCACAATTATCCAGTCCAGCCTCACTGGCTTCATCGATTCGAGGCAGGCCACCGCCGCAACCAGGGTCTAAATTGCCATAGATGTCTAATGAGGGTATATCATATCCTGTCTCTATGGCATGCTCTATTCCGAAAAATCTATCAGGGTCAGCTAACCATCCAACCTTATTCCCTGCTTCCTTAATGTCAAAATCCGCAGGAAAAACGAATCCACTTTCACCCACTAAAGACCCGACTAAAGTATCAGTTCTGAATGAAGCCAAATGAGAATCCATAACAATACCATTCAGTCTAGTGCCTTCTAAATTGTAAGCATACGCCAACGTAAAAGCTCCTATGGATCCTGCACTGGTACCATGAGCGAAGACATGTGTCGTCGGATAGTTTGCAACTGTATAATCTATGGCAGCCATATTGGCTTGCAGACCATTGACTTCTCCGCCATTCGGATTATTGAGGTAAGGTGTTCCCATACCAGAATGTAGGTCATGATCACACATCGAGACAATCAAGATGCGATAACCTTCCATGATTCTTCTTGTGAGGGTACTACTTTCAATTTGGCCGCTATTGGTAGTAGTGTTATGGATAAGCTGATCATCCCTAAGCTTCTCTATTGTTTTTTCTGTGTTGTGTTGATTAGGATTTCTAGGTGCTCCATCAGTAGGCCTTACACCAATCTTATATTCTTGATTTTCATCAAAATAACCTGCACCTCCACCATGAAGATAAACCCATAGTGGTGCTTCAGCTCCAGGATTATTCATAGGGTCCACTACAAGGAAGGTATAGTTACCAGAGAAACCACAGGTATAGGCCGTATTGCGATAAAAATCTAGTTCTACAGAACTTGATTCAAAATTTAGCACCTCTTCTTCTTCCAGAGTAATAGCACTTGTCGTTCTGTCTACAGGTGCCCAACTGATATCTATAGTGTTTTGAGTTGGTTCATTAGTTTCTTCTCGGTCGCAAGCACTAAGTGTAAAGAGCAGCGCAATTAATAAGTAGGCGTTTATTATCCTTAGGTTAGCTATTTCCATAAAAAGATGAGCACAAATTTTATACAGTGATTTTATCATAATTGTCTATTGATCTTGTTTCTAGGTTTTCTCAAAAAGTATTTCCATCGTCAGTTGATCTGTGAGGATATTACTATGTACGTTTTTCTTTAGGCCTTTGGTTGAGAGCATGATGAGTGCTAGTGCCGCATTTGGATGCACTTCTTCCTCAAAAATGTCTCTTTTATCTAGTATTCGTTCTTTATAACTCTTGGAGATTGTGTAAGGCTTGTTGTAAAATTTCATTTCGATGATGTCTATCCGTCTATCTTGTCTTACTAAGAGCATGTCTATCTGAGCACCTGATTGATTAGCGCTTTTCTGTGTTTCTTTTGAAGACCAGCTATGTGTCGTCGTTCTTACATTGGAAATTCCTAATGCCTTCTTGATCTGTAGTGTATGTTTCATGCCAAGCATCTCGAATGCAAACCCTGACCATGAGTCAAAGGAGCGCGAGTTATATAAATGAAGCCAAGTTCCTTTTCCTTGACCCTTATTTGGCTTAATATACTTTAGATAGAAAAAGCAGAATTCATCATTGAGTCTAAATAAGTTTTTAGTTGCCTTCTGATCAATAGATGGGGACTCTAATATAAAGCCTGATTCTTCTAGTTCCCTGATGGCTTTTGTGAAAGCTTTATTATTACCCTTGCCTAGATTTAGATTGAGTGCTTTTCTAGGAAGCCCTTTCCTTTTCTTTGCTAGTTCTATGATGATGCTTTTATGCAATGCAGAATTGTTAAATAATGATATCAATACTTGATCAAATTCATTGACAAGTTGGCCACCTTTTTTAAAGCATAGTCTGTCTATATTTTGCGGCAATGTATAACGATTGTCCAATTGGTTAAGATAATGTGGTATACCACCTAGAACCATATAACACTGAACGATATCATAGTGATCCCAATTTATTTTTTTATATCTGAGATAGGTTTTAGTCTCATGAAGATTAAAGGGCATTAGTCTTATTGTGGTAGAAATTCTGCCATGCAAGCCTTTTTTGTTGTAGATGACTTTGTTGACCATAAACGAGGCGGCACTTCCACAGACGATCACAACTAGGTCATTTCTTTTGGCGCAGAAGTTATTCCAGAAGTGTTCGAATACAGGAAGGAACTCTGAGCGCTGTCCGCAGAACCACGGGAACTCATCGATGTAGATTACTTTCTTTTTAGACCCTTTGGTCTCTATGTATTCTTGCAATAATTGGAAGGCTTCGAACCAGCTTTGAGGTGTTGGTGACTTGCTGAACTTCTTTGATTGTTTTTTAATCTGAGCTGCAAAGTTATTGAGTTGTGTACGCATACTTACATCCTTGATTCCAGTTGAGTCAAAGACAATTTCCTTGGATAGTGTATTTTCGATGAGATATGTTTTACCTACCCTTCTTCTTCCATAGACAGCTATTAGCTGGGAGGATTCCTTAGCTAAAGCTTCCTTGAGCAGGTCTTGTTCTCTTTCTCTTCCTACTAATTTCATGTTAATGTATTTGCACGAGTTTCGTCTGAAAGTGAGTAAAAATAGCGTATTTCAGACGAAACTCGTGCACAAAAACATTGTACTAGATTGCACGAGTTTTGTCTGAAATAGGTCTAAAAAACAGTGTTTCAGACGAAACTCACGCAAGACATAGTATGTCAATATTGCGTTTTTCTTCCCGATATCGGCGAATCAATTAGCCGAAACAGGTGCTATTCGATCACCAAGTTTTGCCTATCCGTTAGAAAATCAAAAGTTAATTCCGACAAGCCTTTTCCATCTACCACTCCATTCCAGGCGCCATGACCGGCAGGGTTCCCATTAGGTTGAGTTATAGTTGCTAGTTCGTTGTGAAGGCTCAATGACTCGTAGATACTTTGTAATTCAAGTGATCCTTCATAAGGCGTCACTGGGTCCTCCGCCGTACCATGCGCCATGAATAATTCAGGATCATTGACATCATATCTGTCGTGTTGCTCCAAGTCATAAACCGCCTCATATACATCTAGTTTTATTTTAGAACCCCAGAAGTAAATCATGCTTTGTACTTCGTAGGTCTCATCGAGGTTGGTAGTGGAAAGTGTAGGGTCATCGGCAATAGAAATTTCATCTCTGAAGTCTTCTTGATTTGAAATCCCCAAAGCAATCGTAGTGACAGCCCCAGCTGATGCACCACCCACGGTGATGAAGTCTGTATTGATGTTATAAGTGTTAGCGTTTGCCACAATCCAGCGAAGGGCCGCTTTGGCGTCTCTTTGTGCGGCATACATGGCAGTACTTTGCTGAAACTCTTTAGGCGATTGAGCCCCTCCGAATGCATTCTCCATCCACTCTTGAGGTGCGATGCCTGTATAAAGTGTTAATACTTCTTGTTGCGACATTCCTTCTATCTCACCTAATTCTTGGGTTGTTCTATAGTCTATCGATACAAAAACCCAACCCCGCGAAGCATAGTAATTAGCCATATCTACAATTTCTGGTTTGTGTTTTATGCCTCCTGTAAATCCACCACCATGGATAAACATATAGACTGGTCTATTAGTGGAATTATTTTCAGGGTGGTATACATCTAGCAGTTGTGGCATCTCAGCAACAGTATTCATTGCATCCAGACCCAGTCCATTAGCATAGGTGATGTCTTCGTCAAACAATACTGAAAAAGTGGCTTCGGCCTGTACCGTCGGCATGTCTGTACCAACAGGATTTGGAGTTGGTTCATCATCACCACAAGCTGAAAACAGTATGGTTGCTAGAATGATTGAGCAGGCTATTTTATACATAATAATTTTTTAAAATTCTATTTAGGTGTTGTGTATTTTGACAAGGGCTATTTCTTGATGACTATTCTTTCTACTATTCTATTCTTAGTTTTTAAGTCCTTTACTTCTATCAGGTAGGTGCCTGAAGCAAAATCTGTAGTGCTCACTTTATTCTTATTGTAGACTGTTTTTACGTGACGACCTTGTAAATCATAAAGACTCACTTTATAGGAAAGGGAACCGTCTACTTTTATGTTGATTAAATCGACCGCAGGGTTGGGATAAATATTGATCAGTGTATTAGATAATTCATGTGTTCCAGTACTGAGGTCCGAACCATCACAGTCTTCGTCAATGCCATTGTTAGGAATTTCTTCTGCATCTGGATTAATATTCATGTTCTCGTCATCGCAATCTTCCGCAAGTATAAATCCATCTTGATCTAGGTCATCATCTAAGGTCGCTGCATCACAGTCATCGTCTAGACCATTATAAGGTTCTTCATCTGCGTCAGGATTTATATTGGCGTTGCCATCATCACAATCTTCAGCATTTGTCACATAACCTGTCAGAAAAGTCTGGCAGGATTCCATAAAGGAGGAGCCGTTTCCGAAGCCATCGTCATCTGCATCTTCAAAGTAAATGTTTAACGCAAGGCCTTCATCCACCTGACCATCACAGTTGTTATCTAATTGGTCACAGACTTCTATTGCACCTGGATATATGCTTGGGTCATTGTCATTACAATCGGTCTCATTGGTAAAGCCGTCGCCATCCGCATCCACAAAGTCCGAGGCATCCATACCATCACAATCCTCGTCAACACCATTGTCAGGGATATCTACAGAGGCTGGATTGACATTTGGATCTTGGTCATTGCAATCTGTACTTGGAATTACATATCCGACTGGCTGTGCACAATCAGTCACAAACTGAGTAACGTCTCCGTAACCGTCGCCATCAGCATCCAGATAATAGGTCGCTAAGGATAAGCCTTCGTCTATCTCATTATTACAATTGTCATCTAGGTCATTGCACGTTTCTGTAATGCCAGGATTGATGTTCGCATTACTGTCATCACAATCCTCCACAAGGTCATAACCATCACCATCGAGATCATCATCCAAGGTGTCAGGATCACAATCATCATCGATACCATTATAGACTTGTTCTGACTGACCAGGGTTGATTTCGGCATTATCATCATCACAGTCCTCAGCATTTACATAACCATCCTGATCCAGGTCGTCATCTAAAGTGGATGGGTCACAATCATCGTCTATGCCATTATAGACGACCTCTGTTGCTCCAGGATAAACTTCCGAATTACTGTCATCGCAGTCTACCGAGGCGCTGAAGCCATCACCATCTGCATCTATGTCTACTACAAAGTCTGTACAAGATTCTGGAAAACTTCCATTTATCCATTCTTGCAATAATTCTAATTCCTCTGCATCAAACTCTCCACTGGATCGTGCATTCATGGATGGTCCGAATGGCGTGCCACAGCCATCATAAGCAGAACGTGTGATCACTTCTACAAAAACAGATCCACTCAATATCGATGTGCCACAACTGTTGCCGCCCGCTATGGTACTCTGATACGATCTCAGATCAAGACCACCTGCTGCACCTTGCCCATGACAATTGTTACAACCATTGTCTCTAAACAAAGGGCCGATTTCTTCCCAGCCTAAAGCGCCATTGTCACACAGATCAGAATTATCTGACACATATCCATCCGGTTGCTCACAAGAGGCGATGACATTGTCTGGATCTCCCAGGCCGTCGTCATCTGCATCTAGATACCAGTTTAACTCTCCCGGACCGTCACATACACCACATATGTCTATGATCCCTGTGCAAGCCTCTGCATCCACTGATATGAAAAGTTCTGCCAACGAAGCGCAAGGACCGCCGCCATGAGTAGACACGATGGTGATTAATAACTTACTGACTTCCATGCCACCAAGTGCGGGTCCAGGGACACCTTCATAAGTTGCACTTTCGTCCGCTCTAGGCAAAGTGAATTGTCCCAGTTCTTTCCACGTTACGCCATCTACAGAATAATCAATGACATACTCTTTGGCACCCCAACCACTTTCGCCTGCTCTATTGGCATTCCAGATGTGAGTGGAGTCTAGAAATTGTCTCTCGTGAAAATCATATAACAACCAGTGCGAAGATCCACGGATCGGATTAGGACTGACAGTCTCATTACAGGAAACCCAACTTTCATTCCAGACATTACCTGTGTCAGCGCATTGGGATAACAGATTCAAGGAATACAAAAACAATGATATGAGGAGGAGATTTTTTTTCATGTGAATTACATTCAATGTTGTAGTAATTTAAATTAGGAAAACATCCCCAGAGGCCCTTGAGGCGTTGGTGTCCAGAAGTTTCCGATGTTGGGAAGAATCTGATCGAGGTCAGATGATGAGGCGCCAAACCATAGTGCCAACTCTGCAAAGTACTCATCGCAAGATGTTGTCGGAATTAATCTTCCTCCTCCCAGGTCTAGATCATTGCCTAGAAATAACTCTGGGTACTGTCCATAAATCTTTTGTCCGGCTACAGGATTCCCAAAGACAAGTGAATGTCCTCCCCAAGCATGATCCGTACCATCGCCATTAGAAATTAATTTTCTACCGAAGTCTGACATCGTGAAGCCAACGACATTGTCCTGAATGCCTATTTCTTCCATAGCTGCCTGAAAAGAACCTATTGCTGCATCCACTTGACTCAGCAAGTCAGCATGTTCTACAAGCAGATCATCATGTCCATCCCAACCACCGATTTTTACAAAGAAAGTTTGATTGCAAACATCCAAAGTGTTTCTTGCCGCGATGGTTCTGGCCACCATCAATAATTTTCGTGACAAATCATCATCGGCAAATTCAGTAGTGAAGTCAGGAACACCAGCAATAGCTGAGCTGAAACTAAAGGAACTGTTGTTGGAATCTGTTATGGTATTCGCGTAAGCAGTTTTCAAAATATTATGATAGGTCTGATCCAGCAGATTATCCAGTGTCTGACGCTTCAGATTATTGTAGAAATCAATTGTGCCTGTGCCATTGAGCAAGACGCTACCCGTGTCTTTATAACTGATAGCAAATTCTTTAAGCGTTTTGCCTCTTTGGAAAACATTGACACCGTCCAGAGAAATGTTCATGGAGACATCATTGTTGTTATTGTTCGTGTAGAGGATGTCTGCTAGTCTACCTCCCCAACCAAGATTGTCTACATTCTGAGGTACGCTGGTCTGCCAGTGATTTCTCTGATCTATGTGAGAAAACAATCCGACTGGAAGATTGAGGTCATCTTGGTAAGATGCTAATGTGGTGGGCTCTACCAAGGCGCCCACATTGGCAACAAAGGCTGCGTTCCCATTTTCAAATAAATTTTGAACATTCCTAAGTGAAGGATGTAAGCCTAATTGCATCCCAGAAACATTAGTGGGATTGATAGGCAACAATTCATTTTGCGCTAAGGCCAAGTTGCCTCGGGAAGTGGCGTACTCTTGATGCTCACTCTGTCCTCTAGGCACCAGCATATTGAAGCTATCATTTCCGCCTTGCAACATGATACAGACAAGCGCTTTGTAATTGTTGCGAGCAAATGGCGACCTGTTGGCTGCAGCCGCTGCATTCATAAGGCCCAGGTTAGTAACACCAGAATACAAAGGCGTGACACCTAGTGCTGCACAACCCATGCTAACTTTGCCTAGAAATTTTCTCCGTGATAATTTATGATCGTGTGACATGATTTTCTTTTTTCAGTTGAGAGGGCTATTCCAAAATGATGTAGTCGGGAGACATGAGGATGAAGTAGAGGGCATTGTCTAATATGTCTCTTCTACTAAAGCTGCCTTCTGCCTCTAGCTCCTCAAGTGTATTCATAATGATGGACTTAGATTCAGCTGACAACTGTCCATGACACAGTAGGATATCCAGTCTATCTATCATTGCGGAGAGTCCATCTGATTCATAGACGCTAAGCTCTTCAGTGAAATTGAGAATAGGGTCATCTCTATTGTCATAGCTGAGTCTGGGGTTATTGAGGTTGACTCTTGTGCGATTTCTGAATGGCCTATCCTTGATGGCATCCTCGGCGTGATTCACATAGTTGAGTGCTGTGACGGCATGCAGTATCTGAAACTCTGGTGACACCATGTCGTTGGGCTCCACATAACTGTCTTCTGCATAGAAAGGTGTGAAAAAATTAAAAACGGTAGGTGACGACATGAAAGCCTGTTCTAGGGGTTGCCTGATCAGAGAATGATCATTGAACCAGACTCTTCCAGAGGGGCTACTGATATCAAAGGCCTTACAGATTTGAGCTATTCTTTCTATAGGTTGTCTGAGCTTGCCAGTTTTGGCATCCTCTAGCCAGGCACAATCTCTGGCTTCACGATCTAGTAACACTGCTTTGACTACCGCACCCATATCGCCCCTTACGCCTGATCCGTTATTATTGAAGGCACTGGCAACTCTTTTGATGTAAGCAGGAGTCGGATTGGATTTGACCATCTGCTGAATCAATCTTCTTGCTACGAAGGGTCCGACATTAGGATGGTTGAACAGAACATCCAGAGCCATCTGAATGTCTTCCATACCTGGTTGTCCAGCTGGCAGTACTGTTCCATCCACCAGCACTTTTTCGCTTTGCTCGTGATATTCTTCGTGCATGATCATGGGCACGGTGATATCGAATCTGTTCAGGTTTCTGTCAAATTGCAATGGCGTTCCTTCCATATTCGGAAATCTGTCCAGATCCCAGGCTCCGCCAGAAAGCCCTGTGAAGACCTTGGCGAGTTCTTGTATATCGTTTATGTTATATGTGGGGATCTTTTCACCACTAGCATCCCTCTTGTAGCTGCCATCCATATTGAGTTCAAAAAGTCCGATGGTGAACAGCTGCATGATCTCTCTGGCATAATTCTCATCAGGCAAAGTGCCTAAGACTGGATCCCCTTTCATATTCTGCAGGTGACTCAGATAATGACCCATCATGATATGCAAGGTCACATTTTCCAGCAGGTCCCTATAGTTTCCAAAGGCACCTTCATATAGAATGTCATAATAACTCATATGGCCTCTGAGCCGATCGCCTAATACGCTACCTGCCCGTGATATCACTAAGACCTGCAGTAGTGAGAAAGCTGTTTTGTTTCTTAGGACGTCAGCATCCTCAAACACTGAGTCGTAGAAAGTGAAAGAGGTGATTTCGCCAGGCTTGTCCATCTGCTCTCCGGGATGCACTTGCTGGATAATACCATTGATCTCATCCAATATGGTTTGAGATTTTTGCATGTAGCTGGTATAGGGCAGAGTCATTTGCTCGTCTATCCAGTTGGAAATCCCGAGCTGGGTCACATATTCTATCTCTTCATAATTGGCGCCGATGCTGGCTTGTCCCAAGAAGCGGGAGGCACCTGCCAGGTCAGGATAGTAGCCAGTGCCAGACAGAGTATGTGCGCCCTGATCCGTATTCTGGTCGTCACCTGATGTAACCGTGACCCCGACTTGATTGCCGTTACCGAAGTTTTCTTCGTTTATCTGGCTGGAGAGCTGCACAGCGAGAAGCATGACAGGCACGATTACAAGTCCTTTGATTACTAGTACATTCATATTTTATAGATTGGCATTCTGGTTTAGAGATTCAGCAAATTCCAAGTAGCTGTTCTGTGCATGTTGGATGGCGACTGTCTTATCTATTGCGGTGGAGTCATAGTCATTCATGTTGTGATTGTATTCTCTTACATAGGTATCACTCCAGATAGTAAGCTCCATGATCATTGGAGCTAGGTCAAGTCCCTTCTCAGTCAGCAGATAGATGTTTTCTTTTTTGTTGGTGCTTCGTTTGTGCTTGCTTATGATATCGAGCGACTCCATAAGCTTGAGTCTTGATGACAGAAGATTGGTAGCGACGCCTTCATCTGAGGCTGCAAACTCCTTGAATGTCTTCTTATGATGCATGATCATGTCTCTGACAATCAGCAGAGACCATTTATCGCCTATGAGATCTAGCGCAGAGGCGATGAGACAGGAGGAGCGAAATTTTTTCTCCATATATAAATGTATTATTATTACTTTATAAAGTAAAGTTAAATAAATTATGCTAGCTAGCCACTATGCGACCGCATTGGTTGCTTATCAAAAATACCCTAAGAAGGGACATGGTTCACACTTTTTGAAACGACTTATTTTGCTTTTAAAAGTAAAATGAGTTGGCAAACAGAAAGTGTCATGCAACAGAAAGAAAGATTTATTAGAATGTGGCTCAGTAACGATTTTACAGTTGTAGGTCTTTGTAAAAGCTATGGTATATCTACCAGTACAGGTTATAATCTCATCAATGCTTACAAACAACTTGGAGACAAATGTTTTAAATCAAAGTCAAAGAAGCCAAAAATCTCACCAAATAAAAACTCCAATCATAATTGAAGATAAGTTTGTTGAACTAAGGAAAAAGCATCCAAACTGGGGTGCACGAAAATTCAAAACTCTACTCGAAAAGTATTTCAAAAAAGAATTGATTCCTTCGGAAACTACTATTAATGCCATTCTTGTAAGGAATGACTTAGTAAAGAACAGAAGGAAAAGATCAGCAGGCGTTGGTAAACTTTATCCACAATTTGACCCTAAAGAATGCAATGAAATCTGGAGTGCCGATTACAAAGGAAAATTCAGAATAGGTAACGGTCGGTATTGTTGTCCACTAACAGTTTGCGATTCAAAGAGCAGAAAGATCTTAGTGTCAATTGTCACTACAAAGCAACCTACAAGTCAGTAAAACAGGAGTATATAGACATTTTCAGAGAACATTGCTTGCCATATTTTATGCATACAGATAATGGCATTCAATTTGGAAATACACAAGCGCTTTGTCGATTTACAAGATTGTGCTATTGGTTGATAGACCAGGAAATTACACCGATATTTTCTGATCCTTGATACCCTCAACAAAATGGTAGACATGAAAGAATGCATAGGGATTTAAAAGCTTATTGTAAGAAGAAAATAAAAAGCACTTTGAGTAAACAACAAAAAGTGATGGATGAGTTCAGAGAAGAATATAACAATGTGAGACCGCACGAATCACTTCAAATGAAAACTCCAATTAGTATACATGTAGATTCAAAAAGAGAATACAGTGAGACCAAATGAGTTACGATTACGATTCCCATTGCAGGAAAATAAAGGTTCACAGAAACGGAGCTGCAAGATAGGGCGCATACCATTGGTTGTTTATTGGTGCTGCCGCAAGAGGTAGATATGTAGCAGCGCAAGATGTTGGAAATGGTCTCTATAATGTGTATTATCGTAATGTACTATTAGGTTCTTCGACGAACACTTGTTTACAAGGAAGGAACAGTATCAAAAATTAACCAAATTGAAAGTGTGAACTATGTCCCCGAAGACGTGTGAACTATCTCCCTTATAATACAGGGTACTGATATAATCATTTAATTCTCGACCACATTTATTTCAAACAGTAAATCAATTAGAAAAATTGCACTTATCATTTGACACTAGAACATACTTAATATAATAATAAAGAAATTATTGTCCACTCGTTGTTAAACGACTATAAAGAAGTGATTAAACCACTTCAAAATCCTGAGGACTAATCAACTAACCGATATGTTTATATTGTAGATAATTTAGCTTTGTGAAGCCAAAAGAAATTGAAAATAAAATTGAAACGTACTAGCCTTCAAACCACAAAAAATCATGAAAAAGGAAACAAATTTCAACTCCTTTTAGGAGCCGCTATACTAATATTTTCTTTGCTCTATATTCCTAAACTTTCACCTCTCCTATCAAACTATCCGCGAGTAATTGCATTATCAACTATATTGGTAATATTCGGTTTAAGAACAATTTCTTCTAAGAATAATGACATAGACATTACTCTTGCTGATGCTGGGTGGCTTGGTCTCATTTCTTTATCCTTCTTTTCTGCATACTGGTCACTTAACCCATATAAGGCAATCTCTGGTGGTTTTACAACTTTACTGGTCTACCTTTCTTATAAGCTCTTTGAAAGCATCAAATGGTCAACATCTTCTACATACTCTTTGAGGGGTTCATTCTTGATTTGCGCTATTTCAGCACTAAGTATTCTTGTCTACTCTAATTTGATTTCTAAAGGCGGATATGGCTTTACAGGATCCTTAGCAGGAACAAATGATCATCACCTGTCTTCATTGGTTTTTATCTTATTACCATTCATACTAATTGTAAAGAAAAAAATTAGTCATGTATTAACTGTTATTTTTTTGTTGGCAAGCATAAGCCTAATCATTTATAAGGTGGGTTCTCTTCAGGTTTTTTTATGCTCATCTATCACAGGTATTTTTTTGATAGCAATACTCACTAGAGCATCTATTAAAAAAATATTATTGATATTTTTATCTGCCGGTATTCTTGCCCTATGTAGCACTGCAATCTTATTATTTAACAAAACTTACTTCACTGAAAATTTCACTTTACTAAATGAAGTCGATCAGCAAAACAACAGGTTTGGGATCTGGAAAAACAGCTACATGCTTTTTAAAACAGCACCTTTAGTAGGCATAGGCAAGAACAATTGGAAAAATGAAGTAACGCAGTTTGGGCTAGAAGATTATACTAGTGGACTAAACAGTGAAACAACACCACACATTTTCAATCATGCACATAACTGGTTTTTTCAGTCTATTTCAGAACTAGGAGCACTCGGAATAATCTGTTTCTTGATTATTTTTATTTCATGCTGCCTGAGTCTAAAGAAAGGAAAGGAGCTTGACAATATTACTTATTCTGCGTTGTTCTCATCCTTATCTTTTATCTGGCTGGGCTTGATGTATGGTGTGGTCTATAACAACTTTGAGAGATTTGCAGGCACTACAATTGCATTAGCTCTATCGCTAGCTATATTAAACCAACATGCCGAAAAGAAACATTTTGTCAGTTCAAGGCTAGCAGGTTTTATTATTCTATTTTGCTCGGTAAGCTGTCTAGCCTTCTTTTGGGTTTCCAATACTGAGAAGAAGAAATTTGAACAAAGCAGAGTTTTAAACTGGCAAGGGCAATACACCAAAGCTAAAGCTAACTTGGAATCTATCTCAATCTGGGATCCATGTCAAACCTATGATCAGTTAGCTATCGCAGAAAAGGGACTTGGCAATACTAAACTGGCAGACAAATACATGTTAAGTGCTTTAAAGTATAACCCCTATGAAGTCACTAAGATTTACAACTATGCTCTTTTCCTATTTGAAAAGGGAGATTATAATTCTGCTTATCAATATTCTTCAAAAGCCTATGTGCTCTGTGATAAATACTTAGTAAATAGAATTCTAATGATAGAATGCTTGCACAAAATTGGTGACAATGAAAAAGCCAGAAAACAAGCAACTGAAATGCATAATGACCTAGTCAAAAGATTTGAAAGGTACGAAACAGTCAAGAAGAAAAGAGGTGCAATTCCAAAACCTCAAAAAAACAAAAATGCAAAAGAAAGTATAAAAATGAGGCTAGAAGAAATCTTGGAGGCATATCATTAGAACACTTATCTGGTTTTCATAATGCAGTTAAGTTTTGCTACCAGACAACTGTTTCTTAATAGTCCGATCCATAGAATTCGCAAAGCCATCACTAGTCATAGTGGTAGGACGCATAACAAGATACACAGGAACATCCTCTAAGAGTCTAGTAAGAAAAACCCACAGTTCCTTATCCAATCCCATCCCTTTCACCATTTTCTTACGAAAGATCTGATTCTTGAATTTCTTGATCTTCTCAATACCAATAAGCTCTCTTATCGAGAAAGCATCTTCTTCCGTGTTTCTAAGAATATAAAAAGCAGCAACTTTCTGATATTTAGAATTAAGATTATTTTGATTCATTTCAAATTGGAATTTATCTTTTTTGAGAACCACTTCTTTGGGGTTGGAAAGAAAATCTTTAGAGGCTATTGTATCTAGAGCATCTTGCCATAAGCGCATAATCTTAAGGCCAGGTTTCGCCATCCATGCTCCTTTACCATCTGGCAGTAAGAGACATTTGTCATCGGAGAACAAGTTAAACCCTCTAGCTTTTAGCTTAGCAGCCAAGGTAGACTTGCCTATTCCTGATCGGCCACAGAACATCATCAGCTTACCATCTTTTTCTACCCCAGAAGCATGTATGAGAAAGCAGGTATTGAAGTGTAGGATAGATGACAATCCTGTTCCATAAAAATAGGAGAGTAAAGTTTGCTGATATTTTGGATCATTAACTTGTAATGTTACTTGTACATGGCTGTTTCTTTTTTCTACCAACATTCGACTTCCATCAGCAGGCAGCTCAAAGAAACATCTCTGGCCATTGTATTTATAGTTAGAAAAAATTTTATACTCTTCGCCTATAAAAATCTCATCAACTGATATCTGGCCAATGTCTACCACAACATCTACATGGTCTGGCTTAGCTATACGCTGGAGAGCAGCCAATTCTAGCATGGATGATACAGTCAGATGAAATAATGAATAATAGTGCAAAGCAGAGACTAGGTTGGTAATATAAATTTCCTTTCTATCATATCATTTACAACAGGAAGAATATCCTTTTTGCATGTCCCAGCATCGACTTCATATATTGTCGTTAGCTTATTTACTAATTGACCAAAGGTCATTCTCTCCTCCAGCAACTCCCAGATATGCGTAGTTGTTTTGTCCATCCCAAAATAACCTGCTGAGTCTACATCCATTAGGACCATCTCACCATCCAATTTTGCTTGCAGATATTGATCTGAATTTCGATTGAGTATATCCGTTTCAATTTTAAACATAGGGGACAAAAGTTAAGTATTAGGGTTTTAAACATGCAAAGTCCATCTACCCTCTAAATTATTCAAAGTTAACTTTCTAAAATTGCGTAGCAAAAATCGGGGTCTATAATTTCCAATAATCCGATATCTACATATATCCAAACTCCCTCATCGTTTCTCCATGCTTTTCTATGATTAATGCAGCTTGCTTTTCAGTCAATTCTTCCTTGTGACCTCCGACTTGTCCCTTCCTGAAAAAATGAGGGCTCTTGATATTCTTCTCCTTAAATCCATGCTCTTTCTCTAGACCTTTAATCTTCTCAAACTTTGTCATTTCTATCGCCGCTTTTATCTGTACCTCGCTAGCGTCTATACCTATAGCTTTTACTGCATAGGTGAAGGTCTCCAAGGCTTTTTGCTTCATGTCTTCATAACGAATCGTGACGACCTTAATCTTATCTTGCTGGTGCCAGCTCTGCACATGACCGCTCCAACTGTACATGAGCTGAGGAAACTGATTGTTTATGTTAAGTCCTTTTTCCTGTCTTGCGAGATAGCCTTTTTCTTTATTCATAGATTTGATGGCTTTGTCTATATCGCTGTTCAAATGATTTGCATATGAAGCGACGACGTCCAAGGGATTTCTGATTAGATAGATAGCAACATCAGTGACCTCTTCTGGAATGATGGGCAGGCCTTTGTTATTAAAACTATAAGCATCATGAATTTTACAAAAAAGAAGCTTTGCGGATTGATCAGCATAATACTTGATAATCCTCGGCATACGATTCTTGATTTCCGATTCATCCAACAATCGACTATCGATATCAAAAGTTTTATCGAATAAGCTACGAGAGGAAAATATACCATCAGTTTTCAGTTTGTTTAGATCTACTTTCTGATCTATAAGTGCAGATAGGAAACAACGGAACCAAGTATTGCCAGACTTAGGGAATGAAGCCAGCCATACTATTCTGCCTTTGCGTTCTTCTAGTTGGTCTTTGATATTGCTCATTCCGCTTCTTGAATTTCTAATACTTGATCGACTTCCTTATTCAGTATCTCATCTATAAGGAAATCAGCCATTTCTGCAGGATTGTCCACCCTGGACTTACTGACCTTGATCATAGGAACTTGACCTAGCATATTCATTATGGATCTAAAATGAACAAGCGCATCACTGATATCTGGAATAAGGTGCTCCATGTGAGTAAAGGATTTACCCCAGCTGCATTTTGCCATACCTTTGATGATCTTAATCTCTGGTGCCTTTAATTCATTATGGGAGCTCAAAGTAATGACTTTATCTAGTGGCATCATTTGCTTGTCTACATATGAGCTGATGTCTATTCTAAGCTTAGAGATATTATCACGGACAGGATGAATAATTTCCACGCCTTCCATCTTTTCGATTTTTTTACTTTCGTTTGACCAGATATCTATAATGGGTAGGTGATTTCTGATATAAACTTTTTGCTTCTTCTCATCCCAATACAAGAGACAACGGTCATCTTCGAGAAAGCTATATCCTTTATCTACGAGACTTAGTGCTATGGAAGATTTTCCTATCCCAGAATGACCACAAAGCATCACAGCTCCATATGGACCAGCGACAGCAGAGGCATGAAAAACAAACTTGTTGTGCTTTAGCAATAAGACCGTCAGAACAGTATCAAATAAAAATGCAACCACATCCTTTTCTGTTGCTTTCCCTAGACGTTCTATAGTGATGCTGTCCTTTCCCTGTAGGTAATATCGAGCGATATCATCTACCTCTAGAAAATAAAAGTCTCGATGTGCGACCGAATCCGGTTTATAATGTCCACCTGCGATATCGTCATTAGGCCTAGCGACCTTTCCCAATCTTATATGGACTGGAGGACTGGACAAGTCCGCTCCATCAGGTAACTCTGGTAGCAGTAATTCTGAATCTAATCTTATATTATAAAAATCATAGCTCCTCACTCTGCGGCACTTTCAGGAGAGTTGCTGCTGACAAGAAAAAAGCGCCTCTAAATCTTTTGTTCTCAGGATGCACCATTTCCACATAGTCATTGAGATTGGGCAGCCATCCTGTCACTAATTTATCATCTATAGTAACCCAAGCATGACCTTCCATTTTTTCTTTAGGTCGTCCTTGGAGATAACCTAAATGAAATGTACTTTCTATTTGGTACTCTCTTAGGATTTTCTTTGTTACATGAGAGAGATTCAGACACATAGGATTCCAGGGTGCTCTCCTGCTGATAATTTGCATAGTCTTTCTGACATCTCGTACAATAGATAATTGTGCATTCGATCTCAACTGAGTCTCCTCTTTATTCTTTATGGATTTTTTTAGAAGATAAAGCATGTTGAACTTGACGAATATCTCGGCCCACAGCGAATAAATCATGGCCTTAAGTAGGATCCATTTCCGCCTATTATTTAATTTATAAAAAAGCTTGAGATATCGAGGATAATTGCTGACCAAAAGTGGTTTAAGTTTTGTAAGGCTTAAAATTCTTACTTACTAACTTGGACCATGAGAGAACGAGGTCGTTAAATATGTAAGTTTGGACAAACATTAAGATGGCCCATAATAGGTAGTCACTTCAGAAGCTGCGAAATAAGCTTTACCCTCTATTGACTTGCCTTTGTCACTTAACTGTACTGTTAGCTCTGGTTTCACCCATATTGCTTTTTTATTATCGTCACTTTCTGGGGTCTTGTTAGTTGAATTCATAATTGTTTTTTTTGATTTAGTAATATAAGCTTGGAATAATATAACAAATATTATGATGGTGCATAAAGTATCATCTACCACACCATTACCTGCCTAGACAGGTTTTACAATTAAAAAAAAGTTAAGTTAAAATATTTTGCTCTTTCCGCATAGAAAATTACACAAATTTATTTTCTTATTATCTAGAAATAGTCATGAGATTACTGGCGTTTCCAGGGTTGGTATTCCTTATGATAACCCAAAAGTTCAAAGTCCAACCTATACCGATCATACACTTTACTAGCGATTTCAGGGCTTAAAACCTGTTTGGAGCCTTTTGATACATTGATGGACTCCATCTTTCTTGGAAGCAAGCCGACTTTTATACTAAGGGCATTCAACTCTTCATCGAAATTCTCATACCGAGCAAGATGTTTGACCTCCAAGTCCATGGTACGACTATAGATGAAGTGATACTGAGGCTGAAACAGGATCCTTGTATCCAAGGGGATTGTGCCTGGGAATTTGAATAATTTTTCCATTGTCCCTAGACTGTCTGCCTGCATTTTCTTCTCAAACAGAAAATTACAGGTAGAAATAAATCGATCATATGGATTACGGACAAAACAAAAAGAAAACATATCATCCCACGACTGAGGATGCAAATAAGGCTGTATATCCATCACTGTCAGATGGCCATGCCCTTTCCTAGCTAAGGGCTTGAAAGGCAAACTCTTTTTCTCAAAAAGTCCGCATTGCTCCCAGTCTTGCGCTCCTAGGTGTGGCCTCAATAAATTCCTGACGGCATGAGTGCCTGTCTTAGGAATCGCATAAAATATAAACTTGTGTAGGTTGGATATAATCATATGAGATCATCAAAATACTCGAAGATGAGATGTATCCTATCAGAATCCCCTTCATTTCTCACACCATGCCTAGCGACATTATTTACCTCATACGCATTGCCTTCTTCCAGATGATATTCCTGTCCATCGATGGTCATGATGACACCAGGATTGGTAAAAAGCGGAATGTGGATTTTGTGTATAAATCTATTGCGCAGTGCACCATCTACATGATCATCGATTTTATGACCGTGAAGCAACTTGGCCAGCATCGCTTTGGGAACAATCCCATTCTTATAATTATAAAAAGTTACAACTTGATCGATGAGCGGCTGTACCAGAGGTTGCCATTTTTCCCATTGTGGTTTAACTATGAATTTTCTGGGATCTCTAGGAGAATCATGAAACTTAAAAAGTATGTGCTCTGTGTGATGAAAAACCTTGAAGTTGTTATTGCGATGCTTGGTTTCGTAATCCCATAGATTCTGATTTACTGCCAGGATGGCTTCTTTGAGGGAAGAAATATCAACATTCCTCAGCTTCGTTATTCCAGTGGTTTTAGTTAGCATCCTTAGCCTTATTATAATACTCAAAGATAAAATGTACTCTGTCTTCGTCACCTTGGTTTGTGACACCATGCATTACCATATTATTGACTTCATAGGCTTTCCCTTTTTCTAGATGAAAATCCTCTTCTCCTATCTGCATGATTGCTTGAGGATTCGTTATGAGAGGTATGTGAATCTTATGGACATACTTATCTCTAATGACATAGTCTACATGACTTGCTATGGTGCCTTTGGATTTTAGTTTGGCGAGCATGGCTTTGCATAGCACTCCTTCTTCATAGCCATAAGACTCTATAGCTTTTTCTATAAGTGGTTGGAATAAAGGTCCCCATATTTTCCACATGGGTTTCACATTAAATTCATGATGATCTTTTCCCTTCCCAAAGATGAAGACGATGTGTTGTGTATGCGTGAATACCTTATAGTCATTCTCTCTCCACTTGGACTCAGCATTCCAAAGTTCTTCTGAGATATTGTTTACCTGTTGCAGGATGTGATCCACTTCTATATCACCTAAGTGAAGGATATCTTTGGGCTTTTTGATTGGTTTGATGTCTGTGGTCATAATGCTATCTGTTCTATGAGTCCTTGTACAGTAAACTCTGCTAGTATGCGTTCAGTCTCAGACTTGCACGTTTCTTCGGGTACGTCATACTCCTCTAATAAAGACTTCATTATAGATTCTGCTGATTGCCGGGAAGAAAGCAGCTTCCAGATAGAGGAGCTTACAAGATTCATACTATAATAACATCCTGTAGCTTCATCCAGAAGAACTGTATCTGCTCCTAGTGAACTTTCAAAAAGCTTCTTATTTGTTCTTTGGTAGAAAACGTTATCCATCTGGTTTTGTGATTATTGGATTGGTATAAAAGTAGGAAACTTGTTGTTAATGACAATTCTAATATAAACGAAATTGTTAGTTTTCTTATTTCCAGTATATTTTTATCACTTTAAATTGCCCTTTGGTATACGAGTACCAAAAGTGTCAGGGTACACTTTAGCAAAAGTGCTTTAACAATAATACCAGTTCTATCTTCAATACACTACTAAAAACCTAAAGAACTATCTACCTTACCTCTCCGGCATGAAACTGACCCGAAAAATACGCTACTACTTTTCGCAGCCACCTGGTGTTCTACCTTGGGCCCTAAGTAGAAATCATAATTCCCTTGAACTAAGGCATCATCGGAAAACGACCTGGGCAGTTCCAAGAAAGAGTATCACTTTTTTATTTTGGACCTTCTACATTTTTCAGCTCTTTTTTTGGTATCTCTTTTTTGCATGGAAGAATTTATACAAAGGGGGCAAGTATATAAAGCAACATGCTCAAAAAACTGGAATCACAATAGACAAAAAACATTATCGAAAATTAGCAGAACTTCTGTTTGTCTACACTATTCCTTTCAACTCAATAAAAAGATATCAACTTCTGGAACAACCCCAATCGTCTTGGTTATCACATATTTATCCACATGAGCTACCTAAATGGCAGTATGCACTTAGTAAAGACATCTCTCAGGATGCGCATATGATACTGAACAACAAACACTATTTCGCCGAGGTAGGTATAGAGCATAATTTACCTTGTATAGAAACTTTGATTAAGATAGGGCAAGACAGTACAACAAAGGACATAGAAATGATACTTGCCATAAAACAAAGCTGTTTTATAAAACCACTTAGTGCTAATAGAAGTCAGGGCTGTTATACACTTAGCTACGCGGGTGGATATTATATGTTACACGGCATAGGAAGCAAAGACAAATTTTCTACCTCCTCTAAAATAATCAATGAGATAGAAAAGATCAATAAAAAATATAGTCTCATTGTCCAGCCTGTACTAAAGAATACTCCATTATGGAAGAATCTAAGTACAAGTTCAGAACTTATTACTTTGCGTATAATTTCTGAGATTTGGAACAAAAACTGTCAGCTTTTGTCTGCAGTCTTAGAAATACCTATAGAAGATGGGGGCAAATTTTATGACCTCATCCCTGTAGATCCTGAGTCAGGATCTATTCATAATCAAAAATTTGGATCAAGAATAACAACAAACAATGAGCGCCAGGAACAACTTTTAGCAAGTGTAGCAAGCACCAAAATTCCTCATTGGAATCAAATAATCAAGATCTTAACAAAAGCTCACAATATGGTGCCATCAGTTAGGATTGTAGGTTGGGATGTTGCGCTGATTGAAGAAGGTCCTGTGGTAATAGAAGGAAATTTTGGTGGGGATATGAAAATGCTAACTAAAAATGATTTAGCAACGAAGAGATTGCAGGATATAAAAATCTAGATCTTTGTACGATCAAACCATATCATCAAAATGGGTATTAATATATTCTGCTTCTTCAAAAATCGGTTTCAATTTCTTTATCCTCCTGTAAAATGAATTTCTAGTCTGCTTCCAACTCTGTGGCAGCTTGTCCAGACAAGCCCCTGCGCGGATCATTCTTTTTTTCAAATAATCAAAATCATATACTGAAGCTGCTAGTGTAGATTCGAACTTTTCGATTTTTGCAAGGTTTTCTTTTATCAGAAGTTTATGATCCCCATTGTACTTAATCTTTGTTTCTATAGATTGAAATCCAGGTCGTTTCCCTCCTGTAAGGAGGTCAGCTGGAATATATCTCTTTAGGCCCGTCTTTATCATCTGACGTTGTTTCTTGCCGATGAAAAAATCACGTGGAAGACTGGCACAAAACTCGATGAGGTCAGTATCTACTAGAGGAAAGAGATAGTCTATGCCATAGTACTGTGACAGATAATTCCATTTGTCAGACCTGATCATAAAGTAACTTCTATCTAAGGTATGTAGTCGATAATTATAGCTTGATGGAAACCAATACAAGCTCAGGATATTGCCCTCGCTCAAGTTTTTTACTCTAGCTCGGAAATCAGGATGATATATTTGATCTCTAGCTGTTAATGGTAATATCATCAGACTACTGACCATACTATCCACTCTGTGTCCGTCTCTGCCCAATAAACTTTTGACCATGAATTTTAACTTACGGAATAGATACATTTCCATATACATGAATCGTCGAGCTTCTGCATCATTACTGATTGTGCGGCGGGACTTCTGATGCCCATGACCATAACTCGCCAACTCGTCACCTCCTACACCTGAAAGCAAGTAAGAGATATTTCTTGATACGAGATCTTGACAGATAAGTCCTTCATTAGTCTCATGGGACGTATAATGCCAGTTGCCAGCAGGATGTATGGGCTGTATAAGTTGTTCTTGAAACCTAAGCGTATGTGATTTTTGCACCTCTACCTGAGGGTAATGCTCTACATATCTTCTCAGATATCCGTTCTCAGCAGTCGGATGATCATCGGGCGCATCTGGATTGACATGCGCATAGGCATGTATTGTATCTTTTTTTGTCTGAGCCAATAAGGCAGTGATGGATCCGCTATCTATACCACCACTGAGATGCACTGCCAAATTGGGAGAATGCGCATAGCACCTATCAATACCTTGCTTTATCAATATGCCCAATTGTTCGCATGCTTCTTCATAGGTGCCTTCATATGGTCTATCCTTAAGGTCACTAAAAGACCAGTATTTAATAAGTTCATATTGTCCATCTCGAAACTCTAAGAAGTGACCAGGTGGTATTCTCAGTATGCCATCGAATGGTGTATAATGTGTTCTAATACTTTTTCCGATTCCTCCAGTCCCATAAAAGCCTTCAGGATGCAGAAGCTTCCTCTCAAGAAAAGGCAATAACTCGTCTACTATCTGAGAAACCTGCGGTACATTATTGTGAATCGTATAAAATAATGGATAAAGTGCAAGCCTGTCGACCACATGCAGCTGATATTCTTCTGAAGTATAAGAAAATAGAAAACCAGAACGCTGGAGATGAATGGTTTCTAAAATCCTTTCTCGATCCCTGCTTTCTATTGCCACTAGCATGGCCTTTATATCTATGATTCCTCTATGTATAAAGTTCATCTCTCTTTTACTATTGTTTACTTTCCAAATTTAAACTTCATATCTCTCAGCGTAAATCTAAAAAACTTCTTAATAGATTTTATTCTTTCTGTGTGGTTGTCATGTAATAACAAATAATAGTATAATTTGGATTTATTCTCAGACCACTTTCCGGGCAACGAGCCTGACTGTACAGCTTTGAGATATTTATTATAATTGCGTAATGAGGGCACAAATATTTGTCCAAGTTCTACGCCTAAAATATCTCTACACAATTGGACACCATAATGGAATGATGTGAGTAGCTTAGTTTCTTCCAGTCTTGTTTTCAACGTAGCTTGCTCTTCCTCAGAAAGAGCTTTTAAGGTAACAACAAGATCTACTAGATGTCTTAGCTCAAACCAGCCATCCACAATACCATGATGTAGAATCATGAGGTAAGCATTTTCTACTTTAGAAAAAAGAATTATTTCTGTATTACCGACCTTAGTCTTTTCAGTCTTGTTCTCTAGCGCGGAGAATTGAGCGGGACTATAAAGGGCAGAATTAGTGGTCTGCCAGTGGATTTCTGCGTGGCACGCGTATTGGCCATTTGGACTCTTCTTTACCCAAGCATAGTCGATATGATAAGATCGAGAATCTTTTGGCTTTTCAAAATTGCTTTCTTCCTTGAGCTCTGCATAACCTAACTCTCTCATAATCTCTGCAGAGGCGGGAATATTCTCTTCCTCGATTGCGAAATCTATGTCTCCAAAATCTCTCTGATTAACATCATTGTAAAACAGTTCTCCTATGGCAATACCTTTATAGGGTATGAGTAAGATACCTTGTAGTTCATGCGCTGCCTGTATGGAGAGTAGCTCCTGAATAATAAATAGCTTCTTGAAAACTTGTTTTCTATACCTGTTTTTAAGTCTGGCCATGAAATGGGGAGGAAGGCCGAAATTTTGGTGACTAGAAACTTCATGAAGTACGGCTTGAAGTTTATGTTTTTGGATAAACTTCCAAAGTTGCGAAACGTCTACATCTTGAATGTCGAGCTCAGCTTGAAGATGAGGACTTATATAAGCTCGGCAGACAGTCTGTAGAGCCATCATTAATTGCTCAGCTTGTTTCTTACTGTTGTTGGTCATTTATTAATTAGTCCCTTGTAGGTAGTGCCAAAAATGCGCCTTTATTTTCAATTCATAACTCTATTCACTATACTTATCCAATGTTTTATTTCCTAAGCAAAGCTTTACTTTTTCTGATCAATCCCATTTGCTGGTTGCTTGCATTAAATCTCTATGTCTTAAAAACAAAATCTACTAAAAGAAGAAAACTATGTATTCTAGGATCTTTGTGCATAATGATTTTCTTTAGCAGCGAACATATCCTAAACAAGATATTGATCGCTTGGGAAGAAGAGTGGATGTCGATAGAAAAAATAGAAGGCTCATATGATTTCGCTATAGTCCTAACTGGTGGCCTCGGGAGAATCAAACCAGCTATCGAATTGTACGAACAAAATAAGGCAAAAAAACATTTGCATCATTGGACATCCAGGTTATACAGATTATGTCTCGCAGCTTATTAAGTCAGGGATTCCTGAAGAAAATATTTTTGTAGAAAACAGATCTAGGAACACCTATACAAGTGCCTTAAATTTTCCAAAATTCATTTCCAGCATTTCTTCTACATCTACCGAAAGCAATAAAATAATATTGATTACTTCTGCATTGCATATGAAAAGAGCAAAGTTGTGTTTTGAAAAGCAAGATATTAAGTTTGATACTTACTCTACACAATTTATGTCATATCGCAATACACCATTTTCAGCTAGAGACTTACTGCCTACTGGACGGGCAATAGCTAAATGGGAAAAACTGCTCAAAGAATGGTTGGAATAATGACCTATAAGCTTATGGGTTATGCATAAGATTGCTTCATCTTCTAAAGTGATTAGCTGCTGCTATTCACCTGATTATTATACATCTCGGCATACTTGCCATTAAGACTCATTAGTTCCTGATGTGTACCAGCTTCAGCAATCTTACCGCTATCAAAAACAACAATCTTATCAGCCATCTTAAGGTTATAAACTCGATGTGTAACCAAGATTAAAATCTTATTCTTGGCTATTTCTTTTAAGTTACTAAAGATCTGAGCCTCAGCATTAGGGTCTATAGAAGAAGTCGGCTCATCGAGTATAATGAGATCTGCGTCCTTATAAAAAGCTCTACTTAGTGCTAATTTCTGCCATTGCCCGCCACTCAATTCCTGACCATTCTTAAACCATCTTCCTAGTTTCTGATCATACTTTTCAGGAAGAGACTCAATAAATTCATCTGCGCCTGATTGCTGCGCAGCCTTTTCGATTAAGACTAGATTATTATCATTTTGTGTAGTACCCAACTTGTTGATATTGATATTCTCACGGACTGTCAACTGGTAATGAGTATAATCCTGATGGATCACAGTGATTCGTCTTCTCAGCTCTTCAAGCTCCACTTTTTTATACTCATTATTATCCCAATGTATAGAGCCACTGATTGGATCATAGAATCTACATAGGAGTTTTATCATAGTTGATTTGCCCGACCCATTCTCTCCAACAAAGGCTACTACTTCTCCTTTCTTTAGTGATAGACTTACATCATCTATAACCGTGGTATCATGATCAGGATAGCGAAATTCCAAGTTCTTTATTTCAATGCCCGATTGGAGTTGCTTGATAGGGTTTGGATTAGGGTCATGCTCCAGAATACTTTCTAAGCCTAAAAGTTCGAATAAATGACTGATGAATAATCTATTATTATAGAGTGAAACAACAGAGGACAAAAGACTTTGTACACTAGCTTGTCCTTTCTGAAAAGCGCCAAAATACATGACTAAGTCTCCGATGGTGATGTCCCCATTCAAACTACGCCATGCAATAAACGCAAAGACAGCAACCATGGCAATAATCTCAAAAGTTTTGGCGAAGATGCTTGCTTGTGCTTTGCCTTTTGATATTCTATACTTTTCGTCAAATAGACGTTCTCTTAGTTTGACAAACTTATCTTTTAGGTTTCTAGCAAATCCAAAGACCCTGAGTTCCTTAGCATACTCATCTGAGGTTAGAATCTTGTTTACATATTTGGACTCCCTCTGGAGTGAGGCTTTATTCTGTTCCCACAAGAACATCTTTTTTGAATAGTGCCACTTTACATAAGCAACAGGTATTGCACAGAATATGAGGACACTTCCTATCGCCCAATGCAAAAACAAGAGCAGTGCCCCTAATGAGGATATCAATAAACCATTCTTCAATAAATCTGTGAGATTATTCAGAATCATTATAGGCTTATACATGGCTTGCGACTGAGCAAGATGCAGGATGTTGTGAAACTTAGGGTTCTCGTAGAAGCTTATATCTAGTGTAGTCGCTTTCTCAATCACCACCTTAGATAGATGGTCAATGACTTGCTGCTTTTGTGCTTCAGATGCTAGTTGCTGAAAATTCTGAACAATAGATTGAACAAAATGAACTAGTCCAAAAAGCAACATGTACTTCATAATATGAGAGAACTCCACTGATCCAGTATTCTCTGTTAAGGTATCTACAATCAACTTCATCAGATACAGAATAACTAACGGTAGCATGGCTTGTACTATCTGAAAGATGATGCTAAGCAAGGTCCACTTCTTACTAGCTACCCATACTAGTTTAAGGGCTTCAAGTATATGATTTTTGAAAATCAAGCGTGGCTAGTCGGATATTGAATTAAACATAAAGGTCAAATATAAGGAAGAAAAACTATGGAAAGGATTCAGGGAACCAAGTCGCGTCCACTCAAGAGATACTCTTATAGCCGATGAATACACCATCAAAAATCCAGTTGGCGTTATTAAAAACATACAGTCATACAGAGACGAACTGATAGAACTTTTTGCAGCACATGACATTCCAAAATTCGTATCAGAAAAAATAAATGAGCAGCTCATTAAACAGATGTAATTTTTATTCACCAACTCAAATACCACCTACTTGAAGTAGGTGGGTTAATGGGTTCGGACTAAAAGTCC
>CAZQDZ010000052.1:0-26749 GCA_964591455.1 uncultured Saprospiraceae bacterium
AACCTCTAGTGTACCAGTTGTGCCGCCAGGTGCATTGCTGGGTAGCTATGTTCGGAATGGATAAGCGCTGAAAGCATCTAAGCGCGAAGCCAACTCCAAGATGAGTATTCCCTAAGGGTCGTTCAAGATTAGGACGTTGATAGGTCATAGGTGGAAGTATGGTGACATATGGAGCCGAGTGATACTAATTACCCATGAGCTTCCTTTTTTCTTTTTATTTATTTTTACGTTATCACAAAGATATTATCTCTCTCTTGTTTTTGAAAACTTAAGACATAATCCACAGTAGTGGAAGAAGAGTAGGTGGTTATAGCAAGGAGGTCCCACCTCTTACCATACCGAACAGAGAAGTTAAGCTCCTTCGCGCCGATGGTACTGCGAAAGCGGGAGAGTAGGTCGCCGCCTTTTTATGAAAGCTCTACAGCGAAAGTTGTAGGGCTTTCGCCATATTAGGGAATCTGATAACTACTCGCAAATCCACCCTCGCTTGTTTGCGATGCGCCTGCGCTTCATCACTTTGTGAATTGTTCAGTTAGTTGAGTCGCCTTCTATTATGAAATCGCTAAAGCGAAAGTTGTATGAACATACTTGAATGCGACTTACTCACTTACCTAGTCTTATGATAGCGGGTTGCCTTCATTTCAAGGCCTAATCAGACCTTATCTCTTCGTAAATAATTTATTGAGAACTAAACTTCATCGTTGAAGAGTCGACAATTACATTGATGATACACAGGATTAGCAAGTGAATAATACTTTACATAAATCATTTAAAGCATAAATAGAGAGAGCACTTATTTCCAATTCCTATCCCAACATATTCTCTGGTTTGACCCAAGCATCAAATTCTTTGCTAGTCAAATAACCTAAACTTATTGCAGCAGCCTTTAGAGTACTGCCTTCTTTATATGCTTTTTTTGCAATTTCAGCAGCTTTATCGTACCCTATTTTGGTATTTAAAGCAGTTACAAGCATCAGAGAATTATTGAGATTCTCTTTAATTTTTGGTTTATTTGGTTTCATGCCTTTGACACACTTATCAGAGAAACTTTGAGCTGCATCACCGATAAGTTGTGCCGATATTAGAAAGTTATAAATCATCATAGGCTTAAACACATTAAGCTCAAATTGACCATTCATGCCTCCGATATTTATTGCAACATCATTTCCCATTACTTGTGCCATAGCCATAGTCAGAGCTTCAGCTTGAGTAGGATTGACTTTTCCTGGCATGATGGAAGAACCTGGCTCATTTGCGGGAATGGTGATTTCACCGATGCCACATCTTGGGCCTGAAGCCAACATTCTTATATCATTGCCTATCTTCATTAGAGAAACGGCGACTGTTTTTAGCGCACCGTGAGCTTCTACTATAGCATCATGCGCAGCTAATCCTTCGAATTTGTTTTTACCAGAAATAAAAGGATGTTTAGTAAGCGACTTAATTCTCTTAGCAACTTTTCTGCTGTAGCCCTTAGGTGTATTTAAACCTGTACCAACGGCAGTCCCTCCTAAAGCCAAATGACTTAAATGTTTTAGTGTATTTTTTATAGCAGCAATACCGAATTCTACTTGTGTCGCGTATCCAGATATTTCTTGACCCAATGTAACAGGAGTGGCGTCCATGAAGTGAGTCCTCCCTATTTTTACAATCTTGCTATAAGTCTTTGCCTTTTTATTTAACTCCTTTTGAAGTGTTACAAGTCCCGGTAAGGTTACCGTCATGATTTTCTCATAAGCAGCAATATGCATTGCAGTAGGGAAGGTATCATTGGAAGATTGTGATTTATTAACATCATCATTAGGATGAAGATACTTTTTCTTATCCTTTAATTTGCCGCCCTTGATTACATGTCCTCTATTGGCGATAACTTCATTGACGTTCATGTTTGTCTGAGTACCAGAACCTGTTTGCCAAACAACCAATGGGAATTCATCATCTAACTTGCCTTCTAGAATTTCATCACACACTTTAGCGATTAGACTGGCTTTAGGTTTAGATAAGACACCTAATTCAGCATTAGTATATGCAGCTGCTTTTTTAAGAATGGCATATGCTTTTATAACTTCAGTTGGCATGGTCTGGCCACCAATTTTAAAATTTTGGCTAGATCGCTGTGTCTGTGCGGCCCAGTATTTCTTAGATGGTACCTTTACGATTCCTATAGAATCTTTTTCTTCTCTAAAAGACATATGAATTAAATTTCTTATGTAAAATGCTAAAGTAAGCAGAAATCCTAGTAGTATAGGACATATAAGTTACCTTTGTAATGATATCAACAAATCACTTATTTGACTTGTTGTCAAACTTTATCACAATCCAAAATTCATATAATGGCATTCGAATTACCTTCGCTACCTTATCAGCATCATGAGTTAGAACCACATATAGATTCGTGGACAATGGAAATTCATCATGGTAAGCACCATGCTGGTTATACTAAGAAGTTAAATGCAGCAATTGACGGTACAGAACTAAGCGGTAAATCCATAGAAGATATTCTAAAGAACATGGATATGAATAATGCTGCTGTAAGAAATAACGGTGGTGGCTACTATAATCACTCTCTATTCTGGTCAGTTATGAGCCCTAAAGGAGGCGGAACACCTTCTGGCGCATTAGCTGATGCTATCAAAACTGCATTTGGTTCCTTTGATACATTCAAAGAAAAGTTCACAGCTGCGGCAAAAACAAGATTTGGATCAGGCTGGGCATGGTTATGTGTTCACCCTGGAGGGAAGGTAGAAGTTTGTTCTTCTCCTAATCAAGATAACCCATTGATGCCAGGTGTTGGCTGTGGAGGCACACCAATACTAGGCTTGGACGTATGGGAGCATGCATACTACTTGAATTATCAAAATAAGAGACCAGATTATGTTGCTGCTTTCTTCAATGTCATTAATTGGGATGAAGTCAGCAAGAGATTTGAGACTGGGAAGTAGTAAAAAATATAATTTTAAATAATTATGAAGCGGGTAACAAGTTATTGTTACTCGCTTTTTTGTTTATAACCTGCGTTAAAATTAGATTCTTAAATAACAGCAAATTGCCCACATAATTAATTTATCAAGTAATAATATCAGATAATATTTGCATATGTCATTTTTTTTTTGATAAAATTATAATCATGAAAAATATTAAAACGACTATAATCACTCTTGCATTAAGTACTCCGCTCATTGCAGAGTGGTGTGAATGTTCTCTTGCAGGTCCACCAGGTGGACATATTACTGTTGGGTATAATTGCGATGGATCAGGTAATGGAGTTATTCAAGTTTTTACTAGTGATGACTCAGCTGCGTCTACTCACATAGTTAACTCTTCTGATTTAGTAGGCAAATGTTAGTATTACTTAATTACAACTAAAATAATTATTATGAAATATTTCCCAATACTTCTCATTTTATCTGTTCTGTGTATGTTTAGTTCATGCTCAGAATTAAATAAAGAACAACAACCAAACTATATTGAAAAAAATGATGCTGAACTTTTTAGAGATTTTGTACATGAATCTGGACTCCAAGACTTAATTATATCTCAAGTGCAGAGCAACATGACTGATAGAGATGCACAACCTTGGATTGAAAATTATAAGGCAACAGTTTTTCAATATGAAGAGAGTAGAAAGTTAAATGGCTATCGACTCATGAGTACTGTGCATATGATTCGACACACTGATTTTCTAGAAAGGATAAATGATGGTAATGCTGATTTTTTACTCGAGGTTTATAATGGATTTAAGACAAAAGGATCATTGGAGTCCAAGCAAAAGATGCTTGTTAAGTTGGCGGAGTATTATCCTGAAATTTTAATCAAAGAATTCAGGTCTGAAGCATATGTACAAGCACTAGAAGCAGAAGTGGAATTAGGCGATAAATTGGCTAAACTTAATTCACAATATGAAGGCTTGCCAGAATTAGATATTTGGCAAGAAGTGCACTTGCAGGAGGCTAAAGATAAAGTAGAGGAAACCAAGAGTTTTATGAAATATTTTTATTCAGAGAGTTAATAAAAAATACAAATTAATAGAGATGAGACCACTAATCTGATTAGTGGTCTCTTTAGTTTAGGGGAGGGCATAGCTAGATAACCTAATTCAACTTATAACTTAATCCTAACTGTCTTATCTCTTTGATTAGATTAGAGTTGACATCTACCTTAAAAGCCGCAACATCAAAATCTAAATCAAGATCAGAACTCTCATCCTTACTTAAATCTATGACTTGCATTTTTAGCCTATGCTTCCCTTTATGTTCTGTGCAAAGACCTTTTAAGTTGCTAATAAAATCTTGATTAATTATATCCAGAGGAATTCTAATTGTAAGAGACTTTGTAAGGTCTTCACTGACAGAAGCCATTAGACGGATGTCAATTATTTTGAAAAAGAACCGGTCAGAATTATATCCAGCCTTAAATATGCCTTCGACATATAGGACAAAACCAGGTTGTAGTAATTCTTTGTACTTTTCATAATCTTCCCGATAAGCACCAAATTCAAATGAGCCTGTGTAATCCTGTAAGGTAAGCCTCGCATAACCCATGTTGTTTTTCTGGGAAACACCATGTTGTGCGGAAGCGATAATGCCACCCATCTTCAGTGGAGAGCCTTTAATTTCGTTGGCTTGTTCTAGTGAGCAGTTAGTATAATTCTCCAATTCCATCCTGAACTCATCCAATGGATGACCACTAATAAATATACCCGTTACCTCTTTCTCCTTAGCCAGTTTTATATTCTTATTCCAAGGCTCTACTTCTGGTGGAGCTGGCTCAGATAGTAACTGATCATCCATGTTACCGAAGAGAGATACTTGAGATGATCCTTTTTGACCTTGATAAGCAGAACCAAACTTAATCGCGTGTTCGATATAGGTATCATGCTTATCCGAGGGATGAAAATACTGAGAACGGGTAATGCCAAATGAATCCAAAGCACCGCCAAAAGCCATGCTTTCTATAGATTTTTTATTGATAGATCTAAGTGGCACTCTTTTCACTAAATCCATAAGAGACGAAAATGTGCCCTCATTTTCTCTTTCTTTTATTAATTCTTCTGCTGGTCCGATTCCTAATCCTTTCAATGCTGATAACCCAAAACGAATATCACCTTTGTCATTTACTGTAAAATTAATACCACTCAAATTGACATCAGGGCCAAACACTTTGAGCTTCATTCTCTTTGCTTCACGTAGAAAGAAATTCAATTTTGAGGTATCTGATTTGTTATGATTCAGTACAGCCGTCATGAATTCAGCCGGGTAGTTGGTTTTCATGTAAGCCGTCTGAAATGCAATAAAGGCATAACAAGTGGAATGCGACTTATTGAAAGCATAAGAAGCGAAGGCTTCCCAGTCATTCCATATTTTGGAAGTTATCTTTTCTGGATGACCATTCTCTTCACAACCCTTTTGAAATTTTGGGTACATCTCATCTATCAACTTCTTCTTTTTCTTACCCATGGCCTTTCTAAGCATATCTGCTTCACCCTTAGAAAAACCTGCAAGTTTCTGTGAAAGTAACATCACCTGCTCTTGGTACACGGTGATACCATATGTCTCTTCCAGATATTCTTCCATCTCCGGCAAGTCATAAGTGATATTTTGTTTACCGTGCTTTCTCTTGATAAAGTCATCTATATAGTCCATTGGCCCAGGACGATATAGTGCATTCATCGCAATTAGATCTTCAAATTTATTAGGCTTTAGATTTTTGAGGTGCTTCTGCATCCCAGGGGACTCATATTGGAATATCCCTATAGTAGACCCTTGATGAAATAACTTGTAAGTCTCCCCATCATCTAATGGAATGTCATCCAGTTCTATAGATACATTCTTAGTTTCTTTGACAAATTTTACTGAATCTCTAAGAATCGTTAGTGTCTTCAGACCGAGGAAATCCATTTTTAGCAATCCTGCATCCTCCGCTACACTGTTATCAAACTGGCTAACTAATAAATCAGAATCCTTGGCAGTCTTTACTGGGACATGATTAGTGATGTCATCTGGTGTAATAATAACCCCACAGGCATGTATACCCGTATTCCTTATAGACCCCTCTAACCTTTTTGCGGAGCGAATCATTTCACCTATCTGATCTTTCTTCTCCGCTATCTTTCTGAATTGATATGCACGATTGAGATCCTCTTTATTTAGATTACCCTTTAGCTTTGCACTTACATCCCCCTTGGCCATGACATCCTTAAGACTGGCTCCGAGGTGTAGTGGAAAGGATTTAGTTACTCTTTCTACCTCTCCCAAAGGAATATTCATCACCCTGCCTACATCTTTTATAGAAGACTTGGCAGCCATGGTTCCATAGGTGATTATCTGAGCGACTTGATTCTGACCGTATTTATTTATTACATAATCAATAACCTTAGATCGGCCCTCATCATCAAAATCTATATCTATATCGGGCATAGATACCCGTTCTGGATTAAGGAATCGCTCAAATAGGAGGTCATACTTAATGGGATCTATATTTGTTATCCCTAAACAATAAGCTACTGCTGAACCTGCCGCAGACCCTCTACCTGGACCAACCTCTACTCCCATATCTCTTGCAGCACTCGTTAAGTCTTGGACAATAAGGAAATAACCAGGGTAACCAGAGTTATTAATTACTTGCAATTCGAAATTGAGTCGTTCTTCTATAGGCGGTGTTATGGTTCCATAACGTGCTTGGGCACCTACAAAGGTTAGATGCCTAAGATAAGTCTTCTGGTCATCGAAACCTTTTGGAAGCGGGTAGTTAGGGAGAAGTACATTTCTAGCTAAATCAAGTTCTTCGATTTTACTTACAATGTCCATTGTATTATCGATTGCCGAGGGCACATCCTTAAAGAGATGATTCATCTCTTGCTGACTCTTGAAGTAAAAGTCTGAGCTAGGAAATTTAAATCGATTGGTATCTTCTAGATTGGAACCTGTATTTACACAAAGAAGAATATCATGCATGGGTGCATCTTCCTCTTCCAAATAATGCGCATCGTTGGTGGCAATTAATTTGACATTATGCTTTTGGGCAAAACCAATTAATATTTGATTGATATCTTCTTGAGAATATTTGGAATATGTCTTTTGACCATTGTCATTATAGATGTCAATTTTCTCCAATCCTCTATGTCGCTGGAGTTCTATATAGTAGTCTTCACCAAATATGTCTAGCCACCACTTTAGCGCTTGCTCTGCTTCTTCTAATTTATCTTTTGCTATAAGTGCAGGAATCTCAGCTCCTAGGCAGCAGCTACTAGCTATGACACCTTCATTATATTTAAGGATGAGCTCTTTGTCTATTCTCGGATACCCTTGATATAAACCTTCTGTAAAACCATATGAGCATAGCTTCATAAGGTTTTTATAGCCGGTTTCATTTTTTGCCAATAAGAGTTGGTGATACCTACGGTCTCTTTCTCCTTTGCTTCTACTGAATGATCTAATGTGTCTATCCTTCACTAGATAAAATTCACAGCCTAATATTCCTTTGATGCCATGCTTCTTTGCTTCTGCAGCAAATTTGAAGGCGCCAAACATATTGCCATGATCTGTTAGGGCAACAGCTTTTTGGCCATCAGCGACAGCTTTTGCCATCATTTTACTGATGTCATTGGCCCCATCTAATAGAGAATACTGGGTGTGACAATGTAGGTGAGCAAATTCAGGCATAAAACTTTTATTTAAAGCAGAATGCTAAGATATTAAGAATAGTAATCTTTAAATGAGGAAGATATTAACATCACCTTCTGGCTAAGATTTAATAAACAATTGTACAGGACCATTATTATTAGCTACAATAACGCCATACCCTCTTTGTCTATTAATAATATCAATTTGTTTGGCGTTATAGTTAAGATTAAGGCCAGAAGTTTTCTGGTCTAATAGTGGGAAAAACTGACCTGTACCGTTCCCAAAGAGTATTAAACCATTATTGCCATCGTAACTGGGAGTCTCAGGTTCTGTATTCACGATTTTTCCAGCAATGACGACATCCTGATTGTTGTCGTTATTGATGTCCATCACTACCGCATCCAAGATTGGCCCGTACTGTGCTTCTAGGGGTAAGTCTAACACTTGGAAATCATTACCATTACTTATCATCAGTACAGAGCTAAAATAATTAGCTTCTAAGGATGGCGCTGAATTAACCTTATTCACGCCAAGTATCTCAGAAATATTGGAAGACGCAAATGAAGAATAGGTGTCAAATTTTTTATTTAGAAAAGGCATTTGTTCTGAAGAACATTCTTTGCCTCTGACTGGAACAGTTTCCCCTTTATAATGCTTTGTGAGTACAATATCTTGACTACCATTATCATCAAAGTCGTTATACAGTAAACCTAATGGATGCTCATGATTAGCATGGAATTTATTATTTAGTCCTAGATTACCAAGAATAAAATCCAATTTACCATCATTATTGAAATCACCTTTTGTGATAGAATACCACCATCCTCTTTTATTTTCTAGGGCAGCAATATTTTTCTTAGTGAATTCCCCAGACTTGTCATTAATAAAAATCATCGGCGTACTCCACTCACCAGTTATAAAGAGGTCAGGATAGTCATCTCCATTGATATCACACACTTCTGCGTCTGTAACCATATTTGGCAATTCATTGAGGAATGAAGATTCTCTTCTAGTATACTTGTTTCCATTATTTTCAAGGAGATAAGAAGTGGATTTTGATGGGTATTTGCCTGGCTTATTTCTACCACCAATAAATAAATCGAGGTCACCATCCTTATCAAAATCAAAAGGTACAATCGCACTGGTGCTCGTTTTCATAGATGGAAGTGCTTTTACATCACGAGAGAACTGGCCATTTCCATTATTGGTATATAATCTATCTATGAGTGCCACTGGGTTAGTAACGTCTCCGCCTCCTCCTGAAGCAACGTATAAGTCTGTCTGACCATCATTGTTGTAATCGAAAAATTGAGCACCCAAATCTTCAAAGTTTGCATCTCCAGCAAAAGTTGATTCGGATACCGACTGGAATTTATTGCCATTCATCACCATCAATTTTCCAGAAGACCCATTGGCCCCGCCTATGTAAAAATCCTCAAAGCCATCATTGTTAATGTCTGCTACACTCATAGCTGGACCCATGGTAGAAAATTTCTGTGGAAGCAGTACTTCTTTTTCAAAGTCGTCAAAGGCATTCTCTTTGTGATTAATGTTTTGTCGCTCCATCAAAAGGGTGGCGTCTATAAAATGAGAGTTGGTTTTAGTCTTAGTTGGCACTTGGCCATTGGCATCGGTGTGATTGATAGTCACAATTTGATTGATGGGTGGATTAGGAATAATGGACCTCCTTCCATCCTTCCACTCCACGATGAGTGAATCCACAGAATTATTTTGTAAGCCAAAGTGAGCAATGGGTTCTACAGACGAAAGATAGCCTCTTGTAAAATAATAATCACTTCTCATTACATTGTTGCCAGAGTACACAAGAATTTTAGCATTAGAGCTTACTGCAGGATTATCGCTATTTAATTTTATTCTGAGATAATTACCTGTAGAAGAATTATTTTGAATAAGAGTCGCTGGACTACTCAGATTATTTACAATTAGATCAAGGTCTCCATCATTATCAAAATCTGCATACGCTGCGCCATTAGAGAAACTAGGATTGTTGCCGGACATAGAAGATGTAATGTTTTCCATCATACCCTTTGTATCATTTTGGAATATGGCATTTTTTATTGGTTGTGAATCATACAGTTTTAAATTATCGAAATTTATCTGACTTGTATATTTCGACCCCATAGACTCTCTCATCTCCTTTATTTTTCGCCTTACATCTTGGTTTTTTGTGTCTCGATAATATCCATTCGTGACGTAGATGTCTTTATGTCCATCATTATTCATGTCGTACAACAACGGAGCCCAGCTCCATTCAGTAAGACCAATGTCTAGCAGATTTGCAATCTCACCAAATTGACCATTTCCAAGGCCAACCTGAAAAGTATTGAACATGTATTGTCTTGGATACTTATAGATATCAGAGAGTACTGTGAATCGGCGTACATCCATAGACTCCATCAAGGTTTTATTTCTGTAGTGGTCTTTAGGCGTCATGTCCACAACCATTAAGTCTAGCTGACCATCATTATTGTAGTCTGCAGCATCACAACCCATAGAGTAATAAGAAGTATGGCCTAAGGTGTTATTTTGCTGAGAGAAGGTGCCGTTTCCATTATTTATGAAATAATAATCGGGTACCCAATAGTCATTTGCTACATAGACGTCTAAATGACCGTCGTCATTAAAATCCGCAACACATAAACCTAATCCGTAAGCTATTTCTGCAACCCCAGCTTGATTGGATACATTTGTAAACTTTCCGTTGTTGTTTTGGTAAAGTTGTATTTTGCTTTTTCTTACTTCTGTGGATTTGTCATTTTTCAATAATGCAAGCCGATCACCTTTTCTGATGTCATTATATCCTTGGGATTTAATAACCTCATTTATGTTGAAGGCGTTTCCATGATTATTGAGCCACATATCTAAGTCGCCATCATTATCGTAATCAAAAAATGAGGCCTGGACTGAATGGTGAGTACTTGCAAGTCCGTACTCAGCAGCTTTATCCGTAAAGGTGAAATTACCATTATTGACTAGTAACTGATTGGCTAATTTGGTTCCTGATTTGTCAGGGCCAGAATTAGATACATATAAGTCCATGAAGCCATCATTGTTTATATCTACTGTTGTCACCCCAAATGACCACTTTTCTACAGACGGTAATGCAGATGAACTGAGATCTTTAAAATTGAACTTTCCTGTATTCTTATAAATGGCATTAGGGCTATCATTGCCACACAGAAAGATATCGGTAAGTCCATCATTATCAAAATCAGCAACAGCTACACCACCACCATTATACATGTAGTCATAATGTGTCACATTCCGACTTGGGCTTTCTGAGATTTTGTTTTGAAACTGAATGCCAGAAGTTGCTTGTGGCACCAAGGTGTAACTTATCCCATAGGACTTGTCTGCGGTCGACGCAGATGGCGCACTTAAATCCTTATTAGTACCTTCTTTCTCTGCATTGCAAGTTATAAGAAGTAGCGCTATAAGTATGAGGTATATTTTGTTCATGGCATTGTACTCAGGTATACGAATATATGCACTGTATAAGAATAATTATAGCCATATAATATTTAAGTAGTGGACAATTTATACAGAGATCTGAAAGCACAGATTTTTAGTAGATTGAAGAGACAGGTAAAGTGATTACTTCGAGGTCTATCATAGCATTAATGAGGCTCAAGTAGTCATATTCTCTCAGACTGTCTGAATGAATTTCTTTTTCTATGAGTTTTCTCTGTTCTATGAGTGCATTTCTTTTAGTCCCAGTTAATAATGGGGTATTTGGAGTATACCAGATGCCAGATTTCATGAGTGCAATATTGCAATTATAGCTGTCTGTAATAAAACCATTCTTGACTATAATGATGTCATCATAGTGTTGTCTTCTTTTATAGAGATTAGTTAGATTTTCTCTATCCGATAATTTTTGGTTGTAGCTGACTTTATCAGAACGGACTAGTTTCAGACTTTTGGTAGCTGGAAGCTTGTAAGGAATGAACGCATATTTGAAGAAATCAGCATTGTAGACAAGTCTTAACTTAAAGAGTATTGGAGGGAGTAAATTGATTTCTTCAGTGATTGATTTAAAATCAATATGCGCCATTTTGCCAAATAGCTTTTTGCTAGAGTCGGCTATTCTTTCTTTATGATATTCTAGATTGAATATCTGGTTATTAATAATCTTGATAGATTCGTACAATGGGTAATCGGATAAAGGCATAGATAAAGACTAAGCTATAAGGGGTTATGTTTTAGAGTACTTACAACGGGTATGTGTATCTTCTATACTATTGACACCCACTGATAAGTTGTTCTAGAAGAGGATGTCGTTACCTGATAGGCTATGAAATGTGTTTTGTGTACCTGAGGCTATTTCGATTTATTTATCCTTGATAATCTTTTCTTCTATTTCTATTTCGATTGTCTGTGCCTTATTATTCATTACTTCTTCCCAAGTGCCAAATGGGTACAATTCCTTTCTTTCTTTTAGGGTGACATTCTTAGACATGTTTTCTCCATTTCTTTGGAAGGCGACCTTGATTTTATCTCCTGGTTTGTAGGTTCCGACTGTGCCCACTAACTCTTCTATGGTTTTAAGGACTTTATCATCTATCTGATATATCACATCTCCTTTGAGTAATCCAGCTTCAGCAGCAGCAGATTTTTCTACGACATTGGCGACCATCACTCCTGTTGGGTGGTCTTCAATATTCACACCGAGCTGAGCTTTTTTTGCTTTTTGATGAGGTTTGCTGGTGATGACTTTTACATGCTTTTCACCATTCGCACCTACAATTTCAGTAAGATCTATGCCATGTTTCTCCAATTCCATTTTAACCTCATCAGGTATTTCTTCGCCGTCAAATTCGAATTCCATTTCTTGTGCACCTAGATCACCATTCTTTTTGACTTTAATTTTCTTTCGAATTTGCTTCTGTTCATTAGAGATTTTGATATCATGTTCATCCATGAGTTTTTTCATCTCCTGTGGCATCTCTCCTTCACCATCCCAAATCATCTCTTTCTCTTCACCGTTGTCATCTATGACTTTGACTTTATATTGTTCCTTATTAATCATCTTAGCAGACTTGCCGTCCACGGTGATGTCTTCGCCGTCTTTTGATGTCCACTTATGGATAGTCTCTCCGTTTTTCTCTAGCTCTTTCAGGTAGGCTCTAGCTTCTTCTCCTTCCTTAATTATCTTTTTTTCTACGACATTTCCATCATTGTCTACCTCTTTTTCTATGATGACAATCTTATGCTCTTCCACCTTTTTTTGAGCTGATAATTCAGATAAACTTGCGGCGCAGATGAAGGCTAGAACTGCTATAATAGCTAACTGTTTGATCATGATTGTGTGTTATTAGTAACGCTTCCAAATTTACTCACTGAGGTCATGAAAAGGTCTTAATATATTCTTAAATATTCCGATTCATTTAGTCAATATTCTATGCATTATAACGTTATTGCATTATGTTATTTAGAGTAATAATTTTCTTAGGCCTTTTAGCATTAACTGCGGCTTGTAAAGAGCCTAACATGGTTATTCTAAAAGATGAAAATGCCAAGATTAGCGAGAAGTATAAAGTGAATGACCAGAATCAAAAAGATGGTCTCTACCAACGTTATTCTGATGGTGTCTTGCAGGAAAAAGCCCACTATAAGGCAGGTGAATTGTCAGGTAGAAGGACTTTGTATTTTTCTGATGGAAAGCCGGAGATAGAGGAGTATTACGAAAATGGCCTTATAATAGGCACTTATAAAGCATATTATGAAGACGGGACTACGTTACAAGAAGCGAATTACATATCAGGGATGATGCAAGGTCCATTAAAAACCTACTATAAGAGTGGGCAACTTAAGGAACAAGTCACTATGGTAGATAACGAAGAGAATGGACCCTTCAAGGAATATCACGAGAATGGCCAATTGAAGTGGGAGGGAAGATTTTTAAATGGAGACAATGAATTTGGTTTACTAAAGCACTATAATGATTCAGGTGAACTGATAAAGAAGATGGAATGTGATAGTCTCGGTGTATGCGCTACCATTTGGACATTGGAAGTTGGAGACGTCAAAAGAGATAAATAATGAAGGAATATAAGATAAAGCCGTTTTTGATTTTTGCCCTTGTCGTCGTTTTCGGCTTGGAAGCAAAGGCTCAGCTTGGAGGTCTCGGCGGAAGAGATGCTTTTGATGCGATAGCCTTACCCACTAGTGCGAGAGTCACAGCTTTGGGAGGGACATTGATTACAGTTAAGGACAATGATGTGACCCTGGCTCAGCTTAATCCTGCGCTTGCAGATAGTATAATGCATCAGCAGCTTTCATTCAATCAGAATTTTCATTTTGCTGGTATTTCCAATGGCAATGTGGCTTATGGGCATTATATCAATAAGTGGCGTGTTCTAACCCATGCTGCTATACAGTATATTAACTATGGTGCATTTGATGCTACAGATGCTTTCGGAAATGTGAATGGGGAGTTCAGTGCCAGTGAAGTAGCGCTTGTAGTCGGTTCTTCATATCAGCTAAATGAACGTATAAGGGGAGGTATAAATGTGAAATTCTTATTTGGTAATTATGAAAGCTTTGGTTCGAACGGCATTGGGGTGGACCTTGGGTTACATTACCAAAAACCCAATAATAGAACGACATGGGGATTAGTGCTAAGGAATATAGGGACTGAGCTTCGATCTCTTGGAAGCACTCGACGCAGTCTTCCTTTCGATTTGCAGCTGGGATTTTCGCAGAAATTACAGCATTTACCATTTAGGTTTTCGATTATTGGACGTCATCTTCACCAGCCCTACATACGGTATGATGATCCTGAATTTGATATTACTGTAGACATTTTTGGAGAGCAAACATTTAGAAGCTCCTTCAGTAAGAACATTGATAATTTCTTTAGACACCTTGTATTTTCAGGTGAGTTTCTATTGGGCAAGCGAGAGAACTTTAGACTACGATTCGCGTATGATCATCTAAGAAGACAGGAATTGAGGTCCTCGATATTTAGGAGTTTGGGCGGTTTTTCATTCGGATTTGGTATCAGCATCAAAAAAATCAAAATCGACTACGGGGTTGGTCATTATCACCTCGCTGGCGCGGTCAATCACATAGGATTACGCTATAATATCGGTAATATTTTCAACAAGTTCTAAAAAACGAAGACTTTCGTAGATAAACACCTACGTCTAATCTGTTATTTGTTAACTTAGCGTGAGTAATCGTTGGGGTATATTATAATGATATATCCTTTCTAAATTTTACAACAGTAATCACCTAAAGAATATAGCAGCATATGCTAATTGATTCAATAAAGAAGTCAAAGACAATCGCCAGTTGGACTGTTTTTGTCGTCGCCATGATTGTATACTACTTCTCAGTAGAACGTGTAGGAAGTTTATGGGATGTAGGGGAGTTTATCTTAGGCGCCTATAAATTAGAAGTAGTTCACCCACCTGGGGCGCCATTATTTATGCTAATAGGCAGAATGTTTGCATGGGTTGGAGATTTGGTTTCTTCTAATCCAGCTACGATAGCATTCATGGTCAATATGCTTTCGGCCATCTGTACTGCTTTTGGTGCCTTCCTGATAGCCAGGATAACCATTATGCTTGGCAAATTTGCAATGGTAGGCAGAGAAGGAGAGACGACAGCTTCTCAGAATACGGCTTTGACTTTTGCAGGAATCGTCGGTGGTCTTTCCACTGCATTTTGTTCTTCCATATGGTTTTCTGCTGTAGAAGGAGAAGTATACGCCATGTCTACTTTCTTTACGATACTCACCCTATGGTCTGCTCTTAAATGGTATAGTCTTCCTGATTCTCCGAAAACAGATAGATGGTTAGTTGTGTCAGCGTATATCGCAGGGTTGTCTATAGGCGTCCACTTGTTGAGTTTATTGACCTTCCCAGCTTTAGCTGCCTTGTACTATTTCAAGAAATTCAAGAAGCACAACCTGTTTGGATTAATTCTGAGTTTTATAGGAGGTGCTGCCATTATCGTATTTATTCAGAAGTTCGTCATCGTCGGAATTCCAACCTTATGGAAGGCATTGGAAAAGCCAATGGTGAATGATATGGGGATGCCTTTTCACTCAGGTCTGGTGGTTGCGCTCTTGATTATAGCCTTATCTATTGCATTCTTGTTGCGATTAGCCCATAGGAAGAGATGGTATCACTTTCAGTTACTGGTAATGGCGGGGACGATGGTATCTATCGGTTTTTCTATCATCGGTGTGATTGTTATCAGAGCGAATGCAGATACACCAGTTAATATGAATGTGCCTAGTGACGCGATGCGTGTATTGCCTTATCTCAATAGGGAGCAATATGGAGAAAGAGCCTTATTGTATGGGCCACATTTCAAAGCGACGCCAGAAGACCTCACACAGGAAGATAGATATGGAAGAGTAGGAGATAAGTATGTGAAAGTCGATAAAAGATTAGATTATGTATATAACGATCGAGACAAGATGTTCTTGCCTCGAATAGGGCATACAGAAGGTTCCAGACCTGAACTACACAAGCAGTGGCATCGTCAAATTATGGGTAAGGAAGTGGGCACCAGGCCGGGTTTTGGATATAATATGAAATTCATGTTTAAGTATCAGATGGGATGGATGTACTGGCGTTATTTCTTCTGGAATTTTGTAGGAAGGCAGAATGCTGAGCAAGGATTTAACCCATGGGATGTGTCAGGTGGACATTGGATTTCTGGTTTTAGCTTTTTGGATGAAGCCCGACTTCATAATATGGATGCTGCGACCGATACCATGAAAAGGCATAAGGGGACGAATAAGTATTATTTCTTACCCTTGTTACTCGGATTATTTGGATTTTTCTTTCATATCAGAAAACGGCCAAAGGAATTTACTGCCGTATTCATCTTATTCTTGATAACAGGCATCGGGTTGATAATGTACAGTAACCAGCCCCCTAACGAACCGAGGGAACGGGATTACGTCCTCGTAGGCTCCTTCTTTACCTATTGTATTTGGATAGGACTGGGTGTCTTAGGGATGTATAATTTTTTCAAGGAGAAAGCGAAACTCGGCGCTATGTCACCACTAGTAGCCGGCGGATTAGGCTTACTTATTCCCGCTATTATGGCGTTCCAAAATTTCGATGATCACAGTAGATTAGGGCATTATGGTTCTAGAGATTATGCTTCTAATTTCCTCAACTCTGTAGACGAGAATGCGATTATATTCACTTATGGTGATAACGACACCTATCCTTTATGGTATGCACAAGAAGTGGAAAATATTCGACGGGATGTAAGGGTAGTTAATTTGAGTTTAATTGCGGTAGATTGGTATATAGAAAAGCTCAGACGTAAAGTAAATGATTCGGCACCACTTAAATTGTCAGTCCCTACCGATGCCTATAGAGGTAATAAGAGGAATCAAGTATTTTTCCATAATCCAGAAAGCAGAACCAATGATCCTGAAAAGATGGATTTGTCCACCCCTAGGGATGCCAGACAGGAATTAGCCTTTATAGGGTCTCAGCAGCAAGAAACCACAATACTTAGAAGCCGTAATCTTTATATTCCTATAGATAGAAACGCTATGATAGGTAATGGTCTGATGAGTATGAGTGATACGACGATGACGAATAGGATAGATATCAGGCTACCTCAAAGCGCCAGATACATCCTGAAGGACCAACTGGCTGTTCTAGATTTGGTGGCTTCTAATATACATGACCGTGCGATATACTTTGCCGTTACATGTAAAAATGACAAGCTCTTGGGTATGAATGATTATATGCAAATGGAAGGACTAGGACTGAGAGTCATTCCGGTCAAGTCTAGAAGCGTTAGAGAATTGTCTATCTATGGCAGTGGGAGAGTAGCAGAGGATAAAGTATATGAGAATGTAATGAATAAATGGAAGTGGGGAAATTTTGATACCCATGAGACCTTTATAGATGAGAGTTATGCTGCAGAGCTACAAGCGATGAAAATTGTGATGATGCGTACCTGTCAGGAATTAGTGCTGAAGAATAAGACGACTAAGGCAGCTGAGATGTCCAAGAAGTTCTTTGATGCATTTCCTCATTATAACTTTCCATATGATGATAGTGTGATGCCTTTTATCGAGGTGCTCAATGAGGCAGGAAATCAAAAAGAGGCCCGAAAGCATATGGAGATACTGGCAGAAGAATTATACCAAAGGATGGTCTTTTATGATTCGTTGGAAGCATCTGATAAGGAGAGTTTCAGACAGATGTATGGCTTTGCTATTCGAGGTGCCCAGGATGTTATTGGTAGAGTAGGCGAATTTGGTGATCCGGAGTTTGCAAAACGGATACGTGATATGCTAGCGCCTTATAATGCAAATGCCATGAAGAAATAATCAAGCAAAAAAACCAACGGCTATGAAGATTGCAATAGGTTCTGATCATGCAGGGTATGAATACAAGTCTTATATAAAAGATAAGCTCATCGCCTTAGGTCATAAACCAATAGATCATGGGACTGATGCACCGGATTCGGTAGATTATCCTGATTTCGCTCATCCAGTAGCTGAACAAGTTGCATCAGATAGAGCGGTAAAGTTCGGTATCCTGATATGTGGGAGTGCTAATGGGGTAGCCATGACGGCCAACAAACATCCAAAAGTACGAGCGGCTATATGTTGGTCTTCAGAATTAGCCGTACTAGCCAGACAACATAATAATGCTAATATACTGTGTATTCCAGCCCGCTTTGTCACTAAGCGTATGGCAGGGAATATGCTTAAGAAATTTTTAGTGACGGCTTTTGAAGGAGGCAGACATAAGCGGCGTGTAGGAAAGATCAGTTGTTAGTACGATATTCTTGGAGCTTAATCATATAACATTATTTGGCATTTCACTATTGCCAGTTCTATTGGCTTATATATGGTATGACCCCAATGGATTTATTTCTAAAGCAGCAGACAAGTCAGGGGTAAGCACCTAATTAAATGCCAAAAGATTATTGGTGTTATGGCCATTGAGTTATATACTAGTATTTGGCTATACAAATCTAGTCATACATCAGTTAGGTTTTTACGAATTATTCTTTACTGATATTGTGCGCGGGGATGAAACTGCGAAACATGTGGTAGAAGATTTCCTTTCAAAATATGAGATAAGCATAGGCACTTAGGGCATGGCATATTCCATGGTGTTATAAATGCCATTACTTTCCCAATTAGTGTCATTGGTGTACTTTGTCTGACCAGTGACAAATCCAAACGATTCTTTCTGTATCACGCTAGTTGTTGGTTTGTGACGACGGTAATTGTATGTGGATTAATTAGTGAGTTTGTCTGAGTCGGAGAGACTTATGAATATTAGGGATTAAGCACTAACTTGAAGTTGTCCGACTGTGTGCGATAGCCTTCATGCTTTTAGTTTAATCCAATATAATTGCTGCTTTAGCAGTCTTAGAATTAGGAAGGCAATTACAACCAAACTAGCATAGAATTCTATACCCAATAGAGGCGCTATAATTAAATAGAATATAATCACTTCAACTAATGAGATGGGTTCGTAGACCAACCCTTTTGCTTTACACCACTTTTTATAGTTAGAGTTAGGTTCTGATTCTTGTGTCTTAATTTTTGCCTTGTGCATATTTATTTGATGCCGACTTTCAGATCCTATAAATACTAAACCGAGCAAAATGGAATTCAGTATTAATAATTTATTGTCATTAGTTTCAACGAAATAATTATAAGCTATTGCAGTAGATATAAATACTAAAATTATTCTATCAATAAATATATCCATCCAAGCACCATATGGTTTCCCGGTTTTTGTAAGTCTAGCCACCTTGCCATCTATAGCATCAAATAGATACGAAATAAGAAATAGAACTACAGCTATTAGTTCATGGCCAATGAAAAAGTAGTAAGCACTTGCCAGTCCCAGAAGAAGAGAAATAATACTGATGATATTAGGTGTAATCTTAGTATAGTTTACAATGACATAGACCATAGGCATAGTAAAGTATTTGAATACCCATACATTAAGCCAAGATTCTTGATTATGAAAGCTTTGTCTTATAGAAGCAAAAGAATGTCTCATTCTATGTTTTGTAATTCGACTTAAGGTATGTTTTTAATTGTGCAAAATTGGCATAAGCGATAATAGTTACCAAAGATAAAAGTATTGATATAACCAAAGACGTCATATTATCATCCAAGAATTTTTCAATAATAAAGTAGATAAGAAGCAGACTGGAAATAATGAAAAGATAGTTTTTCCCAGACGCTACATAAGGGACGACTTCGTAGGACTTAAAAACATAAATTGCATTAAGCACAAGGTGGGCTATCAAGCTAGCTATAAAAGCGCCTTCGATTCCAAGGCGAGGAATTAAAATTATATTAAGCAAGATACTAACCACAACTGACGCGATGACGGCAACCGCTCTTACACTTTGCTTATCCAGACTGGTTAAGATAATACCTGGTACTATCCCTATGTACCTCAGAAAGATAATTGAAATAATATAAAGTATGAATGAATTCAAAACTAAGTAAGCATCAGAAAATAGCAATTGGATTATCGTGCTCTTAAAAAAGTAGACAGATAAAATTGCTAGTGAGGCAAATAGAATTAGAAATTCAAAAAGCTTAATCATCGTGACTTTAACTGCTTCTACATTTTTTTTGGATGATGATACTTCAGGAATAAAGGCATCACTTACAATTATGGAAATAAGCATTGCGGCCATAATTATTCTCATCGCCGCTTGATAGGTGCCTACATCTTCCATGGTAGCCATAAACGACAATACAAAGGTGTCTATATAGATGATAAATGAACTCAGAATAAAGTGGATAGCAAAAGGGGTTGCTTTTTTGGCTAGTTGAGCTGCTTCTGAAAGGGTAGAGTTAATCGTAAAGCGGAAGTGATTATTGTAACTAAAGATGGCGTACAGAAAATAGACTATTCTAGCCAATGCGATTATCCAGGCAAAGTAAATGGCATCTGCCTTCCCATAAAAATGGTTAAGTGCAATACCTACAATAATAAAAGCGACTTGTATAAAGTTACCAATAGCTTCTTTCTTAAAATTGTCAAGAATCTTAAAGCTATTCAAGTAAAAATTACCAAATGAAATGGGGATAGCAGATAGGCCCAGGATGAGGATGGCTGTTTTAGTATAGGCGTTATAGTTGCTGAATTTCAGAAAAATGATGAAAACGATGAGGACAAGTATCATGATAATGGACTTGACCAAAACCATAGAAGAAAGCGTCTTTCTAACATCGGTTAGCTTACGACCTGTCAGGGTCAAACTTTTCAGATTTAGTCCGTAGTCAAAAATGGAGATAAATAGTGCAGAGAAAACAAAGGCTAAACTAAAACTTCCAAAACCTTGTAAAGATAACTGAGCAGCTACATAAAAAACGACGAGAATATTGATGCCAATTTTGCATAATAGAGAAATGCTTAAGTGTGTATATTTTGGATTCAATGAAATTAATTGATACTTAATCTACGCTTCTCTGAGCTTTTTGAGAGTTTCATTAATGAGAGTGGATGAAACGCCTTTAGTGTATGGAAAATAAATAATCTTAACGCCTACCTCTTTGAATACCTTATCGAATTCTTCCCATTTAGGATTTTTAAACCAATCATCGCCGACAAACATGATATCAAATTTCAATCGTTCCCACATCTTGAATTTATCCATATCTTCCTGCGGCACTACGGCATCCACATACTTGATGCTTCTGACAATCTCCATCCTTTCGTGATGATTAATGACTGATTTTTTGTTCTTATAGGAGACAAGTTCATCAGAAGTTACACCTACAATCAATTTGTCACATAAACTCTTTGCGTTTTTCAGAAGGTTCAAATGTCCTATATGGAAGAGGTCGTATACACCAGAGGTATAGCCCACAATCATTTTTTCATCTCCTCTTTTATACATAAGTTTAGTTTGCGTCGTTTGTTACCATCTCCACTCTTTATGAAAATAGGCATTCTTAAAGAGTTCAATATTAATAAACATCCATAAGATTTGTCCAGCTCGAGCCTCTTTTTTACTTCTATTAACCAAGTAATCTACTACGCCAGCTTTTAACCAAGATGCATTCGGTAGGATTTCATTAGCGAGCTGTTCTAGCTGTGAGAACCATTCTGATAATGGCACTGGGAAGCCCACCTTTTTACGTTCTATGATTTCTTTAGGAATATACTTGTAAGCTAATTTTCTGAGTAAGTATTTAGGCGTATCCAGCACTTCACTATATTTACTTGATTGCATAGCTTTAGCATCTTCTCTTGCTTTTGCATCTCGCCATTTTAATTTTAAATCATAAGGCACTTCTTTATAACAGAATTCAATCAAATTATGATCTAAGAAAGGCACTCTCGCCTCCACAGCCGTTTGCATTGTGGTCATGTCCACACGCTGCAATAACCCGACGACATGATATTTGTGAAAGAATCTAAATACATTTTCTTGATTAGGTCTACTAGAAAATTCTTCTTGTAGAATTTTATCAAAATCTTCTCTATACGTTTTAGGCGTAGAGAGGAATTCATCTCTCATTTTTCTAGAGACATACTCATATTTATAAATGAAATAATCATAGTAAGACTCTATTTTATTTCCATTCTGATAATCAAATGGTGATCTGAATATACGGCCATAACCTCCTAGGAGTTCGTCAGCTCCTTCTCCAGAGAGCACAACTGTTATCTTTTCTTTTAGCTTGTTTGACATGATAGCAAGAGGAATCTCATTCGGCACTCCTAATGGGGCATCTTTATATTCAATTAAGTTGCGCCAATTATTTTGATAGTCTTCCTTTGCCATTAATATTTCATGATGGCTGGTTTTATATTGCGCAGCAATTATCTTGGAATAATCAAACTCATTGAGTTCTTCGAATCCAATTGTATAGGAATTAATTATTTCCTTCTTAAGTCTAGAAGTGATGGCAGTAATCAAACTGGAATCTACGCCACCACTTAGATAAGTACCTAAGGGGACATCTGATATCAATCTATATTTGATTGCTTTTTGAAGCTGTATGTCGAAGTCTTGAAGAATAGCGTCTAGATCGTAGTCCTGTGTGGTATTAAATTCCTTCGGTAGATCCCAATAGCACTTGTGCTTGGCATTTAAGTTTTTGTCTATTTCCAGAATATAGCCAGGCTTAATTTGATACACCTCTTTAAAAAATGTAAAGGGTGCTCTTATATATCTGTTGGCCAGATATTCATCCACAGCCAACTCATTGAATTGGGCCTCTACTAATCCACTGGATAGAATCCCTTTTATTTCAGACGAGAAAACAATGCCATCTGGACTCAGAGAATAATACAAAGGCTTAATCCCCATTCTGTCTCGTGCCAGAATGAGCTTGTCATTTTTTAGATTAAGTAAGCAAATAGCAAACATGCCATTGGCCCTGTCTAAGAACCAGTTTATTCCCTTTTCCTGAACGGCAGCTAGTATGACTTCTGTGTCAGATTCTGTAAGAAAATTATAGCTAAGCGCTTCTTTTATCTCTTGATAATTATAGATTTCACCATTGAATATCAGCGCCCAATCTTTGGCTTCGGATAGCATGGGCTGGTTAGCAATGTCCCTAACGTCTATGATGCTTAGGCGCACATGTCCTAGTCCTATCTTGTCATTATGAAGATGTAGTTCACTTGCATCAGGGCCTCGATGAGAGATGGCCTCATTCATTTTTAGAATCCGCTCTCTAAGCTTAGGTTTACTTGTAAAAGAGAAAATTCCATTAATTCCGCACATATTTAACTTGCCTTTTAGATAATCTGCTACACATATGATAAACCTTTAATATATTATTTTCTTACCACATTCCAGCTAGAGCACTACATGAAACCTCTTTATAATGAATATTGCTTAACTTAATGGGTATAACTTAAGAAGTCTACTAGGTAATAGGCGAAAGTAGGCTGTAAAGAAATCGTGAACAAAGAATAATCTAGATACAACGCAAGAACTGAGATTGCATTCTCGCTAAGCCAGATTCGTTCTCAACAATATAGAACAAATGAAAAAAGCAGTTGTACTTATACTATTAGTCATTACAATGTCTTGAGATCAATCAAGTGATACGAATTTAAAATAAGATACTGCTGGGAATGAGTTATGAAAAGGTATTACTTTCTTCGTTAGCACTCCCGATACATCCACTACTCCAAACTATAAAATGATAGGCACTTTAAATCCACAAGTTAAAATTTGTTGCATTAGCACTAGAGAAGAAGCTAGACTAGCCATTCAATATGGTGCAAACGCTATCGGGTTGGTTAGTAATATGCCAAGTGGTCCAGGTATCATAGATGATGAAAAAATCAAATCAATTCACGAAACAATTCCTTCTTCTGTTTCTACTTTTTTATTAACCAGCGAAACAAAAGCGAATAAAATAATAGAACAGTCCAAGCGTTTTAATACGGATACTATACAATTAGTAAATGAACTCAAGAATGATCAATTAGAGTATCTAAAGAATCAGCTAGATAATGTCAATTTAATTCAAGTGATCCATGTGCAGAACGAAAATTCTATTAAGGAGGCTATTGAAAAATCAAGAATAGTGGATGCAATCTTATTAGATAGCGGAAAACCAAATGCCAAAATCAAAACCTTAGGCGGCACGGGTGATACTCATGACTGGAATATTAGCAAGACCATTAGACAAGAAATCAATAAACCAATGTGGTTAGCAGGTGGATTAAATAGCGAAAATGTAGAGGAGGCTATAAATTTAGTTCAACCCTTTGGAGTTGATCTCTGCAGTGGTGTTCGAACAAATCAAAAATTAGATATAGAGAAATTGAAGCGTTTTTTCCTTTCGGTTAAGAAAGCAAGAATTGTTTGAACAAGATTTTCAGTCACCGTAAGTGATATGTTGAAGCTCGAAGAAGTTGCGTTTTTTGGCTGAGGAGTGAGAGGGTAATGAGTGGAAAAAAAAGAAGCACGAAATGGTAAGAGTTGAAACGGTTTTACAGAACGCAGTGGCGTAAAAATCACATTTGTAGCAACTAAAGTTTTGTTTACTTTTTGTCGAATGCAAGAATAAGAGAGAAATAGAATGAAGTCTAAGGCATATGGAATAAGTAATTCAATTTTTCGTTCTTAGTTTCTGACGCCAAGTTACTCATGGTGAATTTTTAGCATTATTTGATATCGTTTTTTTTTCATTGATAAAAAAGCTTACAAAAAATCTAGACTACCGAATGCTAGACTCTCTGCCGCTCTCGTGTCCCACTTTCGGTAGCTAGGCTCGACGTCTTACTTCCCTCCAGCGCTATGCCACTTAACAATCATCCGGCTATTCCTTAATCCTGCTAATCCAGATTCTGACAAAGGATGGCATAAAGGCGAATGATTAAAGTGCAAAAAGGTCCAACGTGGCGACTAAAAATCAGGTATACATCCCTCAACTGATGTTGAGCTTACACCCTACACCCCTTTTTCCTCTTTCGATTTCCAAAACAACCGTGGAACCAAGAAAAGTGTAAAGCAAATAATAGAACCGTAAATATTTATAGCCAAAAGATCAGCATATGGCCCTGTGGAAAAATAAAAGCGCTCAGGTAACGGATAAATAATCATAGTCACGACAGCTGCGAATCCACCGACAACAGAAAGATAAAATGAGATAGGCGGCACCTTCATACTCCAAAAAACAAATATGGGTGCCAACCCTATGACCACTGTGCCACCATAGGTAGTCGCTGCAATAATGTCCGGATTAAAGAAAACAGGAATCGTACCCGCAATAGCAATCACAACCATTGATATCCGTCCGCCTGTCAAGGTCGGCTTTGCTATCTTAAGATCTAGGTGGACCATTTTTGAAAAGGAGGAGAATGTACTATCCAAGGTAGAAGCGGCAGACGTGATCATGATAAAGTTCATGATGAGCATCATGGGAATTCCGAGCAACTTAGCGACCTCTACTGGCGCTTGACCACTGACACCTTCCATCCGACCATAAATACCTACAAAACTGAAGAGAATAATACAGAGCATCCCGATAACTGCAGACCACAGATAAGCCTTTCGCGTAGTCTTGGCGTCTGTAACAAAACCTCTATCTGTCATTACTGGGTCATGAAAGGGATAAGACATGGACTGAAGGATGGCGAGTAGTAAAAGATTGACACCTTGGGACATAGTCCAGGTGCCACTTGTTATAAAAGCACCGATATCCCAGTCGGCTTTAGGGAATATCATAAACAAGATGACGGCCAGTAATACGCTAAAGAGTATCATCTGGATCATGTCTGTAAACAAGGAGCTACTCATCCCTCCCTTGATGGTATATGCAATCGTTAAAGTCGTAAAAACGATCACAGCCAATAGATATGGCGTAGTTCCTATATCGCCAAAGTAAGATCCTATGACCATGGAATTAGACCATACTTCATTCCATAATCGAAAGGAAATTAAAAGAGAAAAAACGATGAGGGCGCCTTTTCCAAATTTGGATTCTAGGAAATGGTGGATAGAAAGATAGCCCCCTTTGGTACGCAGTTTATATATAATCAATCCCGCTACCACAAAGGATAAGTAATAACCAGCATAAGCTACACCACCGACTATTCCAAAACTGAGTCCAAGGTTGGCTGAGTTGGTGATAGATTTAGCAAAGAGCCATGAGATAACCAAACTGCTAGTCAGTAAATAAAAGTTTGGCTTTCCACTGGATCCTTCTCCTTTATAAAAGGCCTTTTCCGTTTTAGCAAGGGGTGCTAGAAAAAAGAGTAAAAGGCTAAGCCCTATTACAAGTATCCATTGTAGCGTATCTATTGACATATATTCTCTTCAATAACAGGCAGGCGAGGTCTGAATTGCAAGCCTTAGAAATTTATAGCACTTATCCATCTTGAATGTCAAGACTACAGAAACAAAAAAGCCACAGCTTTCACTGGGCTTTTCGTGGGGCCTTCAGTATTAGCATCTTCATCACCTTTTCCTTTATTTACTAGGTTATTCTAATTGGTATCACCATAGGAGGCACAAACATAGCAAAATTGGGAAGGAATACTGTAAGGCATAAAGCGGATGCTAATTGTTATCATATTTGTCCTTTAATACAACTTCTTTTTTCTTCAAAGAATATAGCCTTTCGTTTTTTATTAAGATATCCTATCGAGGACTTG
>CAZQDZ010000053.1:0-26428 GCA_964591455.1 uncultured Saprospiraceae bacterium
AAGCTTCAATACGTTAACTTAGTATTGTGGAGTTACGTGTACTCTGTATATCGCAACTACGTTATCAGTCACCAAAAATCAAAAATGGAAGAACAATACTACACGGAGTTAGAACAAATAGTTGATCAGCTAGGGTTTATCTTCAACAATCCAATCACAGATTTATTTGAAAAATATCGCAAAGAAGTCGATGAACAAAGTGAACTACTTCAAAAGATAAAATTCGAAGTTGATATTAATAGTGTTGTAATTTCAAACAACACATTGAATCCAAAGATGAGTGGAACAGACGAAAATGGAAATCCAATTGAATATCCACCTTTTCGTAAATGGAACGGAAAAGCATTTGATTACATAAAAGACAGATTAAATACTACAAAAAATAAATATCTAAAGATTGGATATGCTATGCTTCTGTGGCATTCTAAACACAAACACAGAGATTATGCAAACATTGCGATTGAAACTTACTTAGATTTACTTCAAGAAGTAAGTCAGCAAATCAAAGATTCTGATGATCGGAAAACAAGGGAAAAATTTGAGTCAATTATACACAACTTGATACCGTTAGCTATAAGCGTCAATCATTCTGAACTTTCAAATATAAAAAGTGATTTTGTCGAAACACTAAAAGAGATTAAAACAGATGGCAAAAACAAATTTCTGGTTAGTTCCATGATCTATACAATGTTGGACTACCCAAAACTATTTAAACAACAAGAAATTTTAGAAGTAAAACCATTAATCGAAACTATACTATGTAATCTGGTTAGCGAACATGATAAAATAAGGATTTGCGAATTAGCAATTAAACTTGAACAAAAAACCAATGGTCAAAAAGAAAAGTGGTTAAGAAAAATAGGAACAAGCTATGAAACACTTTCTTTTCAAAGAGAAGATGACACAAAAATTGCAGCCTTTTCGTTTTGTAAAGATGCCTTATCTGTTTTTAAGGAATTGAAAGACGAATATAAGATTCAAGAACTGTCCCTTAGATATGATTACTTAAAGAAGAACATGAAACTCGGTAAATTCTCACAACAAATAGATGTTGCAGAAATAATGAATCAACACAAAGCACAAGCAGATAAAATTACAGAATCGGAGTCAATTGACATATTCCGATATATTTCAAATTCAGATGAAGTCATACCCTCATATACAAACCTAAAGAAATCTGCTAAAGAAAAATTAGATTCTAACGGATTTGAAAAAATTGTATCAAAAAGTGTAATTGATAATTCAGGTCATATTTCGGAAACATTTAATTCTGACGAAGAGAAGATAAAATCAATAATGATTGAATCAGCGGACTTCAAGATAAAATATGACCTAGACATCTTGATCCAAGAATTATGTTATAATGGAATCAAGAAGTCAAAAATCACATTGTCGTCTTTTGAAGAGTATTTCAAAAAAGAATCTTGGCTTGGTATGGATTTGTCAAGAATTCTAAAACATGGTGATAAAGAAGATTACAATTGGATAGAGTTAATTCTACCTTCTTTTGAAAATTATCTGGGTTTAATGCAGAAATTAATCGATCAAGTAGAAGTTCCAAATTTCATTCTTGCTATAGATAGTCTCACACTTAAAATCGAAGGCATTATTAGGGACATTTGTCACAGAATTGGTGTGAGTACTATTAATGTAAGCAAATCAAAAACAGGACACGAAGTAATTAGAGAAAAGGATGTTAACATACTTCTTCATGAGCAAAAATTAGTTGAATTTCTATCGGAAGATGATTTGTTTTTCCTTAAATACTTACTAATCGAAAAAGCAGGCAAAAACCTAAGAAATAAAATTGCGCATACACTTTTGATACATAAAGAGAATTATCATATTGGATTGATTCACTTAGTTCTAATAGCAATTTTTAAATTGGGTAAAGAAGAATATACCACGAAACTAAAAGAAGAGGCGACTGATAACAATAAGTGATCACAGCATATCTCTCCTTCGTCGAGAGACGCTGGATACTATCATACGTTAGGTAGCATTAAAAATCAAAAAAGTGAATAAATCCAATATTGAAAAATACATATCAATATGTGAACCGGATTGGATGAGTAATGAAGATTTTCTTTACTTTCTGAATAAACAGATTGAACAAGGAATTATCGTTAAATCTGAACTTATATTGGAATTTGAAACTGCAATTAAAAATGATCAATTTGACTGGGTAAAAACAGCAATCGAAAATGGACTTTTTAAAGAGTTCGAATTCAACCCAATTAAAAGCAAGACAATATCAAATCAAATACTTCTCAAAACAGTAGACAGCATTTATTGGGACGACATCTTTCAAGAGAAACCGAAGCAAAATGAACTAAATTCATTTAAATCAAAACTTAAAAAATATAGCATAAAAGCAAATCAAACGATTGAATCCGTGATGAATGATTCTCAATTTGAAGAATTCAGCTTTCCATTAAAAAATAAAATGAACTTCTATTTAGGTGAAAAAGAAATTCGAAATAGTGATGTAATATATTTTTTGAAAAGTATCGGCGGAATAGAATACTTTCCGATTACAGAAGAAAAATCAATTCAAAAAGATGACAAGTTATTTATATTTAACTTACTAAATCTAAAGAATGAATGGATAGATTTAGATGAAATTATTGAAGAACTAAATAAATCAAAAAAATTAAAGAAAATTGACACATATTACGTTCAAAATTTAGATTACCATAATAGTGTAGTTATAATGAGGCATAATAAATACGAATATGGGTCAAGTTACATAAAAATGAAAAACGCTACCTAACAATAGATGATGATCGCATATCTCTTCGTGCCTCAGAGAGACGACGACATATCATTATCCGTTATGGAGAATAATCAGTAAACGATAATTTAAAGTATGAACTATAAAGAAAAGATAGAGTATGCAGAAACAGTCTTAAATGAATTCTGCAAAGGTAAATCAGAAGAAACAACTATTGAATTATTGGAATCCAAGAAACTTTCAAAAAATGACATTACAGCAGTTTTATTTTCATCCAAGAATCTATTTTTTGACAAATATGGATCAAGTATATTGTCAGAAATGGATTCAGAAGGTAATTTGGTTCTAATCGATGAACTAGTTAAGACTGATGAAGAGTGGTGTCAAAAATTTTACGAGTATACAAACCATAAACTCGAACAACATCAAACTAACTTGCTTAAGAGAGCAATCAAAGAGAATAAAGCAGTAGATGAGATTCAAGAAAAAACTAATCAGAACTATATAACTAAAGAAGAAATAAATAACAAATTAAAAGCATATAAAACATCCGAAAAGAATAGGAAAGTAGGAGGTGCTATTAGTCTTGTCTTAGGAATTGGTCTTTTATCTTGGTTTCTTTTTGGCTTCTTTACTACTGGAGGGTACATCCTTCTACTCATTCCTGGTGTCGGGCTAATATATCGTGGAATTAGTTCATTAAACACTACGAGCGATGTCAAATAAACTGTATATAATAATATGCTATTGTTTAATATTGCTATCATGCAAACAGCCTATTAAGGATATTATCATCGACAACCCTTCTAGCGAATCGATAGAACTCCTATTTAATGAGCAAAGGAAAATCGAAGTTCCACCAAATAGTAAGTTTCCCATCTCTATAAAGTTTGGCAAAATTTCTATCAGAATAAACCAAGGAAACATAATTAAACTCCACCTTGACGAAGATAAAGATTACGTTATCAACCCTTCATTAAGTCAATATTATATTGAAAACATAGTCTATAGTTTGTCAGCGAGAGGGAAAGAAAAATATCAATCAGACTATGGACAGATAAAATCAAAAATTGGAAACATAGAAGTGAATGGGGATTTCACAAAATTGGATCCAACAATTTTAATGGAGAAGACATGGCTATTTGATCTAGACCAGGAGCCCTCAGCAGTTGTAGGGATAGAAATAAATCCCAAAAGAGGCTACAAAACATGTAAGAGAATCGTAAGAGAATCTGATATTTTTGATCAGCTTACCAATAGCTTAATAGAAGAACTAAATATTAAGATAAAAGAAGATTGACAATTCGAAAACGGAAATACTATCCATAACAAAAGATGACGATGGCATACCCTACGGGATACGCCACGTATCTTCACTTCGTTATATGCCAGTTAAAATTGTCAAGGAGACATAAAGTTGCTTCCTCAACAAATGACTAATAGAACAATTATGTTAGATCTTCAGTCGGTGCATTGGGAGCATCTCTTTTAACTGCTGAGATTCCATTTTCGCGATTTGCGACTGTGGTATACATCTCACTAATGCCAAGTTCTTCGCCGTTAGCTGCCTTCAGAAGGAAGTAGTATTGACCATTAGTAGCGGTCAAGCGACTGTAACGATTATCGTTAGGAGAATTCACTTTAACTGACGCAATTGCTTCTTTGCAACTTTGCTTTGTAGTGTAACTCTCTGAACTTCTTAGAATGTTCTCAGCATTAACAGCGAATAAATTAAAACGATACTCCTTACTGGAGTCTAAAAAAATAGTAAACTTTGGATAGCTCATTGCTAAAATTTAAATGAAAATAATGTATTAAACGAAGCTTCAAGTAGGCTTCATCTTATCTACTAAAAGCGTTACCAACGGTTTTCAGTATAACAAATAGAGTATTGTCGGATTGGACTAGATACAAGGATGCTGAACTAATAGACCTGATTAATTTATGCCAGGAAGATTTCATAGATGATATAGATAGAGGTGATGCCTTTTTATCTTTATGCTTCAGATTACGAGAAGATCTAGTGTCCAAATGCTCAATTATCTGTAAACGATTTGGATTTGGGGATGATGTTGTTATTGAGATAGTGGAGTTAACATTCCAAAGATTCGGTAGATTCAGAAGTTTCGACCACGAAAAATGCAATACGTCTAATCTTTCACATTGCTTTCGTTTCTACTTATATCGAATAGCGAAGAACCTCGTTTTTGATTACAGTAATAATGAGAAAAAGAGGAAAAAAGGACAATTATATGATGGAAGTGAATCCATAATAACAGAACTTCCTAATATTGACTCGAATTCCTTGGATTTAGAATCTAGAATAATTCACAAAACTCTTATGACTCTGCCTTATAGTCATCGTGTTATATATCTTACATATAAGGCCTTTGAAAAGAATGGAGTCAATCTACCAAGAAAGCTTCTTAACGAAATGAGAATACACCTTGGGGGAATTGGACAAAATACAGTTAGGACTTACAAAAAGGAAGCAATTGATAAGATTGAACAAGCAAAAAATATAATTACTGAGATGCAAGAATCAATACAATGATAGACAAGGAAAGGCAGTACCTTTTATCACTCGGGTTGGTGTTGCCAGAAAATGAGCAAGAACTCAAAATATTTGAAGAATCAACTTTCAATCAGACTAGCACGATCTCTCAAGAGGAAATTGAGCCTGAACGAATTCTTCAGAAGCTGGTTAAGAGTTCAAATTCGCTTAGCAAAAGTCAATCCTTTTTCAGAAGGTCTGTTCTTGCTGCTAAGATTGTAGAGGAATGTCATAATGAGAGAAGATTTGGCAGTGTCAAATTTCAGAAGCTAGTTTACTTATGTGAAAATTGCTCGAAAATTAATTTCAATACAAACTATACCAAGCAAGCTGCTGGCCCATTTGATAATAAGTTTATTCATTCTATTAAGAAACAATTCGAATCTCAAAATTGGATTAAAATTGAAAAAGTAAAAGAGAATGGATTTATTAAAACTGTTTTCACGCCACTATCAGACATAAGTAATTATAGACCATATTATGATAATTACTTTTCAGATGATAATGAGTCAATCAATTACATACTCAGTAAGTTCAAGAGTTCATTAACAGATGATGTAGAGTTAGTGGCAACTATATTTTACTGTTGGGATGAAATAATTTGCAACAATAGTATTCTATCAGATGAGTTGATTATTAAGATGATTTATGAATGGAATCCGAGTAAAAAGAAATTTTCAGAATCAGAAATTCGTAATAAAATTAGTTGGATGAAGAAGAATTCTATATATCCTGTAAAGAGAACCGGCATATAACAATCTATGATCAGAGAATACCTCCTTCGTCGCTACTCTCGATATAGGTTTTCCATTATGTTCCATTAGATTGAACCGAGTATTATGGAAATCGAATCAATAAAAATAGACACAAACAAATTCATCAAAGATTTAGACTTCAAAACAATAAACAATTATGTCGCTATTGATTTTCAGAATGACGTATACAGAAATGGAAAGAGGATAAAATTACCAACAGAATGCTCACTAAACTGGCCCAAAGTGAGATTATTAGCAAACAACAATTTTATTCTTGTTGACGGAAACAAACCCTTTAAGAAAAATAGAGCTCTAAATAACGCTTGGATACTTAATTCAAGTAACGAAATAGAAAGTTCACTTTATATAGGCGATGTTCAAAGTTTTATAACAACTAAAAAGTATATAATATGTGCATATTCAGACATTGATACACATTCAGAATTTGGGCCATCTGGACTATCTGTATTCGATTATGAATCCAACGTTCTATTCAAGTACTATAACAACGATTATAAGTCTAAGAAAATCCAATGGTGGGAACTGTATTCATTCCTTTGTTCTAGAGAAGATGTAATCTATTTACAGGTATATCCTGGAATGTCGATAGTGAAATTCAAGTTAAATAACTTCGAGTCAAGAGTGAATTATGAAATGCCAACTGAAAAAGAGCTAAACCAGAATGATTTTTGGAATCCAAAGGCTTTCACTAAAGTGGGTGATGATTGGTACTTTATAACACCAGATAGAGATAATGTGATTTCAAAAATATTCAAAATGGATTCAAATAAAGGAATTGAATTATTTGGAACTTGTAGATTTTCACAAACACCTAAAGGAATGAAAGATGGAATGTTTATCTTACCAATTCACACAGAGGGCTGTGAAGGTGAAATTGAACTAATCACTTTATGAAAACCAGAACATAACACCAGTGACTGGTTCTAAACTATTCACCACATTTCTATGATGCGATCCATTTGCGTCTCTTAATATCATGAAAGGATGAAGGAGTGAATCGGAGAGTGAAGGTCTGAATGACCTTCAAGTGTCTGAACCTGAAAGGAAGGGTGGCCAAATTCATCAGAAAAGTTCGTGAACTTTCGCCTAGACGAACGAAATAAACCTCGAAGAGGCAGAGGTCTAAATGACCTCTGATGGCGTGAGCCGGAACGGGTGGGTTAAGTTCCTAGAGCCTGTCGAAGGAATAACTTCTATAAGATTCTCAAGAAACATCTGAATCTCAATTTCATTTACAAAGAGACTGAATCTGTTTACTCTCACACTGGTAGACCAGGTATGGAACCTGTTGTGTTCTTTAAATCATGCTAATGTCTGCTATTGCATTCAACTTAATGAAGTGGGTGAAAAAACTTATAAAAAACACTGAAAATGAATTGAAGAGTTTCATTTCAACACTGACAAGCATAATTACACGTCACGTTAGCAGAATTAATTTTTTCGTAATTTTAGTTACACGTGCTTTTATGGTGAATGTCATGATGTTAGATGTGTTTGGAATCAGGCTCAAGCGGTCAGGATGATTATAGGCTATCGCCTACGCCGCCTAACGACCATACGTTATACACAATCTCGGCAAAAGACCAAATTTACTTGCATTAGAGTGTAATTTTACCTATATTAGTCAAAAGAGTTACATGCCCGTTGCAAGTATTCATAATATACCAGAAAGAATTTCAGATTCTCAAGTACTTCAGATATTAAAGTCTAACAATGTAGATGGGAAATATGTATCCTATGTTAAAGAATTTTCAAAAATCAAAGATGAGTTGCTTTCAGATTGGCTAAATGTCAATGTTAAAACTTTTCGAAGTTACAAGAAAGATAATAGTCAACTTAAAGAAAATTTACAAGAGCAAATAATCCTGCTAATTTCTTTGTATAAACATGGCTTAAAAGTATTTGGTGCAATAGATGATTTTAATAGATGGCTTGATACTGAGAATTTTTACCTTGAAAACGATAAGCCAATAAACTATTTAAAGACTGTTACTGGTATACGATTCATAGATGATAGACTAACAGCAATTGAGTACGGAGATAATGTATAATTCTGTGGGATGTTAGTTTATCGAATAACAACTAAAAAATATTCATCAAAATTATCGTCTTCAGGTGCTGCAAATAGATGGAATCAAGAAGGTGAATTTGTAATTTATACAGCTGAATCAAGATCACTAGCCTCTTTAGAGTTAGTAGTACACCGAGCCTCAATTAGACCTAAATTAGAATACAAAGTATTAGTTATTGATATTAGTGTATCAAAATCACAAATTCAAAAAGTCAAAATAGATGAATTGCCTGAAGATTGGAGAAGTGTCAATTCTTATAACCTACTTCAAATTTTAGGTTCAAAATGGTATTCTAAAAAAAATAAATTGTTACTTCAAATTCCATCTGCAATAATTCCTCAAGAGAGTAACTACATTATAAATACTAAACATGAATTGTTTAAGAAAAGCGCAAAGATTATTGATGTTGAGAATTTCTTTTGGGATAAACGATTATTATAAATGAACGACTGTGTATAACACCAGTGGCTGTTTCTAAACTAATCGACACATTCCTACGACAACCATGATCATCTAACCTCTAAATGTGCAAAGCTATTTTATGATCAATAGCTTTTGCTTAATCTCTTTTTCCCCAACCCTCATATGCAGCTCGTAAGCGCCTGGCTCAGCCCTTTTAGAAAAACCATCAACCAGTTCTTTTAGAGTTGATTTTTTCACAAGAGTTTGTACATGGATATGTGAGGCACTGTCGGTGACCCATACTTCAATGGTGCTTTCCTCAGGGAAGGATTCCAAGTTAGGTATATGAGGTAGTCCAGCACCAAAATCAGTAACTGGTGCTGAGGTAAAAGGGTTGCATGGTGCAATTAAGGCCTCAAAGTCCGATCCCAAAATCACTTCAAAACCAGGTAGTAGATCGATAGAAGTACCTGCAGAGAACAGTATAGGTACAGCACTATTAACTGTAGCGTCTGATTCAATATTTATTTCTGCTAAATAAGTGCTTTGGGTAATTGCATTTATAACTAAGTAGGCATCATCGCAAGTGCCACAACCTTCATCTACAATGCCATCACAATTGTTATCCTGTCCGTCACAGGTCTCTGCATTGCCAGGGAAGTTATTGCTATCATTATCATCGCAGTCAGCACTATTAGGGACGTACCCACTTGGCTGCGAACAGGCGACCATGGAGTTATTGCTATCGCCATAGCCATCTCCATCACTATCTACAAAATATAGTGTACCTGCACCTTCATCTATGAGTCCATCACAGTCATTGTCCTGTCCATCGCAGATTTCTGTGTTGCCTGGATAATTATTGCCATCATTGTCATCACAGTCCGTATTGTCTAAGACGTAGCCTGAAGGTTGTGTACAAGTTGTCATACTGCTACTCGCATCACCGAAGCCATCTCCGTCACTATCAGCATAGTAGGTTGTATTGCCATTTTCGTCTATGAGTCCATCGCAATCATTATCCTGTCCATCACATATCTCTGTGTTGCCTGGATAATTATTACCATCAGTATCATCGCAGTCGGTATTGTCTAAGACATAGCCACTTGGCAAAGAACAAGCTACCATAGAATTATTATTATCTCCAAAACCATCTCCATCACTATCTGCATAGTATGTTGTGCCAACCCCCTCGTCTACCTGACCATCACAATCATTATCTATCCCATCACAAACTTCTGTGCTGCCGGGGAATACATTGGCATTTGTATCATCACAATCCCCACCGCCGACTACAGTTCCTGGCCCATCCCAGCCCCCTGCATCAAGGGCGCATTCTATATACTGATCATTGTCGTTATCTATTTCTGTAACCGCTAAGGTGGTGCCACAATCATTGACTTGTCCATCGCAGAGTTCTGCTGCGCCAGGATATACAGTATTATCTGAGTCATCACAATCTGAACTGTCAGCCACATATCCGGCAGGTTGAGACGATGACATCATAGAACTATTGACATCACCAAACGAATCATTATCACTATCTAAATACCACGTCGTGGAAGTGCTGGTCACACTAATTTCTACGGAGTTAGAGCTGACTAATACACAGGTGCCATTACTAATTAGATTACTAAGGGTTTGTCCCAGAAGCGTTGCAGGATCTACATCAGGGACGACGCCATCGTCTTCGTAAGAAATACCAAATATATCATAGTTCCCAGCGGCAAGACCTGTAAAGATACCTGTCGCGTTTTGCATCTCTATGATATCAGTTACTTTGTCTATAGCAATATAGGTGTAGCTATAGCCAGAGGGTGATGATGAGACGCCTACTTCTCCTATGCCACTAAAGCTCACTGATTCGGGATTCCCAAATATGTCAGTCACAACTAAATCATAGGTATTACCTGCAGTCAAGTTTTCTGTAAATGGTGTACTCGATATCCCAGTACCTGCTCCAGAAGCATAGAAAGTTGAATTTAAAAAGCCAGTACATGCCGTGGACGTATTAAACGTGCCATCATATAGAGAATAGGCTGCAAAGGCAGGATTCTGTGTGAATGTGTAATTGCCACTTTCGCTTACAGTGAATGTGAAGGTTTCATAATTGGTGCCAAATCTGGGGACACAATTTTGTGAATTGACATTGGCTCTATTGCCTACACTCCCCATATTGCCGAAGGTAGATGCAGTGTATTCATCTTGTGTATAGTAGTCAGTCACATTTAAATTTATAGTCTGTCCTACCGTAAAATCCACCGGGCCTGTAAACACAAAAAAGTTAGATGGTGGACTGCAAGGTGAATCTAGATTTATATCTGCATTATTGATATCATTTACGGCATTGGCTGTACAGATAACTTGTACTCTGCCCTCTGCAGTACTAGGAATGGAAGGGATGACAAAAGACTCAGATCCATCATTGCTCGTATTGGCTACAAGTGTGTATGGAAATGATCCCCCACCATTAAAGGAAAAGAGGATGTCTACATTAGAACATCCACTTGATCCAGTAGATCCATTTACATCCCATGTCACGGTAGCCATAGCACTTCCATCCGCTACCCAGGTAACTGGTGTATTCTGGGAAGTGATGTGTAAGCCACAGTCAGCTAGACAGGAAGCACCTGCCGCATGATTGTTGACTGAAGTAACGGAAGCACCTGACCAGGAAGTGGTATTACTTAGACTTGCGCTCATGATAAATGAGCTCGCATTATCATGTGAGGCGTTAAAGTTATGACCAATCTCGTGAGATGTTAATACTCGCAATTGCCACCCACTATCTACAATATTTTGTAATACATGATATCTGCTGGTATTACACACAACCCCTATGTAAGCAACACCAACTGTTGTTCCATTGAAGTCACGTCCTGACCATAGTTGTCCCAAGTCATGGACATTAGCGAAATTTCCTGCCTGCGCCCATGATCTGAATGAGTTAAGAACAGTAGTGATATCTAAGGAAGCACTCCAGGGATCACAACTACTACAGCTTGATATAAAGTTTTCTGTGATTTTAAATCTGATTTCATCAGAGAACGGATCATCGTAGTCAGTATCCACCTGATTCATAACACCCAGTGTCATGGCAATGACCCCTTCAGGCGTAGAGCCATTTTGGGTATAATAAAGATAATCAGAGGCGACGGATAGTTCTAAATCTACACAGCCCATCTGTGAACGTTGAGGATGACTTTGGTCTAATTCTTCTTGCTTACCCACGACCATCTCTACACCACAGGTATGACTATTCTCCTTTACCTCAGATACATTATAAAAGACAAATCTTTCCTCTTCTACATCTAATGTAAATCTTCTGGCAGGTTCTACGAAGTAAGTATTAATACCGTCATTTATAGATCCGAAAATAAAATCTTCAGTTATAGTCAAGGCTACAAAAGATTCTGGCATCCCGTCTATGATTCCTCTGTAGGTTATATCTGTATTGACTGATATTTCTTGTGTCCCATGCTCATCCAACAATATCGTTTTGTAATTGCTACTCACGAGATCATAGGAATAGAGATCGAGATTAAAGCCAGCGATGTTTATATCATAGATGCCATTACCATCCTCATCCTGTAAGGCCTCATTTATGGTGTTAAAATCTTGATTGAAGATGGCGTAGCTACTGAATTTCTCATCCAGTATAGATTCTATGCCCTGAGCATGCAGCGTAGCTGATGTAAACAATAGAAAAATGGAAAATATGTGAATAGGTAAGGGCTTTATCATTATCATCTCATTTTGCATTGGGATTGGGGTTGGAGACCCAAGGTAACACATCAATGATAGTATTCTTTAAGGGTTTCTACCCAGAAAACGTCTTGAAGAATGAATTGGCTGACAAAAGAGCGAATTTTAAGATATGAGCTAGTGTAAATGGGGTTATATGCTAATCTGAAAGTGAAAATTCTAGCTAAAATTTTATAGTTTTAATATAATTCTATTTTAATCAATTAAGAACATACTTATGAACAAGCTGAACTGTTTGCTTTTATCGACGCTTCTCACAATTACTGTTTTTTCTCAAGATCGATTAACTAATTTTCAGTCTGATGGATCAAATCAAGACAATTATGTAAGGGTATATGATGGGGAATCGTATTTCATCTCAGTAACTCAAGATGATATAGTATCCGTATATAGTTTAAGCAGTACAACACAGAAAATACTCCTCCATACTACGATTTTACAGGGGCTTTATAATACCGAGGGCAGTGAACTCGATTTAACATTTCTAGGGAAATCTATGATATTTGGAAATTCACAAGGACTGGTGGAATACAATTTTATAGATGATGTTACTATTGTTAGTGAGCTAGCTGAAGGGTTTAGTTATGGACAACTCTATGCTATTGATGAGCAAGCTTTGCGTATGTCCATTGGCTTGCGAAATGAAGACCGTACCCAATCAAAAAATATTATCTACACCTTAGGAGGAGCCATCAATGAATTAACTGAGGCACGTGCTGTTTTTAATCTTTATGGTGATAATATTTGTAATTATAGATTTGACAGAAATTCAGATACACATACACATTACTTTAAGGATTATATTCGAAATATTACTGATACAGTTACTTTTAATCTCCCGTTTACACAAAACCCATTTCAGGTCGGTGAATCTATTTTATATTTTGATGATGAAGGTCAAGTGCAATCTTTTGACACAGAGACTAGAACTAGTCAACCTATTCCAAATCTCAAATTAGAATATGATGATTTTAATGAGAGTAGCAATATCATCTTAGGAGACGAAAACCATCTGCTTTTAATGACTTCACAGAGGGATACTAATACAATCCAGATTTACAATGCTGCTACTTATTCCCATCATCTTACATTAGGATTCAATGTAGATGAGCATATTTTCATCTTTGAGAAAAGTCTCAATGACGGTGTGCTCACAGTATTAATGGATGATGAATTATTAATAATAGACTTACAGACAGGTAACTACATGATAAGACCAACTTATTATTATTGGGTTGGTGGTTTTGAAGTGTTAGAAGATAAGTATATAATAAACCCATATTTGATTACTAATTTTCCTGAGAGAGTTCATGGATTCGAATTGATAGATATACAAAATCAGACTATACAAGAAGTGTCTGGAGAATATAATATTGATTTTCCTTATTCAATTGGATATGCAAAGTTTGGTAATGAATATTTAGTCGGATATAATTACAACTCTAGAGATCATTGTAAACTGTTCAATATAAATTTAGATTCATTCTCATCCGAAAAGAATTTGGTTTTGGATGAGACGGCGTTTGGTTTATCTGCGGATGCTGAACTTTTTAAGGTAGGAAAGGAAATCTACTTATTGGGGCCTAGTTTGTATAAAGTTAATTTGCAGACTTTTCAATTAGAAGAAATTATATCGAAGGAAGAATTGCAAGAAGTTAAATCTAGGCATGTTAATATAAAGGATGGCAAGATTACTTTTGTCCAAGAGGAGCCCAAAAGAATTTTAAGTTACGACGGTGAACGAATAATTGAAGAAGCAGACTTGACTAATTTTACAGGGTCGTTCTTTTCGAATATTGTATCTGATTATGCTATTATAGATGATTATGTAATGCTGTTCGATGGAATAAAAGAAGGTTATCTTTATACCAAATCAAACAAGGAGATTGACAAAATAGATATTCGACTCATTGGCCTTCCAGAAATACTATTTTCATACAACAATAAAATTTATTATTCAGAATTCGACGATTTATCCGTATTTGATGGTCTTAATACTGAATTAGTTTTGGATGATCATGTAGGCGGTGTATTTTCATTTAGAGAGAGTGCTGTAATTTTTAAGAATCAGATTCTTACAATTAACTCTGAAGGAATGGTCAGAATAAATGAAGATAACAGTGCGACACAAATTGGTTCATCTTTTGAGCCGAACTTTGTTGATGATATTTATGTGGCGAAATCTGGCGAGCATTTAATTACTGGAAATTCCAATAAGAGAATTCACTATGATGGAATTCAAGCATCTGAGTTTCAAAGTATTTCAGAAGATTTTCGAATTGGTGTCAAACCAAGTAACGACAATATTTTCTTTTTAAATGAAATTGAATCTGGCCTAAATGTCCAAACATTTTATAATTCTGAATCAAAACTGTATGGAAGGTTGCCAGATGAAATTCAAAGTCACAGAGTTGTAGATTATTTTGAGTCAAGAAATGAAAGTTTCCTTTTGACAACTTCTGGAGCTTATCCTATACTACAATTGAACATCTATAAAACGGATTCTCATTTTATTAATCTTGAATTGGTAGATGAATATTTGGATGTTGGAAATATAACTGAGGCTACATTCTCAAGGTTTTACAATGAGGGATTTTTATACTCAAGGGATTTATTATTTCTTATGGATGAGGATAATAATTTCATTGAATTAGCTAATTTAAGTGGAACAAATATTACCCAAGTTGAAGAGAATGCAGGTGATTTGTTTTTTATAGCTAGTGACCCACAGCTTGGTAGACAACTGTATACACTTAGGCTTTTGTCATTTAGAGTAAGTACTGACGACCATGAAGATGGAGATTTAGCTATAAGGGTCTATCCGAATCCAAGCCATGATGAGATTCAAATAGAATCAGAATTGTCTTTACAATCAGGTAGTTACAAAATTTATAACTCAGAAGGCAAGCTGATGGATACTGGCACGCTGAATCAAAAAATAAATATCAGCCAATTACAATCAGGCATTTACCATTTACAGTACCAGAAAGCCAATAGAACTGCAACGGCTAATTTTGTCAAATTATAGTTAAGTGCGATAGGATTACCTTATAACAACAATGTCATGCTGGACTTCCTTTTCTAAGTCATTGATAATTAATCTGTAGGTGCCTTTATCAAGTGATTTTGCAGCCGTTTGCAAGAACTCTGAAATATCTCTAACCTTGATATAGCCGCCCATTTGGTTGATGTTATTAATCGTGATTATCGTTGCATTGACTTCGTCATCAAGATTGAAATTTGATGCAATGCTGTTTTCAGTATTATCGAAACCTGTTCTAGAGACTGGACTTGATTGTGCGGAAGAACAAGATTCTATTCTCGCCTCAAAGTCAGTACCTAGTATCACTTCAAATCCAGCTTGTAAGTCTATGAATTCACCTGCCTTAAAAAGAATATTAGAAGCACTATTGACTGTAGCAGAGGATATAATGCCTAGCTGTGCATGATAGGAAGTTTGTGTGATTTGATTGATAACCAAGATAGCACCATCGCAGCTACTTGTCCCATTGCAACCTTCATCTACAACACCATCACAATTATTATCTAATCCATCGCAGACTTCTGAATTACCTGGAAAATTATTTGAATCTGAATCATCGCAGTCTGTATCATTAGCAACATAGCCAGACGGCACAGAGCAGCTCTGGGTGCTACTGGAAGCATCACCGTATCCATCATTGTCAGCATCTAGGTAGAATGTATTCATGACGTTCTCGTCTATCTGTCCATCACAATCATTGTCTTTTCCATCACATACTTCTGTATTGCCAGGGTAATTGTTGGCATCGTTGTCATCACAATCTGAGCTATTAGTCACATATCCACTAGGAGGAGAACAATCCACTATACTGCTATTACTATCACCAAATCCATCTCCATCACTGTCTAAAAAGAAGGTGCTATTCCCTGTCTCATCTATCTGCCCATCACAATCATTATCTATACCATCACATACCTCAATGTTTCCTGGGAATGCGTTGGCATTACTATCATCACAATCTGAGCTATTATTGACATAGCCAGATGGGGTAGAACAGGCTTGAGTGCTAGAAGCAGCATTACCATAACCATCACCATCATTATCTGCGTAATATGTATTAGTAACGTTTTCGTCTACTTGCCCATCACAATCATTATCTATACCATCACATATTTCTGTATTTCCTGGGAATGCGTTGGCATTACCATCATCACAATCTGAGCTATTATTGACATAGCCAGATGGGGTAGAACAGGCTTGAGTGCTAGAAGCAGCATTACCATAACCATCACCATCATTATCTGCGTAATATGTATTAGTAACGTTTTCGTCTACTTGCCCATCACAATCATTATCTATACCATCACATATTTCTGTATTTCCTGGGAATGCGTTGGCATTACCATCATCACAATCTGAGCTATTATTGACATAGCCAGATGGGGTAGAACAGGCTTGAGTGCTAGAAGCAGCATTACCATAACCATCACCATCATTATCTGCGTAATATGTATTAGTAACGTTTTCGTCTATCTGCCCATCGCAGTCATTATCTATACCATCACATACTTCAGTGTTTCCTGGGAATGCGTTAGCATTATTGTCATCACAATCAGTATCGTCACTTACATATCCTGACGGTTGACTAGAGGCCATCGTCGTGTTATTGGCATCACCATATCCATCGCCATCCATGTCTCTGTACCAGGTCATTGTGCTACCATTATTACAAGTGCCATCATCTACAGTGGCATTTGGATTATAGTTGCTCGAAGAAGAATCAGTACAACCAAATACCTGAGTAACCGGGAAGTATAATCCATAATCTTCAACTTGTCCTGTGGTAGGCACTGCGCATCCATCAGCTCCAATATTCGAAGATGATACGATAACTCTTAGCCTGAGTATTGTCTCTTCTACTGGAGATACTGGTGTAGAGAAGGTCAATCCTAAATTTCCATTTCCAGAGAATGAAAACATATTTGATGCCTCATTCGCATCATCGAAATCACCATCATTATTATAATCTACAAAGTATCTTAGTCTTGAAACGTTAGCGACACCTACTACCATGTCATAATCAGTATCTGCTTCTACAGACGCCACATAGTCGCAGGCGTAATCTTCGTAGAGACCAGTGGTGGTAGAGTTATTGTTTAGATTATTGAGGGTGACTAGATTGATGCCACCATTTCCTCCATTACCACCAGAAGGGGTACATGGATCAGAAGGCGCTGATTCTATATCTACGTACGCAAGATGTGTATCAGAACCTGCGCTATTTGTAGAGGTAATTTTTACCGCATATAATCCAGTTGAGTTATAAGTAACTACTGGTTTTTCGTCAGAAGAAGTTGCAGGAGATCCTCCAAAGAAATCCCAAGTTCTAGTAGCGCCATACTGCGACTGATCTTCGAATTCTATGGTACTTCCTGTACATACTGCAATAGCTTCTTGTTGAAAGTTAGCTGTCGGCGAACCTATGGTAGAACAGTTTGCTAGATAGGTCTGACTATTGAGACGGTTATTCATATCCGTCTTGGATACTGCAGACCAGTTACCTGTAACCGTCACTGAAGGCGCCATTATGTAATTAGAACCAGAGGCATCATGATTAGCACTAAAATTATGTCCTATCTCATGCGTCACCATGGCAGCTATTGTCGGTGCAGCGGAAGTGTAATCTTCTAGTAGATTATGCCACCCAGGGGTATAAGCCAATCCTACGACACCGCCATTTCCATTGAACTGTATATTTCTGTCTGTCCATAAAGAAGCTATGTGGTAGTCTACACCAAAGCCTCCTGTGCTACCGCCTGTATCACCGCCACCTGCAAAACCTGGCCCTTGAGCCCAATCTCTGAATCTTGCCAACAAAGTGCCTGCATCAGTGCTTGACGTATTTGGTTGAAGGGGATTCTGTGAAGAGGTGGTAGGTAGATAGTGTGCAATGACATCAAATTCGAAATTCTTATCAAATTCTGATCTGTAATGCGTTTGTACATTATTAAGTACACCGAGATTGTGGTTAGTGGCTCCTGATACATTACCATACTTAGTAATCATGTCATCCGTATTGGCGATGGCCATTTCCATAATCTTACATTCTGATATAGATCTTAGATTACTGTATTCTTCTATTTTGTCTTCTGATTCGGTAACACCACATACATGCTTTTTATCTTCGATGACCTGATTCACATTGTATACGATATATTGGTTTTTAGGTGCATCATTTATAAGATACCAAAGGGGCTCTATGAATAATTGTTGGCCACCCACATGTATAAATCCATAGATAAAATCATCATTTATCGTTAAACTCACTTGGCCTCCACCCGCAGCACTACCACCTAGAAATAAGGGCAGGCTGGTTTTGCTTTTGTAACTTACGAGTAGGTTATCATTGTAGGTGTTCAGATTTATGGTTCTTGACCCTAGGTTCAGGGTAAGTTTGCCCTTTAGGCTTTGGCTGAGAGATGCTTTATTGATATCAATTTCATAGATATCATATGATTTCAGATGCTCACCGAGCCTCGTCTGATTGTCTGATTTTGTAGTAATGGGAATCCCTGTCAGTTGTGATTGTGATAGAAGTGGGCTAGCTAGGCATACCGCAAGTATATATAAGAAGAACTTAAGAATATCAGACATTGGGTTGGGTTTAACAAGAAATATCGATTACTCAATTAGCACACTAGCCTTTATTGGCTAGCTGCCCACAAGCTGCATCGATATCCTTACCCCGACTCTTTCTAACAGTGACTCTGACACCCTTATCCGTCAAGTATTGAGCAAACCTATCCAGCTTGTCTACTGGTGATTTCTCAAAATTCACGCCATTAATAGGGTTGTACTCTATTATATTAACCCTTACTGGGAATTCACGACATAATAAACTTAGGTTTTTGGCATCTACTTTACCATCATTAAACCCATTGAAGGCGATATACTCGTAACTGATACGGTTATTCGTGTTCTTATGAAAGTAGATTAAGGCCTCCATTAGCGTGGCTAAACCATTCTGATCATTAATCGGCATGATGCTGCTCCGCTTCTCATCATCTGCAGCATGTAGGGAGAGCGCCAGATTGAATTTTACCCCATCATCAGCCAACTTCTTAATCATCTTAGCAATGCCTACAGTACTGACTGTGATACGCTTAGGAGACATGCCTAGGCCCTTAGGAGAGCTAATGAGTTCCACGCTTCTGAGGACGTTCTTATAATTGAGCAGGGGTTCGCCCATACCCATATAGACGATATTTGTGAGCGGGTGGTCAAAATGTTCTAGGGCTTGATTATTGACCAGTACCACTTGGTCATAAATCTCTGCTGCGGTCAGATTCCGCATTCGTTTCATCTTTCCCGTAGCACAAAAGCTACAAGTGAGACTGCAGCCTACCTGAGAAGAAACACAGACAGTGTAGCGATTATCTTTTGGTACGGGTATCAGGACAGACTCTATCAGATGGTCATCATGTAGTCTCATACGACTCTTAATGGTGCCATCATTACTATTTTGGACCTTATCAATGAGTACTGGATGGAATACAAAGTTGTCTTTCAGGTAAACACGAAGGTCTGCAGGAATATTGGTCATGGCATCAAAATCCGTCTTTTTCTTATGCCATATCCATTCTTCTACCTGCTTATACCTGAATCGTGGCCACCCTTTGTCTATAAGCAGCTGCTTGAGGTCATTAGGGTCATGAGCTCTGATATCTGTTTTGATGGTTTCCACGATGGGTCAAAGCTATAGCAAAAAATGGAGAGTAACCCTTGGATGACAGCGCTTCTAATCTTATAGATTAATTATTAATGCACAAGTACATAAATGAAGCATTATTTTTGTTTGTATATTTAAGTAAATGGCTCTACTAGCAACAATCCTTATTTTCTTAGTACTCTCAGCCTTTTTCTCTGGCTCCGAGATTGCCTTTGTCTCTGCTAATAAGCTAGGTATAGCTGTCAAGAAAGAGCAGAATTCACGAAGAGGTAATATCATATCTAGATTCTATGAGAAGCCGAAGGCCTTCCTAGGTACTATGCTGGTAGGTAATAATATCGCACTGGTCGCCTTTACTTACTTCATGACCATCTTATTGACACCACATATAGAGCCTATTTTTGGAGAAGGTATCTTTTCTCTATTGGTCTATACACTAATCATCACCTTGGTCGTCTTGGTCTTTGGTGAGTTCTTACCAAAAACCATATTTAGCTTATGGGCAAATAAGATGTTATATGTTTTGGCTTACCCACTGTTGTTTTTTAAATGGCTGCTAACCATTCCGACTTTCTTTATGACGGGCTTATCTAATTTCATTCTGAATCGGATAGTGGATGTGCCAGAGGAGAGTGCAGATGATGTGCTGAATAGGGTAGACTTACAACACTACATCACAGATACACTAAGCGATGACCAAGATGATATAGATAAAGAGATCCTGACTAATGCCCTAACCTTTGGTCATAATAATGCGGCACATTGCATGGTTCCTCGTACGGAGATTGTATGGATAGATAAGAAAGCATCTATGCAAGAGCTGATAGATTTATTCAGGGAGTCTAAGTTGTCTAGGATCATTGTAGTTGATGGAGATGTGGATAATATAGAAGGTTATATCCATCATCAGCAACTGCTAGATAATCCTAAGACCTTGATGGGGGCATTTATGGATATCATCTTCGTGCCTCAGGTGATGAATCTCAAAGACCTCATGTCACAGTTTATCAAAGATGGGACTTCCATCGCTTGTGTGGTGGATGAGTTTGGCGGCACAGCAGGTATTATTACATTGGAAGATATATTGGAAGAGATTTTTGGAGAGATAGAAGATGAGCATGATGAAGATGATTCTGTTATGCTTAAGATTCAGGATGGCGAATATCTTTTCTCAGGCAGATTAGAAGTCGACCATATCAATGAAAAATTTCCAGAGCTTAATATTCCAGAAGGGGAGTATCAGACCCTGTCAGGCTATATCGTCATGACTTCCGAAGACATCCCCAATCTAGGCGAGCAAGTAACCCTTGGTCAATATTGCTTTAAGATAGAGGAGGTGGATGAGACCAAGATCGAGAAGGTGAGGGTTTTCAAGTTGAAGGAGGAAGAGGATATGTAAAGCCTCTTTCAAATTAATCTTCCATTCAATATCTATTTCTTAGTTTTATTCAAGCTCTACACAAGGCTTCATTTGCTACACATAGTCTTGCTTTTGTGCCAAGAATAAAAAGCATTACTTTTTGAACAACATGAAAGCCAAACATGAAACGCTGTGTGACGTCTGTGACTTCACACCACTATTAATAGTTTATTTCTCGTTAGGCGTATGCTGTAGCTCAGGCAAATGGGTAAAGCCGCCTACGCCTGACACATATTACAAGATTCCGTCTTGATGAATAGCTAAGTCTATGTTAGTTTGAAAACGGAATTTTCAAATCTAATATGCAACGTAGGCGTCAAGGCAATGGGCCATGCTACAGCCTATGCCGAACAAATGGAAAGTAAGGGTGATTAAGTTGAAGGAGGAAGAGGATATGTAAGGATTCTGAGCTCTGCTTTTTTAATTACTAATTCACTTGTCACATGTTAGTCTTAGGCTGTAGCACAGCATTAGGGAAATTTGGTTCTATAATTTACCAACACTAAATTATTTGTAAACCGTTTTACTTGGTATATTTGCAATAGAACAACAGATATAATAGGAATGCAGAAATTTCTTTTTGTGTCACAATTTTTGGTTTTTTCAATTATCGCTTTATCTCAGTGCTCAAATAATCTAATTGAAAATGGAGATTTTGAGTTAGATAATGAGACAGGTTGGAGAGTAACAGGAACAGGTTGGGAATCATTCGCTGATCCGGACTTGCATAACATTCAGAGCCCTATTCCAATAATTAATTGGATATGGGAAGAACCTCCTATTGAATCTACTCAAGGTGGTAATTGGCAAAACCTGTTTGGGGGTGAAATAATCTGGCAGACAATTAATTTAATACCAGGCACTCGTTATAGAATTTCCTTTGAGATGGCAAATTTCAAAATAAGAAGGGAGCAAAGTGGAGAGATTACAACGGACAGTTCATCTGTTGAAATTCAATTTGGCTTTGAACCTCAATTTGATTCAGAAATAGTTTCGTCATTAAATACATGGAGAGATGTATGCTATTCATTTGTAGCGGAAGAGGAAAATATAGTCTTGCGTTTTCGAAATTCAACAACTTCATATGTGGCTTTAGATAACATTAAAGTTGTAGAGGAAGACTTAGAATATGAATTTGATAATTCCTATAGATTTTGTTTAGATGATGAATTTATAATTCCTTTTACTTCTCCAGTTTTTATAGAATCGTTTTGGAGTGACGGCCAAATAGGTGAGACATTTATAGCTGATATCGGGGGAAATTATTGGGTAGACCTTGAATATGAATGTGGAATAATCAGAGAGAATTTTGAAGTAATATTAGATGACTGTGGATGCAAATTATATATCCCAAATATATTCAGCCCTTCTTTAAGTAATGAAAGTCTGTACGAAGTGGGCTCATCATGTCCTCTAGAATCATACGATATGAAAATATTTGACAGATGAGGAAATCATATTTTTTCTTCTAATAATATTATTGATAGTTGGAATGGAAGAATAAATAATCTGATTATCGATGCTGGTAATTACGCATTTAAAGTTGACTACAATTTTGGAAATAATCCAGTGACAAAGACTGGAATCGTTACAGTATTAGAATAGTCAAGATGCAGTAGGCTTTCGACTAGCATTTTAGCAGAATCACACGCTGTATGACATCTTAGGCTATACTCGATCATTATGCATTTAATTGATTGCAATTTTGTATCTTATATCCTAAGAACAACTCACTTACTTTTTTAATCAAATCATAACTGCCTATGAGAAATCAATGTTTTCTAATTCTATTGAGTTTAATGTTTGTCTCGCAAGGACTGTCTGCTCAGCTGCTTCTAGATGATATTGATCACATTACTGCCAGGAGTACCTGCAGTGGCGAAGTGCTTACAGATGACTTTACCCAAGGACAAGAGAATGCAAGTCTGTCTGGTGTATGTCGGTCAGCAGATAAGATTTTTGTATGCCCAGGAGAGTATGTGCAATTTGGGTTGAGGCACCAAGGTAATGTTGGAAATTTTCCAGGATTCGAAAATCCCTGTGATACTTATCCAAGATTAGATGCTAATTATGTGTGGACTGCATCCTGGGGCGCTACTTTCGAATGGAACCCAATCGAAGAATATAGCGATGAAGTTATAGCACAAGTTGAGATTCCAATGGAAATAGGTGTGTATAATTTTTGCTTGGATTCTATAGTCTATGACGGTTCTACATTGACAAGTTCTGTATGTCTGGAGATAGAAGTGCGCCCTGAAAATTTAAAGACTTTTTACCTGGACCAAGATGGAGATGGTTATGGGGCTGGAAGTCCTAGACAATTATCCTGTCCCCCGTCTGATGGATATGTATGCAGAGACGGCGATTGTGATGATAATAATCCAGATATAAATCCAGCTACACAGCCTCCGAATCCAGAACTTGTTTGTGTGGCAAATGGAATATCAGTCATTGTCTCTTGGGATATGGATCCTTCATTTGATTATGAGTTAAACTTGTTTCAGTTAGAGAGAAATCTGGATACCATGTTACTTGAACCAAATAAACTTTTGATTTCTGGATTTTTTGATCCTTGTCAATTTGCACTTGTTAGTGTTAAGGTGTCTGGCGATATAAGTGGTTCTTGTAATGAGAATGTACAAACGATTCTTTGCAGACCGAGTCTCCGACCAGTAGTCAGTACTGAGAATGGGTTAATTGATGGACAACAAATAATTAATGTGTGTGATCAGGACAGTCTTGAAGAAGTTATAATATTGGTTAATGGGATGCCGACAACTACATTTGATCCAAATGGTTTGGCACCTGGAACTTATTTAGTTGCCATAGAATGGACGAGCCCTATTGATGGATGTGTTGCCAGAGATGCGGTAAGATTTACTCTCGAAGGATGTGATGTGGATAATGATGGAGATGGTCTTGTTAGCAGAGAAGATTGTGATGACAATGACCCAACAGTTTTTTCTGGAAATATAGAAATTTGCGATGGGAAAGATAATAATTGTAATGGTGGTGTGGATGAATCCTTGACTTTTACAACGTATTTCATTGATCTAGATGGTGATGGGTATGGCGATGATTCTAGAGCCTTTGAATCTTGCAGTATACCTGCCAATGCTAGTGAGCAAGGAAATGATTGTGATGATTTAAATCCTGCTATTTTTCCGGGAGCAGAAGAGATTCCTAACAATGGTATAGATGAGGACTGTGATGGCTCAGATGCTACAACTGCGGTACATGAACTGGCTGGTAAAACAATAGATGTATTCCCCAATCCTGTAAGCGATATGCTTTTTGTAGAGTCCTCAGTACCCAATCTAAGTTATGCTATTTATAAGATGGATGGAAGTCTTATTTCTAGTGGACAACTAATTGATTCGCGTATCGTTACAACCAATCTTCTCAGCGGAACTTATTTGCTGGTATTGACGTCCAAGGATACACATGAAATTGTGGTGGATTGGATGGTGAAGTTGTAGGTATAGCAAAGTCATTATAGATTGCTGCTAATTATAAAAAGGACTGCTTTTTGAACAACATGAATTCCAAACATGAAACGTTGTGTGACGTCTTTGACTTCACACGACTATTAATAGTTTATTGTTCATTGGTTTAATGCTAAAGATAGGGCTATAAGAATCCGAAGTCAGAGACGTTCGGATAATGGATTAAGTTTATATAAATCCGAAGTCAGAAACGTTCGGATAACGGGGGAAATCTATTTGGTCTAGTACATTTATAGTCATAGCTACTATTTTTTTGATAGTATTTATAATCTAGACAGAGGTGTTCGAAGAATGATGAGTCTATGAAAGTTTGAAAATAGAATTTTCAAATCTAATATGCGACGTAGGCGGCAAGGCAATGAGCCATGCTACAGCCTACGCCGAACAACGGGAGCTTCAATTGCTTCAAATCCTTTATATGCAACATTACGAAATCTATTAGTAGAATAATATAATTAGAATTATGAAATACCTCTCAGGAACATCTTTATTTTCCAAACGAAATTCAATGGTACCATTACCAACCACACTAAACATAGTTCACGAAGAGTTCAAATTATTCTTGAAAACCTATCTTGTTGGAAATTTTAAAAACAATTTTAACAGGTTAAAGCTTATTAAAAAGGATTCAGTAATTAATTTAGGTGTAATTAGTTTTTCAAGACAATTCGAAAATTCTATCTATGAAAACTCTATTGATTATTTCTTTAGTATTAAAGAGTTAAGTAAGGAAGTAGAGAATTATAAAATTAGATTAGATAGGTGGCATGAGTTGGGATTTATTATGATTGGACATTTTGAGATGTTCGATTCTATTCTACTGGGTATTTCTGAAAATAGTTATGGTCAAATTTGGAAGTATGGGGATTTCCTAACATTAGAGCCCTTAATAAAATTATACGATTCATTTATGGATTTTATTGATGCTCAAACAGAGAGTCTTATTTCTGATGACGATTTGCAGTACTATGGAATAAAACTTGAAAAACTTATAAAGCGAAGTGATAGATTATACGAGTACCCTAATTCAGTTGACAGCTGAGAGTTTTTTCTTCAAATCTATGTAACCAGTAGAAACTGGTCCATATACTCCTCATCATATGGAGAACGGAAGAGTTTTGCAATTTGTCAAGACTAGTAGTCATAGAGGAAAAAGGCATACTGGCGGAGCAAAAATATCTGATGATTTTCCAGATTTAAGAGAATTATTTGATATTGATTAATAATAAACAAAATGAAAGCAATTGATTTTTTAGTAAGAAATACTGATGACAAAAAGGAGGAGTTTGAATTAGAATTTGAAAATCCACCTCTTGAATTTATTAGGTTTATGATTAATTATAAAACAGAGCCCGTATTCATAGAGCAGATTGTGCATTTCATAGACAAAAATGAAAGAATGGAATTTGGACTGAGTATTGATATCAATAATAATCCACAAGTGTCCAAAATAAATAAAAAAGACATGGAGGTTTTTCCCTATACTT
>CAZQDZ010000054.1:0-26350 GCA_964591455.1 uncultured Saprospiraceae bacterium
ACATTTTCAACCTTATTTTGAAGAGAATGGTCAATTTTCCAGCGGTCACATATTCTAAAATTTTCAATGTAGCTTAGATGCTCTATTCGGTATCGTTATATACATGTTCTCTCCTAGTTGTGAGCACTGTCAGGAGCAGACACCTAAACTTGTCACGTGGTATAATGCAGGTGGCAAGGCATATGCAGATGTATATGCGATTGCGATAGAGTCCAATCTGGATGATCCTAATGAACTGGCCAATTACATCAAAAAGACCAATATGCCTTTTACCTGTGTATGGGACGAATCCAACATTTCTATATATGGGAAGTATTTTGTAGACCTAACGCCAGAAATATATATTCTGAATCCTGAACGGAAAATAATAGGAAAGAACTTGAAGGTCTTTCAAATTGATACCATTATAGAAAGAGATAAGCAAAAAAGCAGACAATAGTGATTCAATGCCCTAGACCTGCGTTGAAAACATTTGTAACTTTATACTTCGAAAAAAAAATTAACACAAGTGATTATGAGACTTATAACCCTTTCGCTGATTATCCTCTTATATGGATGTGGCGGAGATTCAGCTTCTCAGAGTCCTGCCACACCAGCAGGAAAAACAAGTGCTACAGCAGATGCTAAGAAACCTACTAGGACTTATCAGAATGTAGAAGGCTTTGCTTCTCCTGAAGCGATTGAAGATTCAAAAGTACCTGTATATGGTAAAGGTAAAGCCAACTTCACTGTCAAGGTTAAAGGGGCAACACCTGGTCCATCTGACCTGATAGGATTCTATGCAGAGCAAAATTATAAAGCAGATGAGGCGCAGATAGATGCCAATGGCAACATTAATTTTAGCTGCAAAAGCTGTCATGCTGGCCAGACGACCTACCCTCAAGGACTCTATTATGTAAAAATAGCTGAAGAGCGGTATCTTCAGATTATTCTAGGAGAAGATCAGGAATTTGTACTGGAGACAAATCTTGCTAATCCTGATGGAGATATGGTGGTTAAAGGGAGTGACGAAAATGAAGCTTTCTTTACTAACCTCAGATACGAAAAAGCTAACCAGCCAAAGTTTGCTGAACTGAGTGCTGCCATGAAGGCCGCAGGGCCAGGTACTCCTGAATTCACGAGATTGAAAGCAGAACAAAAAACACTCACAGATGCCCGTCTGAAGCACTTGGATGATATTTATGCCAAGTATTCTAATACGTTACTGACCAACTTTAAGCAAGCTGGACAAGAACCAGTACTCAGAGAAGATTTACCAGAAAGCCAGCAAGTCTATCAGTACAGGCAAGATTTCTGGAATGATGTAGACTGGAGCGATAGACGATTACTGCGTACACCTGTAATCAACAATAAGCTTAAAAGATATTTTGAAGTACTTACTCCTCAGAATCAAGACTCGATTTTTGCTAGTGCCCATAGATTAGTAGATAAGCTGCTCATGTATCCTGAGTATTATAAGTTTATCGCCAACTGGGTAGTAAGGACTTATGAGCCGACAAAGACTACGCTTATGGATCCTGAATTTGTACATGTAAGGATGCTACAAAGGTATTTTACTAAGGAAAGAGCTTTCTGGGAAGACCCCCTTGTCGTCAACAGTCTACAACAACGTGCAGGAGAGATGGCTAATAGTCTTATGGGAGATAAAGGCCCAAATGTTATAGCCAAAGATTTATCGGGTAAGACACATAGTCTGATGGACTCGAAAAAAGACTACCTTATCGTCTATATGTTCGCACCAAGTTGTGAGCACTGCCAAGAACAAACACCAAAGCTGGTGAAATGGTATAATGAGGGTGGGAAAGAGTATGCAGATATATTTGCCATAGCCTTGGATTCTAATTTGGAGGACCCTAATGAACTGGCTAATTATATCAAGAAGACCAATATGCCTTTTACCTGTGTATGGGATGCTACTAATCGGTCCATCTATGCAAAGTATTATGTAGATATTACTCCCGAAATATATATCATGAATCCTGACAGAACAATCATAGCCAAGAATTTGAAGGTATTCCAAATAGATACTATGATAGACCGAGACAGACAAAAAAGAGGTCAATAAAGGAGATGACATCATCCGAGTATGTGCTAGACAAAAACAATCAGTTGGTTGTTGTCTATCTTAGTCAATTCGGTTGTCTAGAATATACAGAAACAATACTAAAGGGGCTCCAGCACATGGACCCCTTTATTATTTGCTGCAAGGAGAATAAGCACATTTTTTCTGAGTACAAAAGTTATGCAATAGAGACCCCAAAAACTAAGTGGAGCATGGCAATCGAAAGTGTTAGCTTCCCCAAAAAGGTCAGCGCACTCATGGACAAGCTTATGAAGGATAACTCTATAGAACTTCTCATTCCTGCGTTTCATCCATGGAATAACCTCTTTATAAATTGGGCCAATAATAATGGTATCAATAATTCTCTGGTTACCCATGATTTCTATACACATAAAGGTGAATCTTCCAAGCTCATTGAATCCCTTCAGAGAAAAGCTATTTCAGCTGCCACTCGTGTCATCTTTCTATCCAAGGCCGTCAAAGATCAAGCCACCCAAGTAATAGGATCCATAAAAAATTATACAGTTATCCCTCATCCAATTATAGATGCTGGCATCATCAATTCCCTTCCTTATAATCCAAAACCTAATCTTTTATTCTTAGGCCGGGGACGGACTTACAAAGGACTCAACCTGCTTATAGAGGCAATAGAAGATTTGCCCATAACACAATTAACCCTTGCAGGAGAGTTAGAGATGAATATCCTCCCTAATCACTCAAAGCTTAATATTGTAAATAAGTATCTAAGTAAGGAGGAGATAAAAGAATTACTGTCCGCTCATGAGATTTTAGTCCTGCCCTACACTGAGGCTTCCCAATCAGGAATATTAACACTAGGCATCTCAGCTAAGATGGTAATGGTGATAACAGCAGTCGGTGGATTGCCTGAGCAGCTAGGAAAGGACATGGCTATCTGGGTAGAACCTACAACAGAAAGCATAAAAGCGGGGTTATGGCAAATCATTGAAAACGAAGAAGATTATTCGAGGGTGAAAAGTGTTATATCTAAACATAATAATTGAAGGTGGGATTACATTTCTTAGTTTTACAAGAGAGATAAATGGATATGACTGGAGAGTTACTTATAAAAATTCAATGTAGAAGAAAACAGGACAAAAAGCAGATTGCCGTCCTAATAGATCCTGAATCCTCTAATACCCAAGATATCATTCAACTTGTGAAGCTCAGTGAAGATGTTGGCGTCGACTACTTTTTTGTAGGTGGGAGCACGGCAAATCATGAAGATATGGATACGGCGCTCACGACACTGAAAGAGATTAGTGATATACCGACATTAATATTTCCTGGTAGCGTCCAGCAACTTAATAATAAGGCTGACGGGTTACTCTATCTGTCGTTAGTATCTGGCAGAAATCCTGAGCTTCTTATAGGTAAGCATGTGGAAAGTGTCCCATTCCTAAGGAAGAGTAATTTAGAAGTAATCCCTACGGCTTATCTACTTATAGATGGTGGCAAGGAAAGTACAGTCGCCTATATATCTAACACAACGCCTATTCCTGCAGAAAAACCAGATATCACTGTCGCTACTGCGCTGGCAGGACAATACTTAGGGATGCAACTCATCTATCTTGAAGCTGGATCTGGGGCCAAAAATGCCGTCGCCACCAGTACAATAACTGCCGTCAGACAATCGACTTCATTGCCTTTGATTGTGGGTGGTGGCATACGTACTCCCGAGAAGGCGGCCATAGCTGCTGAGGCAGGCGCTGACATCATTGTGATAGGTAATATCCTAGAGAAAGATCCGAATATGATTACAGACTTGTCTATTGCTGTGCATACTGCAACCACAAAAGCTATTGTATGATAGAAGGGCTCATCATTCGGTCTACTGGTAGCTGGTATGATGTCAAGTTGGCTTCAGGAGAAATGATTTCTTGTAGGATGATAGGTAAATTTAGATTGGATGGGAAGAAGGTGACTAATCCTGTAGCCGTAGGTGACAGGGTTTTGTTGGAGATAGAGAAAGGAGGGGATACAGACTCCACAAGAGGGGTCATCAAAGAAATTGTAGATCGCAAAAACTATGTCATCAGACAATCCCCGAGGAAAAAACATTTCCTACATATTATTGCAGCAAACATAGATCAGGCGCTCCTAGTCGTTACTATACGCGAGCCGAAACTCAAACAAGGGTTTATAGATCGGTTTTTATTAATGACCGAACCTTATAATATACCTGTCCATATCGTCTTTAACAAAGGAGATCTCTATACAGATGATGATTTGGAAGTTTATCAATACTTAAAAGAAATTTATGAAAAGATAGGGTATCACTGCTATATCACTTCAGCGCTAGAAAAGAAAGGCATCAAACGTATCAGTGAAGTTATAAAAGGAAAGATAACATTATTCAGTGGGCAATCAGGTGTAGGTAAATCTTCTCTACTTAATAAATTACATCCTTCATTGGAGATTAAGACCAAAGACATTTCTAATTATACTGGTAAGGGACAGCACACGACCACTTTTGCAGAGATGTTTGACATAGGTGATGATACCAGAATTATAGACTCACCTGGGATAAAGACCCTCAGTTTTAATCACATGGAAGTCCAAGACGTGGCTCATAATTTCAAGGAATTCTTTAGGGTTTCCCCACATTGCAAATTCCAGGATTGCACCCACAGAAATGAACCCAAATGTCAGGTCAAATCAGAAATAGAAAATGGTGAAATCAGCGAACTGAGATATAATAATTATTTGCAATTACTCGAAGAAGTAGAGGACCAAAACTATTGGGAAAGACATGATAACTACTAAGGAAGTAATTGCATTCCCAAATAAGTCTTCCTAAAAATTTCCAAATACAATAATATTAATCTGATCTCGATTGCCTCTGCTCAAAAACTGATTCATATAACCTGCTTCTATTCTTACAGAAGGGCTCAGCCGATAACCTAAGCCGCCGTATAGTCTATTCCTATCGAATACATTATCCACCGTATTCAAAAACACCTCATCATAGATAGATAGATAAAGGGCTCGCCTTCCCTCTTCGAAGTTGGCCAACGGAATATTGAGTCCAAGAAAATATCTGAACCGTAATCTGAAATTATCCTCTACAAATCGTTGCTCGAATCGATATCGGTGCTGAAAACCAAGCTTCCCTACATTCTGCTTGGTGATAAATTGCTGAAAGATTCTATGCTCATTCACCACCACCTTGTCGGTATCGTTGATATAATTTTCACTTCGTATAAATCCGTAACCTACTAAGGCATTGGACCTTTCTCCTACATCGTAGCCCAATCCGCCTCTTATCAGAAGCTGCTCTAGATCTCCAATGGCGTTATAATTCCTATACTGAACCTCATGGTGCAAATTAAACTTGGACCCTAAGTCCTTACTCCCTATATAGATTAACCAGTTACCTAGGTCGGCTGGTTGGGCATAAGAAAGGAATGGGCATACAAGAAAAAAGAAGATTATAACTCTAATGATACTTTTGAATCTCATGTCATTAATTTTTAAAAAAAAAGTAGCTAATAATAAGCTTACTTTCTAAACGCCTAACTTTCTAATCAGTACGGGCAGTATCGTCAAATCCGCTATTAAAGCTGACAGTAATGTGACTGAAATCAACATCCCGATTACCACTGAGGGTTGATTATTAGAAAAGAGTAGGACTAAAAATCCGAAAAATAATATAATCGTTGTAAATATTATCGCCTTTCCACACTCTCTAAAAGTCACGAGCATTGCTTTCTCCACATCTCCTCCATATTCGTCTTTGGCCAACTTGTATTTACTCAGAAAATGAATGGTGTCATCTACTGCAATTCCAAATATAATAGCAAAGACAATGGATACCCCAGCCTCTAAGGCAATCCCCGTGTAACCAATCAGTGCCGCCGCAAATAATAAGGGTATGATATTAGGCACTAAGGCTAAAAACAACATCTTCCAATTTCTAAATAGAAATCCCATCAAGATACTGACTATTACCAAAGCTATCAATAATCCTTGTGTCAAACTCTGTCTTACAAATTCAGAATTTTTGTCCAACAACAAACCCGTACCCGTCTGTCTAAAAGTAATCACAGAGGGGTCTATATTCTGAGATATCCAATTATCTATCTTCATACTCATGGCCTTGATATTCTGGACACCTACATCTTTGACCTTAGAGCTCACTCTGGTTTTCCGCTTGTCCTTACTTATTAATACATCCGCGCCAATACTCGGCAGCCTAGCCAGCATCCTCCTAATCTTTCTATAGTCTGCTTCTGCTGGCATCGCATAACTTCCAGGTGCATTATTCTCCAATAATTGATTAATACCCTTGGTGACAGACCCAAGAGAGAAGGCTGTCTGAATCTCATCTTGTGACTTCAAATAATCTTCTGCTTTCGATATCTCGCTGATGACCTCATAATCATATATACTATTATCACCCTGAAGTGTACCCGCTAACTCAAGTGGCCTGAAGCCGGCAAATTCCTTCTCAAAATAAAGAAAGTCATCACTGATCTTCACATTCTGAGGGAGGTTAGTATACAGGTCATAATTTGTGTGGACCTTCGTGATGCCATAGATAAATACAAATAATAAAAGGATTGATGACCAAGAGATTAATTTCCTCTGTGAAATGCTAAAATGATAAGCCCAATCCAGAATAGCTCGCCATCTATCTTTCTTTCTGACAGCAGGAATCATTTGCTCCTTAGTAAAGAACGACATCAATGGACAGGTAAACCCTATTACAACGACATAGGCAATCAAGACACCTATAGCAGAATTAATTCCAAACTCTCTAATAGGTAATATTCTGGAACTTAATAAAGTGGCAAAGCCTGCTGCCGTCGTCAATGAAGTTAACAATGTCGCCATGCCTATCTGCCTAATCGTAATGCGCAATGCCTCTTTTCTAGCTTGTCCTTTTCTCAGTTCATCATGATATTTACTCATAATATGCACGACATCACTGGTACCGACTATTAACATCAAGACAGGATAAAGTGCTGACATTAATGACAACTGTCTGCCCATAATAGACAGAAGACCAAAAAATATAATAAGGCCCACCGTTATAGAACCAAGGGCAATGAAGATGCTTACCCATTTTCGGAATAATAAAATCATCACGATGCTGATAAGAACCCCGCTGACAATCGTAGAAAGGATAATTTCTCTCATCTGAATCTTAGCCAAGGCTGACTGGAAGTACGGGCGGCCCACCATGTGGTAATCAGTGATCCCATGCCTATCAAAAAGACCATAGATTGCATCCATAATTTCATGGGATTCATCCATCAGCACCTCATTCTCTGTTTTGACTATGATGCCAGCTGCAGTGCCTTTCTCATTTATCATAGAGTACAAGACTTGCTCATCCTGCATTATCTTGACACTATCCTGTAAAAGCCTGTCTTTATCGTGTATGTGGAGTGCTGGTATGCTGGTGGGTCCGAATGGTGTCATCACAGCATACTTATGGTCAGGCAAAGACTGGACGAACTTTACATAGGGCACTTCTTCTATAATATCCTTGGCAAGCTCGCTTATCTGTTGTAAGAAAGAAGTGTCGAACACGGAAGGATGATGCTCTACCGCAATCAATAAAAAATTATCATCGGCTTCAAATTCTTCGATAAAGGACTTGAAGAATTCTAAATCATCATCCCCTGTAGGAAAAAACTGTTCAAAATTGAAAGCGACCTTAATCTGGGGTATTAGAAAAAGGGATAAGAGAGAAAGAACAATAAAGAAGCCAAGTGACGCCTTACGGTTTTGGTAAAATCTGTCGAACATATATCTATAAGAACATTCTGAAAATGAATTTGCTCACTATATCGCATAAAAAATGGAATAACTTACCTTAGTTATATCAGAACAGGCTTATGAACGATAAAACAACTAAGATTCCATTCCAATTTTCATATTCAGGCAGTATGCCGAAGCTCCTGCAACAACTGAACTGCAGCCTTGCGCTGAGCACCTACCAAGCCGGCAAAGTTATCTTTATCAGTGCACTTGATAACCAAAAACTCATACAATTACCGCGTAGCTTTATCAAGGCCATGGGAATCGCGCTGAAAGGAGACCAGATGGCCATCGCCTGTATAGATGAAGTCATCTTATTTAGAGCTTCTACCCAATTAGCCACTCATTATCCCAAAAAGCCGAATGTCTACGACACCATGTATTTTCCGAGGGTGACTTATCATACAGGGGCGCTAGACATACACGATATAGATTTCTGTAATCAAGGTCTCTGCGCCGTGAATACCAACTTCTCCTGTATCGTCAAGATAGATGAGCACTATAATTTTACGCCAATATGGAAGCCCTCATTTATAAGTAAAGCGACTTCTGGAGACCACTGCCACCTCAATGGTATGGCTGTAGAGAATGGAGAGATAAAATATGTCACCGCTTTTGCGGAAACAGATGCGCCGAGAGCTTGGACTAAAAATCTTAAAACTTCGGGCCTACTCATAGACTACGCCTCTAATAAGGTTATCGTCAGAGACTTAGCCATGCCCCACTCTCCGAGATCATTAGGTGACAATATCTATGTCCTTCAGTCAGCTAATGGCACCTTATTACGCATCAATAAGTCTACCTTGGAGAAGGAAGTGCTCTTTCAATATGATGGCTTTCTTAGGGGATTAAGTATCCATCAGGGCTATGCCTTTATAGGACTGAGTAAAATAAGAGAAGAGAGTTCTAGCTTCGGTAAATTGGGTATAAAAGATACTGCCAATAAAGCGGGGGTTATAGCTATAGAATTGAGCACTGGAAAACACGTCGCTTCCTTATTCTATGAAAATTCTGTGGACGAAATCTATGATGTACAGGTACTTCCTAGCATGAATCGTCCTTCTATTCTTAATACGATTAAAGAGGACCATAAAAAAGGACTTAGTCTTCCTGACAGAACGTTCTGGGGTAAGTTTTGATAAAAGTTTTGTGATTTGAAATACTAAGTTTGAAGTTATTATGTTAGCTTGGATTACTTTTATCGAACACTATTATTTATTACAAAACAACAACCATGAAAAATTCCACTTTTCATAGTCAAAATACTAAGGCATTAAGACAACTTCGATTCCTGAGTAATACCCTGAATCAGAAGACCAAAACAGGCCAGTCTAATCAAGCTGCGCTTATAAGGCTTAAACAGAGCATAGTCACCATTATAAACAGACTTAAATCTCGCGTAAGAAAGGCTACTATAAAGAAAGTGATGGGTCCTGCCTTTGTCCTCTTTGGATTAATGGGCAGCCAGGTTGCACAGGCGCAGAATTTTTCTGAGCCTCGCGTGCTCCCTAAGATTAATTTCGATGCAGTCACTTTACCAAAATTATACGACCTAGATAATGACGGGGACTTAGATATATTGGGTTTGACTTATGACTATCAAAACAGCCAGTTAGCCATCCCATTTGTAGAAAATGTAGGGACTGCACAAGAGATGGATATTTCATCTATCAATTTGGACACGATTAGACTCAACTTTATTGATGACTTTACCAGTTTCAGCTATTCCCCGGGAGACTTGGATAATGATGGAGATGTAGACTTTATTACTGTAGGTTATGATGAAAATAATGATTCAGGAGACATTGTTCTATTTTATGAAAATATGGGTGACCTAGATTTTCCATCAGTAGACACTTTGTCTATTTCGGAATTAAATCCTGATCTCATAACAATAGGTAACATAAACGCTGAATTGGCAGATTTTGATAATGATGGAGATCTAGATCTTCTCAGCTTTGGATTAGATTATCAAGCGTCGTTGCAAGGAGAATATTCTGGTTGTCTCGTTTTTTATGAGAATGTCGGCTCGGTTGATAGCTTTAATATTATTGACCCTGTATTGGTAGATAATTTTCCATGTCAACCTCTTGCTGATTCTGAGATATTAGACGCTGGCATAATACTTTTTGATTTAGCAGATTTTGACAATGATGGAGACCTAGATGTTTTGCAAGCTAACTATGATGATGCTTCAAACTCTACTATTGAATTTTACTATGAAAATAATGGAGGTGTTTTCTCTGATCCAGTAGACCTCGGCATTTTCCCAGATGATGAAGGCGTATATTTTCAAACTGTAGGAGACCTAGATGGAGACGGGGATATAGATATTCTCTATGATACTTATATTGATACTGGAACCACAACCACTAACTACTATTGGGTAGAAAATCTTCAGGTGACTTCTACTAGAGATTTCGAGACTTTTAACGGACAAATCTCCCTGCAAACTAACTTGGCAAATGCAGAAGTAGTACTTAATGTGGCATTAGACAAACTTGCTTCGCTGGATATCAGCATTTTTAATGCTGCTGGTCAGGTGATGTATAGAGATACAAGAGACATCCTTAAAGAACAAGTAGAGATTGATATTCAAGATTTGGCACCAGGGCTGTACCATTTAAATGTAAGCTCAGACAATAAGATAGAAACGCTGAAGTTCTACAAAAGCTAGATTTAGCACACACTTCATCAATGAGAGGATTATTTCAGTATAGAGTAGCTGAAATAATCCTCTTTTCAATTCTATATCTATATCCAAAATTTTCCTGCAGACAGGTATTTCATTAATTTCATTCTGTGAAAAATTAGAAAACTATAAAATTCTACAAAAGATAATTTGCTACTCCCCTATTATAACAAAGAAGGCCTAGAGGCCGGCACTGATGAGGCAGGCAGAGGATGTTTGGCGGGGCCCGTATTTGCGGCGGCTGTCATTCTTCCTAAGGACTTCGAGCACGCTATTTTGAGGGATTCCAAAAAGCTGAATGACAAACAAAAAGAAGACTTATACAATGTCATTACTAGCCAAGCCATCAGCTATGCCATACAAAAGGTCAGCCCTCATAAGATAGACCGCATTAATATCCTGAATGCCTCCATCCTTGCCATGCATAAGTCCATAGACAAACTACATTTAAAACCTGACCACATACTGGTGGATGGCAATCGATTTAAATCCTACAAGAAGATTCCCCACACCTGCATCATCAAAGGAGATGATAAGTACTACTCCATCGCCGCCGCCTCTGTATTGGCCAAGGTGAGCAGAGATAGATATATGATTAAAATGTCCAAGCGTTATCCCTCTTATTCTTGGGAATCGAATATGGGCTATCCCACCAAAGCGCACAGAGCTGGCATTGCCGAGCATGGGGTGACGCCGCTGCATAGAAAAAGCTTTAAGATGCTATCTGGATTGGATCACGCTGAACAACTGCAGCTGTTTAATCGCTAGCATCTATATTGATTCTTTCTATAGAATTAATTTACAGAATAGCGAACTTAAAGTGCATTACAATATTAGTATTGCTTCTTTTCTAAGTTATATTTCCTTGAGTCAACCTATTGATTTTCAAAAAGTTATTTGCCTCGCCGGCGGGCTTTCCCCACCCGAAACTGATGCTTCGGTTCTCTCTTTTTAAAGGCCCATTTAGGACCTTTAATGCAGCCTAAAACTGCACCATTCGTTCATGTCATGATACAAAAACAGCCTGCCCTGAGCGAAGTCGAACGGGAAACAAAAAGATCAAGCGTGTATGCATTCCTTAACGGCTCCAAGAACTAAAAATCCTAAACAAGCGCAAACTTGTTTCAATTGCTAACGCATCGAAACTTCAAACATGCCATTGTTTTTAACGGATTTTAAGTCCTTTCCGACTAAAATGCATAAGGTCATTTAAAAAAAAATAGATACTAAAATCTGATATAACACCAATAAAAAAAGGGGACAGCGAATGCCATCCCCTTACAATTAAATCAAACTTTACTTTTACCTTACTACAAGCACTTTTTCTGCGTGCTTACCCACGGAGGTTTCTACCATAATGAAGTAACTCCCTCCAGTGATATTTGACAACTCGATAATCGTCTCCTTACCTTGTTTTACTTTATTACCTAGAATGTTATATAAGCTGTAACCTAATACAGGATACTCAGAATCTATAGTTAATTTATTACTTGCAGGATTAGGGTAAATGACTATGTCCTGCTCAGCAACCTCATCTACAGAGACAGTAATAGCACCATCTACCATTTCTGAAAGCAATACTAAATTCTGCTGATCATTTAATATATAAGATGGTCTCTCGTCATTCATTGCAATCGCTTGGGAAAGTACACCATTGGCTATTGCTCTGAATCGAATAGTCATGATAGGTGAATCCGTCAAATCCTTAGACTCAAATACATCATGGGCTAAGAAATCAATTGTATTATCGGTTGTTTCTTCCAGGACTCTTGAAAACACATTGGCAGCATTCTCTACACTTTCTATTTCAATCATATTTGGGTCAAACTTAACGCTAAGCTGTACTCCATATCCTGATTCGGTTTCTATTATTGATAGTGGTAATTCATATACTTCCCCTGCATTAAGTAAACGGTCATCAAAAGTGATAATCTCTTCTGGCAAATTGACTTCCTCATTCAGCAACAATGCACTGTCATCTATATCCCCTGGTTTAATACCTAAAAATTGTTGTGGATCACTGGCCACACTACCATTACTTTCTTCTATAAATTCCCAATGTCCTTCATAACTTAAGGTATCACTACCTACTATCGCTCTTTGTAAAAGAATTAAATCTATTGTATTTACGTCATCGCTAAGATTAAGATCTCCCGCTAGTAATTGATTAGGTGTTAATTCATCAAGTCCTTGATTGCGCCTGTCCATTATAAACGCATCCTTAATATTTACTCCATTAAGTATATGGTCTTTGTATCTCGGATGAATTTGATCGTCTTGTTCTATTATGGCCGTCCCGATAATATTGGTAAACCTACCGTCTGTCATATCTACCCCCGGGATAGGTCTGCCAGAAATAGTTTGTACAATAACCGCTCTTTCTGTTATACCAAGATTGACGCTTAGTGATTGGTTGTATACCCAGACGTGCGCAGGCTCTAGTGGATTAAAGACTGTCCATTCTCTATTTATGTCTAAATTCTCAGGACCTAGTTCCAGTAAGATGTCGGTATAAGAATAAATATACTCCGTGGCGCCAAAAAACTGAGGCTCTGCATTCTTCTCTTCCACACCAGAAAAAGCAATCAATTCATCTGGATCGATACGGTAATCATTAATGATTAAATCTGCTGGCCATTCTACATCATCATCTAGGGTATGTCCACTCTGACAGTCTCCTTCAGGAAAGTTATTGGGCTGGAAATCACAGATGCCTAGTGACGGTACATATACCGTTATAATTTGTGTCCTTTCAAAAAATTGAGACGACAACCAATCCAGCACTGTCCATTCCCTGATGATTTTAGTACCATTCTCTGCCGCTATAAGTCTACTATCCGCATAATCAATTAGCACGCTATTACAATCAACACTTGGTCTTACTTGGTCTTCTCTAAAACCATACACAGAAATCAGTTCGTCAGGATTCAACCAGTCTGCTGATGCAGAATTATCTTCAGCTAACAAGCTAATGCTGTCGTCCGGCCAATCGATAGCTTCATCACTAAAGAAGCACTCATTAGCTATTACGACAACAAAAGTCTCGCAAGCAGATACATTGCCGGCATTATCCCACACATAGACAATTACATCTCGATGGCCTTCCATTGATGTCTCTGTTTTGACACTAGAATTGATGCCAGCATTAAAGCAAGCATCTTGATCAGGAGGCAGATTAGAAAAAGTATATCTTAGATTACTCCTACTCGTACAATTATCTGATGCATCCAAGATTAATTCTGAAGCTACTAGTACTAAATTGTTATTCGCATCCAAGCTTAGGGTATCTGACTCTACACACTCTATTGAAGGTTTTTGAGTATCAGCGACGGCATCTACAGTAAGTGTCCAACTATTAACTGTAGTACTTCCACAGACATTTGTTGCCCTATACTCCATCCTGTGCTGTACTTGTCCTCCAATAAAAACAGCCTCAGGTAAGTTAATGATATATTCTTCTCCAGACGTGGAAAAAGGTGAGGATAAATTATCCACTTCGCCTGCACTGTTCCCTACTCTGACATCAGGAATGCCATTACCATCATCATCGTCCCATAGGTCAGCGATACCATCCTCTGGCAAATCAGATGACCACTCGAACTCTACGGTCCCATCATTATTCAGATCAAGTACAACATACCAAGAGATATTTCTATTCTCAGTACACTCAGAAGACGCAACAGCTGTAGCTGAAATCTCATCTACACAATTAACGGTAAAGTCACCAGGCACAGATAATTCAGGTGGTCCATCACCTTCAATACTACCTACAGTTGTGTGTGAAAATGTGCCACCACTGGAAGGGTTGCTTGGGTCATAAATACACCAATCAATTGCTGTATAATTATATAGCACTGACTCACAAGTAGTGGTAGATGTAAACGTCTCTGTGCCAACTGTAAATCCAAATAAACCACAGGTGGTATTTGTAAATACAGGTTCTTCTACCTGCGTAGGAATACACTCTGAATCAAAATCTTCAGGCCAAATAATATCATCCGCAACTAAGGGTATATAATTCGTCGTTGAATATATAATTTGTCTGCAAGACTGGTCTCCTGCATTCCATTCTCTAACTTGAGAATAATTATTGCAAGCAATAGTAGAAGGGCTACCTTCAGTATATATATTTCCATCAGGGCCAACAAACTCATCATCAAAATCTCCATCTCCATTCTGATCATATGCACCAGCGGAAAACTCTAAGGTGATAGAATTGCAACCATCAAATAAGACAGGCATCCCTGTAATAGCAGGACTACTATCATCTTCACAATTGATTATAATATCATCAGGGCAAGATTGTATCACATCTGATCCTAACAGTATAAGTATATCTGTCTTGAGAGAATTAGAATTTCCAGAATTATCTATAACAGTCAATATCACTTCATTTAAGCCCACGTCAGAACAATCAAAATCAAAAAACTCTGGCTCAAAAGTAATGTCGCCACAATTATCTGAGCTGCCATTATCTATGCTTTCCGCGAATACTCTAACCTGATAATCACCATTAGTATTCAAGGTCAAGGTGGCAATATTCTCTTGACGAGCTACGGCAACAGGTGGCGTACCATCTTCGATCATAATCGTGCCCCAACACGAATTACCAGTTACGCTATCAGTCACTGTATAACGAACATCTGATAATACATCATCACAAGTCAAAAGGCTTGGTTCAACGATTAGATTATTTGGGTCAGGAAAATTTCCTTCTAATAAGATGTCAGGTGTCAATAGAACTTCTCCTGAAAAAGCATCCAACACTATATTAACATGATCATTGCATATTAGTCTGGATGGCACTATGCCATCGCATACAACAAGGGGGTCTAAGACTTGCAATATATTACTACAAGAATTGCCATTGTTATCTATAATCTCATATTGTGAAAATCCAATAGAATTACAATCTACATGAGTTGGTGTTATCGTAAACCCTGTGAGGTCAGAAGGGACTGGGACTATCAACTCTTTTATTTCTAATGCTACAGGAATCGTGTCCCTGAGAGTAACTATAGCCTTTAAGCATTGTTCATTAGTATTTGGGCATACATTATTCAAATCTAGTACTCTAATTATACCAGAACATAATACATCCCCATCTGCATCACTGATTGTATATACATTTTCACCAATGTTAGTGCAGTCTACAGAATTAGGCGATAGAGTAAGCTCTGATACATTTGGGGGAACTATCAATAGATAATCTTCTAATATCAACTCAAATGGCAAACTATCATCAAATAAGACTACCGAACCACTATTAATACAGTCTAAGCCGGTACCTGATCCGCAATTATTATTAGGGTCGAGTAATCTAATAGTACCTGTACAAGCCCTACCACTCAACCAATCAAATACTGAATATGCAATATCATTTCCCAAATCGTTGCATGTTACCCTGTCAGGTGTTATTAAAATTTCATTTGGCATAGGTTCGGTGCCATCTAAAACTAATTCTGTAGTAAGTACCACTTCTCCTGTTAGACCTATAGCAACATCAAGATTTTCTATACAGGGTAAGGGGTCTACTCCTCCAGTAGAAGGGCATAATTCCATTGGATCCAATACCTCCACTGTTCCAACACATAATAGAACTCCCTCTGCATCTTTGACTGCGTATGGATTGAACCCTCGGTTACCACAGTCTACAGATTCAAGATTTAAGGTGAGTTCAGATATATCTGCGGGTAGTGGCACCACTAATTCCTCTATTGTTAAGGTCGCAGGAAATGTGTCAGTTAAAGTTATTTGAATATCTAGACAATCGTAACCACTGCAAATATTTAGTGGATCGGAAAGTTGTATAGTTCCCCAACAACTGTTACTTGTTAGTGTATCGGTGACTGTATAAATTACCTCTCCGATATCATCACAGGTAACCATTTCAGGTTCTACAATTGTATATGGAAAATCACAATCAGATCCAGCCAAAAGAAAATTTGTATCCAGAAAAGCTTGTCCTGTTCCATCTAAGGATACATCTACATTAGCTACACAAGCCATTGCTGGTTGACCATTGTTGATAGAATAAGATCCATTACTTAGAGAAAATGGAACTTCCTCTATTGGTCCGGTGATAACTCTTCCAAATTCCGCAAAATCAGCATCTAGTATTAACTCTGTAACACCCACTGAATTATCGACTACATCAAAGCATACTTCCACCAAAAAACTATTGTCTTCAAGTGTTAGTTCTAAAGGATCATTTACAAAATCTGAAAACCATAAAAACCGTACACTATTGGTTAGGGTATTTGAACTAATATTTAAGTTATGGTTATTTCGAATTTCAGTATGCTCGAGAATCTGCGTATCATACACGAGCTCTAATTGGAAAGACACTATTGGTTCGGCCACATTATCTACTATAATAGGGACACAAAAATTGTCTTGTGTCTGGTCAGCACATAAAGTAGGAATCCTTACATATATACTGTCTTCTGATACGGCTTCTGCGCATTCTGTGTGTGAAGAGAAATGGTGATTTGCAAAACAACTCCCTGACATACATAGATGCATCGAAGTCACTAATACAAAACAACAAACAAGATTGAAGTTGAAATTTTTCATAATTTTGGATTAAGCATTTTTTAATGTTACTCCCAATTTGGTCTATATGTTACGCCAAACGTCAGACTGAGTTGGGAGTTTGTTATATTATAGTCATGATTATTTATCGGTAGATTATTGAGATTCTGCACGAATGAAGGTGTACATATAATTCCGAATCTATCCGATAGGACATACTGGAATTCCAGACTTGCATCCCACTTTAGACCCAAGCTATTATAACTGATCTCTTCATTTTGGCGCATGCTGATACCTGTAGTGTTATTTGCTGGCGTATATCCACTGTGTCTGGTTAGTACATTATATCCTAGGCCTACTTTAGGACTGAGGACAAATCTTGGGCTGACCTGAAATGACTTAGACACAAAACCTCTAACATCTGCTTGCTGATGTAGTCGCAACCTTGTCACATCAAAAGTCACGGTCGTCTCTTCTATGAGCTGGTTAGGGCTCGATGATATGCGACCCATTTCGTCTATAACCTGATTAGACTCTGGAAGTAGTTCTTCACTGATTATTTGGTCATTGCGGTCATATCTAATGGCATTGCTATGATATGAGAGGCCTAGCCCAGCCGACCATCCATGAGAGAAAGTCTTACCTACTTCCATTACAAATGACCCACTAACAACACCCGATTCATATCTATCTAGTGACGCTAATTCACCTTCTTTGGATGACTGAGAAAATGAAAAATTAGGCCCTGCCGCCAATGAAATAAAATATGGCCTTGGCGTCTTTATAACTTCAATCGGCACGAAAGCATAGTTCGTAGGCTCTGGCTGCACTCTGTTATAAGTCACAAAAGCAGCTCTCTGAGGAATACTGTGTAGCGGTGACAAAATATTTTGCGTAGACGTTTCTGTAGATTGACTAATTAAAGGCCAAGAACTCAATAGCTCTTGGTTCTTTACCTTTAGACTAGATTGAAAAAGGTTATTATTCTGCTGTCTAGAAAAATAGGTAGAATTAGAAAAATTATCAGAATACCTAGAAGGAAGGGGATTGAAATCAGTTTGGGATACATTTGCAGAGGAAGGGGATTGGCTAGTTGACTTGCTTTCTATTTGGTTGTTGTTAGAGGTAATATTATCACTAAGGCTAAGCGATGATAATACGGGTTGTTGCGTAATGGTGGATTGTTCTATTTGTTCTATATGTGAGCTAGTCTTATCAAGGCTCATACTTTGTATTAAAATTAGATTAGAGATACCTAATAGGAGTGCTAGGCCAGGCAGGAGATACAGCCAGAATGCTTTTCGTCTCTTATTGTCCTTACTGCCTACCTCAGACTCTATCTCTGACCAAAGACTATCTGTATCTATCTGAATATGATCAGACTGGTACAGGTCTTTTATTTTCTTCTCTTTATTCGTTAATTCCATCGTATTTAATACTCTAGATTATTTTTAAATTGACATTTCTAAGTGCTGACATTCTTACTTCTTCTGCGTTCTCTGCTGACTTAAATCTTTCTTTAATTAATTTTCTTCCTCGTGACACTAATGACCTTGAAGAACTTTCTGATATATCTAATACAGCACCTATCTCTTTGTGTGAGTATCCTTCTATAAGAAACATATTTAATGCTACTCTATAATTATCTGGCAACTCCATGAAAAAGGCTTTAATATCCTCTAGGTTGAAGTCAAAAGTTGGCGTGACTGTAGGTAAGCCACTATAGATTTCATCTATATCTGAATATTTGAACCTGCGTTCTTTTCTGAGCAAATCCAGACATTTCATAACAGTAACTGTCTTTACCCAGGCCTTGAATTTTCCTCTATCTTGGTACTTGTCTATACCATTGAGCACCTGCACCAATGACTCCTGTAAAGCATCTTGGGCTACATCAGGTCTTTTCATATATCTCATGCATACCCCATGCATAAAGTCCGAGTAGGTGTCTACAAAAGCTCTCTGAGATATTCTATCTCTACGCTTACAGCCCTTTATGATTGATTGTTCTTTCAATGATAATGGTTGCTACTATAAGTTGAATACGATGACTCCTTCTATTGGAAAGTTGCCAGCCACAGTCTCATTAGTTTTTTCCAGTATCCACACAGTGCCAGAAAAAGAAGCTCTAAAAATACCTTCATCGTCCGCATCATAATGTGTGATGTTAAGATTTTCTATCCCACAGCCAAGTGTAGAGGTTTGACAGTCTATAAAATATCCTACACCGTCAAAGTTGGCATCATCTATCAACAAATTAATTTCAGAATCGGTATATAATCCTTCAGAATCCCCTTGTACAAATAGCTTAAATGATTCATCCTGAGATGTCAATATAGTCTGAGCGGCAGAGGTGGTTAATTCGAATGCCTCATAGATTTTTGTATTGCCATTAATCGTCACATATGAATACCCGGCATCAAACTGTTCGCAGCTAGTCAATACTAACAAGTTATCTTCTTCATCTCCCCAATCTATAGAAATAGAACCTTGCTCTGATTCAGTATCATACCCTTGGATACTTATTCCATCTTCGCAAGTCAATAAGTTGATATCCAATGCTGAATTTTTGCCTAGCAATACTTCATCTGAATTTTCAATCACAATTGCTGGTTGCTCCTGAGGCACTGCATCGCAATCGATGACTTCAGTTGCTATCGTAGTTGACGTTACGTTTTCTGGAACATCTATACCTTCAGAACCACTCACTACAGCATTGTAAATAGGTTGATTACATTTATCAAAAATCTGAACAGCACTTTGTGACTCAAGTGGTATATGTGCCATCCAATAACCATCATGTGTACTTGTAAGTGTCAGGCCATTATCACCTGTGTTATAATTTGCATAAGAAACATGATCGCCAGACTGTGTAATTTTTCCTTCTACATATACACCACTTTCTGTATTCGCAATGATATAAATTCCCTCCGATAGATTTGTTTCTGATTCTGCCTCTTGGAAATATCCTCTTTCGAAATCAAACTCAAAGATTTGACGATCTGAAGTGTTCACTATATCAAAACTAGCATCACCCTGTACATAAAAAGCTTCGAAACCATCCTGAAGATATAACTGATTGCCATCCAGACTAAATGCAGATCTCCCTAATTGTTTTGCTTGAGAAAAAGGAAAGTGTGCAATACTAAAATTATTATGTGCAGTTATGCTCAGTGATTCACTCAACTCAAGTTTAGATAATGTGAGCGCATTCAGTCCATTCATCTCATGTAGGCTGAGTACATTGATATCATTCTCATGCAGCAAGACATAAGCCCAGGCGACAAAACGGCCTTCCTTTTCTATTTTTATTAATTGTCCTTCCTTTTTTATCTCATCCGTTTCGATGATAAAATGATCTCCCTCTACATTAAAAAGATTATCATTGATATATATATCATAATCTCTTAGATGTTGTCCATCAATGAGAGTAACTCTTCCAGAAAGTGTCGTTGTAATGCTTATGGTCGCTACTTCTGTCTGTGCTACTATGTCGATTTGTTCCATCTCTTCTACACAACTTGTCATGAGAAGAGCAGCTAGAAGGCTGTAGCAGATAATGGATAATACGTTCTTCATTTTGAATGGATTATGTAACTATAAAGCCTTGCGCTGATTATTCGCTGCAAGAAAGCATCAAAAAAAGTACAAAATATGGCTTTTACGGAAGTATATAGGAACACAATTGTTTGACTTTCAGTAATTTATAAGACAAAATAATTTTCTATTCAGTTTCTTAGTCGTTGCCTTCTAGCTTATGGCCAGAGAAGAGAAACCCCTAGTATTCAAGGCAGCATAAGCACGGTTGACATCCTATTACAAGTCTCATTAAAGAAAATCAAGTCTCATTTTCCTTAAAACTGAAGGGATACTGTATCACTCAGCGGATTTGATACATAGTCGAATCGTCTATTATTCGCCTTGGCCATACTTTTGGATTGTATCTATTATAAAATAAAAATTATTAGAAATGAGGACTTCAATACTATTACTAATCGTATTTCTTACAAGCCTGACAACCACTTATAGTCAGTATATCAATCAACAAGGACCTTCATTATATGAAGCAGGAGGACAAATTTATGAATATGCAGATATGGAATCTATCTTCCAACAAGATTCATACGCTTTAAGAAAATACTGGAAATCTCTTAGAAGAAAGAAGTCTGCGAAGGTCCTTGGCATTGTCACCTTAGGGGTGATTGGTGGTAGCTTCGTTACTTTGGCTGGAAGTCCGTCGTATTGCGATACTATTTGTGCAAGTGACGCAATAGCAACATTAGGCCTTGTTGTCGCTTCTATCACAGGTACCATTGCACTTTCCCATAAATTATCATCTTCAACCAACCGCAGAAAAGCGATAAGGACAATTAATGATTTGCATGCCCAAGATCTAGGAATCCAAGATGATGAATGGAAGATAGATTTAAAAGTAAATACTGGAAGTGTGGGCATGGTTTTGACTTTTTAAAGTCAGCTTCTGTTCAGGCTTATCAATCCAAACTTTACTCTATTCTTATAAGGATTGTATCTATTGTCAACTAAAAATCATTAGAAATGAAGACTTCAATAATATTACTTATCTCATTCCTTGCAAGCCTAACAACAAGCTATAGCCAGTATATCAATAAGCAAGGACATCTATTGTATGAGGCAGGTGGGCTGACCTATGAATATAAAAATATGGAATCTGTCTTCCAACAAGACCCATACGCATTAGATAAATACAAGCAATCTCTTAATAGAAAGAAGACTGCGAAGGTCCTTGGATTTGTCACCTTAGGGGTAATTGGAGGCAGCTGGATTATTTACGTAGGAGTAGAACCGTCTCATTGCGATTTTATTTGCCCAAATCATGCAATAGCAATTATAGGCGCATTTCTTATCGCGCCTATCACAGGTACTTTTGCGCTTTCTCTTACTATATCATCTGGAACTGCCCGCAGAAAAGCGATAAGAACAATTAATGATTTGCATGCCCAAGATTTAGGAATCCAAGATGATGACTGGAAGATAGATTTAAAAGTAAATACTGGAGGGGTGGGAATGGTTATGACTTTTTAGGTCAGGTTCTGTGATTCAAAGTCCATCCACAAATATTTATCTCACGGGGCCCTATTGATATATAGGATTTAGATAAATGTGGTTTAATACAGTTAACTAATTGACATATAAGCTAAAAGAATGTATATTTATTATACAATATTGACAACTTGTATATTTTAAGAATAGAGGATAATCTAAAGGTAAAATGTGGTATCCTGCCAGTTGAGAAAGACACAATACCAAAAAAGAAAGAGGGCTGGCTGTTTAATTGGTCAAAAGCATATCGCAAGAATCCGAATACCATATTTATGCTTGTTGAGGAAGAATCTAGAAAACTGCATGGCTTAGTTCAACTGATTCAAGATGAAGGCATGTTGATTATGGAACTTATTGAAATAGCTCCTTTCAATTTCGGTTTAAATAAAGAGTATAAGAATGTTGCAGGTTGTCTAATAGCTTTTGGCTGCAAAGAGTCATTAAAACTGAATACTGATTATAAAGGATATCTAACATTTATATCTAAAACGGAACTTATACCAATGTATAAGACTAAATATTACGCTACCCAAACCATTGGAGCACGAATGTATATAGGTCCACTTTCAGGTGAAAATCTTATAAATGAATACTTAAGTTATGACGATTAAAAAAGATAAATTAAGTCAGTTGACTAATGGATTATTGACAGAACCGATGGATATTGGAACGAAAGAATATCAGGATTTTAAGCTATTGATTAAAAGTAAGGTAGCTCATACTTCAAAAGAAGAAAGGATAAGAATTGCATTACTTGGACTTAAATACAATATGGGAGATTATCTTAATTCAAACGGGAAAACAATAAGAGTAGGAAGTTTTATAAAGCAATTCATTAAACTAATAGAAGTCAAGCAAGTAGATTTGGCGGACTACCTAAATATGAAATCTTCAAATCTGAGTAAAATCTTAAGTGGAGAGAGAAGACTGAATATAGAGTTGGCAATAATACTAGAAAAGTTGTCAAACATAAGTGCAGATTTATGGTTAAGAATCCAAAATCACAATGAACTTAAAAAGACTTTGAAAACTCAGAAAAAGAGATTGCGTAAGTATAATCTTAAGGAACTGATTATAGGTCGTGACTCCTGAAATAATTACTACTTAATTAGTACAACTAAAAATCATTAGATATGAGGACTTTAATAGTATTACTTATCGTATTTCTTGCGAGCATGACCAACACCTACGGTCAGTATATCAAAAAGCAAGGATTATTGTATGAAGCTGGTGGGCAGATTTATAAATATGGAGAAATGGAATCTGTCTTTAACCAAGACCCATACGCCTTAGATTTATATGAGAAATCCCATAAAAGAAAGAAGAATGCGAGGGTATTTGGATTTGTCACCTTAGGGGTGATTGGAGGTAGTGGTCTTGCTTTGATTACAGGAGATCGGTCTAATTGTGAGTTATGTACAAATGATATAGTAGCAATACTTGGCCTTTATGTTGTTGTGCCCATAACAGGTATTGTCGCCCTTTCTATTAGAATAGCAGCTTCATCAGCTGGCGAAAAAGCGATAAGAACAATTAATGATTTACATGCCCAAGATCTTGGGATCCAAGATGATGAATGGAAGATAGATTTAAAAGTAAATACTGGAGGGGTGGGAATGGTTATGACTTTTTAAGTCAGCTATTGCGATTCAAGTACCTTCCAAAAATATTTATCTCACGGGGCCCTATTGATATATAGGATTTTGATAAATGTGCTTTAATAATTATTAGATAATGCAACAAGAGATTAGACATCAATACCCATTTCCAATATAGTTTTCTTTAATTTATATATTTCATCTCTATATTCTTTCTTATACCGTCTTTCCTTAAACCACTTTCTAATTTTCTCTTTCTCATCCGTGTCGAGTGAATGCTTGCTTAGCGTTCTGATTATATTGGGATGTTCATATTCTTTGTATCCAGGTCCCAATAAATTTAAAATATACTTTTTAGCCGATGGATAAGGATAGTAAGCTGAAGTTTTAATAGCATTCAATCGGAGGTATCCATCTGAAACTTGCAGTCCCCAATTGATGTACTTTTCTGAAGAAAGATTATTCTCTTCCATTTCTTCTGCAAATCTTCGGATACACCCAAATTTATGCAATTCATCTTTTTCAAGTAAATCCAAATCTCTCTTTGCCAATCGAAAAGCCAATTCTGAATCTAGCCTTTTGACATGATCATAAGATGCACACTTAAGTCTTCCTCCCTTCTCCCAAAATTTAATGCGAAAATCTAAAAGCTCCTTAGGCGAAACTTCTTTTATGATTAGATGAATCTGATAGAAATTTTTCTTTCTTGTAAGGCTATCCTTATCCGCGGCAGAAAGCAAATCTAAAAGTATATTTTCTCTATGCTCTTTGTCATACTTTGTAATCAATTTATAGAATTCACTATTTCTTCTAATGGAAGCGGACAGTTGATTGCTCTTTTTCGCATTCTGATGTGCGGCAATAAATAAATCTGAGCTGCCAATTGGAAAATCATTTTCAATGGCAAACTTTACGAAACGCTTGTTTTCTTCATACTTATTGTTTTTATATATAGAACTTAATTTAGTTGATAAAAAGTCTTGATCATCTTCGTTTTGATATTCAGCTAGAAGTGCAATTGCTTTATTGTTTTTATTATCGTTGGCTACTGATTTAATTAAGGAATAATTTTCTTCATTCAATTCTAAATGATCCAGAGCATAGTCCATCATATCCTTATTATCCAATTGGAGATCAATGATGGCCTTAGCCATTGTCTCCTGCTCTATTTGACTAAGTTCAGAATGAATTAAAATGTATAATATCAAGGGTTTTAATTCATGTTTGTCCGGTCTTGCCATTAAAGAACTTCTATAATTGCTATATCTGATTTTTTCAACGTCTTCTAAATGATTGAGTAGAAATTCTACTTTGGATGAAGTCAACTGATTCTTGATTATATGAGAGTAAGCGTAGTATCTTATTACTGGAGATTTGTGGTTGATTAAATCGAAAAAGTCTTTCTCTGGAATTTCAGCTTTATGAGAATTCCAGTAGTGATTCTGATCTTTCTGATTTACAGTAGGCTGCCCTATAGAAAGGAAGCGTCGCTTATAACTATATCGAAAATTAACTAATGAATCGATGACTTTCTGAGTATTTGCATCAATAGAATTACCATTATATTCTGAGCTTGGTTGTCCGATCAGAAACAAACTAAAGGTGCATAACAAAATCGAAAATGCTAATGCTTTCATATAAAAGGAGAATTAGAAGGTTCTAGTTTTTTGACTTCAAATTAGAACAAAGTCACTCCCTATGAAAATATAAGAAAGTAGTTATGGGTTTGTGGATTGTTAATTCTCAAGGATGCAACCGTTGCAACCCTCTAAAGCCCTACTACTAAATCATCATGAGTTTTGGGGAGGTTATGATTCCGTACATAGAGATTGTTTGTGATTATTGCTATTTTAGTATAGCAACATTAATGCACGGAGCTTTAAGTGGAGATCTATAAGATATATATGTAGAATTGGGAGTTAGGGTCTAGATGTATGTTTGTTTTAGCTCATTAGCAGAAAATATACTTTATCAACAAAACCTTTGATTTATAGAAACTAAACTTCAATGTCGAAATCATCTTTGACGAAGATTTTTTCAGAACAGTAATGAATGAATTTGGGCTTAAAGAAAAAGAAGAAATGAAATTCGTTGACCAATATCCAAAAATAGTTTACGATTGGAATTTCGTAAATAGAGAAGCGAAGACTAATGAAGAAGTAATTGAATATTTGGAATTCGAATTATAAAAAAACACGGCAGCCAAAGCCGGCAATTGTGTGGATGCGGGTACGCTACCTGGAAACTAAATAGAACAACCAAAAAAAATGAATTCAAAAGAATTTGCTAAAGATTTCTACAAAGAAAAACTCTCCTTATTAAAGATGTATTTCGATGAATCATCTAATTCTGAAGTAACCCAACTAATTAAAGACCTGAATTTAGATGTACTTGGAAGAGAAAGGATTCGCCAAGTTATCAATGGCGTTTTAAGTGATTCACTTTATAAAATATTACTAGGACTAGACGGCGCAGCCAAAATAGGATACAACCAAACTGACTACAAACTATTAAATGAAAATAATCAAGAGATAACAGACTGGACTTCCCCATTATAGTGGACAAAGAGAAAAGTTAATTATGCAGCATTTTTCT
>CAZQDZ010000055.1:0-24503 GCA_964591455.1 uncultured Saprospiraceae bacterium
TTGACCTTAGTTTTCATTTTGAATCATTTGATTCTTAAGTGGAGCCGCAGAGATTGCCTCTGGCCATCTCAGCTTTCCCGTAGTCTAAATCAAATCTTTGATTTCTACCGAAAACTATCGCTATCGCTCACAAAATGAAAAAGGCCAAATATCAAGCAAGCTTGAATTTGACCTTAGTTTTCATTTTGAATCATTTGATTCTTAAGTGGAGCCGCAGAGATTCGAACTCTGGTCCAGACAAAGCATTCATATGCTTTCTACATGTTTAGCTTGTTCTTGAATTTTCGATGTCAAGCAGGTGTACAAGCAACCAACTATCAACTTAGCTTCTTAATTTTCAGAAGGTGCCCAAAGCATGCGCCTTCCTAGTCCGAGTGGCAGCGCGAAGCATACCGGTCATTATACACTGAAAAGTAGGTCTATCAGACTTCCTCCCACACAGTGCAAAAAGCTATGCTAATTCTAAATTAGGCAGCTAATGCGAATCTGTTGTCGCCAATTATTGTTGTGATCTCTATTTGTTGCGGAGTAATAGATCAATGCTCCGACATGCTTACTTATAAATATTCTTTCCTGTCAATACCATTCGGCCCCTAAAGTAATGAGCACTATGAAAGTGCACCTCCTATAATACGCTTCCCTATTTATTAAGAGGTCGCAAAAATACCAAATGATGCAAACATATGGTTGGCTAGGAGTTTTTTAGGAAAAAGGGTCTTGTATAAAACCTAGTCAACAGGACTATCCTGGAATATATGCCTTGGATTTAGGATGTTTAGTGGATCTAGTGTTCGCTTTAGTAGTTGCATGGTTTGGATTTCACTCTCAGTCCTACATAACTCTAGATAAGCCCTTTTATGCAAGCCTATCCCATGCTCTGCTGAGACTGAACCCCCTATATCTTTCAAAGGAGCATATATAATATCGTTAACTGCTAACGTGAGTTCAGGCGCATCAGTGTCTTTGCCTACTATCAGATGTATATTACCATCAGCAACATGCCCAAAAGTGATGATCTGCTTTACGCCTTTCAGGTTTTTGAGTGTAGCCAACATTGTGTCTATCACCTCCCCTATCTTGGAAATTGGTAAACTAATATCGAAATGCTGATCCACTTTCATTTGTGATACAGCCGCTCGGACATCTTCTCTGATTGTCCAAAACCAATTCATATCACTCTCGCTATGTGCCATCACCGCATCTTCTATAAGGTTCTTATGCAATGCCGATTCCAGCAATCCGGTCATCTTATCTCTGTCAGAATCGTTATCACTTCCCAAACTCTCTACCAGGACATAGTAAGGATGTCCATGAGGTAAAGGTGGTTTTACTAAGGACGGTGAAGAGGTCGCCATCTGGTAATAATTATTCCACATCAATTCAAATCCACTCAGCAATCCAGCCAGGCCGGCATCCATGTGTTTCATTAAAGCAACGACAGAATCGTAATCTCTAACTGCTGCCATACAACTCTGTCTGCTGGTTGGTTTTTCATAGAGCCTAAAGACGGCTTTGGTGACAACGCCTAACGTGCCTTCGGACCCGACAAAAAGCTGATTGAGATTATAACCAGAGTTATCCTTTACTATTTTTTTTAATCCAGATATAATCGTTCCATCAGCTAGCACACCCTCCAATCCCAGGACCAGTTGCCGAGTCATACCAAATTTCAATACACGCAATCCTCCTGCATTGGAAGAAACGATACCGCCTACCTGTGCCGTTCCTTTTGCACCAAAGTTGAGTGGAAAAAATAGGTTATGTTCGTCGGCCTTCTTATGTATAGCTTGGAGTATGACGCCAGCCTGTGCTGTAATCGTCCTACTCATAGAGTCCACCTCTTCGATTTTGTTCATCTTCTCCAGAGAGATAACTAATTCATCTCCTTCGGTCTCGGTACCACCTACAAGATTCGTCAAGCCGCCATGAATAACTACTTTCTGTTTGTACTTGGAACATATCTTTAGAATTTTAGATACATCCATTGTGGACTTTGGAAGCACTGCCGCTATCGCTTTCAGGCCTTCTTCCATTTTCCAAATATGTGTATACCTAGAATGAAGCTGCTCCCCTAGAACTATCTGATCCAAGAGTAACTTATCTTTCAGCTCTGAAATGAGATTCATAAAGTCTATAACTTATCTAAGTAGTCAAGTACATTATTCTTTATCCGACTTAGGGCATCTTGATTTGGGTCTTTTTGCAATTTGTTTCCTGTGAGTTTGTTATATAAATCTTCGTATCTATCCGTCACAGTAGAAACAAAATCATCTGGCATAACAGGCATAGTCTGTCCCTCTTTGCCTTGAAATCCATTAGCCATGAGCCATTCCCTCACAAATTCTTTGGATAGTTGCTTTTGTTTCTCCCCGCTCTTTTGTCGGTCTTCGTATCCATCTAGTAGGTAATAGCGAGAACTATCTGGCGTATGAATCTCATCGATGAGGATAATATCATCATCATAGAATCCAAACTCATATTTGGTATCTACTAGGATGAGTCCTTTTTCTTTTGCCATTCGAGTTCCAAGATAGAAGAGCTGAAGTGCATAGATGCTTAGCTTATTCCAAGTCGTTTGAGAGACGATACCTTGGCTAAGAATCTCTTCCATAGAAATATCTTCATCATGTCCTTCCGCTGCTTTTGTGGCAGGCGTTATTATGGGATCCATAAACCGATCCCCTTCTTTCATGCCCTCGGGCATAGGAACGCCGCATATTATACGCTTTCCTGCCTTATACTCTCTCCATGCATGTCCAGCCAAATAACCTCTCACAACCATCTCCAACTTTATGGGTTCCGCCTTTTTCCCAATACTGACATTAGAATCTGGGCTGGCTTCTAACCAGTTAGGTACAATGAGTTCAGAGGCTTTCAGGAAATGGGTCGCAATTTGATTAAGTATCTGCCCTTTATAAGGAATTGCCCTAGGTAATATGTGGTCAAATGCAGAAATCCTATCCGTTGCTACAATGACAAGGAAGTCCTTGAGATCATATACATCCCGAACCTTTCCATTGTATACGCCTATCTGGCCTGGAAAATTGAAGTTTGTTTCCTTTATTCCGTTTTGCATCTATCACTAATCTTGTCATCGAAAATACTTAATGCAGAGAACATATTCTATACCTGCTATATATGAAGTCTTGACTTAGTGTAATAATTATATTTTTGAGCAAAATAAAATTATGCAAGCCGTATTGCAACCATGGCCTTGGTATGTAGCAGGACCTCTTCTAGCTGGCGTACTCTTTGTTATGCTATATTTTGGGAAGACCTTTGGATTTTCATCTAATTTGCGAACGCTATGTACAATAGGTGGTGCTGGTAAAGTTGCATCGTTTTTTGTCTTTGACTGGAAAACACAACAATGGAATCTACTTTTTCTAGTCGGTACTGTTGTTGGCGCTTTCCTAGCGTCTCAATTTTTGATGGAAAATCACCATATAAATCTAAACCCCAATACCATAGAAGCATTAAATAATCTAAATATCAATGCTAATATTGACAGCTACGTGCCACTAGAAATATTTGACCAAAATCAACTTGGTTCGCTAAAAGTCCTTTCTATTTTACTTGGGGGTGGCCTTTTGATAGGTTTTGGTACTAGATGGGCTGGAGGGTGCACTTCCGGGCATGCGATTACTGGTCTGAGTAATCTTCAGATACCATCTCTTATCGCTACAGTTGGCTTCTTTATAGGAGGCTTGTTAATGACGCATCTTTTATTACCTCAAATTTTTGGTTAGATGAAAACACTACGATTTTTAGTTACCGGAACCATATTCGGAATCATCATCACTAAGTCTCAAGTGATTTCTTGGTTTCGCATATATGAGATGTTCAGGTTTGAGTCTTTTCACATGTATGGCGTCATAGGATCTGCGGTGATTCTTGGCATTGTCATTACAAGGATTATCAGGAAGATGCAGATGAAGGACATTCATAATGAAGAAATAATAATCCCAGATAAAAACAAAGGCTTCGTCCGATATATGATGGGAGGTATATTGTTTGGTTTAGGCTGGGCGCTCGTAGGTGCCTGCCCAGGTCCACTATTTGCATTGCTTGGCGCTGGATATTGGACCATTGTAATTGTGATTATTGGTTCTATTTTCGGAACATTTTTATATGGTTTATTTAGGAACAAATTACCTCATTAATGAGTTAATTAATCCTGTAATAAGAAGTAAAGTAGACATATGCACATTGAACAAATCTATACTAACTGTCTCGCCCAAGGGGCATACTATATTAGATCTCAAGGAGAGGCTGTTATCATTGATCCCCTGAGAGAATCCAGACCTTACTTAGAGCGGTTAGAGAAAGATAATGTGACTTTAAAGTATATTTTCGAGACGCATTTCCATGCTGATTTTGTAAGTGGGCATGTTTCCCTCTCAAAAAAGACAGGTGCAAAGATAATTTATGGCCCAGAGGCTAAGACAAGTTATCAAAGCTACAATGCTACAGATGGCGAAACCTTCAAAGTAGGTAACATAACGATTAAAGCCTTACATACACCTGGTCATACGCTAGAAAGTACCAGTTATCTTTTATTAGATGCTGACAATAAGCCGCATTGTGTATTTACAGGAGACACTTTATTCTTAGGTGATGTAGGAAGACCAGATTTGTGTCAGAAAGGTGCCGGTATAACTGAGGAAGATTTGGCCTCTATGCTCTATGACAGTTTACGTAATAAATTAATGCCCCTCCCAGATGATATGCTCATATATCCTGCTCATGGAGCAGGGTCAGCTTGTGGTAAAAATATGATGAACATAACTGTAGATAGTCTTGGTAATCAGCGAAAAAATAATTATGCCTTACGAGCAGATATGACCAGGGAGGAATTTATAAAAGAAGTCACTGAAGGATTGACTTCTGCGCCTGCTTATTTCCCACTTAATGTTTCATTAAATAAAGAAGGTTACGAACATGTTGAAGATATAATAGTAAGAGGAACTTCTAAATTGAGTCCAGGTGAATTTGCGGCATCTATGAAGAACAATGATACCTTAGTTTTGGATGTCCGAAGTAAAGAAGACTATTCATCTGGACATATACCAAAGTCTATATTCATAGGATTGAATGGCAGTTTTGCACCGTGGGTAGGAGCCATTCTGAAAAACACAAATCAAAAAATCCTACTTGTAGCGCCTGAAGGTAGAGAAGAAGAGGCTGTTACTAGGCTGAGTCGTGTAGGCTTTGACAATACTTTAGGGTACTTGAATGGTGGCCTTATAGCATGGCAGTCTGCTGGCAATCCAATCAACAAGGTAGAAGAAATAAATGCAGATGTCTTACTCAGCAAAATGTCTAGCCAAGACACATCAATCATAGATGTCAGAAAATCTGGGGAGTATAACTCAAGCCACGTTGCTAATGTAAAAAGCCTACCTCTTAGTCAAATTTCTGATAGGATAAATGAAATTCCTGTTCAAGTCCCAACCTATGTACACTGTCAAAGTGGTTACAGGTCGTTAATAGCGTCTTCTATTATAATGGCTCAAAGCAACAAAAAGATAGTCAATGTGTTAGGAGGGTACAAAGCACTAGTTGCCAATGGTGCATTATTAGAAGAACAAGCTTGCTCACACTCTTAATCTTTAAGCATGGAAATCAAAAGTATCACTGTACAAGAATTGAAAAATTTAAGAGACAACAATAAAGAACATATACTGATTGACGTTAGGGAACAGCATGAATATGATTATGTTAATCTAGGGGCGGAATTGATTCCAGTCTCTGCTGTGGCTTCAATGATTGACAATTTTGATAGAGAGGAAGAGATTGTGGTTGTTCATTGCAGATCAGGCGCTAGAAGTGCAAATATTATTCATCAGGTACAGCAGTTAAGAGGCTATGAAAACTTATACAATCTTGAAGGAGGGATACTTGCCTGGGCTAAAGAGATAGATTCTTCACTACCAACATACTAAAGCCATTTACCAGATATTAACTTCAGGTTCCAATTCTATTCCAAATTTTTCTTTGACGGTTAATTGTACCTGTTTACTAAAGTCATAGATTTCTTTTCCAGTCGCATTTCCATGATTAACGAGTACTAGCGCTTGGTTCTTATAAGTGCCTGTATCTCCCACCCTTTCTCCTTTCAGTCCGCACTGATCTATTATCCAACCTGCGGACAATTTTACCATATCTGCATCTGCAGGATAAGTAGGCATATTCGTATAGGACTCTAGCAATTGGTTGGCTTTTGTAATAGAAACAATAGGGTTCTTGAAAAAACTGCCTGAATTTCCCAACACCTTTGGATCAGGTAACTTGTGTCGTCTGATACTGCTGATTACTTCTCCCAAATCAGATATTGAAGGATTACTGATCCCTTTATTTTCTAGATTATTAGTTACCGCTCCATAGCTATCTTTTATTACATGATAGCCATCTCTGGTCAACTTTAGAATTATACTGGTGATGACCATTCTTTCTTTCCAAATGGTCTTGAAATTGCTGGTTCTATAACCAAAACCACATTCTTCATTGTGAAAAACTAATTCACTGTTTGATTCAGTGTCAAAAGCCGTAACTGAATGTAAGACATCTTTAATCTCTACACCATAAGCACCGATGTTTTGCATAGGTGCTGCGCCGCATTTGCCAGGAATGAGTGAAAGGTTTTCTATGCCTCCATAATTATTTTCGATAGCCCACTGTACTACATCGTGCCATATCTCACCGGCACCAAATTTGACCAAAACATAAGCCTCTGCCTCTTTAAGGATTTCAATCCCTTTGATATCGATAAGGATAATTGGGTCAATGTTTGGTTTTAGGAGCAGGATGTTGCTTCCTCCTCCAAGAATTCTAGTTTCAGGTTTTTTTAAAACTTCTCTGAGGTAAAATAAGTCAGACACCCCATCGACTGTTATAAGTGTATTGAAAGAGGTATCAATTCTGAAGGTGTTATAGGGCTTCGACGAAACGTTATTCTGTATCTGCATAGACTACAGTTCGCTTTCTGGTCTTTTGATTTTTTTAAGCTGGATAATATTAAACCCAAACTGTAGACCAATATGAAAGTTATTTGCAGAATCTAAATCAGGGTTAAATCCATAGCGTGCAAATAGCTCCGCTGTAAAACCGGATATACCTACACCACCACCTATCTGAACATTGTAAGTCTTAAAGAAATCACGAGTTACTCCCCTATCCACAAACTCTTGAGACAATCCATAGATCTCTGTACGATTATATTGGATACCTCCTCCAATGGAGAACCCTGCCTTCATAACTTTATTCAATCCTGATAGACCACCAAAATTGAGTTTTCCCAGAATTGGAAATGAAACTGCACCAAGACCCTTATAATCTCTTATTGCTAGACCAAATAGTGAAAGATTGGCCTGCGACTCTATGGACACAGAAAATGCTTTCCCTCCAACCCAAATCTTTGGTCCTAATCCAATATTGAGCAAGGCACTTCCATTTCTTCTATGCGCTATACCGTCTTCAGGGTTATTATAGATATTGTACAAATCATTAGAAGCTGTTAGTCCTATTCCAAACTGAGCTTCTGAGCTGTTTATGATAAACAAACAAAAGAAGCCAGAAATTAAAAACTTAATCCATCTACGCCTGCTACTATGCTTCATTTAGTCCTTTTTGATTCTTGATGTTAATGTCCCGTAATTTTGAAAACTATAGATCCACACATTTCTGGTGTCGTAGAACTTTTAAACCAAAATTCCTTAGACTTTCTCTCCGCTACTGAAATGATACTTTGTGTGTTTAATGTTGACTCTCCAGCATTAAAGTTTGCTCCTACTACTTTTCCATTGTTGTTAACACAAATATCGATAACAACTTCACCTGATGTACTTGATAACAAATTGATGCTCGGCTGCTGTAATATTCTTCTAGAACCAAGACCATTTCGAATTTCTAAAGTCACATCCTCATCTATGTAAATTTCATTAACTGAATCATCTATTTCAGGCTCTTCAGGCTCTGTAGGTGCTGGCTGGAATATGACAGGATCATCACTCTGTGTATTTGAATCCGTAGTAGTTCCTCTATCCGTCCCTCCCTTAGTCTGACTTCTAGTAGAACCAGTGTCACTACCTGTATCCGAATTAGGTGATGTATCAGTATTCGTTGGCGTGTCCGAATCATTAGATCCAGTCTCAGGCTCATCATTAGAACCTGGAAGTATATCCTTTAGTATATCAGAAATCTGGTCTTTTATATCCTTCACCGTTTCATTATTCGTTGGCTGAGAGGTATCATTCCCTTGAGTGGTAGATGGAGAATTCCTATTGGCATCTGAACCAATGCATAAACTTTCAAAGGTCTCTAAAGTTGTCTCACCTGCATCCACCTTACCAATCGCTTTCTGAGATTTTGCAAACAATTCAAGTGCTCTTGGTGAAACCCCTTTGTTCTCGAATATGGATAGAACATCGTTATAAGTACCTTGGTAGGCGCCTACATTATATTTGGCATCAGCTCGCTTAAACATCGCATCCCTGAAGTTGGGGTCTTTAGCGATGATTTTGGTGAATTCCTTTATGGCATCTTCATATCTACCTGTTTCCATAAGATAATCAGCTTTGACATAGATGAAACCTAGTTCTTCATCTAAGGTCTGTGTCCATGCTGTAGTAAGGACTATCGAGAGCAAAATTGTTGTGAATATCTTCATAGTTACAATTATTCTAATATGTGCAAAAGTACTGTCTTATTAACATTAAGACGGAGACTTTTATAAAATGTTATCCATTTAGTTGTATTCTGCTTCTTAAATTATAGTTAAACATTACACAAGTGGCTCATAATCAAGCTTATTGGTAAAAATCACTGCATGCCATTTTGTCATACTAACTTGTATTTTGCTTATCTTCGCGCTTCGAAAATTGATTTTTTTATCCACTATGGCAAACAAAAGAAGTAGTCAAATTTTAGACATGGACTTAGACATTACCCGACAGGGAGAAGTGTTTAATAACACAATTGAGATTAAGGCCTCTAAGCAATTTTATATAGAGAGCTATGGCTGCGCTATGAATTTCAGCGATTCAGAGATCGTCGCCTCTATTCTAAATTCAGAGGGTTATTCTGCCACTAAGGATATGAATGAAGCTGATCTGATTCTGGTCAACACTTGTTCTATCAGAGAAAAGGCAGAAGATACTGTAAGACATAGATTGCAAGTCTATAACAGTGTCAAGAAAAAGAAGAAAGGGGTGCTTATAGGCGTGCTAGGATGCATGGCTGAGAGACTTAAGGCTAAGTTTCTAGAACAAGAGAAAATAGTTGACATAGTCTTAGGTCCAGATTCATACAGAGACTTACCTAGACTTATATCCAATGCCTCTGAAGGAGAAAGAGGTGTAAATGTCCTCTTATCCAGAGAAGAAACGTACGCAGACATTTCTCCAGTCAGATTGGATGTATCAGGAATATCTGGATTTATCTCCATCATGCGAGGATGTGATAATATGTGTTCATTCTGTGTAGTTCCATTTACAAGGGGACGTGAGAGAAGCAGAGATGCTTATACCATAGTAGCAGAGGCAGCTCAGATGATTTCAGATGGGTATAAAGAAATTACCTTACTGGGTCAAAACGTCGATTCCTATAAATGGGTGAATCCAGAAACAGAAGAACAAGTCACATTTGCCCAACTTCTAGTGATGGTAGCAAAAGTCGACAAAGAAGTCAGAGTGAGGTTCTCTACATCGCATCCTAAAGATATCACAGAAGATGTAATGTATGCCATCCGAGACTACAACAATATATGTGACTATATACACTTACCCGTACAGAGTGGTAGTTCTAGAATTCTAGAACTGATGAATAGAACTTATGACCGAGAATGGTACATGAAAAAAATAAAGCAGATCAGGACTATTATTCCTGACTGTACTATTTCATCAGATATGATTTCTGGTTTTTGTACTGAGACAGAGGAGGACCATAAGGAATCTCTGAGCATCATAGAGGAAGCGGGTTTTATAATGTCATACATGTATTATTACTCTGAACGTCCCGGCACCTTGGCTGCTAGAAAATATGAAGATGATATTCCACTGAAGGTTAAAAAGAGGAGACTTGCTGAGATAATTGAGGTACAAGCTAAAGTCTCACTTCAAGATAATTTAAAGGATATAGGCAAAACATTCGAAGTATTAATTGAAGGAAACTCCAAAAAATCAGACCTACACTTTAAAGGAAGGAACAGCCAATACAAAACTATAGTCTTTCCAAAGAAAGAAAATCTAGAGCCCGGAGATTATGTGCACGTCACCGTTGACAATGTTACAAGTGGCACCTTATTAGGTACCATTGCCGAAGCTGCCAAAATATTGAAACCGGTATGAAATTACAATCAGTAAAACAACGATACGGGATAGTAGGGCGATCAGAAGAACTGGACAATGCACTGAGCAAAGCACTAAGAGTCGCAGCCACAGATTTGACGGTACTCATTTATGGCGAGAGTGGTGTAGGAAAAGAAGTTATTTCTAAAATCATACATGAATACAGCAACAGGAAGCACAGTCCTTTTATAGCAATCAACACAGGTGCCATTCCTGATGGGACCATCAATAGTGAGTTGTTTGGCCATGAGAAGGGTGCATTTACTGGCGCTAGTAGTGAACGAAAAGGTTACTTTGAATCCACAGATAAAGGCACAATTTTCTTAGATGAAATTGGAGAAATGCCATTGGATACCCAATCGTATTTACTGCGTGTGCTGGAGTCCGGAGAATATCTCAAAGTCGGTTCTTCCAAAGTAATGAAAACAGATGTCAGAGTCGTTACAGCCACCAATGTTGATCTGCACCAAAAAATCAGATCTGGAAAATTCAGACAAGACTTATTCTATCGTCTCAATACCGTTCCGATTAGAATACCTGCTTTGCATGAGCGAAGAGAGGATATCTACTTACTCTTCAGAAAATTTGCAAATGACTTTGCTGAAAAGTACAGAACTGAGCCTATCAGACTGGATGCCGAGGCACAGAAAATCATAGAAAATTATAGATGGCCAGGTAACATCAGAGAACTAAGAAATATAGTAGAGCAGTTATCTGTTCTAAGCGAAGATCATCTTCTGAATGCTAACGAATTAGTCAAAGCTGTACCTGCCTTACTTGGTCGTAATCTGCCAGTTAAAATAAATTCTGATACGAAATCAGATTTTGAAGAAAGAGAGATCTTGTACAAATTTCTTTTTGATATGAAAAGTGATTTGAATGATTTGAAGCGCATGTTTTATGAAATGATTCAGCGTAATGACTTGAAAATGCCAAGCCAGCGACCAGCGACTAGCGTAAAACATCCAAGCTCGTTAGAACCACTACCTGGCATGACAGAGAACATGGAAATCAATGAGTCCCTAAATCCAGATTTATATAATGACTACAATCAGGATACCGTTATAATCAATAAACAAGAGTATAGCGATGCAGAGGAAGTAGAAGAATCATTATCTCTAGATCAAAAAACAAAAGAACTTATAATGAAAGCGCTTAAAAAACATAGTGGAAAACGTAAGCATGCTGCAGAAGAATTAGGGATATCAGAGCGGACTCTCTACAGAAAAATTAAAGAGTATGATATTGCGATTTAGGTTATTATTAATTGTGCTTTCATTATCTATTGCTTCATGTGGCGTATATGGACTTAAAGGCATATCAATTCCCAATGAAGTGTCTACTTACTTTGTAGATGATATAGTAAGAGGTGTGCCAGATTTACCAGTAGATATTCATATCCAGTTTGGAGAATCACTCAGACGAAAAGTCAGAGAGCAATCTAGATTAAAATTGGATGAAAATGAACCAGACATCGTTTTCCTAGGGACTATAACTGCATATAGAATCATCCCTATCGCACCTAGAGAAGGAAACACGACAAATCTTAATCGGTTGGAAATGGGGCTAAAAATTGAGTATGTAAATTATCTCAATGAAGATGACAACTGGGTTAAGAGTTTTTCAGCATTTCAAGATTTTGACAGCAACGCCGATTTTGTCTCATTGGAAGATGACTTAAATGAAGCGATTATAGATGACATCATGGAAAGAGTGTTCAATGACGCATTTACAAACTGGTAACTACTTATAACAAGTGAGAAAAAAGAAAAAAAAATCAGTAGCAAAAGCGCTCATCGAACACTCTAAGGGTGCTAGGCCAACTGTATCAAAGAAGGACAAGAAGTCTGCTATATTCTCACAACCATTTCAGAAATTAGCTCAGTCAGCAGGCCTGGATAGTAATTTTGATTTATTAAGATATAGTTGGTACCACAAAGAAAATATTGGTTTGAAAGTGCCTGATAATACAAATGATAGAAGCCATGTAATCAGTTCGTTTGAGTTTGAAGAAAATAAAGGCACTCGTAATGCAAAGGTTCCAAAGACTAAAAAAGTCTCTGAGGAAAAAGCTGTTCCCGTACCGAAAGTAGACTATCCTGACGCAAAGACTGAATTTAGTCCATCTGCATTCACACAGTGGCTTAAGGAAAACAGTCCTCACGCATCTTTAGATTCAAAACCTATGGGCAATAAAAAGAAGAAAAAAGGTAATCGCAAGAAAAAATCAAAAATTAAGGATGAGCTGAAAACGAAAATTGCTCAAAGTGTAAGCGCTTCCGACGAAATAGTTACTGAAACCTTGGCTAAACTATATATGGAGCAAGGATACTATAAGAATGCCAAAAAAGCGTATAAGAAACTTAGTTTGAAATATCCTGAAAAAAGTAGTTTCTTTGCGGCGCAGATTAAAGACATAAAAAAGAAGCAGAAATGATTAACGTAATGACAATTTTAATAGCTCTGGTAAGTTTCTTACTCATGGGTGTTGTTCTCATTCAAAATCCTAAAGGAGGTGGTGTAGACTCTACATTTGGAGGAACCGGAGCTAATCAAGTTTTCGGTGCTGCTCGATCTACAGACTTTGTAGAAAAGCTGACTTGGGGTCTTGCTATTGCTCTATTCATTTTAGCAATAATTACTGCGATTGTAGTGAATAACTCTGCTGGTGCAGGAGGAGGTGTAATTCCACTTCAGTCTCAAGGCTAATCTCCTTTATACATATTAAATAAGTTATCTGGACAAGACATTATGTCAATGCCTGACAAACTTTCACGAGGACAAAGCTCGTGCTTCGTTAAAAACTGAAAATATGTCATAGTAATATAAATGGCATATTTCCTGATAAGGGGTACTAGTATAATATATTATCCAATTCAAAAACATTAACTATTACTATGAAACCTATCAATGATAGAGTTGTCGTCAAGCCAGGGAAAGCAGAGGCAAAGACTGCTGGAGGTATAATCATTCCAGATACGGCAAAAGAGAAACCACAAAAAGGTGTTGTAGCCGCTGTAGGTCCAGGAAAGGATGGACTTAAGATGACAGTAAAGAAAGGAGATAAGGTACTCTACGGCAAGTATGCCGGTCAAGAATTACATTACAAAGGAGAAGATTATCTAATCATGAGAGAAGATGACATCCTTGTTGTTCTTTAATTTATTTTTCATTATTCAAAAATTAACTAAGCACACGAAATGGCTAAAGAAATAACATTTGATTCTGATGCTCGGCTAAAACTAAAGTCAGGCATTGATGCCCTTGCTAATGCAGTAAAAGTGACTTTAGGACCGAAGGGTAGGAATGTAATTATACAAAAAAGCTTCGGAGCACCCGCGATAACAAAAGATGGTGTCACAGTAGCAAAAGAGATAGAACTAGAGGATCCAATAGAGAATATGGGCGCACAGATGGTAAAGGAAGTCGCTTCTAAAACCAATGATGCAGCTGGAGATGGAACGACAACAGCAACTGTTCTAGCACAAGCAATGGTAGCTGGCGGAATGAAATATGTAGCCGCAGGCGCTAATCCAATGGATCTCAAAAGAGGTATAGACAAAGCAGTCGCTAAAGTCGTACAACAACTACATAAGTCTTCTACTGTGGTAGGAAATGACTTCAAGAAAATAGAGCAGATAGGATCTATTTCTGCAAATAATGATAATGAAATTGGTGCGCTTATCGCAGATGCTATGAAAAGAGTATCTAAAGATGGTGTGATTACAGTGGAAGAAGCGAAAGGAACAGATACTTATGTGGATGAGGTTTTAGGAATGCAGTTTGATAGAGGATATTTATCTCCATACTTCATCACTAATACTCAGAAGATGACTGCTGAGTATGAGAGTCCACTTGTTCTTATTCATGATAAGAAAATCAGCAATGTTCAAGATATCGTTCCTGTCCTAGAGAAAGCTTCTCAGGCAGGCAGACCCCTAATGATTATAGCTGAAGATGTAGACTCTCAAGCTCTAGGTGTGCTTGTCGTCAATAGACTTAGAGGGGGCCTTAAAGTGATTGCAGTGAAAGCACCTGGTTTCGGGGATAGAAGAAAAGCAATGCTTGAGGATATAGCCATCTTAACTGGTGGTACAGTATTATCTGAAGAGCAAGGATATAAATTAGAAAATGCTGAATTAGATCATTTAGGAAGTTGTGACAAAATCCAGGTAGACAAAGACAATACAACTATTGTCAATGGATCTGGTAAGCAGTCTCAAATCAATGCGAGAATAAAACAAATCAGACAGCAGATAGAAACGACTACCTCTGATTACGATAGAGAGAAATTGCAGGAGAGATTAGCTAAGTTATCTGGAGGTGTTGCTGTACTTTATGTAGGTGCAGCTACTGAGGTAGAAATGAAAGAGAAAAAAGATAGAGTGGATGATGCATTGCATGCAACAAGAGCAGCTGTAGAAGAAGGTATCGTTACAGGAGGAGGCGTGGCACTTTTAAGAACTATGAAGGGTCTGGCAAAAGTGGAAGCAGAAAATGAAGACCAAGAGATGGGTATTCAAATAGTCAAAAAAGCCTTGGAAGCACCACTAAGAGCAATCGCTGAAAATGCAGGTGTAGATGGATCTGTTGTCTTACAAAATGTGCTCAATAGTACTGGATCTAATGGCTACAATGCGAGGATAGACAAATACCAAGATCTTAAGAGAGCTGGTGTTATTGACCCTACTAAGGTAACCAGAGTCGCGATAGAAAATGCAGGTTCTATAGCAGGCATGATCTTGACAACTGAATGTGTAATTAATGATATGAAGGAAGATAATCCTCCTCCAATGATGCCTCCAGGTGGTGGCATGGGAGGAATGATGTAATTTTTTCAATCAAGGAATATATACTAAAAGGCTGTCTCTATTCGAGATGGCCTTTTCTATTTATCTAACTGTGATGAGGCTAATTCTATCGATTAGTAAATAGAGGCTTAGTGCTCCAGAATAGTTAATCTTCTTGCCAGTACATACTTCCCATATCTGTCTTTTATAATGTAGAGGTAAATACCTTTTGGGAGGTAAGGCAGCGTCCAAGAAAAAATATCTTCTTCGCCATTGGTAAATTTAGATGCCCACAGTTTTTTTCCGACAATATTTGTGATAGAAAGTTCATACTCCCCTACTTCTTGACCTATCATTTTTACATTGAGATTATTGTAGGTGGGATTAGGATATACATATACATATTGACTTTCGGTTGTGCATTCAGGAAGATGTTTAACCTTACTTTGCATATAGTGCTCTATCAAATAACTTGGTGCATCATACTTTACAATAGCAGGAATTGACTGTCCCTCTGAATAGTATGAAATGAATTGTGTACTAGTCTCATCGAATACTATAACCTCGGAAGGAATGGTTCCTAATTCTATTGACAACCATTCACCATCCTTCTTCACACCTACTTCCTCTACGTATTCAGTATAGGAAGTTTGGATACTGTGGTAATACTCATTGTCAAATCGATTTAGTGTTCCGTAATTCAAATATTCTGTATTATATTCAATTCTCAATTTTAGTCTAATCCTTTCATATCCTAATATTTGACTCCAAATCATCAGACTTTCCTTCACATCTAGGACATCATATTCCAGATACAGTTCTTCCTTTCCACTCTCACTAGTAGATGCAGGATTGTCCAGATTAATGAGTGGTATGCCTCCTCGGAACTGAACATAATCAGTAGGCTTTTCAAGGTAGTCGATACCCATACGTATTCCCTTTATAATAAGGACGTTATTATCTACACCATACGTTATACCCTTCCCTTCTTGATTAAGAAATTCGGATTCTGTTCTCGGCATCTCAGATGGAATCACTGCCATGGTGGTCAAGCATGGAAAATCTGCCTCATAAAAATTTATCTGTTCCTCTAATGGTTGATTGATGTCTACATAGGAACTATACATGTAGAATGTATCGGAAATATAGGGCAGCTCATACTGGGCATACATCCATTCTCCCCAAATCAAAAGTACGACTATGCATAAGTACTCTATCTTCATATCATCTGCAGATTTACGTACTTGGAGTAAGCGCCTTTCGCATTGACTAATTCTTCGTGACTGCCAGACTCTGTTATCCTCCCATTATTAAGGAATAAAATCCTATCCACATCTTTAATGGTAGACAAACGATGCGCAACAATAATCGCAGTTCTATCTTTCATAGCTTTCGTTATAGCTGTACTCACTTGATGTTCTGCTATGGGGTCTAAGGCAGATGTAGGCTCGTCCAGCAATAAGATTCTAGGATTCTCGAGTAATGCCCTTGCGATTGTAATTCGTTGTCTTTCTCCTCCACTTAACATGACGCCTCTGTCTCCAATCTTGGTCTTCAATCCATCTGGCAATCCCCTGACAAAGGGGTTTAGCGAGGCGACTTCTAAACAATCTTCTATGCGATTCTTCTGACCAAATTTTCTAAATAAAGTGATATTGTCTTCTATGCTTGCATTGAATAAAAATGGTGATTGAGTCACAATTCCTATCTGTCCGTAAAGATTATCTGTATTTATAGTTTTAAGTTGCTTTCCATCTACAAGTATTTCTCCCGTCTTAGGTGTAAGTCTTTTCAATATTAGATTCAGTATGGTAGACTTTCCTGTACCCGAATCACCAACAATTGCTATTTTTTCTCCTCTATTAATTTGGAAGCTTATATTTTTCAATACAGCTTGATTTTCATAAGCAAAAGAAACTTCCTTAAATGTAATCCTATCATTAAACTCAAAGTCTAGCTCGCCACTATCAATTTGCTGCTCATTAAGAGTTAGGACTTCTTCAATTCTATCTAATGATGCAATTCCCTTTCTAATATGGTAGAAAGCCGATGAAAATCCCTTCAGAGGTTCTATTACATGATAGAAGGCAAAGATGAATGCAAAAAAGGATTCGGGCTTCAAAGTGCTCTCAAAAACCAATTGGGCACCATACCACAATAATACCACAACGACGCTAACGCCAAGGAATTCGGATAATGGAGAGGATAATTCTTGCCGTTTTGACACCTTATCATATGTATATTTATACTCCTTATTATAGGACAAAAAAGCGTGCTTCCATCTAGGGATAACTCTAAAGACATTAAGGACCATGGAGCCATCCAACGCCTCATCAGTCATGGACGTGATGTCTGACAATGAATTCTGGAGATTTGCAGAATTCTTTTTAAGCGTTCGACTCAGAGTGCCTATTACCAATAATGTAAATGCCATCAGCACAAACACAAATAATGTCAATCCCCTATGGATACTAAGCATCAAAAGCACGCTACCGATTATAATAATTGGAGACTTAATGACCGCTTGTATAAATCTAAGAATACTCCATTCTATCTCTTGAACATCAGCTGTCATCCTTGTTATAAGATCGCCTCTTTGAGTATTAATTTGTTCTGTCTGGGAAAAGTCCAAATACTTAGTATAAAGTTTTTGGCGGAGGTCTATCATAACACCACTCCGAACAGGTATCATAAAGTATACAGCTAGATATCTAAAAAGGTTTTTCAGAAAGAAAGTCAACATTAAAAAGGCACAGGTAATTACAAGCGCTTTTTGATGTCCATATGTCTGAATAATCTGAACAAAATAGTATTCGAGCCACCCTATCAAATCCAAAAGCGACAAAGGCCGAACAGCAATACTAGGAGTTGTGGAAAACAAAAAATGGAAAAATGGGATTACTAAAGGTATAGATATAACCGTAAAAATAGCCATCATAACATGAGACAATAAGCTTAACCAAACATTGGTTTTGTACTCTGATAAGAAGCTTAAAATTCTCTTAGTGTCTGACATCGATATTAGATTACAGAGTGTTGGTGGACTACGCTAAATCTAACAATATAAGAAACCACTTTATTTGATATTGATGTCCCTTTTTAATCTACTCGGGTTTCAAATCGAAATCATCTAATAATTTTGTAGTCACATTTCCTGTCAGAAAGCGCTCATCTTTCATGAGTTGCTTATGAAATGGAACTGTAGTCTTTATACCCTCTATAATAAATTCATCGAGTGCTCGCTGCATTTTGAGAATACATTCTTCTCTTGTCTCAGCTCTGCATATCAACTTAGCTATCATAGAGTCATAATAAGGAGGTACAGTATAACCAGCAAAAGCATGTGTGTCTACTCTTACTCCATGACCTTTAGGACTGTGAAAGGAAGTGATATGTCCTGGGTTAGGTCTGAAATCATGATAAGGGTCTTCTGCGTTTATTCTTACTTCGATAGCATGTAAGTCTGGATAATAGTTCTTACCAGAAATTTTCTCTCCAGCAGCTACTCTTATTTGTTCTTTGATAAGATCTCGATTAATCACTTCTTCTGTAACGGTATGCTCTACCTGTATACGAGTATTCATCTCCATGAAATAGAATTTCTTATACTTATCCACAAGAAACTCTACGGTACCGACACCTTCATAGTCGATAGCTTTAGCAGCCTTTATTGCTGCCTTCCCCATTTTATCTCTAAGTTTTTTATCCAGAAAAGGAGAAGGGGATTCTTCTACAAGTTTTTGGTGACGTCTCTGTACTGAGCAATCTCTTTCTGATAAGTGAGCAACAGTTCCATGCTGGTCCCCTATGACTTGTATCTCAATATGTCTCGGCTCCTCTACAAACTTTTCCAAATACATAGCACTGTTGCCAAATGCTGCTCCAGCTTCGGTTTGTGCTTTCTCCAATTGCTCCTGAAACTCATCATCATTCTTAACAACTCTCATCCCTTTACCGCCGCCACCAGCGGTTGCTTTAAGTATGATAGGATATCCTATTTGTTTAGCAATTTTCAGACCCTCTTTGGCCGTCTTTACTTCTCCATCAGACCCAGGCACAACCGGTACTTTGGCTTTAATCATAGTCTCCTTTGCCGTAATCTTATCCCCCATCATTTGTATCATCTTCGCTGTAGGACCTATGAACTTTATACCATATTCCTCACACACCTCTGCGAAACCTGAATTCTCTGCTAGAAATCCATATCCTGGATGGACTGCATCAGCATTCGTTATTTCCACCGCTGCCATAATTTTAGGTATGCTCAAGTATGATTCAGCTGAACTAGGAGGACCTATGCAAACAGCTTCATCTGCAAATCTTACATGCAAACTCTCTTTGTCAGCAGTACTGTAGATAGCGACAGTGCTAATGCCCATTTCTTTACATGTTCTGATAACACGCAAGGCTATTTCTCCTCTATTAGCTATGAGAATTTTTTTAAACATGATTAGATTTTTAGGTTAGTGGCTTCAGAACAATGAACTATCCGTTAGGATCAACTAGAAAGAGGACCTGATCATACTCTACTGGAGATGCATCATCGACCATCACCTTAACTATCTTTCCAGCAACTTCACTTTCTATTTCATTAAAGAGCTTCATAGCTTCTACTATACAAACTACTGAACCTTGTGATATCGTAGAACCTATAGACACAAAAGGAGGCTTATCTGGACCTGCCGATCTATAGAATGTACCTACTATAGGAGATTTTATTTCTAATAGGTTGTCAGTGCTACTACTTTCTGGAGTAGCGGCTAGACCAACAGTATCGGGCGAAACAGCAGGAGTACTTTCCTGTGCAGGCATTGGCGCTGCGGCTACTGGGATAGCTTGTGGGGCCATTAGTGTTGGTTGTACCCCTTTATTCTTAGAGTAAGAAGCAGTTCTCACAGTAATTTCAAAATCTCCGTCTTTAATTCTGATCTCTGATAGATCATATTCAGACATCTGTTTTAATAAATTCTGAATTTCCTTGTAAGTCATGTTTACTTTTTTATTCTTTCCATGTAAGATCTAGACTTCGTGTCCACTTTTACTACATCTCCTTCATTGATAAAGATTGGGACTTTTATCTCAGCTCCTGACTCAACTTTAGCAGGTTTGGTCGCATTAGTAGCAGTGTTTCCTTTTACTCCTGGTTCCGTATAAGTTATCTCTAAGGTAACATACTGAGGCAAATCTATTGTTAGCGGTGTTTCGTTCTCTGAATGAAACAGAATATCCACATTCTCACCATCTTTCAGCAGGTCTCCATTCTCTATCATCTTACCTTCTATCATAACCTGCTCATATGTCTCCGTATTCATGAAGTTGAAGTCATCGCCTTCTTTATATAGAAACTGGTACACACGTCTTTCTACTCTTACGACGTCTATTTTATGACCAGCTGGAAAGGTATTATCCAATACTTTCCCATTTGTTAGACTTTTCATTTTAGTTCTGACAAAAGCTGGTCCTTTCCCAGGCTTTACATGTAGGAACTCGACAATTTTATAGATGTCATTATTGTAATTAAGACAAAGTCCATTCTTAATGTCTGAGGTATTAGCCATTAATTGATATTAGTTATTAAAAATGATACACAAAATAGGTATTCTAAGGATATTTTGGCTAGGTCTAATAAGACCAAGTCAATAATACTGCACCCCATGTAAATCCTCCCCCAAATGCTGTAAGGATGATTTTGTCACCTTTCTTAAATAAATGCTCGAAATCTGATAGACATAAGGGTATAGTTGCAGCTGTGGTATTCCCATATTTTTCAATATTTACTAGCACTTTATCCCTTGGAAATCCAATGAAATCTCCTAATCCATGAATGATTCTTAAATTAGCTTGATGCGGGACCAAATATGCTATGTCATCTGCTGTAAGCTTGTTTCTATCTAGAACTTCCTGAATACTTTCAGCCATCCCTTTAATGGCAGCTTTGAAAACAATTCTACCTTCTTGATATACACTGTGTTGGTGATTCTTTACTGTATCTATTGATGCAGGATTAAGACTCCCTCCTGCTTTCATATGAAGATACTCTACACCAGAACCATCACTCTTAAGTAAAGTATCCTCTATTCCCTTACCATCTTGACTCGGCTCTAATAGCACAGCACCAGCACCATCACCGAATAATATGCACGTAGATCTGTCATTATAATTGACAATACTAGACATCTTATCTGCCCCTACAACTATTACTTTTTTGTAAGAGCCTGTCTCTACAAACTTTGATGCCGTTGTAATTGAATATAGAAATCCAGAACAGGCGGCATTGATGTCAAAGCCAAATGCGTTATTTGCACCTACTTTATTGGCTATAAGATTCGCTGTATCTGGAAATGGAAAATCCGCTGTAACGGTTCCTACGATTATCAAGTCTATTTCTTCTGGACCAATACCTCTTTTCTTAAGTAACTCATTAACCACGACTACACCCATATCACTTGTAGCCTTAGTAGGATCTTTAAGGATATGTCTCTCTTTGATACCAGTTCTAGACACTATCCATTCGTCGTTAGTGTCTACTAGCTTTTCTAGATCTTTGTTGGTAATAACATCAGGGGGAACATAACCAGAAACTGCGGTAATTGCGGCTTTAATCAGCGACATACTTTCTTTTTTGAAGGAATCGGTAAATAAACGAAAATTATCAGTGTAAGTCGCCACACATAACTGAATAAGATTTCAATTCATATTTAACATTAATAAAATTCAGACTACGTATATACCTGTATTTCAAGACATTACATATAGTATAAACCAATTTTTGTATAAAAGTTGACTTGCTCTACGATAGTTGGAACATGTTTTGCTTATGGTAAGCAAAAGTAAATCAAGTCTTTATACATCATAAAATATACTAATATGAGACCTTCAACCCTTTTATTACTTGCTGCAATGTTCTTCTCATCCTTTTCAGTGAGTGGCATGAACGGTTATAACTCAACCAATCCAGCACCAGACAACACTGTAAAATTCCATAATGGATCGTTTGAAAGTGCTATGACTAAAGCATCAGAAGAAGGCAAATTATTTTTTGTTGAGTTCTACGCAGATTGGTGTACACCTTGCAAATGGATGGACAAAACCACATTCAGAGATAAAGATGTCATAGATCTAATGAACAGTAACTATGTAGCACTAAAGTTAGATATAGAAACTGAAGAAGGTTCTGACCTTAAGAATCAGTATTCGGTAAGAATGCTTCCTACTATAATCATATTCAACGCAAAAGGTGAAATGATAGAACGTGTGGAAAAAACGCTTAGTCCAGATTCTATGAAAAGTCTATTGTCATTTCATGAAGCTGAGGATACTAGGCTTCTGGTAACTTATCCAGTAAATTCTAGCCCGACAAAGCAAGCTTCATCTGAGGACAAAGAAATAGATGAACTATACACTAAGTATCTACAAAGAGAGAGATTTAGGACTAATTATAAGCTTCAGATTGCCAATTATACTGATTACACAGAAGCTTTCAAGAAAGTAAATGAGCTTAGTGAGACTTTCATGGAGCCTATCATCGTATTGAATGACTATGTTGAAAACATGACTCATTACAAGGTAATGATGGGTGAGTTTCAGACAATAGAAGAAGCGGAAGGATTTAGAAAGATACTCCAAAGAGATTTTGGTATAAAATCCATCATACATTAGAAATAGAAAAACTAACTTAATTTGAAAGCTCTACCCTATAGGTAGAGCTTTTTTTTGTTGGGTAATTGTAGAGTTGGTTGCAACAATTTCCTATCAAGGCAACGTTTAAAAGAGACAACGGTATTATATAAGCAGACACTAGAACTATATTCAGTATTTATTAGCTCGAATTGAGGTTTAGTCTGTCTATATTTGTCTTTTAAAGCATATTATAATCCATGAAGGTAATTACCTCATTTATTTCATTGTTTCTAATTTGTCTTGTCTCCCCTATCATCTCACAAGACACATGCGAAGAGGTAGAGCCTATTGTCCTTAATGTTAAGATAGATCCAGACCCTGCTTCTGCGCCAAATGTGTTTCCAGGCGATGAATTTTGCCTCAGCATTTGTGTGGAAAATTTTGTTCGAGTAGAAACATTCCAAATAAATGTTGGCTTTGATCCAGAACTGATCACGTTAGACACCTTGCCTGTGTCTTTTGAGAATCCATCAGTTAGTCCCAATTTGGCTGGTCTTGCAATTGTAAATGCTAATACACAAGATGCTGACATGGGCATACTTCCTCTGATTTACGAGTCCACAGAGTTTGATCCAATTACACTTGAAACATTCCCTACTACACTGAACGATGGAGATGAGGTTATTCGAATTTGCTTTGAGGCAGAGGACTTTCCAGGACAATCATCAGATGTTGATGCCCTACCGCCTTCCGCAATTAGCTTTGGTACCTTTGAAACATTTGCGGTAGTGATGCTGGATGACGGTACTCAGTGTCCTGATATCCCTATAGTATTCAATCCTACAGGCACAACTGTAGATATCGGTTGTGAAACAATTTCTATCGTGGATTTAAACATTTGCCATAGCTCAGGGACTATAAGCTTTAGCAGTTGTGGAGGTACTTTTCCTGTTGACTATAGTTTAGAAGGGAGCGGAGGAGTCATAGAAACAGGGACGCTTCAAGATGAAAGTGAGATTGCCACTATAACTGGCTTAGCACCAAGTCCATTCTACAATCTAGTACTCATAGATGCGGATGGCAATAGAGTGGAAAGAATTATAGAAATACTCAATAATATAAATCCAATACAATTAAATCCTGTTCTAGTTGATCCATTATGTGCTGACAGAGGGAATGGATCAATTTCTTTCAACATTACTGGAGGTGAAGGTGGAAATGGAGGAGATGACTATAATGTTCAATTTTCGAATGGCATCAATATCATGGGCGCAAGTGGCTCCATATCAAATCTACCAAATGGATCCTATAGTGTCATCGTAAGAGATGAATCTGGCTGTGTCGAGGAATTCAATGGATTGGATTTATTCACCCCTCCTATTGTTATTGAAAATGTTTCTATTGATTCTTTCAGATGTCTTTTTTCTCCCGATGGTTGTATATCCCTATCTGCCTCTGGTGGAACCCCAATAAATGGCAACCAATATAATTTCAATGATATATCTACAGGGTCGACATTTATGCAATGTGATCCTATGAATGCAAATGGAGGTTTCGATTTCATGGAGCAAGACACCTGTTATGAAGTAACCGTAGAAGATGCTAATGGCTGTCAACTCATAGAATGTTTTCGAATACCTATAAGAAACAGGCTGCAATTTGAATTTGATACGATTCCGCCAGCATGTAATGAATTAGGTTATACTTCTACTGTTACATCCTTAAGCAATGATAGATTTCTTTTTTC
>CAZQDZ010000056.1:0-21242 GCA_964591455.1 uncultured Saprospiraceae bacterium
AGCTGTGCCGTATTGCCTGCTCCATCACACTCTACTGTCTCATCACTAGCTTCTATATCTATCGCTGGTGGTGTTGTATCTGTTATGGTTATTTGTGCTGTCGTAATAGAAAATAAACCACAGTCATCTGTCGCTGTGAAAGTGACTAACACACTTCCGCTTGCGCCACAACCTGTATTCTCTCCCCCTACTGTATAATCATTTGTCCATACGATATTCGTATCACTACACACATCCGTTACCGTCGCACCCCCGTTGTTCGCTAACCACGCATCTATTATCGATTGCTGATTTGTAGCATCACACTCTAGCTCTAAGGCCATCGCTGGTGTCGTAATCTCTGGTACTGTCGTATCCTCTATCGTAAAGATCGCCTCGGTTGTACTGGTATTGCCACAGTCGTCTGTCGCTGTGAAAATCACTGTTGTACTTCCTGATGCACCACAATCGTCACTTAGACTTGTGTGATCATTTGTCCACACCACTTCGCTACATGCATCACTTGCTGATGCACCACCAAAGTTATCCAACCAGGCTTGTAGCTGTGCCGTATTGCCTGCTCCATCACACTCTACTGTTTGGTCAGCTGCTTCTATATCTATTAATGGTGGTGTTGTATCTGTTATGGTTATCTGTGCCTGAGTAATTGACTCAAGACCACAAGCATCAGCTGCAGTAAATGTCACCAATACGGTACCAGACCCTCCACAGGAGGTATTCTCAGACCCTGGCACATAATCATGTGACCAAGTAAAATTAGAGCCGCTGCATAAATCTGTCAAGACAGCTCCGCCATTAGAGGTTAACCATGCATCTATTTCACTTTGTTGATTGGCATTATCACATTCTAAGACTAGATTAGAAGCAGAAATAATAATCTGTGGGGCAGAATTATCTACAATGATAAAAGTTGCCTCTGTAGAAGACACATTTCCACACTCATCAGTTGCCATAAATGTTACTGTGGTACTTGCAGTCTCACCACAATTGTTAGTTACAGTAGCAAAGTTGTTAGACCATATTATTGGGCCACAATTGTCTGTTGCAATAGCACCACCCTGGTTATTCAACCATAGTTGGAATTGCGAAGTATTTCCAGCACCATCACATTCTACCGTGCTATCATTAGCTTGATTAGCGATGATAGGAGGACTATCGTCTGCAATAATTATCTGTGCTTCTGTTGTAGATTCATTTCCACAAATATCGGTAGCGGTAAAGGTAACCATTACGTCACCAGTAGCTGCGCAGTCTGTCTGTTCAGCCCCAGGGATATAATCATGTGTCCAAGTTACTTGGTTACCATTACAACCATCTATTGCCTGTGCGCCACCTTGATTGGCTAGCCAGGCATTAATCTGGTCTTGTTGGTTAGTTAGATTACATGGTAAAAACAGAAGAGAAGCAGGTGGAAAAATATTAGGCTGTGCCGTATCTTCTATAGTAAATGAAGCATCAGTATTAATCGAATTACCACATTCATCGGTAGCGGTAAATGTAACATCTACCCTACTAGTAATACCACATACTGGGCTAAATCCATTAAAATTATTTGTCCATAACACAAATCCACAATCATCAGAAGCTTGTGCCCCTCCATTAGAATTGAGCCACGCATTTATCTCTAATACATTTCCTAAGCCATCACACTCTACAACCTGATCGTTAGCACTTGCAGTCAAAAGTGGAGGTAAATTATCTGTAATATTTATCCATGCTTGCGTATTGATAACATTACCACATTCGTCTTCAGCAGAAAATGTCACCTGGAATGAACCAGAGTTTCCACAATTTGTATTTTCGATTCCTGGCTGATAGTTATGTGTCCAATTAACATTATTACCACTACAGGCATCTGACACCACCGCTCCACCATTTATCGCTAGCCAATCAAGAATATCATTCTGGTGGTTACCATCAGAACATTCTAGATTTAAATCACTAGCTGGAGAAATCAATACTGGAATAATATTGTCTATTATTGTGAAAGTACCAGTTGTTACACTGCTATTGCCACAATTATCTGTAGCGATAAAGGTAACTTGTACAGATCCAGATTGTCCACATGCTGGGATCGTTGCTGTTAATTCATTAGTCCAAATAACACCACTACAATTATCTATTGCAGAGGCGCCGGCTTGTGAATTGATCCATGCATTTAATTGAGCCTGATTACCTGACCCATCACATTCTACTGTCTGATCTATTGCATTAGTAGTGATGGTCGGACCTTCTATATCTACTACAGAAATAATTTGATTACAAGAAGATATGTTTCCTAATTGATCAGAGGCAAAGAAAGTTCTTGAAATAGTTCCAATAGAATTAGCACATTCATTTAGATTAACTTCATCAGTATGTGTAATATCTAATTCTCCTGGAGTCTCACAGTTATCAGATATGAAGATGACATTTCCTGTATTATCAGGATCTGTAGATGCACCACATTGTACATTTACATCTTGCGGACATGTAATATTAGGTCCTTCTAAATCTTCTAACAATTCAATGTCCCCTAAAAATAATGGGCAATCATTATTACCCCATCTTACATACAATGAATGATTGCCTACGGGAATATTGTAGCAAACTGTTTCTGTGTTGTCACTAATTCTACTGAAGTAACTATTACCTCCGTCTATAGAAAATTCAATATTAGTTCGAGTCAAATGATTAGGGAATGAGAAACATAACTCACCAGTTCCATCACATGCAAAGTTATCGAATTCAAATGAAGCAGAAGGAATCGATTCTACAGAGAATTCTGCTACATCTGTTGCGGTACATCCATTAGCATCAGTGACTTGAACAGCATAAGTGAATAATCTGTTTTCATTGAGTGCTGCTGATTCATTTATTTCGAAACTCTGTGCTGTTTGATCATCAACATTCCATTGGTAAGTAAAAGGTCCAGTTCCTCCAATAGTGGAGACCGAAGCCATCTGTACTTCTCCATCACAAAAATCTGGTATAGGTGCTATTTCAGCTATCAATGGTGGACTAGACGTTATGTCTACAGATTGTATAAGTGTACACTGATTAGCATCGGTGATTGTTACCATATGTATTCCTTCGTCTAACCCAAAGGTACTTGAGCTTGTCGAACCATTACTCCACAAATACGTATAAGGGCTAAATCCCCCAGTAGCTACTACTGTCGCACTACCATCCATATTTCCAGAACAAGAAATCATATTTTGCTGTTCAACTGTAGCTTGTAATAATAGACAACAATTTTCACTGGAAAGTCCAAATGATGTTATACCGAAAGAACCTCCAGTACTTTCTGGGGAACAAAGATCAATTTTAAAGAATTCTACATTGTTGGGTAAGTTATCAAGAATGAACTCAAACCTCGATGCTTCTTCCCCAGCATTTTGATTGGTAAATACATCAAAGTCGGAAGCAATAATGTTATCGCCTATCCAAGCTTGGACGCCAATCGATACTTCACCAAAATTTCTTTTTTCGTGTACTGGTATAACAAATATATATCTGTCTGTAGATGCTCCTACCACTGGCACTTCAAAACTAAGACAATCATCACTATTTCTACCATGCAATTCTTCATCCACATTAACTACCACTCCTGTTGAACCAAGTTCACGTCTATTTACATAATATGCTGAACTTATAACATCTTCGCAGTCACCAATATCAATCACACACACCTCACTAAAGGTACCGGGAATAATGGTCCTATATACTCTTTCTTCGGCTCCTCTCCCCTTTTGTGTAATAAATGCACTTGCTAATACATAGGTATCACCTACATTAGTTTCAATGGTTATAGTCTCTGGTAAATCAGAGCCACATTCGAAATCTTCCAACCAATACTCAACCAAGGTAGATTCCATATTAGAGATATCAGGAAGTGCATAGCAGTTATCTGAAACATCAAGAAACCCTCTCACATATGTGTCAGTTACGATATTTTGTCCACACTGAGTAAAGATTCCCCCAAGAAAAACAGAGCAGGTACTCTCAGCGCCACAATCATCAGTAATTGTCACTTCGTATAATCCAATATCAAGATTAGTCAAAGATGCACTTGATCCCCCATTGTTCCAAGCATATGATACATTTCCCATCTGACCAATGGCAACAGCTTCTAATATACCATCATTACCCGCTGAAGACACCTGCCTTATTACGTTAAGATCACATCCAATACTAATACTTGGTTGTGGAATAACTACAGATCCGACAACTGTACATCCATTACTATCAGTGACAGTAACAGTATGTCTTCCTCCATTCAATGCAATAGCAATTCTAGTAGTTTCTCCATTATCCCACGCATAAGAATATGGTCTTTGTCCATTACGTGGGTTTGCCCTTGCTGTACCACTTGTACTCGTAACACAATCTGGGGCATTTATATTATCAAATCTTACAACAGGTTGGCTAAATAGGCTAAGCTCTATTGACTGAGAGTCAGAGCATCCATTAGCATCAGTTACAACCAAAGTATAAAAACCTGGATTTACAACTGTTGGTCTTGCCACGTTGGAGCTAAGGCTAGGACCAGTCCATTGATACTCAAATGGTGCCACTCCCTTGTCCACTAAAGGGTCAAAAGTATAACTGCCCTCTGGACAAAAACTTGCATCTTCATCTAGATTGATACTAATCGAATTATCAATTATGTTAATCTCGCATACTGTCTCACAATCCAATGCATCCGTTATGGTAACTTCGTGCAGTCCTGAATTTAAATCAGATGCAAATGCAGTTGTCTGTCCATTATCCCATAAGAAAGTATAAGGATGAGTACCACCAACAGCATATACATTGGCTGTTCCTGCTTTTGCGTCACAAAAGTTTGCGGTGGTGTTACTTTCAAAACAGGTTGAATAACTTAAAGCTAATTCAACCATATCTTGAGCACTACCTTCTACTCCGATTCCTGTAACAGCAAATGATAATCTTGTGATTGGCTCATCAGAATAGAATGCGATAGAACCTGCGGATACACCTGTTCCAACATAGTAATCAGCTTCTCCACCATTACCAGTTGTCAATCTGTCAGGAGAACTATAAAAGCTGCTCCCAGTTACTTCCAAATCTGAGGTACCTGATAATTTTTGCATGGTTACTCCAGAAGTTGTAAGCGTCCACTCAGAACTATTAGAAAGTCGTCTTCCATTAGATGCAGAAGAATCTCCTAACCTATCAATATGTAAAACTGCATCTCTTACTGGATTGGCAAAATCAATATTGATTGTTGCAGTCCCCTTATCGTCAGTTGGCAAATCTATATCCTGATGATTACCATCTGGAGATAAATCCCATACATATCTAAACTGAAAGGAAGGTGCACCATTTGCGCCTTCTACAAACCAATCATTATTAGATAGTCGATTTGAAGTACTTATATTTCTTATAGCAGAATTCGAATTAAGTGTTATATTCAAATTGACACTATTATTAGCAGAAGATGTTCTTGCAGAAAACCCTGAAGATTGTTGCCAAACATTAGTAGATTCCCTAAAACATCTATCCTGTGTACAAACGAGATTTCTATTGTTACCTGGCACTGTATAACCTGCTATAATTTCACAACCATTATTGTCTGTTAGAGTCACATTATAGTGCCCAGCAGAAAGATTATTGAATACTCCAGTATTATTAGTTCCACCAGGTTGTAGGGAATAAGTATATGGAGGTGATCCTTGAGGCGCAAACAACCTGATAGCCCCATCATTACTATCATTGCAAGTTGCAGGCTCTATATCAGCATCTAGGGTCAATTCTTCAGGATTGTTCAAGGTAATGCTACACTCAGAAGTAGCTTGACAATTGTCTGAGACTGTTACCGTATAGGTGCCAGCAGATAAGTTAAATTGTAGTTGTGATGTAGATCCATTAGACCAGTTGTATGTAAAACTTCCAGAACCTCCGGTCGCAATTACTTCGATACTAGCATTTTCATTTCCATAACATCCGGCGTCTGCAACGATACTGACTGAACAATCCAGACAAGAAACATTTGAATCAATCCAATTATTATCAGAAGGAACAAAGCATACACTAGAATTAAATTCTGTGAGCACTAAACCACAATCATCTACAGAGATAATATCCTGGCTCCCACAATTACCTGCAGTATTTTGGATATTTGGAGTAAATGAAATGGTACAAGCTTCCTGAGCATCTGGACAATTATCTTCATCACTATCCAGATCCAAATAATCTGGAGTCCCATCCCTATCAGTATCTATTGGAGTACTGCATACACCTCTCAAAATACCATCTGAACATAAATCATTATTGGCATCTTGGTAATTACCGTCTCCGTTAGAATCTAACATACAATTTTCGAGCATTAATGAGATGTTCCCGCAGTTTTCCACCGCATCTGGTATACCATCATTGTCTGAATCTAAATCTCTATAATTAGGCACGCCATCACCATCACAATCCGCTCCTACACAAACAGCATGTGATGTAGGCTGAAAAGTAAAAGCTCCCCCATCTCCAGGTCCCTGTGCATAAAATCTAATTCTTAATTCATCGATACAATCAGAAAACACAAACTCAAAGGCGTGGTCTATAACATTACCTTCGATTGGACCAGACTGACTATTGCAATCACTTCTTATCTGTGAGAGTCCATCATAGATCAAACACGTACCCACATTGAATAAACTTAATGGTATTGCAACCCCATCAATCAATCCAAATATGTCTATAGCATCCGTTTCATCTAAATCTACTATTCGTCCATTGAATCCACAGATTGGTTCTGTGAACTGGTAGACTGTTTCTACAAACTGACTTGGGCTCTGAGAATTTGTCTCTAATAGCACTCCTATGTTACCTGACTCATGTTCTGATCTAAATACAAATCTTTCAATTGAAACACCATTTGCTGCAGATAATGGTGCTTCTAGATTCATATTGGATGGACCTATAGAAATGTTACCTGAATTGAAAATATTGAGAGGATTAAGACCATCAAAAGGTGATAAGTCAATGCTATTGCATTCGATTCCTTCCTCTTCATTGCTGATACCATCATTATCTACATCTAGGTCAAATATATCTGCCACCCCATCTCTATCTTTATCAGGAAGATTATCATCGCCACATAGAGGTGGCAAGGATCCATCAAATAAACCCAGATCGAAAGTTCTACTGTGAGTTTGAGAACCTACTACAAAGACATCAGTAATAAGGCCATCAGAATCTATGGCATCATTTAACCCTACATTAGTATGTGTAGGTGTATATCTATCTGGTATGCCAACAAACTCTAAAAAATAATTTCCTAAAGGAAAATCAGAAATAATATATCTTCCGCCAGCAGTGGAAATCGCAAAAGTCTCTAGTCTATCTATCCCTGGTTCAGAAATTCCATTATTATTAGCATCTTCCCAAAGTCTGATTCTTACACCATTTAGGCCAGGTTCGCCAGAATTTTGGATGCCATTTCCGTCCAAGTCTACCCATATCTTATCACCTATAATTGGAATCTGATTACTGAATAATTCTATTCCTACTTTTATAGGCTCTGCTGCTAGCAATGACGTCCCTGTTGTTGCATTATCAGCTATATAGGCAAAGGAGTTCCAAGCTATGCCTGAATTATCACTCACATCTAAAGGTGCCCTCATATCCCAAGACAAGGTCCAAGTATCCCCTTGATTGAGTACTAAAGATCCTAATTCTATTTTTATCGCAGTCACTGTTGTAATATCTACAGGTGGAATCGTTGTCCAGCTTGGTGGTGTGCATCCAAGAGGAAATGGAATAGGTTGTCCAGGTATTGCCAATTCGCTCCTGCAAGGATTTGTCGCAGTCGTATAATATATTGTAGCGCCTGGTGGTGGTGTAATCGGTGCTGCCATCACTGGTCTCCATTCCGAATTTCTAGATGCACTAGGATTGAGAACTTCTGTATCCCCTATATGTGGCAATACATCTATAACTACAATATTATTGATTGGTGTTGGATTAGGATTTGTAAGCGTAATGGTATAATTATTCAGTCCACCAGGAACGGTACTCCCTGTTTGTGGATATCTAGTTAGTTCATTATCTAGCGCACCGAGAACTTCTTTGATTGATTCAAGTCCAGCGGAACTTGAATTGGCCTGTATTTCGATATCAGAAGTGGAAATACAGTACTGATTATCAAAACCATATCCATTTAGGTAATTCTGATTATCATCTTGGTCTGTTCCATTCTGGCAAGCATGGTCACTATTTGTTGTAGAGAAGTAGTACTCATTAGTATATGTGCCCGGTGTGGTTAACGGATCTATTTCTACAGTAATATCTATTCCAAATCCTGTCCAGAAACCTGTAGGACTAAGCATAAACTCATTGCCTAAGGATTGATCCCATACAAATCTAAGCATCTCTCTTCCATCAGGCAGTGTACTCACCTCAAATAGAGGCAATAGATTTTGTATAGCACTATAATCCCAAGTTGGTGCATGAGACACAAAGGAAACCCCCTGAGGTAATATATTGACTAGGACACCACCTTTTAATATTTCTGTATTGAATTCTGGTGATCCAAAATTAATTTGAGATATAAACTGATCACCAGCAGTCAGAGACGTGACACTATTGCCAGCCAAATCTTGATTCCTTAGTTCACCAGAGACAAGACTATTGTCATCTGTGATGGTTGATTGATCACAGGAGTTATTGAAACATGGTATATCATCTACCTCTCCTTCAAAAGCAGTACATGAACTGAGTACTACTCCTGGTCCAAGAAAATCAGCAACACCATTATAAATCTTCAAAGACGCTTCTGGGTTAGAACTAAATAATGAAGGATCCCAAGTGCCATCTCCAATAAGTGTCCCCAGTTGCATTGAAATAAAAGAAATTTCAACTCCTGTTGGGAGACTCAATTCAGAGGCATATCTAGTCTGTGGTGTATTGACATTAAAGTCAAACCAATGAATTGGACCTGTCGAACCAGGAATCTCATAAAAGATGCTACCATTATGATCTAATCCAGGAATATGTGGTGTTGTTACATGGGAAAATATAGTACTTAAAGACAAAGTTGTTCTTGTTGTGTATAATTCAATCTGATTTGTTCCTATGTTACCATATTCAATTCTTGTCTCATAAGTCCCATCTATAGCAACTGTGGCGTCTGAAGAGTGACCTATATGTAAGTGATTACATCCAAAAATGAGATTCCCATCTCTTGCTACAATGTCATTGGAAGTAAATTCTGGATTTCCCTCATTTGTAGAAAATCCATATGCTGTATTTGTAATTGTTGTACCGTTAGGTGTACCTAATGGAAACATAACTTCTATCAAAACTTGAACACTTGCTCCTTGAGCAAAGTCATCTTCGTCTGTATTGATGCCATCAGGTGTACAGCTACCGCAAGCAGTAGCATCAAACTGAAACTCGACTACCTTAGTAGCAGGATCGTAGGTATACATAACCCCATCAGGAAGCGGCTGTACAACACTCATAAACTGGAGTTCGCTTGGAATTGTATCCCTTATAATTGCAGATTCACAATCATTGACGCCACTATTACAAGAGGCATTGATGATAAAATGAAAAGGCGACCCAATCTGTGGTGTCGCATCATTAGCAGTCTTTACTATATTAAATCCATCTTGACCTTGCAGAGTGAATACGCATAGAAATAACAATAGCAGACTTGTATTAAATCTGCTGCCACCTATTAGGTACATTATTGATTGACTTTGTAAAATTCCCATTCTAATAATCTATAGGTTTCGTTCTTATTATGTACCGGTTATTGAGTAATCGGAAATAGGGGTTTGCCTAACAACCAAAGGAGTTAGTGACAGATATGATAAATGTGGTTTTATATAGTCTACTCGGGACTTTATACTGTATAAAGGGCTATGTCCAATGCTAGATACAAACAGAAGAAACTGATCATTTCCGCTATGATCAGCTGATTCATCTTTATATCTTTTTGTACTGAAAAGGTTGAGGCCTTTAAAATTCAGTACACCTGTCTGTATGGAATTACCCATTTATTATTCATTTCAGTAGAGATTAATTGATACTGTCCTGCGCTATAGCTGGGATAGATGAATAAAAATGGATACGATGAGGCCTCTTCTCGGGAAGAATCCGGCTATTTGAATGATATATCATCCAAATAATATGCCATAACCATTAATATGTCTACGACAATCAGCTGTAGAACAGAGAATACAAAGGGTGTAGAAAGAGAGATTTTGTTGTAATATCTCTCCATTAATGAGACAAGACTCTACATAATTTACCCTTATGTAGAGGGCCTGTAAGGTATATTATTTAGACTTTTTGCAATGAAGTTGTCAAATTTTCAGGCTATTTGATTAAGGGTTACCACTAAAGTAGGTTTTGATAGCTTTTGCTAATGAGGGTCCTACCACAGCTGATATTTCGTTTTCAGTCTTGGTTTTTATTTGTTTAACTGAATTGAATGTTTGGAGCAGTTTCTCAGCTGTTTTGTTTCCTACTCCTGGTATTTGTTCCAGTTCAGTCCCAAGCGCCTTTCTTGATCTCTGATCCCTATGGAAATTTATAGCGAACCTATGTGCCTCATTCCTCAATTGTTGAATCAGTTTGAGTGATTCTGACTTTTTATTGATATAGAGGGGAATGGAATCGCCTGGGAAATAGATTTCTTCTAATCGCTTAGCTATTCCTATCAAGGTTATCTTTTTGTCTAGCTCTAAGTCTACCATAATCTTGTGGGCTGCACTAAGCTGTCCTTTTCCACCATCTATGATTACCAACTGAGGTAAGGGCGAAGATTCTTCCTTGAGCCGTTTGTATCTGCGGTAAACTACCTCTTTCATAGAAGCGAAATCATCTGGTCCCACTACAGTTTTGATATTGAACTTACGGTAATCCTTCTTGGAAGGTTGGGCATTCTTAAAGACAACACAACTGGCTACAGGATTGGTGCCTTGGATATTGGAGTTATCAAAGCATTCTATATGAAATGGTAATACATCCATATCCAAATCAGCCTTCATCGTTTTCAGAATACGTTCTGCACTGGTTTGTTTCTTGGTCTTATTCATTTCATCCTTCCGCTTTTGAAGAATGAAATACTTAAGATTTTTATCTGCCAACTCTAACAAGTGCTTCTTGTCTCCCCGCTGCGGCACTGTCACTGTAATATTATTACCTAAGGTTAAGGGTCGCGGAACAATTATTTCTTCAGCTATACTGTGAAATTTTTCTCTGAGATAATCTATAGCAAACACCAACAATTCTTCTTCGTCATCATTAAGATTCTTTTTAAGCTCGAGATTATCAGAATTGATGAGTGCACCATCTACAATCTTGAGGTAGGCGACATAGGCCATTTCTTCATCAGACTTTATGGAGAACACATCACTGTCCCTAATGGACACATTGACTACTGTAGACTTGGACTGGTAATCATCCAGACTCTCTAATCGCTCTTTATAAAGTTGGGCACTTTCAAATTCTAATCGCTCTGCTGACTCAGCTATCTTAGTCTTGAGGTAATCACGAACAGGCTTCACTTTACCCTTTAGAATATTGACCACTTGACGAATTTTTTCATTATAGCCTTCTTCTGATTCAAAACCGACACAGGGGCCGAGACAGTTTTTGATATGATACTCTAGACATACCTTGTACTTTCCTGCCTCTACATTCTTCTCACTTAAATCAAGTGAGCACGTCCTTAGCTTGAAAAGTTTCTTAATAATATCCAGTACAATTTTGGCTCTATACTTAGAAGTATAAGGACCAAAATATTGTGAACCATCTTTCCATACATTTCTAGTGAAAAACACTCGTGGAAAGCGTTCATTCTTGACCACAATATAGGTGTACGTCTTTCCATCCTTCAGCATGACGTTATATCTAGGCTGAAGTTTTTTGATTAGTGTATTCTCTAGTAGTAGTGCATCTTGCTCAGTCTCTACGACTGTATACTCTAAATTAACAGCATTCTTTATAAGTGCCTTCGTTTTGTATGCCTGATGTTTTTTATTACCAAAGTAGGAAGAGATTCTCTTCTTGAGATTCTTTGCTTTACCGACATATATGACAACATTATTGGCATCTTTATATCTATAGACACCAGGTTCGTGTGGAAGCTTGGGTGCTATCTTCTTATAATCATCGGTAGTCACGGGGCGAAGATATAGTCAATTTTGAAGAAGCCCTTATTTAAATCACATCAAACTAATTATCCTGGAAACCACCCAACAAATACGTCTTCAAAAATGAGCTCTTCTATCTCTTGACTTTCGCCGTCTATGTTAAATTCTAGGTTTCTCACTCTTAAGGTTATCTCATAGGTTGTGCTGAGAGGATCTACAGTTATGCTGTCTCTCGAAATTTGAATATCTACAATACCTGAATTGGCAGTATAAGTATTGATAATTTCTCCTTCATCCCCTATAACGTCATCACAATAGAAATTTCCTATTGGACCATCGAACTCATTAAATGATACGGTAAGGGCATTATGTGGCAATTCAAATTCTTGGTTGGATGTACTCAACCCTAGCACTTCTCTATCTCCAATAATACACAATACGGTATTATCAGACCCTTGACTATAAACTATAAAATTTGCACAGCCGAATGCTTGATTCTGGAAGGTAACATCATTTGGTTCTTTACTATTACAACTAATTATTATAGCCAAAATCATTACAAGACCAATGAAGGTCCATTTCTTTAACCCTCTTAGAAACGGTGTGATTTTCTGATGTTCTAAATAATTCATGTTCATCTATGTTATATAAAGTAGACGATGATCCATAGATATGTGTTGGAAGAGGTGCTCATTTTTTTTTAAATAGGTCGCCTCGTTCAACGATAGCCTCGTCCAAGCTTGTAATTATTATTAAATTCGTCATCATCATACATTTTATAAATCATACATCTCTATGTATCCTATAACTAAAAACAGGCTTTGCTCCTTCCTATTAATATCATCTGTCGGCTTATTATTACTGATAGGATGTAATCAAAATACTGTCAATCAACCTAAAACAGAAATAGCAAACTACAGCTATGATGTAGAAGAAAGAATAAATGAACTGGGCATTACTCTTTCTCAACCTGCGATACCTAAGACCGCGAAAATAGAGCCATTCGTCAAGGTGGGCAACTTACTGTTCTTATCTGGCAAGGGGCCTAGAACACCCGATGGTAAACTGATGACTGGAAAAGTAGGCAGTGATCTAACGGCGGAAGAAGGCGCAGCAGCCGCTCGGCAAGTGGCTATCAACCAACTGGAAGTGATTAAGATGGCAGTGGGAGACTTAAATAAAGTCAAGCAAGTTGTCAAAGTCCTAGGAATGGTGAATGCTACCGATGATTTTAAAGCGCATCCACAGGTTATCAATGGCTTCTCTGAATTAATGATAGAGGTATTCGGAGACAGAGGACGGCATGCTCGGTCAGCTGTAGGCATGGCATCTCTACCATCCAACATTACTTGTGAAATAGAAATTATCTTGGAAGTGGAAGATTAAATTAATCTACATTAGCTTTAAAATATCTTCTAGCTAAATAGGCATACATTTACATTTTCCTAGATCCAACAACCATCTATGCAACTGGTACTACAGGTACAAAAATCGAAAAAGAGGGGTACAATGTCACTAAACTCCTGTCCGGGCCTCTAGGAGGTGATGCACAGATAGCTGCACTTATAGCTACTCAAAAAATAGATCTGGTTATTTTCTTCAGAGATCCACTGGATAAACATCCACATGAACCTGATGTGCAAATGCTTATGAGACAGTGTGATGTGCATAATGTTCCTTTAGCTACTAATCCAAAGGCGGCATATTACATCTTACATGGCATATCAGCTGTAATGAAATCAAAATAACTAACCGCATCTTAGAAAAGCTGGAGTCTAGTCGCATTATAAAAACAGAAATTAAATAATTAACTTAGATAAAGTAATGCTTTATCTTTCTAAGTATCTATGGCATTACAAAATGATTAACTGACTTTAATACCTTGACCATGAAAATTCTCAAGTTCATTTTTCTTCTGCTGTTACTCTTAGTAGGTATATTTTTTATAATGGGTTTAGTGAAGCCGGCAGTGGACTACGGGGCTGAGATTAAGGTGAATAAATCCCTAGAAGAAGCCTGGGCCGTCTCTCAGGATGAAGCCAAATATTCTCAATGGTTGAAGGGATTTAAGAGTATGGAATTACTGAGTGGCGAAAGAGCTAAAGTAGGCAGTACTTATAAAGTTATCGTGAATCCCGGAGAGGGGCAAGAGGACTTTGAAATGATAGAAACCTTGGAATCTATCAAAGAAAATGAGCACGTGAAAATGCATTTCGATAGTGAGGTAATGGATTTTAAGCAAACAATATCATTCTCCGAAAATAATGGAGAAACGACTATCAAATCAGAATCCCAAGTGATGGGAAAAAACATCATGATGAAATCGATGTTCGCTCTAATGGAAATGTTTACTAATTCGTTTCAAAAACAAGAACAAGAGAATTTTGATAACTTGAAAAAAGTAATCAATGACAACACCACCAATTATTTTCCAGAACCAATTTTGGATGACATGAGTGCAGAACAATAATTACTAAGCATTCATTTTATAAATAGGTATACTTTAGGGTTAATTATAATTTCTTGATAGCGCATCTAAGATGCACCATAAATTAACAGATTCACATAGATAGTAATGCTAAACTGTTATCGAAACTGAGCAGTTTCCACATTTAGAATCTATCTAATCGTACTTGCCTACCGGCGCTTTTCTTTTTCATTGAAAAATATTTATACTAGTTTGGATGCACCAATCAATGTCATATTCATAATTTATTAACTAATTATCAGTCTATTGGGCATTTGCCTCGCCGGCGGGCTTTCCCCACCCGAAACTGATGTTTCGGTTCTCTCATTTTAAAGGTCCATTTAGGACCTTTAATGCAGTCTAAGGCTGCACCATTCATTCATGTCGTGAAACAAAATAGCCTGCCCTGAGCAAAGTCGAACGGTAAACAAAAAATTCAAGGCTGATTTTCATTTCTTAACGGTTATAAAAACTTGAATTCCTAAACAGGCTTAAACTCGCCTACGGCTCAGAAAGTTACCCAGTTTTAAACGGAATTAAAGCCTTTATAATCTAAAATGAGAAAAGGCCTTTTTAAATACAGTAATAATTTAGCTCTTCTTAGAAACAAATTGAATATTTCTCTTTAGTCCGTTGTATCCAGTTCTTTTGACAGGTGTGCCGAAAAAGATTTCATCAAACTTATTTTGGGTCAATCCTTCCCAATCCGCTCTGGATAAATTTTCCAGACCCCGTGGTGCAAAATCTGTTTCATCGTGTGGGGTGGAAAATTTATTCCACGGACAAACTTCTTGGCAGATATCACAACCAAAAATCCAATCATCCATCTTCCCTTCAAACTGTGCAGGTATTTCCTCATCTGCTAACTCAATCGTCAAATAACTGATGCATTCAGATGCATTGAGTTCATACCCATTTTCACTTATAGCCTTCGTAGGACAAGCATCTATACATCTCGTGCAAGTGCCACAGTGGTCAGATATCGGGGAGTCGTAGGCGAGCTCTATATCTAATATAATTTCTGCTAAAAAAAAGTAAGATCCTTTCTTAGGATGAATGATAAGGGTGTTCTTTCCTATCCAACCCAACCCTGACCTGAGTGCCCACTCCCTCTCCATCACTGGGGCACTATCTACAAAGCATCTTCCAGAAATAGGGCCAAACGCCGCCTGCATTTCGTCAAGTAATCGAATCAGTTTTTTCTTGAGCACTTTATGGTAATCACGTCCGTAGGCATACCTCGCTACTTTAAGCGTATTGTCATCCGAGACATCTGACTCAGGATAATAATTATACGCAAAACAGATAATAGACTTGGCGCCTTCTACCAGCTTTCTAGGATCCGTTCGCTTTTCGAAGTGATTTTCCATGTATGTCATTTTACCATGGTATCCCTTCATCAACCAATCCTGTAGGCGCTCAGCTTCATCCTTTAGAAAGTTGGCTTTACTTATCCCTACACCTAGAAAACCATACTCCTCAGATTTGGACTTGATCCACTGAGACTTTTGTACTGGCGTTAATGACGGAGAATCCAATTTATTTATTGGATTTAATTTGATTCCAGGTCTCATACAAGACTTCCTGAGATGGTGGCTCTGCAGGTGGTTGAGTGAGTGGTTCTACTTCCTTGAGGTGCTCATGACAGTCTGCAGGTAGCGTCTGGTATAACTGCGTCCCTTTAGTCTTCCATGCAATCATCTCATCAGTCACCCGCTTGATTACTTTGGCTGGATTACCTACTATGAGACTTCGGTCTTCCCACTCGCTATTGGCCTTAAGAAAAGATAAAGCACCAACTATACAATCCGCTCCAAGTACGACATTATCCATAATTACGGCATTCATACCGACCATACAGTTCTTACCTATATGGGCGCCATGCACAATAGCCCCATGACCTATATGAGCGGCCTCTTCTAGTATCACGGTCACACCAGGGAACATATGCACCGTACAATTCTCCTGGACATTGCATCCATCTTTGATAACGATGCCACCCCAGTCTCCTCTTATGGCCGCACCTGGACCTATGTAAACATCCTTGCCTATAGTTACATTTCCCGTAACGGCAGCTAATGGGTGTACAAAGGAAGATGGGTGGACTACTGGCGTAAAACCTTTGAAGGCAAATATCATATCATGAAGGTAAGGAAGTGAGATTAATTCTGGATGATAGACTGGAATTAGTTACCTTAGAACAGTAAGACAATATTTATAATAATCAAAAAACTACGCAAATGAAATTAGGTGCTTTCTCCATCAGCCTCAGTGTCAAAGATCTAGCTACATCAAAGGCCTTCTATGAAAAAATGGGTTTTAAAGTTCAAGGTGGCGATATGGAAAAAAACTATTTGATTATGCGAAATGATAATGCACTCGTCGGTCTGTTTCAAGGGATGTTCGAAGGCAACATAATGACTTTCAATCCTGGCTGGGATGAGCAAGCACAAGAGGTAGAGTCTTTTGATGATGTGAGAGCCATTCAGAAAAAACTTCAGGACGCTGATTTTCCCTTCATGGTGGCCGCACCAGAAGATGGCACTGGACCAGCCAGTTTTATGGTAAAGGATCCTGATGGTAACGTAATTCTTGTAGACCAGCACAGGTAGAGGTATCATTCCTTACTCCTTTAGTCCTCTTAATACTTCCTATATTCGCCTCATGTCCAATAACTATTTCGAACTTGTATATAGGGTAACGAAAGCCATACCGCCAGGCAGAGTGACTAACTACGGTGCCATCGCTGACTTTCTGGCCTTGGGGTCTGCCAGAATGGTGGGCTGGGCACTCAACAAATGCCACGGCAAAGGCGTCCCTGCACACAGGGTCGTCAATAGAAAAGGTGAGCTGTCAGGACGAAATATGTTTCCGTCGCCGACGATGATGCAGCAACTCCTAGAGCAAGAAGGTATCACTGTATCAAATGATAAGGTAGAAAACTTCAAAGAGGTATTCTGGCATCCTGGTGAACATTTAGATCAAGACGATTTTGATTCCGATGAGTAGAATACATCTTATATCTGGACCTAGAAATATATCCACTGCGCTGATGTATAGCTTTGGCAATAGGTCAGATATGAGTATAGTGGATGAACCATTTTATGCCTACTACCTTCATAGTCATCCTCAGATAGACCATCCCGGTAAAGCAGAAACCCTCGCTTCCCAATTAATTAATGTGGATGTAATAATGGCGAATATTATAAATGGCCCCTATCCTACACCTCATGTGTTCCTTAAGAATATGGCCCATCATATGGACGGACTAGATTGGTCTTATATCAAGGAATTAAAGAACTTATTTCTCATCAGAAACCCTAGACAGTTGATTGCTTCGTTTGCTCAGGTAATAGAAGACCCAACGATGCTAGATATTGGTTTGGAATTGGAATGGCAAATCTATGAATACTGCCAATCTATAGGTGCAGAAAGAGTGGTATTGGATACTAATCGAATATTGGATAATCCCAGACAGGTACTGACCTCCTTGTGTGACAGACTGGAGATTCCATTCTCTGAAAAAATGCTACGCTGGGAGGCAGGACCACGAGCCGAGGATGGGGTATGGGCAGCCTATTGGTATAGCAATGTGCATCAGTCCACTGGATTCAGAAAGCAAAACACGAGCTCTAGACCTTTTCCAGAAAGATTACGACCCTTACTAGAAAGGGCGATGGAATATTACAACAGGCTGTTACCCTATAGCTTGTAGTGTCTATCCGTTCCCATAACTGCTCTAAAGGAAACACCTTTGCTATTCGAAATCAAAACACTATTATAGTGTAACAAAACACGTCATACTATGCTCCAATCCTTCAATCCAAAGAATAAAGACCTCCAAGTATATGTAGGAGATCGACTCTATCACAGAGATGAGGCTAAAGTCTCCGTATTTGATAGTGTGGTACAAGGTGGAGATGCCGTATGGGAAGGACTTCGGGTCTATCAGGGAGGCGTTTTTATGCTGGACAGGCACCTGGACAGACTCATGGCCAGCGCAAAAGCGATGCATTTTCAAGGCATCCCTTCCAGAGCTGATATCACAAGAGCCTTATTCGACACCCTGAAAGCGAATGACATGACGGATGGTGTGCATGTGCGGCTAACTCTTAGCAGAGGTGAAAAAATCACTTCAGGGATGGACCCTAGGCTGAATACCAAGGGTTGTTTGCTGATTATCCTTCCTGAATACAAGGCGCCAGTCTATGATAATGACCACGGCATCAATATCATCACGGCTTCCATAAGAAGGAATTCTCCTAATCATCTGGACTCCAAGATTCACCATAATAATCTGATTAACAATATATTAGCCAAGATTGAAGCCAATGTAGCTGGTGCAGATGCGGCACTTATGCTGGATGCTTATGGCTTTGCCGCTGAGCTCAATGGGACCAATATCTTTATGGTCAGCAAAGGCAAGCTCTACACGCCTCATGCCACAGCCTGCCTTCATGGAATTACAAGAAGCTTAGTCCTAGAATTGGCGGCAGAACTAGGGATTCCCTACCAGGAGAAAAATATATCCCTCACTGAGTTGTATAGTGCAGATGAAGTGTTCTGTACTGGGACTATGGGCGAACTCACACCTATCAATCTCATTGATGGCAGGCAAGTAGATAAAAAGGACGACTTAGCAGTTATGAAGCAACTAATAACCGCTTTTGAGGCAAAAATAACGGCATATAGCTTGCCAATTGTGTGACAAGCAACCTATTATAGCAAGGTTTTTGCCCTTATAATGGTATTATTATACGCTAACTATCTGCGATGCAATATATCTCAGTCGTAGTTAGTTATACTCTTGAGATTAAAGTTTGTTAATAAACCCTATACCCGTCTATATGGAGAGATGCTACACTACAAATTCTTTATTGAAATATTTATACCAAGAAACTTCCCTAACCCAAACGCTTGAAATAGAGCATGCCATAGTGCATGATGATAATACAAAAGCTATTTTCGAGCAGTTGAAAACTGGGTATAGGCGCTTTCCGAAGGTAAAATTTAGAGCCAAAGACGAGACACTTAATTCTATTCTGAGATACAGCAGTGAATCTAATGTAAATTGTATTCCTTGCTAAGGATTTGATTTAAGTCAACTTGTTTTTTAATGAAATGGTTTTTTTAATGCTGGGCTTAGACTTGGTTTTAAAAGAACCATTTTTTTATGCATAATTATAATCCTTCTTACGGCGCTCAGAACCTGCTTCCCATATAAATAGGATTGCATTTACAAATCACGTATTGACATTTCGTAATAAACCTAGCTTATATGAATATCCTCATTTGGAATTGCAATATGGCCTTCCGAAAAAAATATCATACTGTGCTTAGCCGAAAGATAGACTTGGCTATCATTTCCGAATGTGAGCACAAAGAAAAACTAGAAGAAGTTTTAGCAAAGAAGAAGTACAATGATATTATCTGGCACGGAAATAATCCTCATAAAGGGATTGCCGTTATTTCATTTAATCAAGTACAGATAAAACTGTTGGACATATTTAATCCCGAATTTGAATATGTCTTACCTATCCAGCTTACCATAGAAAATCGCCAACTTAATCTCCTGGCCATCTGGGCGATGCCTAACAAAATGACACCTTCCAAAAGTTATGTAGGACAAATATGGGGCGCCATTAATTATTACAATAAACTACTAAAACAACCCACACTTCTTGCCGGTGATTTCAATAGCAATACCATGTGGGATACTAAACGGAAAATAGGCACTCACACACATGTCGTTTCTTTTCTATCCAAATATGATATACATAGCATCTATCATCAACTTAGAAATCTTCCACATGGATCAGAACGACAAACCACCTTATACCTTCTCAAGAAAAAAACAAAACCCTATCATATTGATTACTGCTTCGCTTCATCAGCACTTATAATTTCATCTACTACATTTAAGATAGGTACTTACAAGAAATGGATTCCTTATAGTGACCATATGCCAATCTGGGTGGAGAATTTACAGGTGTAATGATCAAAGGATAATATTCTGGAAATTCAAACTAAACTTCTAAAGACACCTCTTGTCAGACCCTTAATTTAGGCATGGTCTCTACGACAGAAGAGACACTAGAATATGACATCTCTGTCTTTCCTAATCCGACTAGTGACTATCTCAGAATGACCTTCCATGATTATCTACCACGACAGGCCAGTGTCGTCTTCTATGACCTTAGTGGGGTTCAGGTTCTGACACATAGCCTTATAGGTGGGGCTAACATACTTGACCTGACTTCATTGGTTTCTGGCACCTATGTGTATGAGGTCAGAGATCAGGGTGTGGTGATAGGCGGTGGGAAGGTGGTTAGGTTATAATTTCATTTAGTAGCCCTTTATTACAATTATACCTGAGTCAAAGGACTCCTGTCCTCTTGGCAGTTAATAACAACACGATTCTTATTGAGGCGAAGTTGTTAGGAGGGCCATTAGCTATTTTAGGTGATTCCTTATTCATAAAGGCATTGAGAGTAATTTATACACTTTTTTCTGTCACTTTTTCATCGATAAAAAGTGACCAAAAATCTAGTTGATTCAAAGGCGATTCTTGTTCCGTTGCACTGCACAAGACCGATAGCTTCCTGCCGTTACATGCTCTTTGGTACGGTAAAGGGACATAGTTCACACTTATAAAGGGACATAGTTCATACTTT